>CAYNRX010000069.1:0-3140 GCA_964399965.1 uncultured Lachnospiraceae bacterium | reverse complement strand
TGATATGCACCCTAAAAAATGGACAACCATTGAAATGAATTTGGAAACGAGAAATCAAAACGCTGGACAAATAACCGAGTGAGGAAATCAATATCATGGACAGATAAAAAAGTTTGGAATTCATAAAATGGACACCAAATCATGCTATGATAATTCAAACGACTTCTTCGCTCTCCAAAAGGAGGATTTCAATGGCAAAGGATGGTACAAACAGGGGCGGCGCGCGTCCCGGAGCAGGCCGCCCAAAGAAAAGGGACGACGGGAAGTATGAGCATGTCGAACTCACCGCCGAACAAATTCATGAGCTGCTGGACTCGCCGCATATCAGCTATGTTTCAAGGAAGTCCGTATCGTATACAAAGGCTTTCAAGGAGCATTTCTGGCAAAGATACTGCGATGGCGTCGACCCGAAACAGATATTTGAAGATGCCGGGCTGAACACGGCGATCCTGACAAGAAGCAGGATCAATGGTCTTCTAAAAACACTCAGGCATCAGAAAGAGAAAGGGCTTTCCTTTACCGAGGGCAGCGAGCCGCAGGTCGATCAGCCTGAAAAGACCTACGACTTTCCCAAACCGCCGCGCAGATCCAACAAATCGAAGCTGCCGGTGTTAAGCGAGGCCGACATTGCGCAAATGTACAATCAGGTTGCATACATGTCCCAGGAGATAGAGTTTCTAAAAAAAATTATCTTGGCGGGACAGGAGAAAAAGTAGCCATGTATATGAACGCAGCACCTTCAGTAAAATATGAGATAATACGCGCGACGATCAGCCGCGACAACAATCTTCTCAACATTTCCGAGTTGTGCAAGCTCGCCGGCGTTTCCCGCTCCGGCTACTACAACTGGGTCGCTTGCGAAAAGAAACGGAAGGAGCTTGAAGAGCAGGATCGAGCGGATTTTGAGCTGATTCTGCTGGCATTTCAGTATCGCGGCTATGACAAAGGCGTCAGGGGCATACATATGCGCTTGCTGCATCAGAAGCCGCCGGTTGTTATGAATCCAAAGAAAATACGGCGGCTTATGGCAAAGTACAACCTCCGCTGTCCCATCCGCAAGCCGAACCCATATCGCAGGATTTCCAAGGCTATGCAGACGAACAATGTCGCTCCGAATGTTTTAAACCGGCAATTCAAGGCTTTTGGCCCGAGAACAGTGTTGCTGACAGATATAACCTACATACCTCGCTATTCCCACCATGCGGGCGGCTCTCTGAAGTACACCTATGTTTCGGTGATCATGGATGCGTTTACGAAGCAGGTGCTGGCCTGCGTATGCAGTACTTCCCTTGAGGTGGATTTTGTTCTTGATACGGTCAAACAGCTGATAAATAACCATGGCGGCGAGCTTCGCACCGATACGCTGATACATTCGGATCAAGGCTGCCATTACACAAGCACCAAGTTTGTTGAGATACTGGGGAACTATGAGCTGCGCAGATCGATGTCCCGCCGGGGCAACTGTTGGGACAACGCCCCGCAGGAGAGCTTATTCGGGCACATGAAGGACGAAATACGCCTGCTTAACAGCGACGCTCATCAGCAGATTCAAAGGAAAGTGCTGGATTGGATCGATTACTACAACAACGAACGTTACCAATGGTCGCTTGCAAAGCTTTCACCGAACGAGTACTATGAGTACATAAAAACAGGGGTGTATCCGTTATCCTGCATAAGCGATGAATGCAATGTCAGGGGCTCCGCCCCCGACCCCCCGGAGTTTAACGCTTTGGTTTCCGGGAAAGGCAATGAAAAAGACGATGCCTGACGACATCGCCTTCCCCGCAAACCCAATACGCTGCTCAGGTCGCTCTCCAGCGTTGCCCTATCCTGCGTATTGGTAAAGCATTTACATTATACCATGGAATGAGGACTCGGTTTCAAAGCTTGCTCATGTTGTCCACGCTGAGGGGAGCACTTCACCGACGGCGGCGATTCATTGCGGCTGATTCTCGCTCTTTGCAACCTTTCGGCAACATTACCGGAAGATAAATATATTATTTGCGCAGAAAAAGTCTCTATAGTTTTAATCAATGTATTTACATGAACAGCTGCCTGCTCCGGTGTAATATCATAGTTTCGCATCATGTCGTTAAGTGGATGAAAAAGTAATGAACCGTCAAAAAGAAGATAGTCAGGTCTATCAACGGCATTCTGTGAGAACCGCTCCCAAATCAACCTATATACACGGCTATATTCAGAAAACGGAACAAGGTTAGTCGGATTGTAACAAAATTCATGCTTTTTTAGTATACCTATCAGGGGTTCAGAAAACAGAGGCTTTGTCTTATTATAATATCGGACAAGCCTTACTCCTTCTATAACAAAAGTATTGCGCAGTATCATTTCCGTGGATTCGCAATACGATTCAAACAAAGACTTATATTCATCTTCAGTAAAATATGCCGTGCAATAAAAGTCAATTGGATTCTTATAATCAAATTCCAGAAAACAATCGGCATATAAACCCATATCACGGAGTTTATCACATAATTTTTGCGTGACAGTAGATTTTCCGACACCGGATATACCCTCGATAAAAACGAGTTTTTTCATAATATACCTTCTTGATTTTAGATTTGATTGTCTCTATTTACTGTCCTGCCCCCATTAATTGTACCAGGGGCAATGTCAGTAATTGAATTTTGTCGGGAGAATCCAAAAATGTTTTCTGTAATTTATAAGCCCTGATTTCCTATACACACTTTGCATATATTATACCAATGAGAGCATCTAATGTCAATGATTTATGAAATCATCATTTTGATTTATTTGAATGCTTATTGCAACTGTGAAAAGACACACGTTATCGTTTACAGATTTGTATTTCTCTGTTGTTTTCTCTTTTTAATCATGTTATAATGCCCATAGAGTGACTTTTGCATATCCGGTATGTGGAAGGTAACCTATAATCCCGGTGATATGCAGCTTAAATAAGAGAGGAAGGAAAAACGATGGACAAAGATACAGGACAATACGTGCTGACACAGGACACCGACGGGAAGTATCATTGGTCCTACGAGCTGAATCTGTTTACAAACCCGACCGTGCTTATCACTGTTATTAAGATATTCGGCGGAATCGTGCTCTGCATGGGCATATGGATCGGGTTGTTGAACGGTGAGCCATTTGTGAAAACA
>CAYNRX010000068.1:0-3650 GCA_964399965.1 uncultured Lachnospiraceae bacterium | reverse complement strand
TTATTTTCTTCTTTAGCCAGAAATCAATTGCGAAAAGGTTTCGCAATTGACTAATGAAAATATCAGAAAGGATGGAATATGATATGCGAGGAAGCGGTATACTTCTGCACATTTCATCTCTGCCGTCGCCCTATGGGATAGGTACTCTCGGGCGAGAAGCGTATAATTTTGTGGATTTCTTAAAGGCCGCCGGTCAGAGGTATTGGCAGATATTGCCGGTGGGGCCAACGTCCTACGGGGATTCGCCGTATCAGTCGTATTCGACCCATGCGGGAAACCCCTATTTTATAGACCTTGACCTGCTGGCCGAGGAAGGGCTTTTGAAAAAAGCCGATTATAAGGAACTTGACTGGGGCGACGATCCCCAAAAGGTCGATTACGGCCTGCTGTATAAAAACCGGTTCAAGGTGCTGAAAAAAGCGTTTGATAATTTCAAAAAGGGCGACATGGAAGGCTTTAGCGAGTTTTTGACGGAGAATGAGAACTGGATATCGAACTACGGCCTTTTCATGAGCATAAAGGAATATCATAAGGGTAAGAGCTGGATAGAATGGGAGGAGCCGCTGAGGAAGCGCGATCCCCATTCACTGTGGGAATTTTCCTGCGGGCATCGGGATGAGATAGATTTCTGGATGTTTCTACAGTTTATGTTTTTCAAGCAGTGGAAGGCGCTTAAGGATTACACAAACAGCATGGGGATAAAGATAATAGGCGATATCCCCATATACGTTTCTGTGGATTCAGCACCGGTATGGGTATATCCGGACTTGTTTGATCTTGATGAGGAGTTGATGCCGGTCACGGTCGCGGGCTGTCCTCCGGATGCGTTTTCGCCCACTGGTCAGCTGTGGGGAAATCCCATATATAACTGGAAGCGTCACAAAGAGACCGGCTATAACTGGTGGATAGACAGGATAAAAGCTGCCCGGGAGCTTTATGATGTGATACGAATAGATCATTTCCGGGGCTTTGACAGCTACTATTCGATCCCCTATGGCAACAAAACGGCCGAAAACGGCTCCTGGAATCCGGGGCCGGGGCTGGAGCTGTTCCATGCTGTGGAAAAGGCTCTCGGAAAAACACAGATAATCGCCGAGGATCTGGGCTTTTTGACCGACTCGGTAAAGAAAATGCTTGCAGACAGCGGCTTCCCGGGGATGAGGGTCATGGAATTTGGTTTCACACCGGGGGAAAACAGCGACTATCTGCCCCATAACTACATAAAAAATTGCGTGGCCTATGCCGGTACGCATGATAACGATACAATTATCGGCTGGAAGGAAGCGAGCGGTGAACGGGAACTGGATTTCTGCCGTAAATACCTGCATATCTCTGCTAAGGACAATTTTGTAACAGAAGTGCTGCGCGGCTTGTTTCGCAGTGCGGCCGATACGGTTATAGTGCAGTTACAGGATTGGCTGGAGCTTGATTCAAAGGCTAGGATGAATACCCCATCGATACCTTTCGGCAACTGGACGTGGAGGGCGGAGAAGAAAAATCTTTCCCCGAAATTAGCCAAGCGGATAGAGGCCATGACGACACTTTACAGCCGCTGAGGTGACCGGAACAGAAAAAGCAGGACGCTGTTCTCTCATGCGTCCTGCTTTTAAATTCTACTCCCGCAGGCTCCGCGGCAGATATGCGGAGCCTGCTTATCCTATACTATATATATTTTCAGACAACGCGGCGTGCTCCTGCGTACTGCTTCTGTCTGTAGGCTGTCTCTATCGAAGAGATCTTTACGACGTCTCCCGTCTGCGGAGCGTGTATCATGTTGCCATTGCCGACATAGATACCAACGTGGTGTATTACGCCGTTTCTGGCAAAGAACACCAGGTCTCCTGGCTGGAGGTTGGACTTGCTTACGGCAACGCCGTTCTTGAACTGCTCTCTTGAGGTGCGGTTTACGCTGATGCCGTTTTGACGGCATACGTACTGCACAAGTCCCGAGCAGTCAAAACCGGAGGGAGAGGTGCCGCCCCATACGTACTTGACGCCCAGATATTTTTTGGCTGTATCCACCAGTGCCTGTCCGGCGGAAGAGCTTGACGAGGATCCAGAGGAAGAGCTGGATGAAGACGAGCTTGATGAGGAGCTCGTGGAGCTTTTCTGTGAGCTGGCAGCGGCTGCGCGCTTTTCCTCCTCTTCCTTTTCGCGGGCCTCGGCGGCTGCGCGTTCTGCGGCTTCCTGCTTTTCACGCTCAACTTCGGCCTGGCGGTCGGATACTGTTGATTTTTCTATCCACTCGTCATCGAGCATAACGGCGGTGTTTATCACGTAACCTTCGGTGTAATCTGCGCCGTAGGCGATATGTATATAGTTACCCTCGCCGCCGAGGTCTATTATCTCGGTATCATCGTCAAGCTGTGTGATAACGCTTGAACTTTCATCGGCTGCCGAGCGGACATTGACAGCGCTGCCGGAATCAATATGCGCTTTCCTATAATGCGTGTAATTCATAGCGGCTTCTTCAGCCTCGGCCTTGTCCTCGGTGATGAACGCCGATACGACATAACCGGTCTTGTTGTCGCCGTAGGCGATCTTGTACCAGCCTTCGGTTGATTCGAGGATCTCGACCTCGGTCATCTGCTGAGCCTGGTCGATCACGGTCGATTCATCGGACGGAGCGGCGTATACGGGAAGCGTGCCTGAGGCAAGCTTTGTATAGGCTACCGACAGAAAGCTCTTTTTGGCGATGTCTTCTTCGGTCTCGATGTCTATCATTTCTGCATCAGCGGGTATGCCCTCTGTATCGGAGGTCTCAAATACCAGGGCGGTGCCTGCTTCGGCTTCCTTTTCCGCGATGGTTATCGTATTGCTGGCTGCATTGGATGTTATCCTGCTTATTCTTTCTTCCTTTAATTTTGCTTCGCTTGTTATCTGAGCCGTGCCCATTGCGCTTATCATCGCTACAGCTATGACAGCCACAATCGTGTGTTTCAGATTTCGCATAAACCAATTACCTCCCGATGTCAGCACAGTCTGTTTCAGCTGTGTGACAAATATGTTTCTCAAATGTTTCTCAAATGTTACAAACCCATTATACACCACCATTCCTGTTTTGTCAAATGTTTTTTGTAAAATCGCGTAACTTTTGTAATCAAAATGTAACAAAATGGGGTCAAAAACGGGGCTAAAATATCCATATTATGGATTTTTAGAGCGAATTATAGGAAAGTTTTTGAGAGTTATGCAAAAAATACACAAAAAATAGAACTAAAAACTATGCAGATATACGAAATTTTCAAATCCAATGTTACAACTGTGTTACAAAACGGTTTCATGCATCGGAGAAGGGAGGGATCGGTGTAATATTACAGAAATATTACACTGACATTTCGGTTGACAATGGGAGGGAAAGCAGATATAATCATATTAGATGATTTTTTTACTAGTCAATTGCGAAACTTTTTCGCAATTGATTTCTGGCTAATGAAGAAAATAAAAGTTCCGTTGATTGGCGGTCTAAAGACCGCTGAAACTTTTATTTTCGCAATTTTTGACGCATTTTCAGCATTTTTGCTCCGCAAAAACCGGCAGCAAGCTGCCGGCCGCGCCATCTTGCGCGGTGCATAGTCGTCAAAAATTGATTGGGATTCGAGGGTTTCACCCTCGAGCTCCCCAGAATAAGGAAATAATTGTAAAACGCT
>CAYNRX010000067.1:0-3854 GCA_964399965.1 uncultured Lachnospiraceae bacterium | reverse complement strand
AAACTTTTATTTTCGCAATTTTTGACGCATTTTCAGCATTTTTGCTTCGCAAAAACCGGCAGCAGGCTGCCGTCCGCGCCGTCTTGCGCGGTGCGAAGTCGTCAAAAATTGATTGGAATTCGAGGGTTTCACCCTCGAGCTCCCTAGAATAAGGAAATAATTGTAAAACGTTGTCACGTTTCACAATTATCTAAAATATTTGATATTTGGGAGAAAATTTAAAATGTTTTTGTTTAAGCTCTTTCAATTTCTGAAAGGATATGTTATAATAGAGCTGTATGGAGGAGAAAGGGAGCGGTTTTTGAGCATCTGCGCCGCCCGCGGTATCCGTACCGGAAAACCGGAACTTGTGGACGGAGGCTTCAGGATACGGCTTTTATTGAGCGACTTCCTCGATTTAAGGGATATTTTCCGCAAAACGCGCCTTAAGGCCAGGATAGTAAAGCGCGGCGGACTGCCGTTTATGAAAAAATATCTGCGCAAGAGATGGGTGTTTTTGGCGGGAGCGGTGTTTTTCGCCGCTTTTTTGGGGATAATGTCCTCGTTTGTGTGGACGGTGGAAATAGAGGGGGAGATGAACGTATCCGAGGAGGAGATACTCTCCGCCTGCCGGGCGGCCGGCGTATATCCCGGGGCGAGAAAGAGCGCGCTCAGGCCGCCGGGAGAGCTTAAGAGCGCGATCCTCTCCCAAGCGGAGGGGCTGACCTGGGTATGGGTCAGTCTGGAGGGTGTGCGCGCCCGGGTGGAGGTGCGCGAAAGGACTATCCCCGGCGAGGTCATAGACAAAAGCACGCCGTCCCGCATAGCTGCCGCCTGCGATGGCCTTATAAGGAGCGTCACCGTCAAAAACGGCCAAGCGGCCGTAAAGCCGGGGGATGCGGTCCTGGCCGGGGAAACGCTGATCTCTCCTTACCGTGCCCTCGGCACGGACGATATGGGGAACGAGGTCTATTCCACCAAGCCCGTCCATGCGATGGGCGAAGTGCGGGCCGTCACCTGGTATACGCAAAGCGGCGAATATCCGCTTTATCATGAATCAAGGCTCCACACCGGCCAGAAAAAGACCAGGTATCGCCTGGAGCTGTTTTCAAAGACGGTGCCCTTGTATATCGGCGGAGCGGGCTTTGAGGAATACGAGACAGAGGAGGAAAGCTATGAGCTTTCGCTCTGGGGGAATTTTTTGGGGATAGCCCTGGTGAAAGAGGAGATAAACGAGGTCGTGGTACACCGCGAGGAGCTTTCGCAGGAGGCGGCGGTGCAGCTGGCAAAATATGATCTGGAGGAAAAAATATCAGCGGAGCTGATGCCGGGAGCGGTACTGGAAAACGAGCAGCTGCGGACGGAGGAGACCGGAAGCGGCACGATAAGGGTGACGCTTGAGATGCAGTTTGAGCAGAGCATCGGAGTGGAGCTTGCGGCATAGCACGGAAAGGATAAGAACAGAGAATGGTACAAATAGAGATAGGACTCGAGCCGGGCGTTGACGCGCGGGAGCTGGTGGGGGCGTTTGACGAAAACCTCAAGCTCCTGTCAAAGTCCCTGGGCGTCAATGTGCGGCTGGGGGATCGGACGCTAAAGATAAGCGGCGAGGAGGACGGCGTGGAAAAGGCGAGGAGCGTGGTCAACATTCTCCTGGCAGCATTGGCGCATGGCGAGCGTATCGATGAACAGAAGATATTATACGCTATAACGATGGCGCAGGAAAACGGCGGCGTGGATCTGGAGCTTTTGGGCGATGACTGCATAGCGATAAACTCCCGCGGCAATCCCATAAAAACAAAGACCCTCGGTCAGAAGAAATATATCGAAGCGATACGCAAAAACACGATAGTATTCGGGATAGGTCCGGCCGGTACCGGCAAGACGTATCTGGCGGTAGCGATGGCGGTGACGGCTCTGCGCAATAAGGAGATATCGCGCATAATCCTCACTCGTCCGGCGGTGGAGGCCGGGGAAAAGCTGGGATTTTTGCCCGGAGATCTGCAAAACAAGGTCGACCCGTATCTCAGGCCGCTGTATGACGGCATGTACGAGATGATGGGCGCGGAGGGCTTTTTGAAGAATCAGGAACGGGGAGTTATCGAGGTGGCTCCGCTGGCATATATGCGCGGACGCACGCTTGATAACGCGTTCATAATCCTCGATGAGGCGCAGAACACCACTCCGGAGCAGATGAAGATGTTCCTCACAAGAATAGGCTTCGGCTCCAAGGCCATAGTGACCGGCGACGTTACCCAGATAGACCTGCCCGACGGCAAGCGGTCGGGGCTTAAGGAGGCGGCGCGGATCCTGCGCGGAGTGGAGGATATAGGCTTTTGTGAGTTCAGCGAGAAGGACGTTGTGCGTCATCCGCTGGTGCAGAGGATAATCAAGGCTTACGAAAAATACGAACAGGAAAGGGAAAGACGGCGTGACAGAGGTAATAATAGACACAGAACTCAGCCCGGGGGCGGAAATTGAGGAAGCCGTGCGGGCGGTATGCGAAAAGACGCTCAGGACCGAGGGCGTGGACGTTCCCTGCCAGATCAGCGTCTCCTTCGTTGGCGAGGAGGAGATCCGGCAGCTGAACCGGGAGCACCGGGGGCGCGATGCGGTGACCGATGTTTTGTCGTTCCCGCTCCTGGAATTTGACGAGGACGGAGATGCGGTCTTTGATGAATACGACTATGAGGAGGGAGCGGCTCTTTTGGGCGATATCGTGATATGTTTGCCGCGTGCCGGGCAGCAGGCGGCCGAATATGGGCACAGCCTGTTGCGGGAGGTATCGTTCCTGACGGCGCATTCGATGCTCCACCTGCTCGGTTACGACCATGTGGATGATGAAGAGGGCGAAAGGATAATGAACGAGAAGCAGGAGAGGATACTGACAGAATTGGGGATAACGAGAGATTAAAGGCCTTTTAAGGGGTGATGAGGTTTATGAGGAAGAATAAAAGCGTGTTAAGGAGCTTCGGCCATGCGTTCGAGGGATTATGGTACGCGCTGCGCCATGAGCGCAACCTGCGCTTTCACCTGGTGATAACATCTCTTATAACGCTGTTCGGCTGGGGATACGGGCTGGAGCGGCATGAATGGGGGATGCTCGTTTTATCGATATTGTTTGTGATCTTGTCGGAGCTTGTAAACAGTGCTGTGGAATACGCGGTCGATACGGCAAGCAGCGAATGGAGCAAAACGGCCAAGGCGGCCAAGGATGCGGCGGCAGCCGTGCCGCTTACGGCGGCGGTGGGATCGCTTATCGAGGGCTGCGTGCTGTTTTTGGATCCGCCCCGGATATGGGCGGCGCTGGTGAAGCTGTTCACAACTCCGGCCTCGTTTGCGATCGGGGCGGTGCTGGTGATAGGAGGGACGATCTTTATCGTAAAAGGAGGGGCAAAGGATGATGACTGACGAAGAGCTCATGGCCGCCGCCGAAAAAGCGGCCGAAAATGCCTATGCCCCCTATTCGGGCTTTTGTGTGGGAGCGGCGATTTTATGCCGTTCGGGAGCGGTATACACGGGAGCCAATATGGAAAACGCTTCCTATCCGGCCGGCATATGCGCTGAGAGCAGCGCGCTTTCAGCGGCGGTATCGGCGGGAGAAAGGGAGTTTGAAAAGATAGCGGTCTGGGCGAAGGAGACCGCGTGGCCGTGCGGGCTTTGCCGCCAGCGGCTGTGGGAATTTGGCGTGGCGAAGGTCGTTTTGCAAAAGGATGGAAGAACAGTGTCCTTTGCGCTTTCGGAGCTTTTGCCGCACGGATTCCGTTTAAATTTTAGATAATTGCAAAACGCGGTAGCGTTTTGCAATTATTTCCTTATCCTGGGGAGCTCGAGGGTTGAACCCTCGAATTTCAATCAATTTTTGACGACATGCG
>CAYNRX010000066.1:0-4064 GCA_964399965.1 uncultured Lachnospiraceae bacterium | reverse complement strand
CAAATAATCTCTTGGCTGAAATAGAGGAAAACTATGCTGTCTTAAGCAGTGCGCCGGAATCCTTTGCATACTGCAATGACCAAAGACTGCGAATGTTAGGATACAGAAAGATTCCGGTGAAAAACTATATAGTTTTCTACAAGACGGACAACGATGCTAAGATCGTATATATAATGCGTATAATATACGGGAGACGGGAATATACAAAATTAATATGAACTGCGAAGGGCGCTTATCTATCATGATAGGCGCTTTTTCTATGCAAATTCTGAAAGGGGATGTTTATGGGCATATTCAGCGGCTTATTCCGGTCAAGGGACAAGCCTAAAAACGCGACAGCGGGGAGCGCGTATCGGTTTTATTTCGGCAGCAGCACGAGCGGCAAGCGTGTGAACGAGCGCACGGCAATGCAGATGACAGCGGTTTATGCGTGTGTTAGGATATTATCGGAAGCGATCGCCGGACTGCCGCTGCACCTGTACCGATACACTGACACGGGCGGCAAGGAGAAAGCGGTGGATAATCCGCTGTATTTTCTGCTCCATGACGAGCCGAACCCGGAGATGAGCTCGTTTATATTCCGTGAAACTCTTATGACGCATCTTCTGCTGTGGGGCAATGCGTACGCTCAGATAATCCGCAGCGGCAAGGGTGAGATACTTGCACTGTACCCGCTTATGCCGGACAGAATGACTGTCGACCGTGGCGAGCGGGGACAGATAATATATAAATATACAGCGTCAAACGATGAGCATCCGTCAGCGGGTAATGGCGAGGTGATATTGAGCGCCGCCGATGTGTTCCATATCCCGGGCTTGGGGTTTGACGGACTTGTGGGCTACTCGCCTATCGCAATGGCTAAGAACGCTATAGGCATGTCGATAGCCTGTGAGGAGTTTGGCGCGAGATTCTTTCAGAACGGCGCGACTCCCGGCGGGATAATAGAGCATCCGGGAAAGCTCACCGACCCGGCGGCTGTGCGCGACAGCTGGAATCAGAGCTTTGGCGGCAGCGTCAACTCCGGCAAGGTGGCAGTTTTGGAGGAGGGCATGAAGTACACGCCCATCTCCATAGCTCCGAATGAGGCACAGTTCCTTGAGACAAGAAAATTTCAGATAGACGAGATAGCTCGAATTTTCAGAGTCCCGCCGCATATGGTCGGTGACCTTGAGAAGTCGAGCTTTTCTAATATTGAGCAGCAGTCATTGGAGTTCGTGAAATACACGCTTGCGCCATGGATAGCGAGGTGGGAGCAGTCGATAAGCAGGCTGCTGTTAAGCAAAGACGAAAAGCAAGTGTATTTTGCAAAGTTCAACGTTGAAGGGCTGCTGCGCGGAGACTATCAGAGCCGCATGAACGGCTATGCAACGGCAAGACAGAACGGATGGATGTCGGCAAACGATATACGCGAGCTTGAAAATCTCGACAGGATACCCGCCGAGCGGGGCGGTGATCTATACCTCATAAATGGGAATATGACAAAGCTTGAGGACGCTGGCATTTTCGCGGCGGGAAAGGATGAAGGTGATAATGAAGAATAAACGGTTTTGGGATTGGACGGACAGCTCTGACGCGGACAGGACGCTCACCATAAACGGCACTATAGCCGAGGAAAGCTGGTTTGACGATGATGTCACCCCGGAGCTGTTCAGAAACGAGCTTTGCGCGGGTGACGGCGATATAACCGTATGGATAAACAGCCCCGGCGGAGACTGCATAGCGGCGGCGCAGATATATAACATGCTCACCGAGTACAGCGGCAGGGTCACAGTGAAGGTGGACGGGCTTGCGGCATCCGCGGCGTCCGTTATCGCCATGGCGGGGGATAAGGTTTTAGTGTCCCCGGTGTCTATGATAATGATACATAACCCGGCGACCATAGCCATGGGCGATCATACTGATATGCAAAAGGCTATCGATATGCTTAACGAGGTCAAGGAATCGATAATGAACGCATACGCGGCAAAGACGGGTCTCTCACGCGCAAAACTCTCACGGCTCATGGACGAGGAGACGTGGATGAATGCCAACAGAGCGGTGGAGCTTGGCTTTGCGGACGGCGTACTTGAACGTACGATACCGGAGTCTATAACGGAAAACAAGGCGGTGCAGTTTTCAAGACACAGCATAAACACAGCATTGATAAATAAACTGACCGCCAAATTTGGGGACACCAAAACAGAGCTGCAAGAGCAAGGGACTCCGGCAAAGGATATTATCGGCAGATTAGACTTGATAAAGAAATATATATGAGGAGGAATAACATGACTGTAACAGAACTTATGGAAAAGCGCAGGAAGGTGTGGGAGACCGCAAAGAGCTTTGTGGACACACATCAGAATGAGAACGGCATGCTCAGCGCGGAGGATACAGAAACCTATGGTCGCATGGAAACGGAGATACAGGAGCTTACCGATGCGATAAACAGACAATCGAAGATGGAGCGTCTTGATAAAGAGCTTTCAAGACCAGTGAACGAGCCGATACGCGAACAACCAGGCTTAGGCACAGCGGAGAAAAAGACGGGCAGAGCGTCCGCCGAGTACAAAGACGCGATGCTTACGGCGTTCAGAACGAATTTCAGACAGATAAGCAACGTGCTGCAGGAGGGCATCGACTCCAACGGCGGATACCTCGTTCCCGATGAGTACGACAGCAGACTGATCGATACATTGAACGAGGAAAACATAATGCGCCGTCTTGGCACTACAATACGGACAAGCGGCGAACACAAGATAAACATAGCCGGTACAAAGCCCGCCGCAGCATGGATCGATGAGGGTGAGGCGCTCACCTTCTCCGATGCGACATTCAGCCAGCTTTCGCTTGATGCTCACAAGCTGCACGTGGCGGTAAAGGTCACAGAAGAGCTGCTCTATGACAGCGCGTTCAACCTTGAAAACTACATTCTTACGCAGTTTGGACGCGCTCTTGCCAACGCCGAGGAGGATGCGTTCTTAAACGGTGACGGCACGAACAAGCCGCTCGGCCTGTTTGCCGAAACCGGCGGCGGCACGGTGTCAAAGACGGTCGCGGCAGTCGGCGCGGATGACGTTATTGACCTCATATATTCGCTCGGCAGACCGTACAGAAAGAGCGCGTCGTTTATCATGAACGATAAGACCATAGCGGGACTGCGTCTTTTAAAGGACAACAACGGTCAGTACCTGTGGCAGCCCTCGTATCAGGCAGGTGAGCCGGACAGACTGCTCGGCTACAATATACACACCTCGGCATACGCGCCGACTGATAAAATAGCATTTGGAGATTACAGCTACTACAATATCGGCGACAGAGGAACACGCTCGTTTGCGGAGCTTAGGGAGCTGTTCGCCGGAAACGGCATGGTAGGCTTTGTCGCAAAGGAGCGCGTGGACGGAAAGCTGCTGCTGCCGGAGGCGGTGCAGATACTCAAGATAGGCGAATGATGAAACGGAGGTAAACAATGAGGGTAAAGATAACGACTTCATGCTTTGGCAAAGGCTTTAACTATTCCGCCGGAGACGTAAAGGATGTCACGGAAAAGCTCGGAAAGGATCTTATAAGCGCGGGATTCGCGTCAGAAATAAAGTCCGCAAAGCCGAAAAAGGAGACTAAACCGGCGGGGGGCGGCGATGCTGACGCTTGAGGAGACAAAGCAGTACCTGCGTCTTGACTCTGACGCGGAGGACGATTATCTTAGGATACTCATCTTTTTAGCCGCCGAGATGTGTGAAAACTATACGAGAAAGCCTATACCGGAGGAGCCGCCTGAAAGCTACAAGCAGGCAATGCTCATCTGTATAGGCTATTTCTTTGAAAACCGTGACGGCGGCAAGGAGGATATGCCGGATGTGTTTTATACCCTACTCCTGCCGTACAGAAAGGCGGCATTCTGATGGACTTTTCTAAGATGCGGCATCGGATATCGTTTCTGAGACCGACAGGGGTTAAGCTGAACTCTATGGGAGAGAACGTGCCGGAGTATACAGAGTATATGACCGTGTGGGCGTATGTAGCGCCAAGGACGGGACGAGAGTATGACGAGGCGCAGAAACTGCGCGCGGAGACAACATATAATGTGC
>CAYNRX010000065.1:0-4385 GCA_964399965.1 uncultured Lachnospiraceae bacterium | reverse complement strand
GCTTCATCTTTTAATTTGCGCAGGGCAAGAGCGGTTTTGTCATTCATCAGCCATACAGCGTTTTTACGGTATTCCGGTTTTACAGAGAAGTACAAATCGATAACATCGTCATAGCTGATATCGTCAATGGTCGCAGCAACTTCCGCTCCGCCGGTTTCATTAAGAATACCTGTGGGCATTTCAATGCCGGTTCCATTGATAAAAGCATTGTCCTCGGCTCTGCCGAAGTTCTTGGCAAAGCGCTTAATGAGATAGTTCTCAATGTCAAAGCTGGCGTCACGAACGAAAGCCTCGTCCATCTTTACTATGGCAGCCAGTTTCCAACTGTCGACATTGCTGATGGTGAAATCCTCTAATCCCTCGTAAACGGGGATAGAATCACCTTCAGGCACCCACTGTGCCAAGTCATTACTGTCTTTTGCGAAAATGCGGTACCCGTTGCCGTATGCCTTGATAACTGTGGCGATTTTACGGAACAGGCTTTCTTTCTCAAGTGCTGCCATATACTTGTTCTCAGCACTGTTCGGCATGGCATAGGTTCCTGTTTCGATATTACGGCCTTTTGTAAGTTCAGCGTAGCTGCCATTGTTGCCGCGCATAGCGTTCCAGAAGTGTTTGTCATATTCCGGTGATCCGGTATATGGTAATCTTTCAGCGTAAGTATTCATATTTTCCCCTCCATTATTTCCTGTCACAGACAGGGCATCTGTATAGTCCCAGTTCGTTGTAGCTGAGCTGCCTGCCAATTTGCTTAAGCATACCTACACGGCATTCCGGGCACCGGATATCATAAGCCAGAGCCATTTCGGTATTATGGGCTTGTTTTGAGTGAAGCCGGTAATACTTATGCAGCTTTCCTTGTTCGTCTTGCTCGACAGAGCTTCTTAAGAATAAGTCACACGTTTTCTCTGCGTATTCATCAGAGAAGGACGAGTTGTTCGGAAGGAGTAGCGTTCCTTCCTTGTTCGTTGCTTTGAGTGGATAATTTGCCATTATAAATTCCTCCTAAAATTATTTGTGGGGGCTATTCCCCTGAAAACTTATGCGAATTTTTACACGAGAGCCTGTGCCGCTGTCCGGAATGGAACGTTGTAGAGATTTTGATACCCCAAGGCATAAAGCCGTTGTTCCGGTGGTGGCAGTAGTGGCAGTACAAGTGGCAGACATTTTCACAACTGCCACCGAAAAAAGCCTTATATATCAACGTGTTTAGCTGTTTAGTGGCACTGGTGGCAGTATTCGGTCAGTTAGTAATCACAGCGCATAATCTATATATCACTCTCTCTTTTGATGTAAAGTTTTTTTATTTCGGCTTAGAAGTTGAAAGTACTGCCACCACTGCCACTAAAGTCCGAAAAGCCTTGTGCTGTGGGCATTTTTTCAGTGGCAGTTCTCATTTTTACTGCCACCGGAACTGCCACTGCTGCCACTAACTGAGAAACTCTGTACCGTCATATCCGTAAACCTGTGCATATTGTTCCTTTGCCTCCAGCGTCAAAGTGTAATTTCGATAGTAGGTACCGTTGTTGCGTTTCACCGACATTTCTTCAAAAGTTGTATCAAGGTGATCAGCCAGCGCTTTCCGAAATTCACCGGCTGTTTTTGCATAACCGTTATTGTTGTCATAGCACCAGGCTTTATAAACCTTGTAAATGCGCCCGGTTGAACAGCTGTCCTCAATTTTGCTGCGAGGTCTTTTCGTCATGCACTCATCAAAGAAACTAACAACCGTGTTATTTTCACTCATATAAGCGTCACGAGCCTTATTGACGGATTCCGGCTCGGTGAAACGATATCCGTTGGCAATTACGGTCTGCAGAGCCTTGACAGCTTTGTAAACGATACCTTCGCGCTCGGCATACAGCTTGTCGAGGAGGGTTTTGTCCTGCTTGTCCTTTGGTATGACATTTGGACACTCGACCACCATAATGCGGTCGTATACCCACTGCCCGTCATCGCCGCCGAACTTGGGGAGTCTGTTCATGCAGAACCAGAGCAGCCCGTTATATGTGAACTCGAAGGCTTGCTGTCCCTTGAACTCTGCAAATATACTGTCTCCGCCGGTGAGCTTTTTGAATGTCTTCAGCTCATCCACCGATAGAAAACTCATATCCGAGCTACCCGCAAGGCGTGTGCCGTATACAGCGCCGGTGCCGAAACGGGCTTCAATTTCCTTAAGGTCAATACCAATAAAGTTCCCTCTGCCGAGCAGAAGTTCTACAAGGCTTTTCAGCTGAGACTTTCCGGTATCTCCTTTGCCGACCATGAACAGGGATTTCTTCATGCGCCAGCCTTTGATATTGGATATACAGGCTCCGATGAATTCCAAAAGCAGCTGCTGTATTGCCTTATCGCCGTTTGTAAGCGTGTGCATGAACCGGTCAAACACCGGAGTCGGAGAAGGCTTTCCCGTCCATTGGCAGGGTATTTGTATGGTGGATAAAACTGTGGGTGTGTGCGGTATGGTTTCCTCAGTATCCACTCGCAGGAGGCAGTTCTTGAAATTGATGAGCAGTTCATTGCTGTTAAGGTCATCCTGTGAGGCATAACTCAGGTCAGTTACGATTTGGTTGTATGCTTCGGACACATTGGGCATGAATACAAGTTCTTCGTCATATTCCGCTATATAGCCTTTAATGATACCTTTGAGCATATCCGGAGCATACAGCCGATAACATCCGTCTTCATATACATAGATGAGCAGCGCCTGTTTGCCGTTATCCCGGACGAGGATATAGTCAAGATGCTCCCGCGTCCACTTAGCAAGCAGTGGGGAAAACACATACGGCACTCCGTTTTTATCGAATTTAATGAAATACGGGTGATCCATTTTGGATTTATGGAAGGTGCCGTGACAGGCTTCTATCCCAACAGCTATAGTGGCTTCGCGGTAATCGTCACGCTCCCATTTGTCGCGGTAGAGCGCCGAGCCTCGGAACAGTGTATCAATTGCGTCCGGGTCGGGACCGGTGCGGAAAGCAATCAAAGCGCAGAGCGCTGCGTCTGCCTCCGACTGTGAGCCGTAATCACTGAAATCGCCCTCGTCATACAGCTTAATGAATTTATCACCGTTCTTCTGTTTACGCAGACTGCAGACAATATCGAAATCAGCTTTGTCACCGTCACGTTTTTCACTGTACTTGGCTTTTTCCTTCCGGCGCATATTCTTATCCAGTGTTGTAAGCACTGCTGAGGTGCATTCGCGCAGAGGCTTATTCTCTATAATATTTCCGGTATATACGGCAAAACGGTTTGTGATGCCGCCTACATACAGTTCAAGGTCGGTTGTGCTGTTCTTCTGATAGAATTGCTTATCCAGTCTGACCTTGCCTTTTTTATCTATATATGTAGGCAGCTTGGTAAAGTCGCATTTGCCGTATATATGGATGCCGCCTCCGCTGATGGAGCGTTCGGAATATGAATCGAACCTGGTCAGCAGCGTTTGCACAAGCGGGTCAGACAGTTCTCTGTGGTCAATGTCCAGAAAGAAGTAACCTTCCGGGATTTTGAATCCGACACCGGCAGCGTGATGCTTTTCGACCGCGCCCACAGCAGCATCATAAGTTACCCAGGTGTTACTGTGCGCATCATCGGTTCCTGTTTGACCGCCGTTTGCCGCAAAGGGATTCTTTGTCGGCTTTCCGTTATTGTCTGTTCCCCAGCGCCATAGAAACCATATCCGCATCTGCTTCAGTTCCTGCATGGAATCGCTCATCATTTTCACCTCCTCTCACCGGAATATTAAGCCGCATATCGTTAGTACCATGTAGGCAGTTCCGGCTTTGACACATCCGATTCCAGGCTCTGCAGCTCGGCACATAATTTGTCGTAGTTGATAAGCGCTTTCTTTCCGATATATATAACCGGCAGCTTTCCTGCTTTCAGCATCAGCCGGAGCGCGTGTTCAGACAGCAGTCCCGTCCTGGCAATTTCGCGCACCGTCATCATGTTCGGCGGTTTTATTCTTTGCTCCATTCGCTGCAACCTCCTTTCTCTGGGATTTATGCTTTTGGGCATAATAATAGCCGTTCCTAATATTAAGAACGGCAAAGTATGGTGTTGGGTTTAATACGCCGGTGTAATCACGGATATCGATTTTCTCTTCTTTACACCGCCTGTTTTCCCGCTGTCGTTCTCGATTCTTCATATACTCCTCCAATTAGATATACTTCTCCCTTGCCGGGGTTTAAGGTCGACATCCGACTTTCATCGGGAAACGACCGGGCCTGTGCCTGATTATTCAGTTGAGACTGCATTATCCTTTGGCTCGGCCTCAAGGCGCTTCTCGGCGCGTTTACGCCAGTAGTTTTCGTTGTGCTTCTTAACCTTGTCAGGGTTATTTCTGCGCCACTGACGGAAATACTCGCGCTTTTCTTCCTGGACTG
>CAYNRX010000064.1:0-4457 GCA_964399965.1 uncultured Lachnospiraceae bacterium | reverse complement strand
AAAAATTGATTGGAATTCGAGGGTTTCACCCTCGAGCTCCCCAGAATAAGGAAATGATTGTAAAACGCTGCCGCGTTTCGCAATTATTTATGTATAAATATTTCTTATCAAATAAACAGCTGTATCACGATAACGATAAGCGCTACCGCTACCAGCCCGCTCAACAGCAGCATCCCGTTAAATATCCGGCGGCTCATCAATTCAGAACGGCTTTTAAATTCGTAAACCATGTCCTTAAGCTCTTGCTGCGTGCGCTTTATCTGGTTCACGCCCTCATTCATTTTTTCTACAACCGCAAGCCCCTGATATATATCGCCCACACGCTCCTGCATCCGGGCGGAGCTGAGAATAAGGTTCTCAAGCTGCGCCCGGCTCTGGGCATTCTGATTCTTTATATCAAGCTGGACGCCGGCCAGCGTGGATATCCTTGAAGATATCTCCTCCAGCTTTTCTGCACTGCTCTCTCCGGAAAGCTCTTCTTTGAGCATCGCCAATTCTGCGGATAACTTCTCGCCGTTTTCCCGCAGAAGCTGCTCCAGCTCCTCGCTTACCTGCTCCTTTTGATTTGTAATAGCGGATATTTTCTCTGAAAGCTCTCCAAGCGCGGTGCGGATATACCTGTCGCGCTCCTCATTTTTGCCCGCGCTGTCTATCGTCCGCTTTTTAAGCTCTGACAGCACCTCGCTTATCTGTGTGGACTTAGCGGCCGGCTGAACATTTTTCCCCGCAGCTGCCGGAGCCTGCTTTTCGACTTTTTTCTCCGCATCCTTGTTCTTTTGTTTATCGCTTTTTTTGAGATTTTGCAGAAATTCCGCATATTCGCTGTCACTGCCAGAATAAACAGCATCGGCGCCCTCATACGGTTTTATCTTGGCCTTAGCAAATTTCTGGAAAAATTTCTTTCCGTTCTCCATCCAACTGGAGCTTTTATCTCTCATGTTATCCTCCATACCGCACCTCTTATTCATCCGCTTTTTTGCGCGGCTTAAGCGTTATCGTATCCTCTTCCTCCGCTTCCTCATAAACGGAATCTCCCTCATTTTCCGCCTGCTCGTCTTTGTCAAAACGGCTGCCGCATTGCTGGCAGAACTGCGCTGTGATATTATTGGCTGTTCCGCATTCCGGGCATATCTTTTCTTCGCGCCCCTCGGCGATCTTCTTTTTCAAGATAGCCAGCTCGTCATAAAGCAGCTCCATTTTTCTGCACCGCTCACCTATATCCTCCGGCATCTCACCGGCATTTTTCGATTGGTCGTATATGAGCATCCCTATTTCCTTCGCCAGCTCGCCGATCTTTTCCTCTGTTTCATCGATGGCATAAGACAGCTTTGCCCTATCTATCAGGCCATTCGTCTTTTTTGCCATCGTTTTGGCAAATTCTCCCGCTCCCGAGACCGCCTTTTTCGTTCCAAAACGTACCGCGTCTATTATATCGTCCAGCTTAACATCGTTTCCTTTCATTAGCCTTTCCTCCTATTCCTCTTCTCTTACCGGTATCTTCGTTGCTTCGACTGCCGGAGCCTCCTCAGCCGCCGATCCGTCTTCGGCCTGTCCTCCGCTGTCGGATTCGGGAGCCTGTGTCCTTGACGGAGCTTCTTCATCAGGCGCACTCGTCCTTTGCGGAGCTCTGGTCCTTGAGGGCGCCTCTGTCTCTGACGGGGCTCTCGTAGCCTCAGTATCATCTCCGTCGGACGAAGACGGTCTTCTTGTCTCTCTTGCTCCGCCGGATGAGGATGAATCCCTATCGGACGATGAGCCGTCAACCCTTGAACCGCCGTGATTCGAACAGTAATCCGACGGAGCCGGATTATCCGTTTCAAAATACATTACACTATCCGGACAACGCGTCCGCGCCAGGAGCCCGGTAGAGGTACATATATGGGCAGACATAACATTCGAGGGGACTTCCAGCTCCTTATCGGAAAGCCCTTCATGGATATCTTCCATTACCATCTGCCAGGCTGTTACTGCCGGATTGCCGCTCACGCCCGCCTGACGAATTGACGACGGCGTATCAAAGCCATACCAGGCCGCCGCCACGTAATACGGCGTATATCCAACGAACCATTTATCGTAATCGTCATTGGTGGTACCGGTCTTGCCGTATACGTGTTGCCCATCTATCTTCGCTCTCGTTCCCGTTCCATCATCGCCGTAAACGACTTCTGAAAGCATATCGGATACGATATACGCCGTTGAAGGCTTTATCGCCTGTGTTGACGAGGGCTTGTTCTCAAGGATGACGTTTCCGTAGCTGTCCTCGACCCTGGTGTACGTATACGCTCCGTTATACTTGCCGCCGTTAGCAAAGGCCGCGTATGCCGCCGCCATTTCTTTCGGCGATACTCCGTTTGTAAGTCCGCCCAATGACATCGGGCTGTAATCATTGTCCGCATCATCAAGCGATGTAAAGTGGAAATTCGTCTGCATATACCTAAACGAAGTCCCGCTGCCGTCAAGATAGTCCTCCAGCACACTTGCCGCCGGTACGTTGGCCGATATCTCCACAGCCTCCTTGGCAGTCATCTCGCCTTTGTAGCCGCTGTAGGAGTTCTTCGGCGACCATTCCTTGTTGTCGCTCGTTGTGAATGTGCGTTCCTCATCATTTAATATCGTGGCCGCGGTAAACCTCTCGTTATCTTCATTTATCCCTTCTTCTATGGCCGGAGCATACACCGACAGCGGCTTTATTGATGAACCCGGCTGCCGCTTCATTTGTGTTGCCCTGTTCCAGCCGCGGATATCGCTCTTTTCACCCATTCCTCCAACAAGACCTTTTATCTGGCCATTTTGGGGATCAAGCACGATCATCGCCGCCTGTGCCTGCTGATCCGCATCCGGGAAGTTATCGGTATCCTCAAATACTTTCTCCATTGCCTCCTGCACATCGGGGTCTATCGTTGCATATATTTTCAGACCGCCGTTTTGTATCTGCTGCATGGCAAAGCTTGACGAATACCCCTTTTGTACCTGCAGATCGTTCGATACATCATTTACCAGCTGGTCTATAAAATACGAAGTCATGCCGGAGCTTTCGCCTGTTCCGCCTTCTTTTATGCCCAGGTCGCTTGCAACGGCCGTATCATGCTCCTGCTGGGATATATAGCCCAACTCAAGCATCTTACCCAGGACTATATTTCGCTTTTCTATCGTATTTTCCGGGTGCGCCAACGGATCGAAGCGCGAAGGCGTCTGGGTTATGCCGACTATCGCCGCCGCCTGAGGGAGCGTCAGTTCTGCGGCCGACACATCGTAGTATCTCTGCGATGCTGCTTCAATACCATAGCAACCGTTAGCAAAATATACTATATTTAGATACATCGTCAGTATCTCGTCCTTGGACATCTCTCTTTCCAGAGCCACAGCCCTCAGTATCTCCTTAACTTTTCTGGTCGGACTGTTTTCCTTTTCATTGGTGATATTCTTCACCAGCTGCTGAGTTATCGTACTGCCGCCGTAATCGGATTCGCCGATACCTATTTTGGAAAGCCCCCATTTAACAGTTGCGCCCACAGTTCTTTTCAGATCGACTCCATTGTGTGAATAGAATCTCTCGTCCTCTATCGCTACAGCCGCCTTTTTTGCCACATCAGCGATCTCGTCCGTATCGACCCAAATACGGTTTGTAGAGCTGTTTATCCTTTCAAGCTCCTGTTCTGTACCGTTGTCGTCAGTATAGTAGACGAATGTCGAATAATTGAGCGCCAGGTTTTTTATATTCATATCGGAGATCTCCTGACGCACAGCAGCATACATGCCTACCAGCACCCCAGTACCTACGACTATGCCGATGAATATCACCACGATAACGGCTATCAATATGTTCCGGCGGATCATTTTTTTGTTTTCATTCACCGGCTTTTTAGGCCGGCGTTTTTTGCCCTGCGGCTGCTCGCTGGGCACTCTGTGCTCGCCTCCCGCGGGCCTATGCGTCTCCTGACGGCGCAATTCATTCTTTCCGGACTGGCTGCGCCGTCTGCCATCGGAGCTGCTGTTTTGATAATAATCTTTCCAAGCGTCCCAATCATATTGGTTCTGCCCGGGACGTCTGCGTTCGTTATCCAAAAAACTTCCTCCTTATTAAAATTACTCCGCTTTTATTATCTATATCGTTTTTTCCGTTTGCTCTCTATGTAAATTCACAAGGGTATACACATTATATTATATGTCACTTTTCGCAAAAAAGCAAGCCCTAATTGAAAATTTAAACTATTTGTATACAATTTGTTCACAGTTTTTCCACAGATCACACCGATACTTGACAATATATGTCCTATGGGTGTATAATTACAGTAATATCATTAGTCAATTGCGAAACCTTTTCGCAATTGATTCCTGGCTAAGGAAGAAAATAAAAGTTCCGTTGATTGGCGGTCTGCGACCGCTGAAACTTTTATTTTCACAATTTTTGACGCGTTTTCAGCATTTTTGCTTCGCAAAAATCGGCAGCAAGCTGC
>CAYNRX010000063.1:0-4504 GCA_964399965.1 uncultured Lachnospiraceae bacterium | reverse complement strand
TTCACCCTCGAGCTCCCCAGAATAAGGAAATAATTGTAAAACGCTGCCGCGTTTCACAATTATTTAGATGTTTTTACAGGAGGGAGGAAGTAATTTGGCGATTTACGTATGCATAGGAAGCTCCTGTCATCTGCGGGGATCTGCTGCTATCATAGAACGGCTGGAGGCAACGTTGGCAGCCATGGGTAAAAAGGATAAAATACAGGTCGCAGGCTCGTTCTGTATGGGTAATTGCAGCCGTGACGGCGTAAGTGTGAAGTTTGAGGACGGGGCGATAGAGAGCGTGAATGAGGAAAATTTCGATGAAATATTCAGAAAGCATGTAAAGGAGGAATAGGAAAATGGAGGATTGCTTGCAGCTTAAACAGTCAAACTGCAAAAACTGCTACAAATGTGTGCGCCAATGCCCGGTGAAGTCGATAAAAATAAAGGATCACCGCGCTTATATCGTGGCGGAGGAGTGTATACTCTGCGGTGCGTGTTACGTCTGTTGCCCGCAGGACGCCAAGGAGATAAGAAACGACGTCCCTCATGCCAAGGAGCTTATCGCTTCCGGCCGGCCGGTGTATGCCAGCCTTGCCCCATCGTTCGTAGCCAATTACGAGGGCGCATCGGTAGCATCGCTGGAGAAGGCTTTAAAGAAACTGGGCTTTGCCGGAGCCGGGGAGACGGCAGTCGGGGCTACTATCGTAAAGCGGGAATATGAACGGCTGGTGCATGAGAAAAAGCAAGAGGTGATAATCTCCACCTGCTGTCACAGTGTGAACACCTTAGTCCAGAAGTATTACCCGGAGGCATTGCCGTTTATGGCGAAGGTGGTAACGCCCATGCACGCGCATACGCTTAAGATAAAGGAAGAGCATCCGGAAGCGGCGGTGATATTCATCGGCCCCTGTATATCGAAAAAGGCTGAAGCAGAGAAATATCAGAGCGCTGACTGCGTGCTCACGTTCCGCGAGCTGTCACAGTGGATGGCCGAGGAAGGTGTGGAGATAGAGCCGGAGGCGGACGATCGTGAAAAGGGGAGGGCAAGGCTGTTTCCGACCTCGGGCGGTATAATCCGGACGATGGATCTGGAGGACGGCTATGATTACATAACGATAGACGGGCCGGCGAACGTTATCAACGCCTTAAACGATATCAAACACGGCAAATTTAAAAACTGTTTCATAGAAATGTCCATTTGCCAGGGCAGCTGCATCGGCGGGCCGATATTGAACAAGAAGAGACATCAGCCGGTCACTGATTATATAGCTGTCAACCGCTTTGCGGGGCGTAATGATTTTTCGGTGGAACAGCCGGAGCAGGCGCAGCTTAAAAAGCGTATTTCCTTTGAACGTACAGGTAAGACCGTTCCGGGAGAGGCGGCCATTCGCGAGGTACTGAACAAGACCGGCAAATTTACCCCGGAGCAGGAGCTAAACTGCGGCTCCTGCGGCTACAGCACCTGCCGGGAAAAGGCGATAGCCGTCTGTCAGGGCAAGGCCGACGTGTCGATGTGTCTGCCGTATCTGGTGGAAAAGGCCGAATCCTTCTCCGATACGATAATCCAGAATACGCCAAACGGCATAATCGTGCTTAATGAATCGCTTGAGATACAGCAGATAAATAACGCCGCCTGCTCGATGCTAAACATAAAGAACGCCGGGGATCTTACCGGAGAGCCGGTAATGACGATCCTTGATCCGACAGACTATTTCCTGGCGGTCAACAGCGGGGAAAAGGTAAGCGGCCGACTGAAGCATCTGGAGGAATACGGCCTTTATGTTGATGAGACGATCATCTACGATAAGGCTTATAAGATCGTGATGATACTTATGCGCGATGTTACGCGGGAGGAGCATATGAAGCTTGACAAAAAGCTCCGCAGTGAAAAGGCTGTAGAGATAACCGATAGGGTGGTAGCTAAGCATATGCGTACCGTGCAGGAGATAGCATCGCTTCTGGGTGAGACGACGGCCGAGACGAAAATAGCTTTGACAAAGCTTAAGGAGAACCTGACCGATGAATAACTTGTGCGTGGATATAGGCTTTAGAAGCCTGATAAAATACGGCGAGGAGCTGTGCGGCGACTGTGTGCAGACGGCGAAGATAGAAAAGGATGATACGCAGATATTGGTGCTGGCCGATGGATTGGGCAGCGGCGTCAAGGCTAATATCCTCTCAACGCTGACCGCGCAGATCCTTTCAACGATGATGTCGGCGCAGATGAGCATAGACGAATGCGTGGAGACAATGGCGGCTACGCTGCCTGTCTGCTCCAAACGCGGCGTTGCGTATTCGACATTTACTATCATATGTATAAAAAACAACGAAAGAGCGGAGATAATACAGTATGATAACCCGATGGTGATAATGCTGCGCGATGGCATAAATTACGACTATCCCCGTACCATGCGGGAGATCGGCGGCAAGAAGATATATGAAAGCTCGATAGATCTAAAGCAGGACGACGTATTCATTGCTATGAGCGATGGGGCGATATATGCCGGCGTGGGAATGGTTTTAAATTACGGCTGGCAGAGGGAAAATATAATTGCCTACATAGAATCACGGTACGATGTGAAAATGACGGCTAAGATAATAACCTCGCTGATACTGGACGAATGCGACCGGCTCTACGATTCCCGGCCGGGTGATGATACAACGGTAGCCACGGTGCAGATACGGAAGAGAAAGCCGGCAAACCTGGTGATAGGTCCGCCCAGGGATCCCGGGGACGATAGGGTCATGATGGAACGATTTTTCGCCCTTGAGGGCCGCCATATTATTTGCGGCGGTACGACCTCGCACATAGCGGCTGATTATTTGGGCAAAGAGCTGATCCCCTCGATAGATTACGAGGATCCCGCTGTTCCGCCGACGGCTTCGATAGAGGGCGTTGATCTGGTGACCGAGGGAGTGATAACATTAAGCCGGGTGCTCGATTATGCACAGGATTATCTGGACAAAAACGAGTATTATGAGTTGTGGGACAAGAAAAACGACGGAGCGTCCAAGATAGCGAGGCTTTTGTTCAAGGAAGCGACAGATATAACATTTTTTGTGGGACAGGCGGTAAATCCGGCGCATCAGAATCCCGATCTGCCGATAAACTTCAACATAAAGCGGCAGATCATACGCGACCTGGCCTCCTGCCTGGAAAAGATGGGCAAGAGGATAAATGTAGAATACTTTTAAAAGAGGAGGTGCAGCTTGTGGACAGCGGCAGGACGGACGGAATGGGAGCCTTGCCTGATGAGGAGGAGATATCCCGCATAGTGCAGGTGTTCAAGGTGTTTGGCGACAATACGCGGATAAAGATACTATGGAGCTTGGCCGATAAGGAGCTTTGTGTGTACGATATCGCCCGGGCGGTGGGTATGTCGCAGTCGGCTGTTAGTCACCAGCTGCGGATACTCCGTCAAGCGCGGCTGGTGCGTGTCAGGCGAGAGGGCAAAAACAGCTGCTATTCGCTTGACGATGAGCATATCCAGAGGATAATTGAACAGGTAGTGGTACATGTGCGGGAGGAATAGGGCTATAATTTAAGCGGCCGCTTGTATATTGCAAAATCAGCGATGTGCAGGCGGCTTATTTTACGGCTTGCTTCTTTTAAATTCCTTTTAGTGTGGATATTCACAAAATGAGCCGTTTCTTCATATAATATGAGGAGGTGGTCGCATATGTTTTTTCTGGAGCTGATAGGGCAGTATCTGAACGGGATAATGCTGTTGGCGGGATATGTGAGCGGGAACGCGAGCTTTCCCAAACCGCTTACGGCCGAGGAGGAAAGGGAATATCTAAAACGGTGGCGTGAAGGCGACAAGACGGCGCGGACTGTACTTATCGAGAGGAATCTGCGCTTGGTGGCGCATATCGCCAAAAAATACGGTGATGAGAGAACGATGGAGGATTATATTTCTATCGGGACTATAGGGCTGATAAAAGGCGTGGATACTTTTAATGATGAAAAGAAATGCCGTCTTTCCTCTTATACTGCCCGCTGCATAGAAAATGAGATACTCATGCACCTTCGTTCATCGAAGAAATTACAGAACGAGGTGTCGATAGAGGAAAGCATTGGCGCGGATAAGGAGGGCAACAGCATGACGCTGGCGGATATCCTGCCTGCCGAGGGCGAGGATGTGGCGGATACGGTATGGGCGAAGATGGAAGCGTCAAAGCTCTGCCGGGCGATGCAGACGGCGCTGACGCCGGAGGAGCGGGAGCTTTTATGCCGCCGTTACGGCCTTGATCATACAGAACGCAGGACCCAGCGGGAGATAGCCGCAGATATGGGCATCTCCCGTTCCTACGTTTCGCGTATAGAAAAGCGGTGCTTGAAAAAGCTCTACGAAGCTCTTAAATAGATAATTGCAAAACGCGGTAGCGTTTTACAATTATTTCCTTATTCTGGGGAGCTCGAGGGTGAAACCCTCGAATTACAATCAATTTTTGACGACATGCGCGTCAAAAATTGCGAAAATAAAAGTTTCAGCGGTCGTAAGACCGCCAATCAACG
>CAYNRX010000062.1:0-5096 GCA_964399965.1 uncultured Lachnospiraceae bacterium | reverse complement strand
AGAGCGCAACGATGGAATTTGCTCTCAAGCTGTCAACAGCAGGAACCGCCGGCAGACTGTACTTTATAAAGGACAGGACTCAGACCGGTGATGACGGCACAGGCGAATACAGAAACGTAGCGGCTGTCTTGACAACGGACGGCACAGGCTCAACAATAATGAGAGGCGAGGACGTTATCGGTATCGATGTAAACGCTGACGAGTGGATGACCGTTAAGTTTGAGCTGGCAGCAGACCAGACCTTCAGAGTATACATCAACGGTGAGCAGATGCTTAAAGGTGAGTATGTTGCTACCGGAGATAATGCTTCGCAGCTTAATGAGCTGCCGATGCTGGCTATACAGAGCTCCAGTCCTAGCGGAGTAAATTACCGTTCAATCGCTACTATCGATAATTTGGTAGTTTACAGCGGCGAAGCTATAGGGCCGACAGACCCGACGGCAGAGCCGACACAGGCACCGACTCCCGAACCGGAAAACGACCCGGGCGATGTAGACGGTGTAGACGGCGTTACTGTTGACGATGCAAAGGCTGTTATGAATGCAGTTCTCGGCGCAGAGGGTGCAGAGGTTAGCGCGACTGTAGCTGATGTAAACGGCGATGGCCTTGTAAATATGCTTGACGCTAACTACATAGCACAGATGGCTATGGGGAATCTGACCAGCTTTGACGAGGTAACGGTTGTGACAGCAGCCGAGGCTGAGGTTCAGACTGTTACTCTTGCAGCCACTGAGACTGATCCGACAATATCGGCCGTACTTGTAGGCGAAGCTCCTGCAAAAGCTGGCGACACTGCGGTATTTGATATTGTTATGAGCAATATACCCGCAGGCGAACAGGTACAGTCCGTACAGGTAAATATACCTATTGACGCTAATTTATACGATGCTACATTTGAAAACACTTCCGACAATACTATCATGGGTATGCTTGGCGGTGTAAATGTTGCAAACGGTGAAGCTGTCTATGCATACCTTGCAACAGCAGAGAATCTTTACATCACAGTAGGCGAGGGCGAGACTGTTAAGTTGGCAACACTCACACTCACACTCAAGAGCGATTTGGCAAACGGTGATTATACGCTTGACTATTCAAACGGTATAATCAATACAATATCGGAAACAAATCCGAAGATCGAGTACAGACTTGACAATGACAAGCTTTACATGGAAGCTCCTGCCTTTACAGTAGAAGGTGAAGAGCCGCTGGTAACAGCACAGCCTGATCCGGACTTTGGTGAGGGTATGCCTGCAATATCGGCAGTGCTTGTAGGCGAAGCTCCTGCAAAGGCCGGTGATACGGCAGTATTTGACATCGTTATGAGCACAATTCCTGCAGGTGAACAGGTACAGTCTGTACAGTTGAATATACCTGTTGATACTGATCTATATGATGTTACATTTGAAAATACTTCCGACAATGCTATCATGGGTATGCTTGGCGGTGTAAATGTTGCAAACGGTGAAGCTGTCTATGCATACCTTGCAACAGCAGAGAATCTTTACATCACAGTAGGCGAGAGCGCAACGATGGAATTTGCTCTCAAGCTGTCAACAGCAGGAACCGCCGGCAGACTGTACTTTATAAAGGACAGGACTCAGACCGGTGATGACGGCACAGGCGAATACAGAAACGTAGCGGCTGTCTTGACAACGGACGGCACAGGCTCAACAATAATGAGAGGCGAGGACGTTATCGGTATCGATGTAAACGCTGACGAGTGGATGACCGTTAAGTTTGAGCTGGCAGCAGACCAGACCTTCAGAGTATACATCAACGGTGAGCAGATGCTTAAAGGTGAGTATGTTGCTACCGGAGATAATGCTTCGCAGCTTAATGAGCTGCCGATGCTGGCTATACAGAGCTCCAGTCCTAGCGGAGTAAATTACCGTTCAATCGCTACTATCGATAATTTGGTAGTTTACAGCGGCGAAGCTATAGGGCCGACAGACCCGACGGCGGAGCCGACGTCAACGCCTACTACAGAGCCTACGGCAACGCCGATTGTAGAGCCGACCGAAACTCCGACAGAAGCTCCCACAGCAACGCCGACAACAGAGCCGACGTCAACGCCTACTACAGAGCCTACGGCAACACCGATTGTAGAGCCGACCGAAACACCGACACAAGCTCCCACAGCAACGCCGACTACAGAGCCGACGTCAACGCCTACTACAGAGCCTACGGCAACGCCGATTGTAGAGCCGACCGAAACTCCGACAGAAGCTCCCACAGCAACGCCGACAACAGAGCCGACAGCGACGCCTACCGCAGAACCTACATCTACGCCTACGGTAGAGCCGACTGCGGAGCCTGCGTACATCCTGCGCTTGTCGGATTGTGTCAGTGACGATGACACGCTGTCTGCCATGACCGGCGAAGCCTCGATAGCATTTAAAACGGAAGCGGAGTATGGCGACGGTTGGTTGGTTGCAGACCAGAGCGGCAGCCTGCTCAACGCTGCGGACTACGAATCGCTGGTACAGAACGGTGCGGATATAGGCTATATCCGGGCGCTCAAGATATACGTATATGATGAAAGCCTCGACATCCACGCCAATGTCACCGGTCTTGTGCTGACGCCGCACGAGGGCGAACAGGCTCCGATATTCAATCCGCAGACTATGACGCTTGAAAATCTCGATCCGTCAAAGCGGATAACGAGCTTCTCAGTAGAATTTGCGGGCTATCTGGTTGACGATATCCAGCTCAGCGAGCAGAACGCTCACCTGTTTGAGGTCGGCTATAATCCGCGGACGCAGAAAACGGTAGTGATTTTCGTTGCTTCCGGCGAATTTATGTATATCACTACCGATGGAACCTTTGATATAGGCGAGTATCTGAAGGACGATGATCTGCTGCTGCCGGTATACAGTGCTCTCACTTATGAGACGGCGGCGGACGAAGATTGGCTGGATAACGAGTATGAATATACCGGATCAGAGAACGACAGGCTGGCAATTGGCAGAGTGATATCCACCGATACCGATATGACGGCTCCTACACCTACGCCGTTCATACAGACTCCGACCCCGACGGTAGAGCCGACCCCGACCCCGACGGTAGAGCCGACCCCGACCCCGACGGTAGAGCCGACCCCGACCCCGACCGTGCCGCCTACTCCTGTGCCTGAATATGTGGTAAGTGCGGAGATGGCGATATACGATGAGAGCGGCCATAATACCGGTGAGGAAGTAACGATCGACAACATCGGCCGCGCAGCCATTACAGTGCAGAATAACAGCGGACAGACGCTGTTTACCGATGTGTACCTGGCGTTCTACCGTGAGGATGGCACGCTGGTATCAGCTGCCAAGCCTGACAGCATTACCTCGGTATCATCTGACGGGAAAACATACGTTGTTCCCATCAACTGCCCTGATGCGCAGGTGCCGGAGGATGCGGCCTATGCGATGGTATATCTCTGGAAAACCGATGTAGTGATAAACGGAGATACAGTCGAAAGCATCATACGGACGCTTGAGCCTGTATGCGTCCCGTTTAGGATCACAAACTGATCATAAAACCGTTCCGGGAAATCCCGGGACGGTTTTTTAGTTTGCCGAAAGACGGGGATAAACAACGGCAAATTTCGTGTAAATTTCCGCTTGAAAAATTTGGCGTACGGTGATATACTATGAAAAATACCCGGAGGAGGAGTACCATGCAGAAAAAAATGACTACGCGCGACATAACGTTCGCGGCAATACTGACAGCGATCTCGCTGCTTTTGACCTTTAACCCCATAAAAATAACTCTTGGTCCGTTCACGATGACCCCGGCCTCTCATGTGCCGACAATGGTGGCGCTGTTCATAAATCCGATAGTGACGCTTTTGACGGTGATAGGCTCCACGGTGGGATTTATGATAGTGACAAATCCCATAGTCGCTATACGCGCCGCGTCGCACATAATCTTTGCTCTTGTAGGCTATAAGATGCTTCGCAGCAGGGTGAATATTTTCCTGACGGTGATAGTGACCGGTGTTTTACATGCGGTAGGGGAAATGATAATAGTATTCCTCCTGACGCCGCTGATAATGCCCGATGCGCTTACGGGGACAACGGCTGCGGCGTATGCGGTGACCGCGCTTACTCTGACGCTGGTGCAGCATGGTGTGGACTGCGTGATAGCTGTGCCTGTATTGACCGCTCTTAAAAAGGCGCGTCTTATCCGGCTGCCGCTCACATTTGCCAAGCTGCGGGCGCATGATGCACAGGTATCGCTTGATAGGGCGTAAGATAGGATATAGCGGAGCCTTTTTCCGGCTCCGTTTTTTCGTGATTGATACTTATAAAGAAAAAATATTGGGAAATATGAAAAAAACACTTGCAAATCGGCTCTATATGTGTTATACTAAAAGTCGGCGTTATATGCCGCAATCTTTATAAGAAGGAGGGAATTGCAGTGAAAGAAGGAATCCATCCTGATTATAAGCAGACAACCATAAGATGCGCGTGCGGTGCAGTTATCGAGACAGGCTCCACAAAGGAGAATATCCAGGTGGAAATTTGCTCGAAGTGCCACCCGTTCTTTACCGGCAAGCAGAAGCTTGTTGATACAGGCGGACGTGTTGAGAAGTTCAACAAGCGTTTCAACAGGAAATAAGGCTGGCTGTTTAGAGTCTTTGACAAACCGATGGAACCTATGCTTAGGAATGCGATTCACCAACGCAACCTCAGCTTACGGGGATTATCAGATATAGGAGGTGAAACCATGACCAAGGAAAGAAAGCAGCAGATAATCGAGGAGTTCGCGACCCACGAGGGTGATACCGGTTCGCCGGAGGTACAGGTGGCTCTTTTAACAGAGAGAATAAACCACTTGAACAACGATCACTTAAACGTGCATAAGAAGGATCACCACTCAAGAAGGGGTCTTTTGATGATGGTCGGAAAGAGAAGAAATCTTCTTGCTTACCTTAAGAGTCAGGATATTGAAAGATACCGTACTCTTATAGCCAAGTTAGGCTTGAGAAAATAACCATGGATCGTAGGCAAACAAGACGGCCTGTGCCGTTTTTGTTTGCCTATAATAATATTAGATAATTGCAAAACGCGATAGCGTTTTACAATTATTTCCTTATTCTGGGGAGC
>CAYNRX010000061.1:0-5152 GCA_964399965.1 uncultured Lachnospiraceae bacterium | reverse complement strand
AAAAATATAATTTTACCATAGAAGCTTAATTTACAGAAAAAATTTCGCACGCCCGGCCTTAGATATTATGCTCTTGCAATTCAGTCGATTTTGACGGCATTTTTTACATTTGTATGGAATTATGCTACTACAAAACCAAAATTCCGTTTTAAGTTTTCAATGACAAGTATTAAAAAGGTATCAAATTATTCTGGATATCAATTTGCATTTAATATGGTCAACTATTTTTCACGTAATCTTGACAATCTGCTAACCGGAAAATTTATGGGTAATGCAGAATTGGGATACTATAATAAAGCTTATACATTGATGCTTTATCCTGTGAATAATTTAACAGGCGTCGTTTCTCCGGTTTTACATCCTATCTTATCTGACTACCAAAAGCAGTTTAATGTTATTTTTAAAAAGTATATGAAAGTTATTCGGCTGCTTGCTTGCATCGGGCTATATGTAGCACCGGTATGTTTCCTTGCGGCTGATGAATTGATTGTAATTTTTTATGGACCGAATTGGAGTCAGTCAGTGATTTGCTTTCAACTTCTTTCGATTGCTATTATTCCGCAGATGATAAATTCCAGTGCTGGTTCTATCTTTCAGGCACTTGGAAATACAAAACTACTTTTCAAAAACAGCTGTATTAATACAGGTATAACCATTATAGCGATTGTTGTAGGAGTATTTGTGGGAAAGAGCATTCAAGCACTTTCTTTTTGCGTGGCAATAGCTTATTTATGTCATTTTGCAACAGCTTTTACTATGTTGATAAAGTTTGGATTTAAATATAAAATGATGAATTTTATTAAAGAAATGCTTCCGGAAGTTTTCATTCTGGTTATTATGATTATTGCAGTGAAAATGTATCCATTCCATTTTACAGGTTTGATTTTATCTGGATTTGTAAAGTGTCTTTATCTTGGTGTTTTATATTTGATAGCTCTTTTCATTAGTAGAGAATATAGAATTTTTACATCATTGTTGAAAAGATAATATTGAAAATAATCAATGTTGTTTTACAGTATCACCGATTGATGCTGAGGATATATTTTTAAACTCAAGAATTAAAAAAAGGAGTCGTTGAAACAATTATGGCCCAAGGGAAGAATAAAAATTTGTTTGAAAAAAGCTTTATGAAAATAGCACGAAGAATTATTAACCAAAAATACAGGATGAAAAATAAGAATAAAGAATTTACTTTAATCGCTCAAAATTGTGTGGGAGGGGTGATATACAATGCACTTGGCCTTCCTTTTATGTCTCCAACAATAAATATGTTTATTGAAGATGAGAATTTTGTAAAATTAATTGAGAATTTGGAGTATTATATGGGTCTTCCGGCAGAACCACTTACGGATTGCTATGTGGATCCAATTAATTCGAAAATAAAATATCCTAAGATCAAAATAGGTGATATTGAGGTTTGTGCTTTGCATTATAAAAATTGTTTGGAGGCTATACAAAAATGGGAAACGCGTCGTAGGAGAGTGAATTTTGATAATGTTTATGTGATAGGTAATTCATGGAACTGCCATGAACGACCGGAATTAATCCATAGAATCGTACAATGTAAATATCCGTCAGTGGTTTTTACTTATGGTGATTTTAATGAAGAAAATTGTATCAAACTTGATCATAATATATGGCATCTTGATGAGAGGGGTATGGTTCGTCCGGACATCACATCCGAGTGTGATAGATTCGGAAGGAAATATTACGAAATAATGTTTGATTTTGTTGAGTGGCTCAATCGCCACGGGACGCGAAAGTAAGAATCCTGTGCTCCGATCATTTCTTTAAATCAATTATTTAGATTAAAATGAAAGTAGAAATCATAGAAGAGCCAATTGCCATTGTTAAGAAAAGACCTTAATTATCATTAAGTTCAAATCATGCAGAATTTCATGGCCGCTGTAGCCGACACCTTCGGCTTCCATGATAACAGAACCGGATACGCCCCCAAAAAAGCTCTTGACATATCCCCCATATTATGGTATATTTGAGATACAAGCACCATGCACAGGGAGGGGAGCGGCTATGGATAAAAAAAGTCTCTTTGGCGACGCCAATACCGTGTCCTCCGACCGGATCATCTACACTCCCTCGCCGTTTGCCCGCTCGGGCCTTATCCACCTCCAGGAGACCGGGACTCTCCAGGCCCTGCATCCGCACAAAAACGAAAGGGAAGGGCTTAATTCTTACCTGTTCTTCATCGTGTTGTCCGGTTCGGGGCAGCTCGATTACAAGGGGGAAAGCTACAGCTTGGGAACGGGCGATTGCGTCTTTATAAATTGTAAAAGTGCGTACAGCCATAGCACAGGCCCCGACCTCTGGTCCCTGCAATGGTGCCACTTCTACGGCCCCAATATGAACGCCGTATATCAGAAGTACCGGCAGCGCGGCGGCAAACCGGTATTTAAAACACAGCGTTTATCCTCCTACCGTGCCATCCTGCAGGAATTGTACGATACCGCGGGTTCTGCCGACTACGTCCGGGATATGCGTATCAACGAAAAGCTCTCCTCGCTTTTGACGCTGCTTATGGAGGACGCCTGGGACGATCCGCCCGGCGGCTCCCGTCTTTCGGAAGCGGCGGTGGATATCCAGCTGGTCAAGGAATATCTCGATGAAAATTTCACTGATAGGATAACATTAAATGCGCTTGCGGCCCGGTTTTATATAAATAAATATTACCTGCAGGAGCTTTTCAAAGACCGCTACGGCTCTACCGTCAATGCCTATTTGAATCAGGTGCGCATCACCTATGTAAAGCAGCAGCTGCGCTTTACGGATAAGACCATAGAAGCCCTGGCGGCGGAGCTTCATATAGAGCCGCCCTACCTGAGCCGTTTGTTCAAAAAAATCGAGGGCGTAAGCCCCTCGCAATTCCGCTCCAGCTGGCGCGGAAGCGACAAATGAATACAAAACGCTTGCACGATACCCACTATTGTGCAAGCGTTTTTTGTTTTTTATCATTCCGCCGCGGCGTTTTCCGTGGTAAAATCGATTTCACAATTATCATTCTGACAAAAACGGAGGAGTAAATTACCATGAGCAAAGTTGCACTGATAACGGGGATCACCGGACAGGACGGTTCCTATCTGGCAGAGTTTCTGTTGGAAAAAGGATATGAGGTACACGGCATAACAAGACGCGCATCAATATCAAACACAGCGCGTATTGATCATATTAAGGATAAGATCACGCTTCATGACGGAGATTTGTCGGATTCCTCTTCCCTTATCCGCATCATCAATATCGTACAGCCGGATGAGATATACAACCTGGCCGCCCAGAGCCATGTACAGGTGTCCTTCGATGTGCCGGAGTATTCCGGCGATGTGGACGCCCTGGGTGTTCTTCGCATCCTGGAAGCGGTGAGGATACTTGGCCTCGTAAAAAAGACCAGGGTATACCAGGCCTCCACATCCGAGCTTTACGGCAAGGTGGAGGAGGTGCCGCAGAGGGAGACGACGCCGTTCCATCCCTATTCGCCTTACGCCGTGGCCAAGCAGTACGGCTTTTGGATAACAAAGGAGTACCGCGAGGCCTACGGGATGTTTGCGGTGAACGGGATACTCTTTAACCACGAATCGGAGCGGCGCGGCGAAAATTTTGTGACGAGAAAGATCACCCTGGCCGCCGGGCGCATCGCCGAGGGCTTGAAGGATCATCTGGAGCTGGGTAACATGGATTCCCTGCGCGACTGGGGCTACGCCAAGGATTATGTGGAATGCATGTGGCTGATCATGCAGCAGGATAAGCCGGAGGATTTCGTCATCGCTACCGGCGTGCAGCATACCGTGCGCGATTTCACGGAAAAGGCCTTTGCCGCCAACGGCATAACCATCCGCTGGGAGGGTACAGGTCTTGATGAGAAGGGCTACGATGCTGAGACCGGCAAAATGCTGGTGTGCGTTAATCCGCAGTGGTTCCGCCCTACCGATGTGGACAACCTCTGGGGCGATCCCACTAAGGCAAAGACCGTTCTCGGCTGGGATCCGCAAAAGACCAGCTACGAAGAACTGGTCAGGATAATGGCCGAGCATGACAGAATGCTGGCAAAGCGCGAAAAAGCCGTGAAGGAGGCGCAGTAAATCATGATGGAGAAAAACGCTAAGATATACGTGGCCGGCCACCGGGGAATGGTAGGCTCGGCGATCGTGCGGGAGCTGGAGCGTCAGGGCTATACCAATATCATCACCAGGACGCATAAGGAGCTTGACCTTACAAGGCAGGACGATGTGGAGAGATTTTTTGCCGAGGAAAAGCCGGAGTACGTTTTCCTGGCCGCCGCCAAGGTAGGCGGGATCGTAGCCAACGAATCCGCCCTTGCCGATTTCATGTACGAAAACATGATACTGGAGATGAACGTGATACACAGCGCATGGAAAAACGGCTGTAAAAAGCTGGAATTTCTCGGCTCCTCATGCATCTATCCCCGCATGGCTCCCCAGCCGATGAAGGAGAGCTGCCTGCTTACGGGGGAATTGGAAAAGACGAACGAGGCCTACGCATTGGCGAAAATTTCCGGGCTCAAATATTGTGAGTTTCTAAACCGCCAGTACGGGACCGACTACATCAGCGTTATGCCGACCAACCTTTACGGTCCCAACGATAACTATCATCCTACCCACAGCCACGTGCTGCCGGCCCTGATCCGCCGCTTCCACGAGGCCAAGGAGGAGGGCAGGGATACGGTCACCTGCTGGGGAGACGGCTCTCCGCTGCGTGAATTTCTGTACGTGGACGACCTGGCAAACCTCTGCGTATTCCTGATGAATAATTACAGCGGCAACGAAACGGTAAACGCCGGCACCGGCAAGGAGCTGACGATAAAGGAGCTGACGGAGCTGGTGGCAAAGGTGGTAGGATATACCGGAAGGATAGAGTGGGATACCACAAAGCCCAACGGTACGCCCAGGAAGCTCTTGGACGTGTCAAAGGCCACAGCCCTCGGCTGGACGTATAAAACGGAGCTGGAGGACGGCATTCGCCTGTCATATGAGGATTTTCTGAATAATCCCATGAGGGCTGAACGGTAAAGCGGAAAAGGCCGCGCGTCTTTCCCGGGAGAAATCATTAGATAATTGCGAAACGCGGCAGCGTTTTGCAATTATTTCCTTATTCTGGGGAGCTCGAGGGTGAAACCCTCGAA
>CAYNRX010000060.1:0-5651 GCA_964399965.1 uncultured Lachnospiraceae bacterium | reverse complement strand
TAATTATATTCTACCACAGAAGGCTTCAAATTTACAGACTTTTTTTCGCAGGCTCTCCAAAATGATACATCATTTTGGAGGTCTTGTTGTTATAAAAGTACATTGGTGGATGTTTATTTACAGCCGCTTTTCACAATTGCTTTCTCACAACCATTTCTTAAGCCCTTCGTGGCTGTCGACAAAACCAAGCCGCTTATAAAACCTCAGCGCCTCCGGGCGGCGTTTGTCGGTCGTCAGCTGCAAAAGTCCGCAGCCGGCTTTTTTTGCTTCTGTTTCAGCATATTCCAACATTTTTCCTCCCCAGCCCTGGCTGCGCACACTGCGCTTTATACGTATACCTTCAACCATCGCTCTTTTTGTTCCGCCGTGGGTCATGCAGGGGATGATCGTCAGCTGCATACAGCCGCAGATCTCGTTGTTAATGTCGAGGACTATAAGACGGTTATCGGGACTTTGCTCAATTTCCCTGAATGCCTTAAGATACTGCTCATACCCATCCGTTTCGCGGCCTTTCCCCAGAAAATCATCGGTCAGCAAAGCAACGATCTCTTCTATATCCTGCCCTACGGCATCTCTAAATATCATCATCTGCTCTCCTCATTTTCCCCACCAATTGGGAAATATCTCCTTAAGCTTCATCGTTTTCCTGCTTTTTATATCAAGCAGAAATTCTATATCTCCGGCGTTCTCGCATATCTGCATCAAAAACTCACAGCAGGCTCCGCAGGGGTACCCGGGTCTGCCGTTGCCCATTACTGCCACTATTTTCTCTATTTTGTTCTCGCCGCAGGTTATCATATTGGCCGCTGCGTTCCTCTCGGCGCACATACCCAGGCTGCAGGCCGTGTCTATGCATACCCCGGTATATATGTTTCCTCTATCGGTAAGGATGGCTGCTCCTACGGCTCCTGCCTCAGCAAGGCTGGTGAGCGGCCGCGCGTTCCTTACTCCGGCAGCAGCCTTGTATAACTGCTGCCATATATCCGCCGGCGGCGCAAGCTCAAGACGCAGGGTACGGCTTACAGGCTTAAAACCGAGCCTGGTGTATAGCGTCATCGCCTGATCGTTGTTTTCTAATACAGAAAGCTCCATATACTCAAGTCCGCGCTCCCGCGCCCATTTGGCAGCCTGCTGTATCATTGACGTGCCTATGCCTTGACCGCGTTTTTCGGCCGTTACCGCGATATCTACAAGATAGGCATACCGATGAGGTACGAGACAGTCATACTCTGTCATTTTCTCTTGAATAAGCGCAAAGCCCTCGCCGTCATTGGCTATCAACAATAAACTGTCTCCAGCGGCAATAGTCTCCCGCAGAAATCTCTCGTCTTGAAAGCATTCCCGATAGCTTCCGGGCTGAAGCTCCGCCATATGCATAAACAGCTCCTTGTATAGCTTTTGTATCTTATCGATATCCGCAAGTGCCGCTTCCCGTATATGTATTTTGTCCATTTTTGTCGTCCTCCTGTATATAAAAAATGCCCGGGTATAAGCATCCCCGGACATTTTTTGGTGTTCTTACTGCACATTAAAATATTTCCATGCATTTTCAAAGCATATGCCTTTAACTATCTTACCCAGCGTATCAAAATCAGCGGGGAACTCGCCGTTCTCGATCCATTCTCCGAGCAGGTCGCAAAGGATACGGCGGAAATATTCATGACGCGTATAGGAAAGGAAGCTGCGCGAATCCGTAAGCATTCCCACAAAAGCGTGCAGGGCGCCGAGATTCGCCAACGCCTTCATCTGCGCCTTCATACCGTCACGCTGGTCGTTGAACCACCAGCCGGAGCCAAACTGTATTTTCCCGGCAACGCCGCTTCCCTGGAAATTCCCCAGCATCGTCCCCAGCACATAATTATCCTTAGGATTAAGAGTATAGAGTATCGTTTTGGGAAGATTGCCGTTCTTGTCCATGGTATCCAAAAGCCGTGAAAGCGGATAGGCTATCTGGCCGTCATTTACCGAGTCAAAGCCTGTATCGGGGCCGAGCTTTTCAAACATCCTGGTGTTGTTGTTCCGCAACGCCCCCATATGCAGCTGCATTGTCCAGCCAAGCTCGGTGTATTTTTTCGCTAAGGCCACTTGCACAGCTGTTTTATACAGGGCTACCTCCTCCGCAGAAAGGATCTCGCCGCTCATTGCTTTGTTAAATACGGCCGCGGCCTCTTCTTCTGTAAAATCGTGGTATTCCACGCTGTCAAGAGCATGATCGCTTATACGGCAGCCTGCTTCATGGAAAAATTCCACCCGCTTTTCAACAGCCTCCAGCAGAGCGTGGAAATCCCTGCCCTCAACGCCGCTGACTTCAAACAACCGGTTTATATAATCGCAAAATTCAGGCTTTTCTATACGTACTAACTTATCGGGACGAAATGCCGGCAATACCATCGCCTTAACATGACCTTTTTCCTTTATCTTCTTATGATATTCCAGCGAATCTATAGGATCGTCTGTCGTGCACAGCGCAGCCACCTTGGATGCGTTTATAAGATATGAGGGGCTGATATGCTTTTCGGCTATTACCCTGTTGGCTTCCTCGCGTATCTTGTCGGCATTCTCAGCAGTCACGACCTCGTTGATGCCGAAATAGCGTGAGAGCTCCAGATGCGTCCAATGATAGAGAGGGTTGCCGATCGCATACTGGAGAGCAGAGCAGAACGCCCGGAATTTTTCCGATGCCGGCTTGTCCCCGGTGATATATTCCTCATCTATGCCGCAGGAACGCATATAACGCCATTTGTAATGGTCGCCGCCAAGGAAGATATCGGCAATGTCATCAAACTGCTTATCCTCATAAATTTCCTGCGGGCTTAAATGGCAATGATAGTCAAATATGGGCATGTCCTTGGCGTACTCGTTGTACAGCTTTAGTCCGGTCTCGTTCGAGATCATAAACCCATCATCCATAAATCGTTTCATCTTTGTTAGTCCTCCCGTTTAATAAATAATGATCTCCGCCCATATGCTCCGGGCAGCCTTGAACATATCTCTCTTTTTTTCTATTATACTATTGTTGCCATTTAAAGTCAAGACTTACTGCTATCGTTTTTGAAGTTTTCCACTTCGCGCAGCTGCTTTTTTATCATGCGCGTCCGCGCTCCCACCAGTTTATCAAGTTCCGTATCTGCCTGATTTAGCCTTTGGCGCACGGAAGTAAGCGTAGATTCAAACTTATCAAATTCCTCCTGAACATTTGCCAGCAGCTGCCAGACCTCATCAGAACGGCGCGATATGGCAATACTCCGAAACATCATACGTACGGTATTCAAAAGGGCGGCCATTGTGGAAGGTCCGGCGATGTTTATCCTATACCGTGACTGACATTGTTCTATAAGACCCAGCCGCACGGCTTCGCAGTAAAGACCCTCGAACGGAAGGAACATTATCCCAAATTCCGTTGTTTCGGGAGTGTGTATATATTTTTCGTGTATATCCCTTGCAAAGCGAAGAAGCCTTGCGGTAAGCTCCTTTTCAGCAGCCTCAACAGCCGGCTTTTCGCCCGAGCTTTGGGCGTCTATCAGATCATGATAGGCGTCTGAAGGGAATTTAGAATCTATCGGCAGATAGGTAAAGCTGTCCTCGCCGGAGGGCAGCTTTAGGGCAAACTCGACCACCGCCCTGCTGCCGGGGACGGTGGGAACGTTTTTTTCATATTGGTCGGGCGTAAGTATCTCCTCGAGTATCGCGGCTAATTGCAGCTCGCCGAGAATACCGCGTGTTTTAACATTGGAGAGTACGCGTTTTAAGTCGCCCACTCCGGAGGCCAGCCCCTGCATTTCGCCCAGCCCTTTGTGAACCTGCTCGAGTTGGGAGCTCATAAGTCCGAAGGCGGCCGAGAGCTTTTTTTCCACCGTTCCTTCCATCGTTTCTAAATGGCTGCCGGTATCCCGTTGGATAAAAGCCAGGCGGCGTTCCATCGTTTCGCGCATATTGTCGAGCCTTTGCTCGTTGGATCTCTCAAGCTCGGAGAGCCTGGTCTCCATCTGTTTTAAAGAATCGGCAAGAGACCGCTTCAAGGTCAAAAACAGCAGCAGGAGGACTATCACTGCGGCTATTGCCAATAAAAGGCCGATAAGCTGTTCCATCATCAGCCCTCCTCCGGATAAAAGGCGAAATCTGGCGATATACACCAGCCATGTTTCGTATGCACAACAGGGATATTCTCTGTGGAGGTGACGGTATCGACAGTCACATTATAGCTCATTATGTATCCCTCGGAGATCTCCGACATCGAAGGCATGACAAGGGGCGTGGCATTACCGGCGGCATATCTCCTGGCAGCGGCCAGTAAATCGGCTGTCATTTCTGTCTTTGATGAGAGACTAAGATCTATCCTCTCGGGAGAAGATGCGCCGATACCGTTTTTTACGGCTTCCTGCAATGATGCGCGGAAGGCGCGGTCGCGGCGGTACTTATCCTGCAGCTCCGGAGGGTAAACACGGGCGATGGTCGATGCATCGCGGTCGTATACGCCCTGCACGAAAAGCTCGGCTACTTCCTCGGGGCTTTTCGCCAGCTGATATCCCAAACTTATTTCTATAGCGCCATTGTCAAAATTTACGATGCCTAATGTCCAGGTCAGTGTAGCGGCTGCCGCTATGAGAGCTACCGATATCACGGCGCATAAAACGTTCACGATGCGACGGTGTCTTTTTGGTTTTTTATCATTCTCAGGCTGCTCCGGCTGCATAGGTTTAGGGTCGCTGTCCGCAACGGCCGTCTGCGGCGTTTTATTTTCTTCTGCCATATTTATACTGTCCTTTCACTCAATATACAAGGTGTTCCATGCACCATTTCCCGTCTACCTTGAATACTACTATCTCAAATTCACCCAGCTCTGTTGTATACGTAGGCTCGGTAGGCTCGGGAGTGGGATCTGGCTCCTTAGTCGGGACTATGGTCGGCGCAGGCGTCACGGAGGCCTCCGGCAATATCGCTGCTCCTTCGGGAACAGCCGTCGGCACTGCTGTTGGTTCAACTGTAGGCGTAGGAGTGGGCCTGGGAGTGGGCGTCGGGCGGTATTCCGGCTTAGTCACCGACACAACGTCCACGGTCAGATGCTCTGCTATCGTAACATATCCTACGTCGCTGGTGTAGTCAAAATCCGGGTATAGCTCTGAAAGCTCCTTGTAGCCCTTTCTTATAGCGCGTATGCTCGAATCAAGCTCCTTCTGCGTGTATGTACGCCGGTCGGAGATCTTGAACTGATATTCTTGCGTAGGGTCTGTCGCATCAAGGCGCGAAACTATACTGTCTATATATCCCTGGGACGTGCGGCATTCCATGGGCAGGATATCCTTTAATATTTCCGTATCGCCGCTGTTTACAAAGGCTTCCAGACGGTTTATAACTCTGTCCGGCGAATCCGGGCCGCCGTGCGATATGCTGACCACGGTAAAAATACTTCCGGCTACGATACAGGAGAGGACGACTACGATTATAAGCACCATAGCTGCCTTGTGCCATTTTGGCGGCGGCAGTATATCCAGTTTTTCGGTGGAGTTGTTATTTTTGATCTCGTTCATTTAACACGCATCCTTTATAAATTTAATATCTAGATAATTGCAAAACGCGGCAGCACTTTGCAATTATCTCCTTATTCTGGGGAGCTCGAGGGTGAAACCCTCGAATTCCAATCAATTTTTGAC
>CAYNRX010000059.1:841-6685 GCA_964399965.1 uncultured Lachnospiraceae bacterium | reverse complement strand
AATTATATTCTACCACAGAAGGCTTCAAATTTACAGACTTTTTTTCGCAGGCTCATATCTAATAGTATTACTCTATTTTCAGACAACACAAACGGCTTGGATGAAGCACCAAGCCGTTTGACGTATTCAATCTGGTTAATCTTTTCTGTTTCCCGCTATATTTGCACTTTCTTCTGCGTCAGCGATAAATTTATCAAAATCACTTTCGTATAATCTATCCTGTATAACTCTGTATTTTTCAAATTCACTTTCAGCGAAAGCTTTGGCAACTTCGGCTTTCACGGTTCCTTTATTCGTCAGTACTTCCGCATTGTTGAATTTCAGAAAAGCGTTTAATTTGTTTGCCCAGTCCTCCATAGTCATTGGGATCCTGCGTCTTGCCTGACGAGTGGCATAGTCAAGATACATTGTTACAATTTCGTTCATTTCCGAAAGCTCGTTTTGATATAAATAATTTTTTGCAATAGACACATCAGCTTTAACGATCTTTCCATCGGGAGCATTTTTCCATGATGTTAATCCCATATGTTCTTTTCTGTGGTCTGCCCGGTCAACTATTAATTCGGCTGCCGTGTGTCCGTGTGCTGCAAAGTGCATTTTATTCTGTACCTCTGCAAAAAAATCCTGCGTGATTTTGCTTGTCGGAGAATAATCAACGGCAGTAGAATATATATCGGTTATTTTTTGATAAAATCTTCGCTCACTTGCACGTATTTCTTGAATTTCCGATATGAGGTGCTCAAAATAATCTTCGTCAAATATTTGTCCGTTTATAAGCCTATCCCTATCAAGAACATATCCCTGCTTTGCAAAAGCATCTAAAACCCTTGTAGCCCACTGGCGAAACTGCGTAGCTCTTGTGGAGTTGATACGATAACCGACAGCAATGATAGCGGGCAGCGAATAGAATTTATATTGATAAGTTTTTCCGTTGTCCGCAACTTGTGCAAAATTTGCACAAGTTGATTTTTCATCAAGTTCTTTACTTTCAAAAATATTTTTCAGATGCTTTGTTACCACACTTCTATCAACCTCAAAAAGCTCACTGATAGCTTTTTGCGTCAGCCATACATTACCGTCCTGTACTCTGACTTCAATGCCTTCTTCTCCGGAATCTCTTGTGAATACCAAAAAATCAACGGTGCTATTCCTGATTTGCGTTTTCTTTTCTGCCATATCATATCGCCTTTCTGTCATTAACTTACTAAAAATATTATATCAAAGTCTGCTGTAAAAATCAATTGATCTCACCCCTGCTCATCCCACTCAGCGGCTGATATCAGGCAGTCCCGCCGCTAAGATAACGGCTTATCGCTTTTTTGGTATCGGCGGCATATTTGCGGCTCACCGGTATCGCGGCATTTTTCAGGGTAAGGATGTTCTTGCTCACACGGATCACAAAACGTATGTTTACGATATAACTTTGATGGGTGCGGATAAAATCGGTATTGCTCAGCTTATCATCGACCCGGCGCAACGGTATATTCAAAAGCTGCTTTGTGCCGTCTATGTAATGCACCGTCGTTTTCTTCAGCATCCCTTCAAAATACAGCACGGTATTAAGCTCGATAAAAACCGCACCGCTGTTCTGCTGTATACAAAGCTGCCGCTGATCAAGCCTCTTTAAGCAAAGCCCGATAGCCCGTCTCAGCTCCTCGTCAGATACGGGTTTTACCATGAAATATATATGCTCCGTATTGTATACCTCCTGAAAGAAATCGCGTTCTGTCGATACGAAAATAACGCTCAGCAGCGGGAACGAGGACGATATGCCGGATGCCATTTCTATGCCGCTGCCTTCCTTGAGCATAATATCTATCACTGCAATATTATATTCGGCGCCACGCTCCCAAAACTCATCCATGCTCTGATAACAGCATACCTTAAAGCCGCTGTCTATCGCAAGTATCTGCTCTGCGATCTCCTGGCAGAAGCTCTCGTCATCATCTATCACCGCTATACGTATCATTTTGACGCGGCCTCCTTTGCACAGGCAGGAATGGTCACTGTGGCCGTAAACATGCCGTTATTTTCTTCATATACAAAGCTGCCGCCCAAAAGCTCTGAAAACTCGGAAATGATATTAAGCCCGTGCCCGTGGAGGTCGGGATCCTTTTTCTCCGGCAGGCTGTCGGGCAGGCTGTTTCGACAGATCGTAACCAAATTCCCCATCCTTATACTGCTCTTCAGCTCTATCCTCGGCTTGACGCTGCAGCGCTGCGCCGCTTCGATCGCATTATTGAGCAGGTTGGAAAATATGCTGCACAAATAAACGCTGTCCGCGCCGGATTCCCGTATGCCACCCACCGCAAAATCCGCGCTGATACCGTAGGAGACGGCTACGTTATATTTATCGGTAAGGACTATGTCCACCGCGGGTACGTCGCAGAAAGTCTTGGAGGACAGCATTTCCCAGCTTTGGGCGAGTTTGTCTGCGTATTCGGCAAGCTCGGCCGTTTCACCGCGCTGCGAAAGCCCCTGGATGACGCGGATATGATCCTTGAGATCGTGACGCAGCTTTCTGTAGCTTACGTAGTTATTGCGCAGTTCGCCGTATTGGGTCACAAGCAGGTCGTACTGCTTGGCTATAAGCTCCCGGCGGCTCTGTTCCCGGCTTATGCGTACGCTGTATCTGATTATAAATAATGAAATAAGGATCAGCGCTATCATATAAACAGTGAGCGTTGCGATAAATACAAAGCTGCTCATGTGGGTGGAGTATACGTACATCGTAAATGTAAGTATGATCATCTGCAAAACGACCATGCAGATCAAATATGTGACCGTCAGCGACGACACGTCCGGCTCTCTTCGGCGTACAATTTTGGCAACCGCATAAAGCGGCACGGCAAGGCCGATAACATACGCTATCGAATCAATAATATTCACGCTCCCAAAAACCACGTAAAAATCCGGCATTAAAAGCGTCTTGAAAAAGAAATATATCATCGAGGTCACAATATTGGCTATGTACGGGATAAAGGTAAAAAGAAGCTTTTTCACCATCTTGTCATTGCTTGATATGAACACCATCGCCAATACCAGCAGGAGGCCGGTGAAAAACATGGCGTACTGCGGCAGCTTAAGGACGTACGTAAGCGGCGAATATATCATCAGTACCGCCACGAAAACGGTGATGAACTTCCATCTTTTAATACGCATCGAAAGGACGCTCGAGTAAAAAACCGATACCAAAACGCTGAATGACAGATCCGTAAATAAATTTATAATAGTCGTCTGCGATAATCCCATGTGATCCTCCTTACATATCCGTCCGATAACGTAAATATTATCATCGATAAAAAATTATTTGTGTCTATTTTACCATACCTCGCCGGAAAAGTCTATACTAATTTTGTCAAAAATCGCGTCAATTCTGCAATTCTGTTGAAAATATTTGTGTATCATGCTAAAATATTATTAAAGAAGCCCTATGGTTTTTTGTTTATACGTTAAAAATCATGTATGCTAAGCAAAAGACACTCGGGGGGGCATAGGGCTTCGTGGAATTTATAATAGCCAATTGCGAAACCTTTTCGCAATTGACTAAAGGAATTTATAAAAAAGGAGGGCATCTTGAACAGAAAAAAGCACATCTAAAAAATCAATACTTACGGCGACAATAGCCGCAGCAGGTACGGGTACTATTCTCAAAGACGGATTTCCCGAGGGGGAAGAATATGAACTGGACGTACCGGCCACCTTGCAATACTACGATGTATTCTATATCCCTCTGCGTTCCGGTGTCGAGATCGCCGGCACGGCCAAAATTTATGATGATACCGAGGTATATTTGACGGCCTCGTTATCATGAACACAAGCGTCTCCAAACGCAATTACAGCGGTGTATACGGATGTTCCAATATAAAATAAGCTCCATGGAATAGGGGGAACGCTTCGCGTTTGGCAATCATCTAAATTTTTTATAGCACCGAAGATTAAAATCTCGGTGCTATAATTATTTACATTATATCACTTCAATCATTACACTACACAATAATCGGCAGGAAATTTGGGGTATTTTTAAACTCCACGTGAATCTTGACAATCCCATTAAAAATATGATATAATAACCATAACCCATTAAGCAGGGTGTATAAGGTCAAGGGCTATGATTTCCCCTGCACCTGGAACGTACAGGAACATAACGGCAAAATCTATGTCTGCTCATTCGGCTCCGGCCTTTGGATAGGCGAACGGAAATTAGATGATTAAGAGGTGTTTTTAAATGAAAAAGATAAAAATTATAGCAATAATTACAGCTTTAGCCGCAGCTTTTGCGAATACAGCTGCTTACGCTAATGAAACATGGCAGGACTGGCCTCATGTTGGAACGTATTCAGGTAATCCTATTGGTGGAATGGTGGAAAACTATAATTATTTTTACCCTCCAAAAGAAAATGGTCAATTTATGTCTGTAGAGTATGGGAAGGATAGGTATGACTATTGGGAGCTTCCGATAGACTATACAAAATATGATGAATACAGTATATGTTTTGATAAGGAATTACAGGCAGTCACTGATTATTACGGAGATGGAGGGGACGTTGAGATCCCCTCCGAAATCGATGGAGTACCGGTAAAAAGTATTTACGGCGGCGGAAAATTTGATATTGTATATAGATACTCAAGCTCTTGGGAAATAGAACTTATTTGTCTGACGGAGTTTGGAGCATTTAAGGACAATAAGGACATATTAAGAGTAACATTACCAGATACAGTCACTTCTATCGAGAGCTGCGCTTTTTATAATGCCAGTAATTTGGAATCAATTAATATTCCTGAAGGCGTGACCAATATTGGGGCAATGGCGTTTTATGGAACAGCGCTAAAAGCAATAGAACTTCCATCAACTCTTAAGATTATTGGACCTGGAGCTTTTACCGGAACCGATATTGAAAACGTAAGAATCCCGGGTAGTGTAAAAAAAAATTGCCGGCGAACCATCATACGTACATGAAACAAGATATTCAGTTGATTTTGCTCCAGAAGGACTGTATATGGGAGGTATGCTTGAATATGATTACGGAGTATTTGACTGTGACAATCTGACAATGGTGATGATAGGCGACGGCACAGAAAGTATTGGTATATACGCATTTAGGGGATGCTATGCTTTAAAAAACATCCTCATCCCGGAAAGCGTTACGGAGATAGACGATACTGCTTTTGACAATATTGAGCAGGCTTTTACAATATACACCACCGAAGGCTCATATGCGGACACATTTGCGCAGGAGAAAGGATTTAACGTCAGGTATTACGACAAGGAGACAAAGGACAACGAGGGCTACGACCTGCTGGATATAGCCGTTGAGAGCGGCGGCGAAGATGAAGCGGCAAAATCATTTACCCTCACCTGCAATATCCGCAACAACTTCGTCATGGAAGATACCCCCGTCGGTACGCTTGTCACTGCATTCTACGATGAGAACGGGTGCATGGTAGACGCTGTTATTGACGACGAGTATTTGAACGGCTTAGCGGATACCTCCTGGCTGGACGTAAGCCAGTATTCAAGGACGATAAATACCGATAAGAACGTCAGCTACGCCAAGGCGTTTATTTGGGAGGACAGCCAGAGCATGGTTCCCCTAGACGAGGCGGTAAGCAGCGAAGCGGCGTAACGAATAAAATTGAAGCTGTCGCGTTAAGAAACGCAAGGAGCTGTCGCTAAAAGCGACAGCCCCAATTTTTACTTTATGGTTTTAATTATTATACTTGAAATTGTAACAGCCTGTGGTATAATAGCGGTAGTGTTACAAATTGAAAATAAGATGATGATTACGCAGAAATTTGTAGATTGCGAAGACTATCTTATCACTCAGGAAAGGGAGTACACCG
>CAYNRX010000059.1:254-831 GCA_964399965.1 uncultured Lachnospiraceae bacterium | reverse complement strand
CAAAGGCTGGCTTCTGGAATAAAACACATCACTTTGGTGTGATATCCATAAGGCCAAATATGATCAGCCTGCATGAAAGGAGCAACAAAAATGCTGTTTCCCGAAAACAAATCGGAGATATTGAATTATGAAATATTTAAAAATCCCCCGTCAAAATACCGCGGTCTGCCGTTCTGGTCGTGGAATTGCCGGCTGAACGATGGATCTATATCGGAGCAGCTCGAAATATTCGCTGATATGGGCTTCGGCGGAGTGGTGATACACCCCAGAGACGGGCTGGACACAGAATATCTCGGCTCGGAGTTTCTGGATATGGTAAAGTACGCCGTGCAGCAATGCCGCCAAAGAGGATTGCTTTGCTGGCTCTATGACGACGATCGTTTCCCGTCGGGCGCGGCAGGAGGATTTGTTACGAAAGATCCGCGATTTCGCGCCCGTCAGCTCAGGCTTACAAAGAAATTATTGGGCGACGGTTACTGTATGTCGAAAGATGAATTTGACGAAAGGATAAATAGCCAAGAGCTGCCCCATGGCTATTTATCCTTTCGTCAAATTCATCTTTCGACATACAGTAACC
>CAYNRX010000059.1:0-242 GCA_964399965.1 uncultured Lachnospiraceae bacterium | reverse complement strand
AGACATATTACGATACGATGGATCCTGCGGCTGTCGACAAATTTATAGAGCTGACGCATGAGCGATATAAAAGCGTTCTCGGAGATCAATTCGGCACATCCGCTCAGGCGATATTTACCGATGAGCCGCGTATCGGCAGACAGAGTCTGATATCCGCGGCCGATTCCTGCGAAGATGTGTTTATCCCGTATACGAACTATTTTGGGGAACAGTTATCGGCAAAATATGGACTTCAGGCTTTC
>CAYNRX010000058.1:0-7345 GCA_964399965.1 uncultured Lachnospiraceae bacterium | reverse complement strand
TTTCACCCTCGAGCTCCCCAGAATAAGGAAATAATTGTAAAACGCTGTCGCGTTTTGCAATTATCTGATTGTGTTGTTATCTTTACCAATTATAGTAATATTATATCATACTTTTTACACAATTGCAACAAAAAACATGCATTTCTTTTTCCAGTCTTCAAAATTCAATGCCGCGCCGGGCTTTTACGCCTGTATCGAAAGGATGACGGAGCTTTTTTATTTCACTCACATAATCACTCAACTCTATTATCCTCTTTGGCATCCTTCTGCCGGTCAGGATCAATTCACAGGGAGCCTTTGTTATGAGGTCAACAAGCTCGTCTATATCTATAAATCCCTTGTTCACCGCCGCTGCCGCCTCATCCAGAAGTATAAGATCAAACTCCTCCGCCTGTGATGCGATCTGCTCAAGTTTTTTCTTATAAAAAGCCGCCAGCTCTGTTTTCTCTTTGTCCGTCATATTCCGGGTGAATTTTATCTTACTTACGGTCTCTGGTATAACAGCCCCGGCCTTTCTAAGAGCCGTTATCTCTCCTGATGTATGATCTTTTAAAAACTGGAACGCCAACACGCGTCCTCCCTGCCCCAGCATACGCAGGCAAAGCCCGGCCGCTGCGCTTGTTTTTCCCTGTCCGTCCCCGGTATATATGTGTATCACCGCTTCACTCTCCCGCCGTCCGGCAAACGCTTCCTCTGCCGGTCTTTTCCACATTTATCTGCATCGGTATGCTTTCTTTTAAAAAACCGATATGCGATATTATACCTACCAATCCTCCGCGGCTGCGAAGCTCCGACAGAAGCGAAAGCGCATCTGATACAGTAGCCGCATCAAGCGTCCCGAAGCCTTCGTCTATAAACACAGTTTCCATCGATACTCCGCCCGACTGACGTCCTACCACCGCAGACAGCGACAGCGACAAGGACAGGGATACCAGAAATTTTTCCCCGCCCGAAAGCGTCGATACCGGACGTCTTTGGCCGGAAAGCCTATCCAGTACATCTATATCCAGACCGGCAGAACGTTTGCGGCCTACCTTTTCTGTCCGCCTGCAAAGCCCGTATCTTCCGTCATAAACGGTTTTGAGCATACGGTTGGCCTCTGCCGTCACCGCTGAAAGCATCACTCCCAATACGTACCGCTCCAGGCTTATCCCCGTGGGATTTTCTCCGCACAAGGTTTTAGCAAAGCTGTAGCTTTTGTCAAACGATGCCCTGTCGGCCTCCAGCTGCTGCGACCGTTTCCTGATCCTTGCCAGAGCATCGCTTATTCTCCTGAATGTGCTCTTATCAACAGCCGTCTTCTTTTCCAGTGCTATACAGATATTTTCAATCTCGGCGGCTTCCTTCTCCAGAGCGTCAACCTGCGGCCGTTCCACTCCCTCCAGCTGTTTTTTTAAGCTATACGCCTCTTTTTGGGCGGAAGCGCGATCTATCTCATAATCACTTATCTGCTTGCGCAAATCTTCCTCTTCGCTGCTGTCTAACAGATATCCTTCCAGCTCCTCATAGGAGGAAAAACCATGCTCGGCCATTTTCCCTGTCAAAATCTCTTCATCAGCCGCCTCTTCTGCCATGTCCTGTTCAAGACGGGCCTGCGACAGCTCCAGCGTATCTGCCAGAGCGTCATATCTTGCGGACAGAGACGAGTATTTCTGCCGGCCGCTCTCAAGCTGACGGAAATATTTCTCGGTCTCCTCTCTCTTATTTTCAAGCTGCCTTGCCAAAACGTCAGCATCCGTAAGTCCTGTAAATCCTCCGTCCTCAAGCTCCGCCGATACGGCATTTATCTCCTCTTCTGCTTTTTTTATAAGAGCTGCCGTAAGCTGCTCTTCGTTTTTCAACAGCTCTCTCCTTTTATCAAGCTCCGTCACCCGGTCGCCGCAGCGGGAAAGCTCCTCCTTCGATACAGAATACTCTCCCTCCGGCGCAGGCGATGGGTGCTGTGTGCTCCCGCATACCGGGCACGGGCTGCCCTCTTCAAGAGACGATGCTATCATGCCCTCCAGCCCGGCAAAAAATTGTTCCCGCTTTCTGTCGTATTCCTCCTGCATTTTCAATAAAGTATTGCCGCATTCCTCACAGTCCTTTTTTAAATCCCCATGCTTTTGCAGGAGCCTGCGATATTCGTTCTGGGCGGCTTTCAATCTTGCCGGAATATTTTCCAGCTTTATCAGCCGTTTGCGCAGCACTGCCATTTCCTCCTCGCGTCCGGCAAGCTCCGCTAAGATTTTCTTGATTTTCGAAAGCTCCGTCTCCAGCCTTTTTTTATCATCCGCTGCTTTCTCATACGCTGCACGGCTCTTTTTTGTCCTTCCGACAGACGCTGTATAAGCCTTGTAATACCGCCCGATCTCCCTCGCCTTTGCCGCACGCTCAAATCGTTCCTTTTGTTTTTCTATCTGCGGCCTTCTTTCCTCAAGAGATACTATCTCCCGTTCGGCTCGCTCAAGCCGTTCAAAAAGCCCTTGAACGAGCCTTTGTGCTTCCAGCTGAGTTTTTAGCTCCGATGACCGCTTTCTGATCTCCTCCAGCTCCTTCTCCGCCTGTTGCAGCTGCTCTGCCCTTTTCTCCGCCTGCTCTTCAAGCTCCCGCACAGTACCCGCTCCGTATTCCTCAAGGCTCCTCTTTATACTTTCACTCTCGCTTTTTATACGGAGATTTTCCTCATTCGCCCGCCGTTTTAAAAGCTCTGCCGCCTTTTGCCAACGTCCGGTATCGAAAAGAGTTGTTATTATCCTTTCCTTTTCATCCGAGGATGACATCAGGAATTTCTCAAATTGCCCCTGCGGCAGTATCATCACCTGTCTAAATTGCGATTCGTTAAGACCGATAAGCTCCTCTGCTTTTTCGGCCATTGCCTTGACAGATACCTTTTCCAAAAGCGGTTCCTCTCTATCACCATCACATAAAAGCGCGTTTTGCTCACTATTGTATCCGGAAATACCGCCGCCGCGTTTCTTTTTAGGCGTCAGCCGCCTATAAAAGCGGTATCTTTGCCCATTTACCGAAAACGTAAGATCCACACTGCACACCGCATCCTCGCCAGCCAGCTGGCAACGCATATCCAAAAGCTCTCCTCTGCTGCCGCCGCTGCTCTTTCCGTAGAGAGCGTACGTAATAGCGTCAAGTATCGCTGTCTTGCCGCTGCCGGTCTCTCCGTTTATCAAAAAAAGCCCGCTCTGATAAAATTTAGAGAAATCAATAGTCTGCTCCTCAACGTACGGGCCGAACGCTGACAGCTTTAATAATATCGGTCGCAACGCTACTCCTCCTCACATTTTGCCGCAATCTGACAGAGCCTCCTCCATCGCCTGCAAAAACTGTTCTATCTGGGTTTTATCCGGCACTTCCCCCGTTATATCGCTGTAAAATTTTTCTACCAGCTCCTGCGGGGAAAAGCTTTCCACATCATCTATGCTCAGCGAATACCGCTCGCCGCCATCTTCCTCCGGCATTATCCCGGTCACCGAAAGAAGCTCCGGAAAATATTCACGAAAGGTATAGAGCGTCTGCATAGAAGGGAAGATATCGGAAAACTCTATCCGCACGTAATCACTACAGCCCTGGAGTTTCCCGGCAAGCTCCAAAGCCTCGTCATAGCCTGCACGTATGATGCGCAGCTCCCGCGGCTGCCTAACAGCAAGCTCTGTTATTTCCCCCGTATTCGTATCTATCAATGTGAGCGATTTTTTATGCTCTGCTTCAGAAAAAGAATACTTAAGCGGCGTTCCGCTGTAGCGTACATTTTTCAACGGCTCCTGCGCCCGGTGCAGATGCCCCAGAGCGGTATAATCAAATCCCGCAAACACCGATGGATCTACGCTTGTTATCGTTCCTACAGCGGCTGAACGGTCGCTATCCGACAACTCTGATCCTGCCGCAAAAACATGGGCGACAGCTATATTGTAGGCGTTCTCATCAAGCTCCAGCTCCCCGCATAAAAGCTGAATAGCCTCGCTGTAGGTACGTATCTTCTTTTGGGGATAGAGCGCACGCACCTCATCTATGTGGAAATAAGGCAATGGATATATATGTACATCTCCAAACTCCAGCCGCCCTATCCCCTGCGAAATTTTTCCTATGACGAAAAGTCCGGCCTTCTGCATAAGTGCCGAGCAGGAGGAGAGTCGTTCCGCTCCGTCATGATTGCCGGCGATCACCACCGCCGGTATTCCCCGTTCCAGACATATCCGCGTCATCGCGCTGTCATAAAGAGCTATCGCTTCGCGGCTTGACACCGCGCTGTCGAAAATGTCACCGGCGATTATTACCAATTCTACATCATACTGTTCTATTATTTCCAAAAAGTTATCTACAAATCTTCGCTGTGACTCCAATAGTGACAAGCCATGCAGCTGTATCCCCAAATGCCAATCGGAGGTATGCAGTATCCTCATCTAAACACCCCTTTTCCTATTTCTGTTTATAATAATATCATGGATGATCCCCACTGTCAACCTCGAATGCACATTAAAACTGCTGTCTTGGCAACCTGTTTCAATAAATCTCAAAAACTTTTTCTGCCATTGTTACGGTTAGAAACTTAATTTGCAAAAGCAGCTAAAAATAAATTTATTATTTTTAAAAAAGCTATTGACAAATAACGTCTACCATGGTAGACTATATGTGTCTACAGGAGTAGAATAAAAATCTATGGAGGTATTTTCATGTCGACAGGAAATATTAGCATAGGCGAGGCTGAGCTTGAAATTATGAAAGTAGTGTGGAAAGCAAATGAACCTATCGGTTCCACTGCCATTGGAAAGGCTGTGGAGGATAAGGGCTGGAAGCGTACCACCATTGCAACATTTCTTGCACGTCTGGTGGAAAAAGGTGCTTTATCCTGTGAAAAACGTGGGAAAGCATGGTATTATACCCCGCTGATCACTGCTAAGGAGTATAAAAAATCACAGGTGAAACACTTAATTAAAAACCTATTTGACGGCTCGGCGCAAAATCTGGTTGCTTCTCTTTTTGAAGAAGAAAATTTTTCGGAGCAGGATATCAAAGAGTTAAAGAAAATCTTTGAGGACAAGGAGTGCTGACAATGGTTACTGAAATTTTTATAACCATACTTTTTCCATCCCTTGCGGGTGCGTGTTTATCGGCAGTAATCCTGCTTTTAAGGCCGCTCACCAGAAAGGCGTTCGGTTATGCGTGGCACTATTATATCTGGCTCGCCGTGCTTATTACCATGCTGCTTCCGGTACGGTTCAGTGTGATATGGGCATCAGATGCGATACCGGCCGTTTCGCCGGTTATACAAAGCGAGCAGATAGCGCAGGTGCAAAATCCGGTTGCTCCTGCGCCGCTGGTAAAACCGGAAGAAAATCTTCTGCAAGCAGGAGCAAGTTTTATTAAAAGCGTTGGTACTAACAGAATGAATATTATTGCGTATGTATGGCTTACCGGCGCAGTCGTACTGTTGTCGATACACCTTGCGGGCTACGCGCAGCTGATAACGAAAATGCGCAAAACCTCCACAGCCGTTTCCTGCCCCCAGCTTGCAGCTTTTACAAAAAGAAATGTCGCAGTACGCACGTGGGAAAATGCATCCTCTCCGTTTCTGGTTGGGATAGTAAGACCCATACTTATCCTGCCTGCACGCGAGTTTACGGATGAACAATTAAACAACATACTCCGTCACGAAATGATGCATTTAAAACGGTGCGATATTTTATACAAATGGGCAGCGGTATTCGTAAAGTGTTTGCATTGGTTTAACCCCATGATATGGGTGGCTGCAAAGCAAATCAATACCGAGTGCGAGATCTCATGCGATATGGCGGTTACGCGGAACTTAAGCCGGGATGAAGAAATAAGCTATATCGATACGCTCCTGTCCCTGTTGCCTACGGACAAAACAAGGCAATTCCCCCTTACCACGCAAATGGCGAGCAGTAAAAAAATACTAAAAAGGAGGTTTCTGATGATGAAAACGAAAAAAGCGACAAGCAAATTTGTATCGGTACTGTCAGCTGTCATCGCACTTGCAATGCTATCCACAACGGTATTTGCAAGCGGCGTTCTGTCAGGACTGAACGAGGAGGATTATACGGTTGAGATTACGAACAACGGTGAGGTAATTGGACTTGTCAACAAGCCGTTTATTGAAAACGGCGAGGTGTATATGCCGCTCCGGGAAACGTTCGAAAAGATTGGCGTTATGGAACACCCTGAAAGCAAAATAGAATGGAATGACGGAAAAATCGATTTATGTATAGCTTATTATGCCGATGGGGTAGTTACTACTGAACATCAACAACTTAACAGCGGTCATAGCAACAGTGTTTCTTTTATATTTAATTGCTCAATAGAAATTGGAAAATCCGTAATAATTGAAAATACCGAACCTAATTTGATTGGTCAGGATATATCCAGCGATATGGCTATGAATAGTGCACCAATATTAAAAGGCTCAAATACTTATATTCCATATTCGTACATCAACAGAATATTAACTACGCAAAAATGGCAAATAGGTTATATCATGTATGACAAAAATGGAAATGAAATCGCTCTTGAAGAAGTTGCGGCAGCAAAAGCGGTTATAGAGGAATATTATAGAGCCGGAAACACAAAAGACCGCGCGGCACAGCTTGCGACCTTAACACAACGGCATCATGCCCCAAACGTACTTTTATCAAGTGACGATAAATCAATTATAACAATAAAAGATATACGATATTCCCCGTCCGACAGCATACGAGAGGCGGAGGATTATATAAAATACGGTAATGGAAGCGTCAACGGTACACAGCTTGAGAATGTAATTGTTTTTTACATGGACTATGATGTAAGTTTTCCTGAAGGTATATCAGACCAAGAAAACGGCGCATGGGCGTCAAGCTATGATAATTGGAAGATGATCCTAATTCGTGACAACAAAGATGGAAAATGGCTCATAGATGATATGGGGTTTTAAATTATAGGCCTGACAGCCTGATTAAAAATAGGGGCTGTAAAAAACTTTACATATAAAATGATTGCGTATGAGGTGTCGGGTCCGCGGAAAAAGATGTGTAAGCAATATCTGACAAACCTCGACAAGGTGAAAATTACAGGTATAAGCTTAACATGACTTGTCAATAATATTATTGGCTTTTACCTCTCGACAGGATACGGCTACGCTGAAGAGCGACCGGAGCGGTCTTGAGGCTTTTGCACTAAAACGGGCGGAAATTTTATTTTCGCTCGTTTTGCCCGTTTTAGGGAAAACCAATGCGTTAAACTTCGGGGTTCGGGGCAGAGCCCCGATTATGCCGTCTGATCCTCATGCATGGGCGTGCAAAATTTTTTCTGTAAATTAAACTTCTGTGGTAAAATTTATATTTTTTAGGGCAGG
>CAYNRX010000057.1:0-7691 GCA_964399965.1 uncultured Lachnospiraceae bacterium | reverse complement strand
TTATTTTCTTCCTTAGCCAGAAATCAATTGCGAAAAGGTTTCGCAATTGACTAAATAAAGTAAAAGGATGAGGGGAGGGAGCAATGTTGAAAAGGCTTACCGTATTGGTAGTGGACGATGACAGGGAGATCGTAGACAGTATAGGGATATTCCTGGAGGCTGAGGGATATGAGGTGAAAAAGGCCTCCAATGGACTGGAGGCTTTGGATATCATAATGTCGTCTCCTGTGCATCTTATGCTGCTGGATGTGATGATGCCGGAGCTTGACGGTATATCAACGCTTTTAAAGGTGAGAAAAAGCAAGAATATCCCCATAATAATGATCTCGGCCAAATCGGAGGATGCAGACAAGATATTTGGCCTTACTGCCGGGGCGGACGATTATGTTACAAAACCGTTCAATCCTTCGGAGCTTATGGCGCGTGTGAAATCTCAGCTCAGACGTTATACGATGCTGGGGGCTATGGAGGAGAATAACTCGAGGATAGTTATCGGCTCATTGGAGGTCGACCGGGAGATGAAAGCCGTTTTTGTGGATGGTGAAGAGGTGAAGCTGACGCCGATAGAGTATAAGATACTGGAGCTGCTTTCCTCAAATCCCAACCGCGTATTCTCTGCCGATGAGATATATAGCCGCGTGTGGAATGAGGAGCACGTGGTAGGGGATAACACAATAGCTGTCCATGTAAGGCACATAAGGGAGAAGATCGAGATAAATCCCAAGGAGCCGAAATACTTAAAGGTCGTATGGGGGATAGGATACAAGATACAGGGATAGATGAGGAGGTTTTCTTATGAAACGGTTATCAATAATGACAAAAGCTGTGCTTTCGGTTGCGTTGGCGACGTCGGTATTTGTTGCCGCATACAGTGCGATGGCGCTGTATACAACAAATTTTTCCGTGGCTACAAGCTACGAGGAGGATCCGGACACGATAATAAAGATGAAGGAAGCCGGCGATGCTGTTGGCGAACTGCTTGAGAAATGCATATTTGAGGATAGTGTTTCCCAGTTGGAATTTCAGGAAGTAAACAGTTTAGGGATCGACTATTATGCCAAGTCCGGCGATGTGGAAATTACCAACACAGGTATACGCGACGTTGAGGAGTACAGAAATTTTCCGGTTTCAAGATGTTTGGAATCACGTGCGGTATTCCTCGGCGAGGCTTCGGAAGATGTAGAAGATGATGACTATGGTAGAATGTTAAATCAGAGCGGATATGAAGAGTTCATATATTATGACGGCGGCGTATACGGAGTGGAAACGAGCATATTCTTAAACGGAGAAAATGAATATGGAACATATGGCAGTGAAACATATGACAGTATGAGGTTAAGAACGCGCGATTACACAATATACGTAAAGCTGACTGATGAAGCCTACGCTGAAGGGGCGAGCGAATGGACGCGGCTGCATAACGAAGGAGCACGGTATTTCACCTCTGCTATAGCGGCGGGAGTTGTGGCCGTAATATGCTATGTCGCCCTGTTGATATTTGCGGGAGAGCGCAGGGAGGACGGTAGCATAAAAACGTATCCGATAGACGATTCCTGGTCGGAGCTGCGGTTGATCGTGATGGTTTTGCCGGGGGTGCTTTTGCTGCTCCTTGGCATTGCCGCCATGGACTATGACGCCTTTGTGAGTTATCCGGCTATCGGGGTAGGAATATCCTTAAGCTGCTCGGTTGCCGCTTTGCTGTCGGCAGCTATGGGTATGTCGCTGGTTCGCAATTTAAAGGGTAGGGAGTTTTGGGATAAATTCCTCTTTGTGCGGATATTGCGGTTTTTCTGGCGTATGATAAAGAGGTTGTGTAGAAAGCTGCTAAAACTGAAAACGGAGCTTATGTCAGAGACTGCAAAGCGTTATCATACAGGAGTTGCCATAGGCATTACCGCAGGATATTCACTGGTTCTTATAGCGTTTACGGCATTGCCCTTTGTTTCGACAAATGAGTTTTTTATAATTATCCCGCTTGCTTTGGCCGTGTTAGGCTGTAAGTTTTTCTATGACCGCATAAAGGGTTTTGCCGCAGTATGCGACGGCGTGGAGCGGATAAGAGCAGGAGAGACGGAGGTAAAAATAGCCGATTGTCCGGATGGGATAATGAAGAAGCTAAGCGAGGATATAAACGATATATCAGAGGGCCTAAAAAATGCTGTTGACCGTGAGGTCAGAGCCGAGCGTATGAAATCGGAGCTGATAACAAATGTTTCCCATGATTTGAAAACGCCGTTGACCTCGATAATCAACTATACCGACCTTTTATGCCGCGAGCAGCTGATTCCGGCAGAGGCCAACGATTACGCGGCCATAATCAGCAAGAAGGCGCAGCAGCTAAAAAATCTTACCGCTGATCTTTTTGATATTTCCAAGGTACAGAGCGGCAGCGATATACCTGAGCTGGAGAGGCTTGATATCTGCCTTTTGATAAATCAGACTCTGGGCGAGCTTAATGAAAGTATAACAAGCTCCGGCTTGGAATTTGTACGCCGTCTGCCTGAAGAGGAGATATTCGTCATGGGCGATGGGCGCAAGCTGTCGCGGGTTTTTGAAAATCTGTTCGTGAATTGTCTGAAATATTCACTGGAGAATACGCGTGTCTACGTCTCTCTTGAAAAGCATGACGGCAAAGTGAGAATAGAGATAAAAAATATCTCTAAGACGCCCCTTGATTTTGATGCTGAGGAGATAACCGAGCGTTTTGTTCGCGGTGATGCGTCAAGAAGTACCGAAGGGAGCGGACTGGGATTGGCGATAGCGAAAAGCTATACCGAGGTCTGTGGGGGAACATTTAAAATAACGATCGATGGAGATCTCTTTAAAGCTACAGTATGCTTTGATATGTGTGAATGATTTCTATAGCAAAACGCGGAAATACCTTCATAGCGTCACAGCTCACCCGATTGGGGTGAGCTGTGACGCTCTTTTTTATTGGTTTAGATGTTTTTAGCCCCAATACATCGAATGGACAGAATCCCAAGGTATGATCGGCCAATTTCGCACTCACCGGTTATCGATATTATTATTTTCTTTTTTCAACCTTTGTTCCTGAATAATAATGCATTAGTATGGCCTTGTAGTCGTTCCCCTCTGACGCCATGTAATTGGCTCCGTATTGGCTCATGCCGACGCCGTGGCCATTTCCCTTGACAGAAAAATGTATCATCTGTCCATCATCCGTCAGTGTAAAATTCGTCGAACGCAGGCCAAAAATGCTTCTTAGCTTCGTTCCGGGGATAGTCACGCCGCAAACATCTGCGGAGATGATACCTCCCGCTTCGCTGCGCACATCATTTGTAAATAATGCCATAGACCGATCAGCCTCGGGATATTCCTCCTTTATGCGGCCTATGAAATCAGCTTCCGACACCGATGCTTCCGAGGTGTAGCGCGGCGACCGCTCTTCTCCCGGCGAATCAACGCTCACCAGATATTCCACAGGCGAACCCCAGACGTCGGCTGCATTTTCAGTGCGTCCAGAGGAAGTCGAATGAAATACAGCATCGGCGATCTCGCCATTATAGGTTACTACTTCATTAGCGGTCGAGGTCACGGCTGAGCGTATTTTTTCGTAATTAGTCTCGCTGTCGCCGCCCCAGTTTTCAATAGCCTGTTCACGGCTTATCCAGGCCTGGCAGTGAGTGGAGTCGGTACATACGGCAGCCCCGTGATGCGCTTCGTCCGCTTTCGAGGCATGGACGTAGAGATAACTTCTTGCTGCTACGGCTTGAGCTTTTAAAGCCTCGGTATCAAAATTCGCCGGCATTTCTGCCGATACTACGCCTATAAGATAATCCGTAACGCTCATCTGCGCTACACTTTCTGTATCTGCTACATATACGTTGATCTTATCCTCATCCGTTTTCTTGTCCGGGCGTCCAATAAGGAAAACAAGAAAAGGAACAAGTATAAGTACGGCAAGGAAAAACAAGATAACAGCCAATATTTTTTTCAAGAAACTCACCTCTATTAGTCGTTGTTTATAAATATATGAGTTTCTCTATTTTGCCATGATAAACTTTGTCTAAAATTTATTGACAAATAGCCCATAATGCGATATACTTAATCCATACTAAAATCATAAGAAATATTTACGATAGATAAGCAGGGAGGAAAAGATATGAAAATTTACAGCAGCATGACGGAGCTTATCGGGCATACGCCGCTTTTAATGATGGCGGGATTTTCGCATTTTCACGGACTTACAACGGAAATAGTTGCCAAACTGGAGCTGTTCAATCCCGCGGGAAGCGTCAAGGACAGAGCTGCATATTCAATGATAGCCGATTGCGAAAAAAGAGGACTGTTATCAAAACCCGGCGACACGATAATTGAACCAACAAGCGGCAACACCGGTATTGGTCTGGCAGCTATCGGCGCACTGCGCGGTTACCGCGTTATATTTACGATGCCCGAGACCATGAGCGTAGAACGTCGCAAGCTTCTTAAGGCTTATGGAGCGGAAATAGTCCTCACTGACGGGAAAAAGGGTATGAGAGGAGCGATAGAAAAGGCAGAGGAATTGAATCGGGAAATAAAAGGCTCTGTGATACCGGGCCAGTTTAAAAATCCGGCCAATCCCTCAGCGCATGAAGTAACTACCGGACCCGAGATATGGGAGGACAGTGGTCATAAAGTGGATATTTTCGTGGCCGGGATAGGGACCGGCGGAACGGTGACCGGCGTTGGCAGATATCTGAAAACGCAGGATCCTTCCATAAAAATAATAGGCGTTGAACCGGCAGAGTCGGCAGTGCTTTCCGGTGAAGCCCCGGGAGCGCATGGGATACAGGGGATAGGAGCCGGGTTTATTCCCGATGTTCTCGATACCTCGGTATATGATGAGATAATAAAAATACCTACCGCAGCTGCTATAAGCTGCGCCAAAGAGATAGCCCATACAGAGGGGATATTGGTCGGAATCTCCTCGGGAGCGGCCGCTGCAGCCGCTGTAAAAGCAGCAATGCGGCCGGAAAATGACGGTAAAATGATAGTAGCCCTGATGCCGGATACAGGGGAAAGATATCTGTCAACGGAGCTGTTTGAATAATGGAGGTTACTGCGAATAAATGCTCATATAAAAATTCTGTTATTATAGACCGCAGAACATATCAGCAAACGATAGTTTCACTGGAAAGCCTTGGCTTCAAAATAGTTTTTGCCCCTCAAAATACAGCGGTCTATGACAGCATATCCGGGCATCCCGATATAACGTTGTGCAAAATGGCGGATGGACTTATGGCGGCAGCTCCTGAATTTCGTGCCTACTACAGCCGCAGCCTGCCCAACTCGCGTATTATTTGCGGCCATTTGGCGGCTGCCGGCGCATATCCGGGAGATATAGGTTATAACGCAGCAGTTGTAGGCGATGTATTGATACACAATATGAAATATACCGATAAAGCGATACGGAATTATTTTAAGAAAACTATATCGGTAAAGCAGGGATATACAAAATGCTCGGTTTGCGTTGTTTCCGATAATGCGCTGATAACGGCTGACGCGGGTATATATGATGCGCTCAAAAAAGACGGGCGTATCGACGTATTAAAAATACAACAGGGATATGTGGAACTAATAGGAATGGAGTACGGTTTTATAGGCGGAGCTTCGGGTTTGCTGGAAAAGGATCTGCTTGGCTTTAACGGAGATATAAAAAAGCATCCCGATTGGAGAAATATCAAGGACTTTTGTAAAAACCATGGTGTGAACGTAATATCTCTTGCCAATGAGCCTCTTATGGATATAGGGTCGATAATTGCGGAACGGCTGGCGTGAAATTTGAATTATGGCAGCATCAGAGAAAAATTTTTGATGGGATCAGATCGATATGGTCGTTTAAACTTGCGAATTGACAAAACTGTCTTTTCGGTGTATAATATATATATCACGAATGATCGTTCAGATACAGAAAGGCTATGATCAAATGGATTTTACAGCAATAGATTTTGAAACGGCCACGTCAAAATGGTCAAGCATATGCAGTATGGGGATATGCGTTGTTAAAAACAGCCGCATAGTTGAGGAAAAAGAAATACTTATCCGCCCCGAGCCGTTTGAATTTAACGACTATAACATATATATTCACGGGATAACTCCCTCCAAAGTAAAGGATAAGCCGCGATTTAAAGACGTATGGGACGACGTCAAGCCCTATGTTGATAACCAACTGATCGTTGCCCACAACGCCAGCTTTGATATCGGAGCCATGCGCTGCGCTCTTGATTTATTCGGTCTTGAATACCCTACGTTGAAGTATATATGCACCGTCAAGCTGTCGCAGCTTGCATATCCGGAGCTTTCCAGCCACAAGCTGAATAAGCTTTGTGAAGCCTTGGGCATAACATTTTCCCATCACCACGCAATGGACGATGCTTTTGCCTGTGCCAGCGTGCTTTTGAGGATAATGGAGGATTATTCCCTGGAATGCCTGGCAGATATAGAGGAGTGCTTCGAGATAGGCATTGGCCAGTTATGGCCGGGATATTCGGAGCCGTGCACCAAACGCCGCAAAAAGCACCAAAAAAGCGCTTGCGCCGAGCAGGCGTAATGATCACCTTTGTATTATGCTGTATGGTTCACGGCTCTCAATGCGATCCTCAAGTCCCTCGGTTATATATATACCGCCATCTTCATCGACGAGAATCATCTCAAAGCCCCGGCTGCTTCTCCAGCATTCGGCGGCTTTTTCTTTTCCCATTACGAACAGCCCTGTAGAAAGCCCATCAGCCAATGTTCCATCGCTGCTCACCACGGTGACTGAAATGAGCCCGCTGTCCGCCGGACGGCCGGTTTTTGGATCAAGGATATGGTGATACCGTTTGCCATTTTCTTCAAAATAACGTTGATATCCTCCCGAGGTCACGACTGCTTCGTTTGACACTTCCACCGTGCAGAAGTATGATGAAATATCCCGCGGATCCTGCACCGCCACTGTCCATGGCTTTCCGTCCGGCCGTTTGCCGACCGCCCGAACGTTGCCGCCCAGCGATATCATACCCGATGATATGCCATGATCCCTGAATATTTCCGCTGCTCTTTCCGAAGCGTAGCCCTTGGCTATACCTCCTGCATCGAGCTTTGTTTCCGCCGGCTTTGTTACCGTATCACCGTTTTGCGATACCTTTTCCCAGCCTATCTGTCCCATAGCCGACTGAATTTCCTCATCGGAAGGCACGCGGTAGTTTTGTCCGTGAAATCCCCACAGATCCGCTATCGGAGCCATAGTCATATCGAAGCTGCCGTCTGTAAGACCGCTTATTTCGGCTGCCCTGTTAAGCAGGTAAGCGCAGTCTGAACTAACATTACAGGTTTGTGCGGTATTTATCCTGTATATATCGCTGCTTTCATCATCACGGTCGAATATACGCTCTAAATTGCGTATCTCTTCTGCCGCAGCGTCCACAGCTGATGAAGCGTTGTCGCCGTATGCTCGTATATCCATCACCGTATCCATTGCGAATATCGACCGTTCCGCACTTTTTTGACCACAGCCGGAGAGGCAGAGCACGGCTGTCAGCAAAATAATAATGTATCTCAAATATTCGGCCTCCATTTCTTTATCAAAGTTAGATAATTGTAAAACGCGACAGCGTTTTACAATTATTTCCTTGTTCTGGGGAGCTCGAGGGTTGAACCCTCGAATTTCAATCAATTTTTGACGACATGCGCGTCAAAAATTGCGAAAA
>CAYNRX010000056.1:0-8894 GCA_964399965.1 uncultured Lachnospiraceae bacterium | reverse complement strand
GCACATTATATGTTGTCTCCGCGCGCAGTTTCTGCGCCTCGTCATACTCTCGTCCTGTCCTTGGCGCTACATACGCCCACACGGTCATGTACTCTGTATACTCCGGCATGTTCTCACCCATAGAGTTGAGTTTGCGACCTGTCGATTTCAAAAATGTTATCCTGTGCTGCAGCTTAGAAAAATCCATCAAAATGCCGCCTTTCTGTACGGCAGGAGCAGTGTGTAGAACACCTCCGGCACACCGTCTTTACCGCCGTCACGGTTTTCAAAGAAATAGCCTATACAGATTAGCATTGCCTGCTTGTAGCTTTCAGGCGGCTCCTCCGGTATAGGCTTTCTCGTATAGTTTTCACACATCTCGGCGGCTAAAAGGATGAGTATCCTAAGATAATCGTCCTCCGCGTCAGAGTCGAGACGCAGGTACTGCTTTGTCTCCTCAAGCGTCAGCATCGCCGCCACCCACAGGTTTCGTTTCTTTTTTCGGCTTTGACTGCTTTATCTCGTTTGCGAACCCCAAGCTAACGAGTTCTTTGCCAAGCTTGTCCGCAACCTCTGCTGTATCCCCGGCAGAATAGTTAAAGCCGTTGCCGAAGCATGATTTTATTATCTTGATTTTCATATTATCCTCCGTTCATCATCCGCTTATCTTAACGATCCGCACCGTCTCGGGTAAAAGCAGCTTTCCGTCCACTCGCTCCTTTGCCACGAATCCGACCATGCCGTTTCCGGCGAACAGCTCCCTAAGTTCCGCAAACGAGAGTGTTCCTCTATCGCCGATATTATAGTAGCTGTAATCGCCGAATGCTATTTTATCAGTCGGCGCGTATGCCGAGGTGTGTATATTGTAGCCGAGCAGTCTGTCCGGCTCACCTGCCTGATACGAGGGCTGCCACAGGTACTGACCGTTGTTGTCCTTTAAAAGACGCAGTCCCGCTATGGTCTTATCGTTCATGATAAACGACGCGCTCTTTCTGTACGGTCTGCCGAGCGAATATATGAGGTCAATAACGTCATCCGCGCCGACTGCCGCGACCGTCTTTGACACCGTGCCGCCGCCGGTTTCGGCAAACAGGCCGAGCGGCTTGTTCGTGCCGTCACCGTTTAAGAACGCATCCTCCTCGGCGTTGGCAAGAGCGCGTCCAAACTGCGTAAGAATGTAGTTTTCAAGGTTGAACGCGCTGTCATAGAGCAGCTCTTCTGTGACCTTTACCGCCACGTGCAGCTTGTGAGCATCAAGCGAAAGCTGGCTGAATGTCGCATCGGAGAAGGTGAGCGCCTCACCCTCATCGATCCATGCTGCGGCGGGCTTTGTACCGGCTATGTTTATCTTGTGTTCGCCGCTTGTCCGTATTGTAGTGCCAAGACGGCGCATTATGTTTTCCTCGTTCAATGTATCGATCAGTCTGCTGTCGTACTCATCGGGAACGAGGTATCCGCCGTTGGAGTCGATGCCCTCCTGCAGCACGTTGCTTATCTGTCTGAAATTCGTTCTGAACGCCGTAAGCATCGCGTCTTTGTACTCGGCGGACGCTCTGCCCGTCTTTTTCTCCGCTGTGCCTAAGCCGGGCTGTTCGCGTATCGGCTTGTTCACTGGTCTTGAAAGCTCTTTATCAAGGCGCTCCATCTTCGATTGCCTGTTTATCGCATCGGTAAGCTCCTGTATCTCAGTTTCCATGCGACCATAGGTTTCTGTATCCTCTGCGCTGAGCATGCCGTTCTCATTCTGATGTGTGTCCACAAAGCTTTTTGCGGCCTCCCACACCTTTCTGCGCTTTTCCATAAGTTCTGTTACAGTCATGGTATTCCTCCTCATATATATTTCTTTATCAAGTCTAATCTGCCGATAATATCCTTTGCCGGAGTCCCTTGCTCTTGCAGCTCTGTTTTGGTGTCCCCAAATTTGGCGGTCAGTTTATTTATCAATGCTGTGTTTATGCTGTGTCTTGAAAACTGCACCGCCTTGTTTTCCGTTATAGACTCCGGTATCGTACGTTCAAGTACGCCGTCCGCAAAGCCAAGCTCCACCGCTCTGTTGGCATTCATCCACGTCTCCTCGTCCATGAGCCGTGAGAGTTTTGCGCGTGAGAGACCCGTCTTTGCCGCGTATGCGTTCATTATCGATTCCTTGACCTCGTTAAGCATATCGATAGCCTTTTGCATATCAGTATGATCGCCCATGGCTATGGTCGCCGGGTTATGTATCATTATCATAGACACCGGGGACACTAAAACCTTATCCCCCGCCATGGCGATAACGGACGCCGCGGATGCCGCAAGCCCGTCCACCTTCACTGTGACCCTGCCGCTGTACTCGGTGAGCATGTTATATATCTGCGCCGCCGCTATGCAGTCTCCGCCGGGGCTGTTTATCCATACGGTTATATCGCCGTCACCCGCGCAAAGCTCGTTTCTGAACAGCTCCGGGGTGACATCATCGTCAAACCAGCTTTCCTCGGCTATAGTGCCGTTTATGGTGAGCGTCCTGTCCGCGTCAGAGCTGTCCGTCCAATCCCAAAACCGTTTATTCTTCATTATCACCTTCATCCTTTCCCGCCGCGAAAATGCCAGCGTCCTCAAGCTTTGTCATATTTCCATTTATGAGATACAGATCGCCGCCCTGCTCGGCGGGTATCCTGTCGAGATTTTCAAGCTCGCGTATATCGTTTGCGGACATCCATCCGTTCTGCCTTGCGGTTGCATAGCCGTTCATGCGGCTATGATAGTCGCCGCGCAGCAGTCCGTCAACATTGAACTTGGCAAAATACACTTGCTTTTCGTCTTTGCTTAGCAGCAGCCTGCTTATCGACTGCTCCCATCGCGCGATCCACGGCGCAAGCGTGTATTTCACGAACTCCAATGACTGCTGCTCAATATTAGAAAAGCTCGACTTCTCAAGGTCACCGACCATATGCGGCGGGACTCTGAAAATTCGAGCTATCTCGTCTATCTGAAATTTTCTTGTCTCAAGGAACTGTGCCTCATTCGGAGCTATGGAGATGGGCGTGTACTTCATGCCCTCCTCCAAAACTGCCACCTTGCCGGAGTTGACGCTGCCGCCAAAGCTCTGATTCCAGCTGTCGCGCACAGCCGCCGGGTCGGTGAGCTTTCCCGGATGCTCTATTATCCCGCCGGGAGTCGCGCCGTTCTGAAAGAATCTCGCGCCAAACTCCTCACAGGCTATCGACATGCCTATAGCGTTCTTAGCCATTGCGATAGGCGAGTAGCCCACAAGTCCGTCAAACCCCAAGCCCGGGATATGGAACACATCGGCGGCGCTCAATATCACCTCGCCATTACCCGCTGACGGATGCTCATCGTTTGACGCTGTATATTTATATATTATCTGTCCCCGCTCGCCACGGTCGACAGTCATTCTGTCCGGCATAAGCGGGTACAGTGCAAGTATCTCACCCTTGCCGCTGCGGATTATCTGAGCGTACGCATTGCCCCACAGCAGAAGATGCGTCATAAGAGTTTCACGGAATATGAACGAACTCATCTCCGGATTAGGCTCATCATGGAGCAGGAAATACAGCGGATGATCCACAGCTTTTTCCTTACCGCCTGTATCGGTATATCTGTACAGGTGCAGCGGTAACCCCGCTATCGCTTCTGACAATATGCGTACACACGCGTACACCGCCGTCATCTGCATTGCCGTGCGCTCGTTCACACGCTTGCCGCTCGTGCTGCCGCCGAAATAGAACCGATACGCGCTCCCCGCTGTCGCGTTTTTCGGCTTGTCTCGTGACCTGAATAAGCCGCTGAATATGCCCATAAACATCACTCCCTATATAAATATTATCCCCCTCGTATCGTAAACGCTGCCTTCGTCCCTGTTTCGTATCGCCCTGTCAAGCGCCATGATCGCCGCTACAATGCCGTCTATCTTCTCGGTAGATTTCGCCTTTGTCGGCTTGATATTCTCCGCCGCATCGGTTTCCACCACAACATTTCCCGCCATCCATCGCAGTACCGGATTGCCGCCATGGGCGAACCTGCCCTCAAGCAGCAGCTTGTAAAGCTCCTTGGTCGGCGGCGACATATCCTTATAGCCTTGTCCGATAGGCACCATCGTAAACCCTTCGTCCTCAAGGTTTTGTATCATCTGCGTTGCGTTCCATCTGTCCACGCCGATCTCTTTTATGTTAAACCTCTTTCCGAGTTCAACGATTTGCTTTTCGATAAACGCGTAGTGTATAACATTACCCTCTGTGACGTTTATATATCCCTGTTTTCGCCAGACATCATACGGCACATGATCTCGCCGCACCCTCAGATCAAGCGTGTCCTCTGGCAGCCAGAAGTACGGCAGCACGTAATACGGCTCGTTTTCGCCGAGTGGAGGGAACACGAGAACAAACGCCGATATATCCGATGTCGATGAAAGATCAAGCCCTCCGAAACAGGCTCTGCCCTCAAGCATCCGCGCATCGAATGGTGCGCTGCCTTTATCGTAGATATGCTCCGGTATCCAGCACACCGTGCTGTTTACCCACGTGTTCAGCCTTAGCTGACGGAATACGTTCTCCTCGGCGGGATTTTGCAGCGCCTCTTTATATGCCTCCCGCACCCGCTCTATCTTTATCGTATGCCCGAGCGATGGGTTCGCCTTATACCAGTTTCGCTCATCGTGCCAGTCGTCCTCAATGTCAAGTCCGTACACGACAGGATAGAATGTGTGATCGATCTTTCTTCCGGATAATATATCCTTCGCCTTTGTATGCAGCTCATAGCAGATAGAATTCTTATCTGTTCCGGCTGTCGTTATAATAAAAAAAAGCGGCTGCTCACGCGCGTCACCGGAGCCTTTGGTAAGAACATCATAAAGTTTTCTGTTCGGCTGCGCGTGAAGCTCGTCAAAGACGAGTCCGGATACGTTCAGACCATGCTTTGTGCCGACTTCGGCTGACAGCACCTGATAAAACCCCGCGTTGGTGTAATTGACGATTCGCTTTGTCGCTGTCATTATCTTTGAGCGTTTCATGAGCGCCGGGGACATCTTCACCATCTGGTTCGCAACATCGAAAACGATGCTCGCCTGCTGTCTGTCCGCCGCCGCGCCGTACACCTCTGCCGATGGCTCATTGTCCGCGTACAGCAGATACAGCGCCACCGCCGCCGCAAGCTCCGACTTGCCGTTCTTCTTGCCTATCTCAACGTATGCCGTGTGGAACTGTCTTGTTCCGTCCTCTTTTACTATGCCGAAAATATCACGGACGATCTGTTCCTGCCAAGGCAGCAGCCAAAACCGCTTTCCCGCCCATTTGCCTTTTGTGTGGTGCAGGTTCTCAATAAATGCGACTGCTCTGTCAGCCTTCGCTTTATCATAATACGAGGTCGTCAGCATGAACCGGGTAGGTGTGTATTCTTCTAATCTCGGATAATCCGAAGGTCTTGTCTCCATCATACGCTGTCTCCTAAGATAGCATCCATTTCATCGATATATTCGTTCCGTTTCGTATCCGCAACTATTCTCGACCTTGACGCGGGCGTCAGACCGAACTGCTCACACAGCTTTGTCATTTGCTTCATGTACTGCTGCGCTATTGACACCTGCGGTACCTGCTGCCAATATCCGCTTGGTGTCTTGACTATCGAACCATGTTTTGATATGAACTCCTCGGCTGTCTTCCACCGCGAATACGCCTGACAATATGCCGCAAAGGCGGCCATGTCCACCTCCGTAAGTATTCCTATCTGCTCCATCTGTTTCGCAAGTCTGCGCCATTCCTTCTTTGCATCATCGTCAAGCCATTTGGGACACGTTGGCGCTTTTGCCGCGGGGCGCGGCTCATATTCGTTTAACTGCCGCTTGCCGGGGTTGCCCTCAAGCTCTTTTATTGCCGTTGGTTTCGGCTTCCTGCCCCTCTGTGCCAAGGGTATCACCTTCTTTCTATCCATTACTAAACACGAAAAAACCGCCCGTTACAGGCGGCTGTATCGGCTTATCGGATTGTGTTCGCCGAATGCACTATATCAAGTATTTTTTCCTGTTCGTCCTGCGGCACACCGATACTCTCCAACGCTTCCTTCACACCACAGTCTGGGCAAATGCAGTCGTATTCCGCATACCTCGATGTTGCCGAAACTCCCGTGTAGCTTGCCCCGCACTTAGGGCATATTCTTTCTTCAATAGGCTCTGCTGTTTTCATCGCTTCTCACCCTGCTTTCGTAGATCGCCATGTATAATTTCTTCTCATCAAATCCGAATGTCCTGTAGCCCTCAAGACAGGTCTCAACATAGTACCGTGACGGTATGCCAAGCCGCCTGTCCTCATGCATGATGTATACGAACGCGCTGACCTTTCGTCTGCGATGCGTCCCAATCTCTATACATTCGACCGATATCTCCTTTTTGTAGTAAAAGTCCGGATAGCCCTCGTAGCGGTCAAGCGCCAGCTCGTCATACCTGCCGACTTCCCACACCGCCGTAGGCACCGACTTGCCTTTCGCCTTTTCAATGGTGAGGTAAGCCCCTGTGCCTGAACCTTTGAACAACAGCTCATAGCCTTGTATCTCCGCCGTTCCCACAACCCTCGCCGTAGGGCAGCGATGTCGCATTTGAGCAATGTTAAGGTTGCTTCCGTAAGCTAAATAATATTTTTTCATCTCAATCAATCCTTTCCGAAGGCAATACCATTCTGCACCGCAAGTTCCGCAAGCGCATAACCCTTCTACCGCCTATAGACCGCCAAGAAAGGCGGCTGCCGTAGGCAGCTTTTGCGAAGCAAAAGTCTTTGACAGTGCCCGCCTTATGGGCGGGTCGGTGGGGCAGGAGTTTTTCGCCCTACGCTCTGCCGTGTCTGAATGCGGTGTCGCCGGAAAGGTTTCTTGTTAGAAAGTCTCTTGCTGTCGCAAACTCATCACCGATGAATCCGAGTCTTAAAAGCCAAGTCCGCATTGCGTATTTCTTGTTTTCCTTTTGCTGTGGCTTGGGGCTTGCCGTTTTAAGTTCCTTTGCCATCTGGCTGAGTAAAAGGGAAAACTGTATGTAGCTTTTAAGCTGTCCTGCGTGAAGTCCGCCTTTGCGTTCTGCCGTTGGGCTGTCAAATTGGAAAAGTCTGAATTCAATCGTCCCCTTCGTGAATGCTGAATGGTAGTTGAGCATTCTGTATCGGCTGCCGTTGTAATGTGTATTTCTGCCGTAGTTTGCACCCTGTGACCTGTACCAAACGTCCGCCAAGGCTGACATCGTTGTCGGTTTCTTCTTGTTGATCTGCTCTAAGAAGTTGGGATCGACCGTTCTGCAATAACGACTGATTCGATTTCGGTCAAGCTTTAAGGCTTCGGCGATAAGTTCCTCGTGGCTCGCCATTATGTTGGCAAGATTTCTGAGTGTATGCGGTGTATGTCCGTTGGCTCCGATGTGGATGTGGACTCCTGCGCCGACTGTTGCGTTGCTGACCGCCCCTGCGTGTCTGAGTCTGCGTATAAGCTCCTGTAAGGTTTCTATGTCGCTGTAGTGAAGTATCGGGGTTACCAATTCGCATTTCTTAACATCAGGTCCTGAGATGCTTACGTCCTTTTGAAACTTCCACTCTCTGCCCTCGCCGTCCCATGCCGACCATGTGAAGTAGCCGTTTCTGTCCGCTGTGTTTTCGTATCTGCCTGTTCCGAAAAACTCCGCCGCGATCTTCGCCGCTTTGTTTCTCGTGATGTTGTTCATCTCAATCTCGACCCCAATGGTCTGTGTCTTTGCCCGCTCAATCTGTGCTCTGATTTTCTCGTTCATTTTTTAAATCCTCCGTTTTGTTTAGGTGTTTTCCTTTTGTTGTACACATATTACCTCTAAACAGAAGATTTATCAATACGATTACTACACAAAGATATACACAACATATTGTGTATATACACGTCAGCCACAGCATTTAGCTGTATATTTTCCTTACCTCATCGACTCTGTATATCACGTTTAAGCCGCAGCCGTTGTCCCACCGCATTATCAGTGACCCGGTATCGTCCACGCCGAGCACGGTGCCCTGTGTGCCGATCGGCGGGGCTTGGCTGTCGTCCATGCGTACCAACTCCACCCTCGTCCCGGCAGGGTATGTTTTTCGGATTTTATCTACTGTTGCTCTGTTCGGAAATCTCATTTGTCCTCACCGCTTTATTCATTTTAGTTACTGACATATTACCGTAACCTGCACGTTATATCAAGTATGTACAGTGTACAATAATTAGAGCAGAATTTGTTCAACTACAACAAAACCGCCCTAAAAAGGACGGCTTTATCTTATTTTTCAAAGTCCCACTCAAACAGCTCATTGGGTGTAACATCAAAAAATATGCACATGGCTTCTATATTCTCATAGCGTATGGACGAAGTTTTATTGTTTATCATATTGCTGTAGTTTTGATAACTCATGCCCAGTTGCTTGTACAGCGAATATTTAGACCATCCGCGTTCCTTAAGCAGCTCAGTAACTCTTAGTCTCAACATGAATAACACCTCTCGTATACCTTATGTATTTATATCATTTTAATACATAACTTATCTTGACATGTAGACTTTTAAGTTATATAATGTATACATTAGATAATGCAAAGGAGTGTATATCATGAAACTGCTTATAGTTGGTTCACGCAGCATCACAGACTACGACATATCGCCGCATATTCCCGCCGAAACGGAGCTTATCATAAGCGGCGGCGCGAACGGTGTGGATACGCTCGCCGAAAAATACGCCGATAAACACAGAATATCAAAGCTCATCATGCGCCCGCAATACAAGCTGTACCATCGTGGCGCGCCGCTTAAGCGCAACGACCGCATGGTCGAGCTGTGTGATATGGCTCTCGTATTCTGGGACGGTGTATCACGAGGAACGAAACACACTATCGACTATACTAAAAAACTGGGCAAGCCGATTGAGGTCATCGTTGTTCCGCAA
>CAYNRX010000055.1:0-8919 GCA_964399965.1 uncultured Lachnospiraceae bacterium | reverse complement strand
TTTTATTTTCTTCCTTAGCCAGGAATCAATTGCGAAAAGGTTTCGCAATTGACTATTTAAATTTTTAACAAGGAGAAATGTATGAGCACAAAAGTAGATAACAGGAGAAACGGAAAGAGACGGCAGGGGACGCCTGCCAGGCCGAAAGGAGGCATGAAGAACACGCGCTCACACAGTCCCAGGCGACCTGCTCCCCGGAAAAGGGCAGTGAAGAAGCAGGAGACCGCCGTATCTGAAAATACAAGGAGGATAGAGACAGGAGCGGATTTCCGCTCCGGTTTCGTAACGATAATCGGTATGCCCAACGTTGGCAAATCGACGCTTCTAAACGTCCTGGCCGGACAGAAGGTGGCCATAACCTCCGATAAGCCGCAGACGACGCGCAGCCGTATATTGGCCATACGCACTACGCCTTCGGAGCAGATGATATTTACCGACACCCCCGGTATCCACCGCCCCCGTACAAGGCTCGGGGAGCTGATGGTAAGCTCGGCCAACGCCGCCATGCGGGATACCGATGTGGTGGTGTTCATGGTCGATGCCACCAGACCTATACAGGATATGGAAAGAGAGATAGCGCATACGGTAGAGGGCGTCGGCGCACCCTGCATACTGGCGATAAACAAGATAGATAAGGTGCGCAAGGAGGATCTTTTGCCGCTTATTGCCAATTATAGCAATATACACGATTTTGCGGCCATAGTGCCGATGAGCGCCAAGGAAGAGGACGGGATCGAATCGCTTCTGGAGGAGATACGCGAATTTATCAAGCCCGGGCCCAGGTTTTACGATCCGGAGATGGTTACCGATCAGCCGGAAAAGCAGATAGCGGCGGAGATGATCCGGGAGAAGATGCTCCTGCTTTTAGATCAGGAGATACCGCACGGTATCGCGGTTGAGATTGAAAAAATGCAGGAAAAGGATAAGATCACCGAGATAAACGCGGTGATATATTGCGAAAAGACGACCCATAAGGGTATGATCATCGGCAAAAACGGGGAGATGCTCAAAAAAATAGGCACTCTCGCCCGGCGCGATATAGAAAAAATGCTTGATAAAAAGGTATATTTGGAGCTGTGGGTGCGGGTGAAATCGGACTGGCGCAACAATTCGCATCTGATACACAACTTCGGCTACGACGCCGATATGCAGGAGTAAAATATACCTCGTATAAACGGACAGAAAATGCCTAAGGCTAAAAGCAGAGGACAACAAACCGTCCTGCGGGAAGAGGCCGCAGGCATATCCTGTAAGTTTGGGGGCATTTTAAATGGAGCTTGAATATTTTTCCTGGGAGGCGTTCAGACGGACCGGCGATATAGAAGCATACCTTCTTTATAAAAGCGCGTCCGGCTGCTGCCGAAACAGCGTACAACGGGAGGAAGAGGAGCAGGATGGACACGATCAAGGCGCAGGGGCTTATAATCAAACAGAGCGACTACGGTGAGGGTCACAGGCTGCTTTTCATATTCACCGAGGAATACGGGATAATAAAGGCGGTCAGCTACGGCGCGGGACGGATGAAAAGCGCCAAGGCGGCCGCCACCCAGCTCCTTACCTGGGGGACGTTTGAGCTGTACGCCGGCGGCTCCGGTGCTGCGAGGGTAAATTCCGTGCTGCCGGAGGAGACATTCTATCCGATACAGGAGGATATTGAACGGCTTGCGCTGGCGGTGTATATGGCAGACCTTGCCATGGCGGCTCTTGATATGCAAAACCCGGACGGGCGGGCGCTGCACCTTTTTTTGAACGTGCTCTACGCCCTCGCCTACAGAGGCGAGGATACCTTAAAGGCCAAGGCGGCCTATGAGCTGCGGCTGATGGGATACGCGGGCTTTTACCCGCAGCTTGACAGCTGTATCTTCTGCGGCAGCGAGGAGATCGCCGCCTTTTCCGATAAAGGGGGAGCGGTGTGCGCAGGCTGCAAAAAAAAGGGGATGATACCGACCGATGAAGCGGTGCGGGCGGCGCTTTCCTACATAATGACCTGCCCCCAGAAGAGGATACTGTCCTTTTCCGCCTCCGAAAAGATCTGCCGCACGCTGTCGGAGATAGGCGAAAAATACTGCCGCTCCTGCCTGGAGGTGGAGCTTAAGAGCCTTGATTATTTCAAGGCCATGCACGATATGTATAAATAAGGCAGTTGGGAGCAAGGTTTTGCAATTATTTGATTGAATATAAACAGGAGGAAACGAAATGCAGGCGCAGAAAAGACGGGACAAATATAACTATTACCTGGACATTGCCCAGACCGTAGCCGAACGCGGCACTTGCCTCAGGCGCAACTACGGGGCGATAATCGTCAAGAACGATGAGATAATATCCACCGGCTACGTGGGCGCTCCGCGCGGCAGAGCCAATTGCAGCGACCTTGGCCGCTGTATCCGCCAGGAGCTGAAAATACCGCGCGGAGAGAGGTATGAAATGTGCCGCAGCGTCCATGCGGAGGCAAACGCGATAATTTCCGCCTCCCGGCGCGATATGCTCGGGAGCACCATGTACCTGGTGGGCATGGAAAAGGAGAGCGGGGAGATAGTATCAAACAGCTGCTGCTGCTCGATGTGCAAGCGCATGGTGATAAACGCCGGGATCCGGGAGGTAGTGTTCCGCGATACGCCCGAGGAATACCGGGTGGTGAACGTCAGTGAGTGGGTCGATAACGATGAATCGCTCAAGGGCGAATTTGGATATTGAGGATCCGGCAAAAACCATTTTGCGGTATCGCGCAAAGAGCTTGTGCCGGAGCCGGGATTTGACGGCCGTTATAGGCAAAATTCACAAAAACAACCATCGCTACATAAAAAATCAGGCAGTTTTTATAGAAAATAAATAAATTTTAAAAAAATAGAAATCCACTCTTGCAATTGTTGACCTGATGTGCTATAATACTATAGTATTTTGATTATCTATATTTGGAGGTGTAAAACTGTGCCTAATATCAAATCGGCAAAAAAGCGCGTTAAGGTCATAGAGAAAAAGACGCTCATCAACCAGCAGCACAAGACCGCGCTCAAGACGGCTATCAAGAAATTTGACGCCGCTGTTGTTTCCGGCAGCAGAGAGGACGCACAGGTGCTTTTTAACGATGCTGTGAAAAAGCTCGACAAGGGCGTAAGCCAGGGCATTCTGCACAAGAACAAGGCTGCCAGAAAGAAATCGCAGCTTGCCTTGAAGCTAGCAAAGATGGCCTAAGCCAAAAAGCGTATTTAAAAACCGTTTCCTTTGGGGGATCCCCCGGGGGAAACGGTTTTTTTTAATTTTCGTTCCCGGCCAGCTTTGCCGCCTGGTCGGCGGTGATGAGGGCGTCTATTATCTCGTCCAGATCGCCGTTTAATATTTGCTCAAGCCGGTAGAGCGTGAGGTTTATGCGATGGTCGGTGACCCTGCCCTGGGGGAAGTTGTAGGTGCGTATGCGTTCGCTGCGGTCGCCGGAGCCGACCTGTGAACGGCGTTCATCCGCAATCTCCTTCTGCCGTTCGGCCTCCATTACATCGTAGATGCGCGAGCGCAGTATCTTCATCGCCTTATCCTTGTTCTTGTGCTGGGACTTCTCGTCCTGGCACGATACGACTATCCCGGTCGGGATATGCGTTATGCGCACGGCCGAATCGGTGGTGTTTACGCACTGGCCGCCGGGGCCGCCGGCGCGGAACACGTCTATGCGTAGGTCGTTGGGATTTATATCGACCTCTACCTCCTCCACCTCGGGGAGCACGGCGACTGTTACCGCCGAGGTATGGATCCGGCCGCCGGATTCGGTGGACGGCACGCGCTGGACGCGGTGGACGCCGCTTTCAAACTTCAGCCGGCTGTAGGCGCCCTGGCCTTCTATGGAAAAGGATATCTCCTTAAAGCCGCCTATATCGGTGGCGTTTGAAGAGAGGATATCTATCTTCCACCGTTTTTCCTCGGCGTACATCGAGTACATGCGGAACAGATCCGCCGCAAAAAGCGCGGCCTCGTCACCCCCGGTGCCGCCGCGGATCTCCATGATGACGTTCTTCTCATCGTTGGGATCCTTGGGCAAAAGCAGGATCTTTAATTCCTCGGCGGTATCCTCAAGCGTTTTTTCCGCCTCCGAAAGCTCCTCGCGGATAAGCTCCTCCAGCTCCTTGTCCTGCCCGTCAGAAAGCATCGCCTTGTCGTCGGCGATGGTCTTTTTGGCCGCCTTGTATTGGCGGTATTTGTCTATTATGGGCGTAAGGTCTGCGTGCTCCTTGCAGTATGCGCGCCATGCGTCCTGGTCGGCGATGACCTCGGGGTCGCTGATCTTCTCCGACACCAGAAGGAACCGTTCCTCAAGCGCTTCTAATTTATCAAACATAGATTTCATCCTTTCAGGGATTTTGTGCTTACGCTATATTTTACCGCATTTCGGTGTCTGTGTCAAGGTGGTAAGAAAATATATAAAAAATGAAGATTCATTTGTACACAAAAAATTCACAAAATATTCTGGACTTTTCAAAATATATCTGTTATAATAGACGCGTATAGGATAGAGTGCGTCTTTTTTGATACGCGCGGACGGCTCCCGGATAGGGGAGCGAAGGAGGAGAACGCTTTAGTATGAACAAAAAAATGGTAAGAACAGCGGGGATCTTTGTCACAGCAGTGGTCGCAGCCTCGGGCGCGGCCGGGATCGGCGCATACGCCGCTCCCCAGATAACGGAGAATGCATCACAGACGGACGCTGGCGATCTTACAAATGAAATAATTGAGCCGGGTAACGTCTATGTGCAGGCGGTCATGCTTTACGAGCAGCTGTCGGGCACAGAGGTCGAGATCCCGGCGGGAATGAGCGAAAACGAGGACATAAACGGTTTCATGCAGAAGGCCGTGACGCTGGGGCTTTTGAACCTGGGCGAGGTCGATTATAAGCTCTCCGAGCAGGGGATGCTCAAGCAGGATATGGTCAGTATGCTCTATAAGGTGATAGTGCGCTGGAATCCCACGCTGGATATCACTGCTGACGAGGCGGCCGTTATCCTAAACGACTGCGCCGACAATGCCGAGATATACGATGAGAACCGTATAGCCTATGCGTTTATGATAAAATACGGCGTGATCGCCCGCTATGAGGCGACGGAGCCGATGAAAACGCTGACCTACGGCGGCTGTTCCTCGCTTTACGAGGCCGTATATGAGACCTTTGCCAAGGGGATGTCGATAACGGTGGGCGACAACACCGTCTATGCCGGGGACAGCGTGCAGGAGCTTGTCGGCCGCATGGGTATGCCCACGAGGATAGACAGCAGCGAATACGGCTTTGAATGGTACGTTTACAATACGGATTATGCCGATTTTGTTATGATAGGGGTGGAAAACGGGCTGGTGAAGTCCTTCTATTCCAACGCCCAAAACTTCTCGGCCGCCGGGGTCTCTTCGGGAGACGATTTTTCCGCGGTGGAATCGCTTGCTCCGGTGGAGGGACTGACGTTCTTTGAACAGGACGGAAAGCTTGACGCCGTACTCTACAACCGTTCCTACAAGCAGGACATAGATGCTGAAGAGCTGGAAGAGCCTAAACGCCGGGAGCTTGTCGATATCTTAAACGCTTACCGCGTTAAAAACGGCTGGGGCGCATTCGTGACCGATGATATGCTCACCGGACGCGCGGAGGCTGCTTTGGCCGCATATACGGCGGATCCGGCGGCGGACGTTGGCGCGGGCGTGAATATCTGCGAGGGCTTTGACGTATTCCAGCTGTATGCAAAATTCCTGGAAAACGGCGGCGGAGACTTGCTTCCCCAAACGGACGCCCTGGCGGCTGTCGGCGCGGATATTTCCTGCGGCGCGGACGGGCGCATAACGGCGGCCTTTGCGGTGGATCAGGAGAAGGTGATGCATTGGGAGAGCATCAAGCCGATGGAGCCTGCGGAGGAAGTATCCTATGCGCAGGAGATCGAGCCCATGGGCGAAGCTCCGGTCGTGGTAGCGGATATCGAGGGGCAGCCTCCCCAAAACGGCCAGCCGCTTCTGATAGCCCTGGAAAAACCGGTATCTGACGTCTACTATGTGCGCATATTTAATAAGGAAACGCAGGATTATGCTGTCAATTCATTTATCACTACCGGCTCTGATGTGATAACGATAGCACCCGAATTTTTCGACGGCGGCGCCGAATACACGCTGGAGCTGGGGGCGGTGAGCGCAGACGGCGAGATACCTTCCCAGCAGCAGTTCGATTTTGTCTACGGCACGGCCGAAATTGGCGTGGAGATATTGTCGCCCGAGCAGGGGCTGGTGACGGACGATGACTTTATCGACCTTTCCTGGCAGAGCTCGGCGTATGATAATTTCTGCATAAGCATGTACAACGAAGCGGGCGAGGCCGTGGCCACGACCTTTGTTTCCGGCACGAGGTCGGCGCGGATCGAGGACATAGATCCCGGGAAATATTCCATATGCGTGGGCGCGATGCGCAATAACGACGCTACCCATGTCGCCCAGGATTGGATAGAGGTGGAGATACAAGATCCCGTTCCCGAGGTCACGGAAATAGTGCTTGAGCGCGACGATGTTTACGAATTTGTCTACGAGGACGAGGAGGGCAACGTCTACTTCTATGATCAGGACATAGTCAAGACCGAGGAAGACGGCCAGACCGTATATAAAAAGAAGATAATACAAAAAAAGATAAAGGGCACGCATAACTACCGTGAATTGGCGGCGATGCAAAACCGCATCGATTCAACGACCGGCGTACCGATAATATCGGGCACAGCCACCGAGGCCGGCACGGCTTTGGTGGAGGAGGCCAAGAAATATCTGGGCATTCCGTACCTGTGGGGAGGGACGACCACGAGCGGCTTCGATTGCTCGGGGCTTATGCAGTACGTCTGCCGCCAGCAGGGCATATCTATAAGCAGGACTTCGCGCGAGCAATTCGCCAATGACGGCGTGTTCGTGACCAAGGCGGAGCTTCAGCCGGGCGATCTGGTATTCTTCCAGAAAAACGGCGTCATCCACCATGTCGGCATGTACGTCGGCGATGGCATGATGATACACGCTCCCAGAACGGGCGAAAACGTGCAGATAGCGTCCATGGAGACCGAGTATTACCAAAACAGCTACGCGGGTGCAAAGCGGATAGTAGGATAGCGCTTAAAAAAGGGGGACATTATGGCTAAGGATGCTTATACTGCCAAGGCGGGCAGTGAGAAAAATTACAGGATAAGAAACGGTATCGCCACAGGCGTAGTAGGCGCGCTTTCCTGCGCCGGCCTGGTGCTTATGGTATACAGCCTGATAACTAAGGCTTACCTGTTTGCGGCCAGCTATTTTCTGGCGATAATACTGGGCTTTACGTATGTGGCGATAAAGGTGAATACGGTCTGGGGCGTATATGCGGCCATAGACCGTACCAGGCTCTATATGAAAAACTGGGAGAACGATTTTATGCCCTATGCGGCCGATTTCCCGGTGGCGGTGCTGCGCGAGTTTATCCCGGCCAGGAAAAAGCTGGTCGTGATACCGGTGAAGGAGATAACGCGCCTTATGGTGGGCACTAAAAATTTCATCAAACGCTATACCGAGGATATGCCCAAATTCCGCACGGCTGTCGCCAAGTATGAGAAAAGCCGCGATTATTACCGCAAAAAGGTCATGCAGACCACAGATTTCCTCTATGTGGAAACAGTGGACGGGGACGCTTTTTATATGCCGGTGACGAATTTTGACGGCAACGATCTGTATGAGGTCGTAAAGGAATTTTCCTCTCTCAATCCCGGGGCGGAGCTGTCCTTGAACAGCCGCCATTACAAGAAGCTGAGAAACAGAGCCAGGAGAGAAAAATAATGGTAAAACAAAACGCTTGCTGAGCAGGCGTTTTTGTTGTTTCTATGCAAAATACACAATTTTAGTGGTATAAAACTATCCAAAACTACAGAAAATAATAAATTTTCGAAAAAGAAATTGAAATTTTCGTGAACATGGTTTATAATAGGATTATATGAATGTAACTTGTATGAATGTACGGCTTTTCCGGACGGCGGCGGTTACCGGCTATGACCGCAGGCTGTCGGGAAGTGTACAGGCAAACAAAAAAATCTAATTTAGAAAAGGGGTTTGAAAGGACATGAAGAACTTCAAAAAACTACTTCTTGCCGGCGCTGCCATTACGGCTATGAGCGCGGCGTTGGCAACGTCTGCTATGGCTGCTGACGACTTTACAGCTACCTATGCCGACGGTACAGTCACCCTTACGGGTGTTCCCGCTGAAGTGACCTCACAGGATCAGGTAACGATGGTAGTTATCAACGGCATGGACGACGTGAATCCGACCGAAGAAAACCTGAAGCAGATCGGTCAGGAAGACGGTGCAGCTGACGTTTTTGCTACTATCCCTGTAGGCGAGCTTGCAGACGGAACGTACACAGTAAAGCTCGGCGGCACGGCAGGCAAGATCTACATGGATACGTTCACTGTAGGCGATGTTGATCCGGAAGGTATGCTGGGCGATGTTGACGGCAGTGGCGCTATCGAAGGCACAGATGCTAGCCGAATAGTAAATCACGTTCTCAGAGCCGAGCTCATTCCGGACAATATGTTGCAGTATGCTGATGTTGATGGTAATGGCGATATAGAAGGTTCGGATGCTACCAGAATAGTGAACCACGTTCTTGGTACTGAGACAATCGGCGAATAAGTTACATACGCTTATTCGAAAAAGAATAGGATAACAGTCTGAAATACGGGAGTGGCTCTCCTGTATTTCAGCTGTCTATGAAGGGAGAAAAAGGTATGAGAAATAAGAAATTGATTTCTTGGCTCAGCGCTGCGGCAATGGCGGCCTCGTCTTTTGTGCCGTTTGCCAATATTGCAAGCGCTGAGACGGAAAAACTCTGGTCTGACACCTTTAACATCTACGAGAATGTCGCAACGGCAGACGTTGACGGTTCCGCTTTTGCACCTGAGCTT
>CAYNRX010000054.1:0-9452 GCA_964399965.1 uncultured Lachnospiraceae bacterium | reverse complement strand
TTTTGACATGGTAAACCAGGTGCGCGCCGAGAACGGCCTTGCCGCCCTTGCATGGCCGGACGGCCGCGCGGACGCGGCGGGCGTTTCCTATTATATGATCAGCGAGAATATCTCGGCCGGGGACGCGGCGCCGGAGGTTATTATGGACGGCTGGATGAACTCGCCGGGGCACCAGTTTAATATTCTGGATCCGGAGGCAACGCGCCTGGGCGTAGGCGTCGCGTTGGGCGGCGAGCTGGGCGCTTACTGGACGCAGTGCTTTGCCGGGTAATTACAGAAGATGCGAAAAAGAAAGTATGAAAAATATATGACCCCTTAGAGAAGCCGCCCGTCTCTTCGGCATAACTCGCCGCCTTATGGCCCGGTTTGCCGCTGGCAAACCACCCGCTTTTATCGGCGGTTCCTCATCCTCCCAAAATGCGCGTTTTATTGGCGCTTTCCGGGAACCCTGATTTGGCGGTATTCTCTTAAAATAGGGCAAGCGGCGGGCATATTCCCCGCTTCAGGGGCTTTAACGAACAGATGTTGTTTTCTACACTTGAAACTTTTTCTACGTAAGCGTTATAACCTAACAAATAAAGGAGGTTGAAAAATGAGCAAACAGACAGTAAAGGGGCTGTGGCGGCGCATATTCGGCGCCCTGCTTACCCTGAGCATGCTGGCAAGCCTTATGCCCATGACGTCCTCTGCGGCACAGAAGTCAAACCCGCCGCGCTCATTGGGATTTAGTGTGTCAGGCAGTACGGTAACTGTGAAATGGGAAACTCCCGATCCGGTTGCAGGGTTGTATCAAAATTGGGAATTTCAGATAGAACTGTATTATAAAGGGGAGAAAAAAGGAGAAGAGCTGGTGCCCACCCGTTTCAGGATGACATGGTTTGATCCGATCAACGAGGATTCGGATTCAGAGAACTACGGCGTCCGGGCGCGGGCAAGGCAGGCTGTCGAAGTCGTGGATCCGGATGTATCTATCAACTATATGGAAGTAACGAAGTGGTCGGAGTGGAGCGTCTGGGTTCAATATGGCAATGTTGGCGCGGAACCCCCGGCACAGCAGGGGCTTTACCTCGATGATAATACTTTCCCGAGCCTACCCTTCCGGCAGTATCTCCGGGAAAACGCTGACCAGGACCGGGACGAATTTTTGAGCGAAGAAGAAGTCGCCGCGGTAACGGTCATTGACCTTTCCCTGCCGGACGACAGCGAGGATGCCGGGGCGGATACCCTTAAGGGGATCGAACATTTTGTCAATTTAGAAGAGCTGTATGTACGGAATAATGCGTATCTGGCAGAGCTGGACCTGTCGCAAAACACCAGGCTTAAAAAGCTGGATTGCGGCTATACTTCCATCTCCGCGCTGGATCTGTCAAAGCACACCGGCCTGACCATGCTGGATTGCAGTTATACCGACGTCAACTTGCTGGATGTGACGAATAATCCCGAACTGGAGACGCTGCGGTTTGCAATGAACGGATACGGCACATATGAGCCGCTGGACTTGTCGAAGAACCCCAAGCTGAAGGAACTGGACTGTACCGGTCAAGGTTTAAGCTCGCTGGATGTGTCGAACAATCCCGCGCTGGTAACGCTGCTTTGCGCGAACAACAATCTTACAACGCTGGACGTGTCAAAAAATACGAAGCTGCAAACCCTGGACTGCAGCGAAAACAGATCTCTAGAAGGGCTGGACTTGTCATACAACTCTGAGCTGAAAACGCTTATCTTAGGGCGCTCTTCGGATTCCTTTAGCAGCATTGACCTTTCCCATAACCCCCTTTTGGAGGTCTTTGAGAGCGAATATATAGAGTTTGCCAACCTTGACTTTAGCGCCAATCCCAATCTCAAAAAGCTGTACCTTGCGGGTTACAGCGGCGAAACCATAGGGATAGCGGAAAACACCGGCCTGCAGGAACTGCTATTGTCGGGCGGCGATATAGCATCGCTCGACCTGAGCGGGCACACACAGCTGACGAACCTGGCCCTGGACAGCCTTTGGTATCTGGAAGAGCTGAGCCTGCCGCCGGAAAGCGACACGCTTTCCTTACTGGATATCTATTATGTCGGTTATCTCCCGGAAATCGATTTGTCGAAATACCCCAACCTGACGGCGATCCGGCTCTCGGAGGTTGACCTTGCCGAAATCGATGTGAGCAACAACACCAAGCTGCTTGCGCTGGACATTGCACGGACTGAGGTCGCCGCGCTGGATGTGTCGGGCAATTCGGAGCTGGAGGAGCTTTACTTAAGCGAAACCCGGATTTCCTCGCTGGATTTGAGCAACAACCCCAAGCTGTTTGCGCTGGAGGCATACAGTCTCCCCGATTTGGCGGAGCTCGATCTTTCCAACAACCCTGAGCTGATGTATCTTGACTGCAGCGGAAGCGGCCTTGCGGAGCTTGACCTGACGAACGCCCCCGGGCTGGCGTACCTCGACTGTTCAGAAACCCAGCTGAAAACGCTGGATCTCAGCAAGTGCACAGCGCTTGTTACGGCATACTGCAACGACTGCGACTTAGAGGCGCTGGATGTCAGCGGGTGCGAAGCCCTTACGTATCTTCGCTGCTACAATAACCGGCTGACCAGCTTACAGCTGCATCCTCACGCGCCGGTATGGGGATATAATTTTGAAGCGGAAGATAACGCGTACGATATCGTACCAAACGTCAGGAATGAATTTGACCTTTCCACCCTCCCCGGTGATTTTGACGTGAATAATGCAGAAGGCTGGTCGGGAGGGACCGTTTCCGGCAGCATCCTCACCGTCGACTACGGCGCAACCCAGGTGACGTACAGTTATCACTGCGGAAACGATGAATGGAAGGGATTTACGCTGAATGTTACCAGCCTTTCCGACGACCATCCCCACAGCTTCGGGACGGAGTGGGTATATGATGAAACCGACCATTGGCACGAATGCCTCTGCGGCGAAAGGCAGGAGGAAACGCCGCATAGCTACGGCGGCGGAACGGGAGACGCCTGCACCGTGTGCGGATACGTGCGCGGGACGTCCCTCGGCTGGCCCAGGGCGCTGACGCCCGGCCTTTCCCTGATCGACGGCGCCCAGGCAGACAATGTGTATTTTGGCTCCTATCAACAGGGCGCCGACGGCAGCGGTGGTTTTCGCGCCGAGCCTGTGAAATGGCGGGTATTGTCCAAGGAGGACGGCAGCCTGCTTCTGCTGTCCGACAAGATCCTGGATATACAACCGTATCATGAATCCTTCCAGGAGGATGTCACCTGGGAAACAAGCAGCCTGCGCAAATGGATGAACGAAACGTTTTACAGCAGGGCGTTCAACGCTTCCGAGCAGGGCAAGGTCATGGAAACCGCGCTGGAAAACAAGGACAACGATACATATGATGATGTGATACCCGGCGGAAATGCTACTACCGATAAGCTCTTTGCACTTTCCGTCGATGAGGCGCACAACCCTGCCTATGGATTCCAGGACAATACTAACTGGGAATATCTTCGGCCTTCCGCGACACGTGAGGCCGAAGCGACAGACTATGCGGGCAGCCTGTTCGTTGGCCGTCTACCGGAATATCTTGAGTGGTGGCTGCGCAGCCCCGGCGGTAAGCCCGGCTATGCAATTGCGGTAGAAGCTTCCTCCGGTGAAGCGCGTTTTTACGGCTCAAAGGTATTTACCGAGGGGTTATCCGGCTACGGCGTCCGCCCGGCGTTCCGTTTGAATACGGAGACGGCGCTCTTTGCCTCTGCGGCGGCTGGCGGCAAGCCGGAAGGCGGGCTGAAAAAAACCATGCCGTACTATGCTTCCGACTGGAAGCTGACGTTTTTAGACGAGAGCCGCAGCGGCTTTACCGCAGTCTGTGCCTCGTATGAGGGCGGAAAGGCGGTTATCTCCTACTCCGGCGCGAGGACAAGCGATAACGAGTACATCTCCGCCGTCATCAAAGACAACGCCAGCGGCATATACACCCATTACGGCAGGCTGGCGCAGGCCGAAACGGCAGGTACGGCCGCCCTTGACTTGTCCGGCATCGATATGGCCGGCAAGACCCTGTACATTTTCAACGAGCAGTACAACGGCGATTACCAGACCGACTACGCCAGCGCGCTGAAAGAGGTCCCGTTGGTATCCTGCGAGCATACGTTTGGCGAGTGGATCATTTATCGGTATCCTACCAAGACGGAGCCGGGCGAGAACAAACGGTTCTGCACCAAATGCAAATATGCCGAGAGCCAGATCACGCCGGCTCTGGGGGAACCCTGCGCGGGCGAGCACGTTTACGGCGAGGAATGGTCGTTTAACGATTGGTTCCACTGGCATACCTGCATATATTGCGGGCAACGCGATATTGGTTCCCACGGGATTGAAGGCGAAGCCACGGAATGTGCCATATGCCGGACGCCGGTAGAAACGTCCACGGACGACTTCTTTGTCTATGAAGTGACCGCCTCAATATACGGCGAAGACGGGGAATGGATCGAGGATATTACGCATACGGTCCCGCTTCCTGTAGAACGGACAAAAGCGGAAGCCCTGCAAAAAGCAAGGGATATCTATTTAAAGGCAGTAGTGGCCTCGGAGTACCCGGATACCCTCTGGGAAGAACAGCCGTATGAGGACGCGCCCAAGACAAACGCCGATACGGGTGAAACTGAAACGGACGTGCTGATAAGCATAAGCCTGGATGGGAAGAGCCTTTTGCGGTCAATCTACGAAATACACGAGGCGAAATTTAAAGTAACAGCAGTGCCGTCTGTTAAAATTCAAAATGTGGAAAAAGGCGCGTCCTCCGTATCGGTAACGGCAGTATGGTATGCGGATGCAGCCTCCCCGGCTGTGCTGGCCGCAGTATACGACTCGGCGGGCAGAATGGTTTCCATGCAAAGAATAGAAAACGTTGAAAGTTCGGGTAAGCAAACCGTTACCCTTCCAATCAGTGGTGACATTAGCACAGAACAGCTTACAGTCAAGCTGTTTTTATGGGGGAGTCTTTCTTCTATGACACCGCTTGCCCCATGCGATGAGCAAGATATTTAAATATCCAAAGCTAGAGAATTGTGAAATGGAGTGAGCCGATAGCAAATAATAGAAAAGACATAAAAAATGATGGAAAGCTAATTTGACGAGAAAAAGAAAGATAAAAAAGAGCATGACAATAAAGCCTTATGAGGCTTCGAAAAAATGTATTTAGACTAGAAGGTACATGAGAAAGCCTTATCCGGCTGCCAGCTTCCGTATGAAGAGTCTGTACAGGGCGTGGGGCATGTACAAGTGCGAGATCTGCCGTTAGGCTTAGATTTAGGGCAAACAAATTTAAATCTGGTAGATCTGTGAGCGCCCTTGGATTTCCCGAGCGATATGAACGGCGAACCATCCAAAGGACAAAGAGGAATGCCGTTTTTGTCGAAGCTTACAGGTCGCGGTTTTTGACCGGCAGAACCATTGTTGTTATCAAAACGCTTTGAGTTACGGATATTTATCGGGATGCAAGCTCTCTCAAAATGAAAATCATTTTTAAGAGCTGAATAGTTATCGTACGAGTCAAAAGCCGAATCGCCAATAAAGGTCTTGAAAGCGAGATCAGGGTGCAGCTTAAAGAAGTTGGAAAGCACCGGCTTTAAGGCAGTAGAATCGCTGATTTCCTTATCAATATCAGGGTTGTCGGTTTTAGCTTCAACAATATCGGGATGAGCGGCTTTAAAGTCATCATCGAAGATTTGAATGTGTCTTGGGATACCGAGACCGTTGGTAACGATGGCGGCTTTAACGGCATAGCAAAAATGCCCGTTGATATATTGCTGTTTTGCATTGATACACTTATTAGCGGTATCGGGCAGAAAAGAATACACGCCGGCATAAGGGTTAAAGTTAGGCTGTGACTTATGCAAAGCTTTAGCCTGCTTGAGTTTGGTATTAAAGAATTTTGGATTATTCTCAGCAACAGGTAACTCAAAGCCGGTAGTATCAAAGACGAGATAATCAGCTTTCCTATCGTCAAGCTCACGGCAAATAGGTTCAGTGATATCGACAAGACGATGAAAGAAATCGGCAAGATGATCACAAAACTGCTGTTTAAAGAGAGTGATTTTAGAAGCATCGGGGACTTTAACGAAGCCGCAGAAATCACGAAGCTCTTTACTGAGTGAAAGGGTGCGGAGCATAGCGGAATCAGTATCGATGCCGATAATTTTTTGCAGAATGAAAAAGCGAATGAAGCTCTCAAGAGAGTAAATGCGTTTTCTGCCGGAATTTATAAAAGGCTCTGTAGAACTCATCAGGAATAAGAGAGCCGAGATCGAGATGCTCGTCGAGCAGATCAAAGAATGAGAGATCGCGCTCCTCAATAGCATCGGAAATATCAGAGTAAATATCGAATAAAGATATTTGCGAAAAATTATTACGCATGAAATTCTCTCCTTTTTGGGGTTTTTGAATGTTTTTGTTATATATATGGAGGGATTTCATTATATTTTAAGTGAAAAAAGTCGCATAAAACCTAAAAATTTTGGGTTTTGCAATCGACTAAAAAAAGAAAACATAAAGGAGATGTTCTTATGCAAACAACAAAAACCATTACCAAACGCATATGGGGCGTGTTGCTTGCCCTGTGTATGCTGCTGAGCCTTATGCCCATGGCGGCGTTTGCGGCGGAAGACCCAAGCGTTGTCTACGACTACCGCTTTGTCACCGAGGACACCATTGAAATCATGGGCTATAACGGCACGGAAACCGACCTGGTGATCCCCTCGCAAATCAACGGCTACACCGTGGTGGGGATAGGAGACCTTGATCTTCTGGGTGACGACACCGATACGGTGGAAAGTGTCGTTGTACCAGACACCGTGAAGTACATTGAAACATTTGCCTATTACCCAAATACAGCTTACTATGTGAGTAGTCTGACGAAGGTTACACTGCCGGAAGGCTTGGAAACCATTGGCGATAATGCGTTTGCAAGCGCCCCGGGTTTGTCGGAAATCAACTTGCCCTCCACGTTGAAATCCATCGGTGAACGTGCTTTTATGAACTGCAACATAGACAATTTCACCATCCCAGCCGGTGTAGAATATATCGGCGCCAACGCATTCAACGAGACCTATATGGCGGTTCGTAAAGCAAACGAGGTAAGGGCTCGTGGCGGAGACCCCTTTATTGTCATTGGCGGAGAGCTGGTGAAGTATGCAGGCGATGATACTGTGGTCACCGTGCCGGACGGCGTCAGGGGCATTGCTACTGACGCTTTCTCCCCCTATGGCGGCGACGTCACCTCCATCACGCTGCCGGACAGCGTGGAATATATTGCGGAAGAGGGTTTTTCCGATCTGTCGGCTTTGGCTACAGTCAACTTTGGCAGCGGCTTAAAAGAGATTGGCGATGCCGCATTTTCCGGCTGCGATAGTCTGAACAATGTCGTGCTGCCGGAGGGGCTGAAAAAAATCGGCGATAACGCATTTGCCGGATGCAGCTCGCTTGACAGCATCAGCTTTCCCGGCACACTGGAAACCCTCTATCCGGGAAGCCTTAGGGGTACCCCGTATTGGGAGAACCTGCCAGGGGGCGAAAACTATCTTGGCAGCGTATTCTGCTTTAAGGAAACCGAACTGGATCCCTGGTCGCCGTTCCATGTCGATGTCCGTCCCGGTACGCTGGGGATAATGGAATGGCAATCCAGCCAATATGACACCACCATGTCCCTCCCGGACGGTCTGCGCTATATCGGACCGGACGCATTTCCCGATGGGATGTACGAATTAGTTGATTTTACCCTGCCGGAAAGCGTCACCTATATCGATCACGAGGCCGGCGTTCCAATAAGCGCCGTGCGTGATTTACCTGACGCCCTGACCTATATCGGCGACAAGGCGTTTTCGGGATATTCGATTGACATCAGCTATTTGGAAATCCCCAATGGCGTGAAGTATATCGGACAAAAAGCTTTTGACCATATCAATACCAACTCATCCCAAAAAATGGATGTCCGCCTGCCGGACAGCCTGGAATATATGGAGTGGGCGGCGTTTGAGTACAATAACATCGGCCAGATCACCAACTGGCCTGCCGCCATCACCACATGGAATGACTTTTTGATTAGTTGCCAGATGGACGCCCTGACACTGCCGGACACCATCCTCAACGTTCATAGACTGACCTCGTATTCTAGTTCTGTCATGAACCTGAACCGGGTAAAGGTGATAGAAGGGTTTTCCGGGTATGGGTACGCTGATATATATACTTCTGACACCATCCAGCCGGGCAGCGGAACCATCCTGATGCCCAATCTGGAACGGGTATACCCGAATACCCATATTGGCGGCGATGGCGCAGGTGTGGTGGCCATACCCAATATGGAGGTTTACGTCCCCTTCAACGGTGTTGATGAAGGCTTTGACGAGCATTTGAATGTTGTCATCTTTGAGCCGTCCATGCTGGAAGGGCTGCCCTCTGCGCCGCCGAGCGCCGCGCCAATGGTCGGCTCCTTTACCGATGTGCGGACAAACAACTGGTTTGCAGGCGCGGTGGAGTACGTAGTGAATAACGGCCTGTTTTCCGGCGTGTCGGACACCTCGTTCGCGCCCAATGACCCGGTAACCCGCGGTATGCTGGTGACGGTGCTGTGGCGGGCCGCGGGCGAGCCTTCGGCAAGTGCAAGCGCCTTTGCGGACGTACCGGCGGATGCGTGGTACGCCAAGGCGGTGGCATGGGCGAACGCCAACGGCATTGTACAGGGCTATGACGCTTCCACCTTTGCCCCGGACGACCGTATCACCCGTGAGCAGCTTGCCGCCATTTTCCAGCGGTATGCGGGCTTTAAGGGTATGGAAACTTCCGGGCGTGGCGACCTGTCGCAGTTCGGCGACACGGGCGCGCTGTCAAACTGGGCGCAGGAGGGCGTGTCCTGGGCGGTCGGCGCAGGGCTCATCTCCGGCAAGGGCGACGGCGTCCTTGACCCGCAGGGTGCTACCACCCGCGCAGAAGCCGCAGTGATTTTGCAGCGGTTTTTGGAAAAGTAATAAATAATACGCCTTCGCAAACGAAGGCAGAAAGATACAGCGAAAGCCGTTCGCAGGAAGGTTTTACTTTCCTGCGGACGGCTTTTTTCTTTTTTTCGCCGGCTTTTTAATCAGCGTGCGCCCCTCTTGATTTGAGGCTATAAGAAATCTATTCTGAAAAATTTTTAACTTTTTTTAATTTCCGAGTTGCCAAAAGGACATGTTTTGCACTCCTTAAATGAAAGGGAAAAACAACACCGACTTTCGCAAAGAAAGGAGGTGAGAAAATGAAAAAATCCAAGTCTTATGAGGAGCGCATACAAAATCAATTCGGCGGTTTTTGCACCCGTGTTTTGAAGAACGAAGCAAAATACATCTATCGGGAATTAAGTAATCAGGCGGTAAAAGAAAAGGTGTTTGACGAACTTTCTGATAAAGTGATATAGTACAATAAAAGTTGCCACTTCCCATACACGGATTTTGTGATATAA
>CAYNRX010000053.1:0-9580 GCA_964399965.1 uncultured Lachnospiraceae bacterium | reverse complement strand
TTTTGCTCCGCAAAAACCGGCAGCAAGCTGCCGGCCGCGCCATCTTGCGCGGTGCGTAGTCGTCAAAAATTGATTGAAATTCGAGGGTTTTACCCTCGAGCTCCCTAGAACAAGGGAATAATTGTAAAACGCTGCCGCGTTTTGCAATTATCTATATTCTATAATAGAAAAGAGGCGCTTTAAAGAATGCGTATATGGGAAAATTTTGCCGACATCTGCGAGGATGAAAACTCCCAGCCTGTCAGCATCACCTTCAAAAATACCGAACATTTCAACTTTGCTTTCGACGTTGTGGACGCCATGGCGGAAAAATCGCCGCAGAAGCTGGCGCTTTTGCATGTGAGCCGCGACCGTGTCGCCCGCAGCTTCACCTTCGGCGATATCAGCCGCGATTCCTCAAAGGCCGCCAACTACTTCTCCTTCCTGGGAATAAAACGCGGCCATAGGGTGCTTTTGGTGTTAAAACGCCATTACCAGTTCTGGCCGATAATAAACGCCCTGCATAAGATAGGAGCCGTGGCGATCCCTGCCACCAGCCAGCTGATGGAGGAGGATTTCGACTACCGTTTCCGCGCCGCCGGGATAAGCGCGGTGATCTGCACCGCCGATGGGAATACGGCCGCAGAGGCGGAGCTGGCGATGATGCGCAATCCCCAGGTGCGGACAAAGGTGATCGTAAACGGCACCCGCGAGGGCTGGAATAACTACGATGAGGACGTAGACTGGTTCTCTCCCGAATACAAGCGTACGGAGGACGCCCCCGGCGGAGACGAGCCCTCGTTCATGTTCTTTACCTCCGGTACCACCGCCTATCCCAAGATAGCATCGCACAGCTATAAATATCCTCTCGGACATATCATCACCGCCAAATATTGGCAGAACGTTGATCCCGATGGGCTGCATCTTACGATATCGGAGACCGGCTGGGCAAAATCGCTCTGGGGCAAGATATACGGCCAGTGGCTGTGTGAGGCGGCGGTGTTCGTCTACGATTTCGACCGCTTCTCGGCTGCCGATATCATGCCGATGTTTAAAAAGTACAACATAACCACCTTCTGTGCGCCGCCGACGATGTACCGCTTCTTTATAAAGGAGGATCTGTCCAAGTACGACCTTTCCTCGATAAAGCACGCCACCACCGCCGGAGAGGCCTTGAACCCGGAGGTTTTGGAGCAGTTTAAAAAAGCGACCGGCCTTACGATAATGGAGGGCTTCGGCCAGACGGAGACCACGCTTGTGGCCGCGAACTTCCGCGGGACCACTCCGCGCCCCGGCTCGATGGGCAAGGCCTCGCCGCTGTTCCCGGTGGAGATACTGCGCCGCGATGGTACGCCTGCCGGGTATATGGAGCCGGGCGAGATCGTGATAAATACGGAAAACGGCGCTCCCTGCGGCCTTTTCCTCGGCTACTATAACGACCGGGCGATGACCGAATCGTCGTGGTTTGACGGCCGCTACCACACCGGCGATACCGCCTGCATGGACAAGGACGGCTACCTGTGGTATGTGGGACGTACCGATGATATAATAAAATCCTCCGGCTATAGGATAGGGCCTTTTGAGATAGAAAACGTGATAATGGAGCTGCCGTATGTGCTTGAATGCGCGATAACCGGCGTGCCCGATGAGATACGGGGTCAGGTGGTAAAGGCGTCTATCGTCCTGACGAAGGACGCTGCTCCCTCGGATGAGCTGAAAAAGGAGATCCAGGACTACGTAAAGCATCACACTGCCCCCTATAAATATCCGCGTATAGTGGAGTTTATGGACGAGCTGCCCAAGACGATAAGCGGCAAGATACGCCGCGTGCAGCTGAGGGAAGAGAAATGAATCCCTTCCCTTATGCGGATGACAACAAACGATACCATACCTGGAATTATTTCTTAAGACATAAATTCGGCTCCAAGGTGTTCAAGGTGTCCCTAAACGGCGGCTTCACCTGCCCCAATATTGACGGGACGAAGGGCGTTGGCGGCTGTATCTACTGTTCGCCCCAAGGCTCCGGGGATTTCGGCGGCGATCCGTCCAAGAGCATCCCCGAGCAGTTTGGGGAGGTGGCGGGCAGATTACACAAAAAATGGCGCGAGGGCAAGTATATCGCCTATTTTCAGGCCCGCACCAACACCTATGCCCCGGCAGAGATCTTGCGGGAGCGGTTCGAGGCATCTCTGGCCCTGCCGAATGTGGTGGGACTGTCCGTGGCCACGCGCTGCGACGCTCTGGAGGATGATGCGCTTTGTTACCTCTCGGAGCTTAAGGAACGCACATATCTGATGGTGGAGCTGGGGCTGCAAACGGTCTCCGATAAGACCGGGCGGCTGATAAACCGCGGGCATACGTTCGGGGAATTTGTCTCCGGCTATGAAAAGCTGCAAAAGCGCGGTATAGACGTTTGCATCCACCTGATAAACGGGCTGCCGGGGGAGGATCGGGAGCAGATGATGAAAAACGTGCGCACAGTTGCCGCGCTGCGGCCGCGTTCGGTGAAGCTGCATCTTCTGCATGTGCTCAAGAGTACGCCCCTGGCCGCGATGTATGAAAGGGGGCAGTTCCGCACGCTGGAGCTTTCTGAATACGTCGCCCTTATCGCCGATCAGCTGGAGATATTGCCGCCGGAGGTGGTCGTACAAAGGCTTACCGGGGATGGGGCAAGGGAGGAGCTTATCGCTCCCTTGTGGAGCTTGAAAAAATTTGTCGTTTTGAATGAGATAGATAAGGAGCTTGTCCGCCGAGGCAGCTTTCAGGGGAGGAGGGCCGAGTAATGCTTACAGACCTGCATAACCATACAACATATAGCTATGACGGCTCCAATACGCCGGAGGAGGTCGTGGAAAACGCCCTTGCCCACGGCGTGGAAACGGTCGGAATAACCGACCACCAGTTCAGCCTGGGGGATAGGATAGACGAATATTACTCCCATCTCTGCCGCCTAAAACGGCAGTATGCTGGGCGGATAAAGGTGCTTGTAGGGCTTGAGATAGGCACAAGGCCTGAGCCGCGCGATCTTTTGGCCGATGCGGCCTTTGATTTTGATTATGTGCTCTTTGAATGCCTCGATGACAGACGGGCGATGGATTGGTATGAGTTTGTGGAATGGCGGCGGCTTTTCGACTGCCCGGCAGGGCTTGCGCATACCGATATCTTTGCCCTGGGGGAGAGGTACGGGCTGGATATCTTCGCGGAGCTAAAAAAGGCGGAGCTGTTCTGGGAGATAAACACCTCGGGGAATTATCCCTATTATTACGACCTTCTGACGAATGTAAAAAAGCAAAATGAGGTAAGCCGCAGCGGCATTACTATAAGCGTTGGCTCCGATACCCACTGGATAGGGGAATACCGCTTTGAGCAGCTCAAGCGCGCCAATGAGCTGGCGCTGCAGCTGGGTAATCCCCTAATGAGATAGCGGAAAAGCGTATCCGTGGCCGCAATTGACTAACTAAAATCACTTAAAGGAGTGAATATACGATGGCAGCTATTGTCACCGATTTCACGCGCGGAAGCATAAGGCGTCAGCTGATACAGTTTTCCGCGCCTTTTTTTCTGACCAACCTCATCCAGTCGTTCTACAATATCGCCGATATCAAGATCGTGGATATGTTCTGCGGCACCGAGGGCGTAGCAGGGGCAAGCATCGCCGGCAGCCCCCTGAACACGATAACCTATATGATAGTGGGACTTTGCAACGGCGGAGCGATAATGACCGCCCAGTACATAGGCGCCAAAAACGGGCGCGGAGTGCGGGAGACCGTGGGGACGACGTTTGCGGTCATGCTGGCTCTGGCAGCGGTAACGACTGCGCTGGCGCTCATCTTCGCGCGGCAGATACTTTCCGCCCTTAATACCCCGGCTGACGCCTTTGACGAGACGCTGTCCTATTTCACGGTATGCATGGCCGGCTCGGTGTTCATCTACGCCTATAACGCCGTGGGCTCCATACTGCGCGGAGCGGGAAATTCCAAGATACCGATGTATTTCGGGGCGGCCTCCTGTGCGATGAACATTCTCCTTGACCTGCTCTTTGTCGGCCCCTTCGGTATGGGCGTGGCGGGAGCGGCGCTGGCAACGGTGATGTCGCAGGCGGCAGCGGCCATAGGAGCGGCGGCATACCTGTTTAAGAGCGGCTTTTTCTCGGGCTTTGGCGGCGGACTTTTGTTTTCAGCGGGAAAGCTGGGCGATATTTTTCGCTTGGGACTTCCCGGGGCGATACAGAACATGATAGTTTCGGGCGGCTTTTTGATGGTATCCTCGATCACCAACAGCCTGGGCACCAACGCCGCCTCGGGCGTATCGGTGGCGGCCAAGATAAATAACTTCGCCCAGCTGCCTGCGGGAGCCGTAGGCACGGCGGTATCCTCGATGACGGGGCAGAACGTGGGCGCAGGCCTTTACGACCGGGCGCGCAAAGCCTTCTCCACGGCCGTGCAGCTGGCGCTTATCGTGGGAGCGGTGATGTTCGTTATCGTGCAGCTGTTCCCGGCGCAGCTCATGGGGCTTATAATCTCCGATGAGGCGGTGATAACTGAAGCCGTGCCCTATCTGCGCATAACGTGCTTTGATTATCTGCTGGTAGCTTTGGTATTCCCGATAAACGGCATCCTAAACGGCTCCGGGCATACGCTGTTTACGATGCTGCCCTCGGTGGTATCCTCGGTGATCGCCCGCGTGCCGGTGGCCTTCTTCTGCACGAAAGTTCTCGGTATGGGGATAGCGGGCGTGGGCCTCTCTACGCCTACCGGGACGATCAGCGCGATACTTATCGGCGGCTGGTTCTATCTGACGAACCGCTGGACAAGGCGCACAATAAAGGTGGAAACATGAGGGCTGCCTTTGATTGCGGCAAAAACAAAAAAACGTCCGATATATCGCGCTTCGGCCGGGATATATCGGACTTGTTGCTTTTGGGGGAATATTTCGCTAAAAAGAGTGAGAGGACACAGCCGAAACTGTGCCCTCTCAATGGTGGTGGTATATATGATAAAAGGGTATATGAAACACGCACAATCACTTGTCCGTGTTACAAATATATTATATCACATTTTCTGGATTTGTAAAGACCTTTTTGCAGGAAAAATATCACAAATTCACGGATTCTACAGGCCGATATTTTATGCAGCTTTATGGGGTAGAATAAGCGAAAGCCGCCGGATAAACCGGACGGCTCTCACTTACTCAATGGTGGTGGTATATATGATAAAAGGGTATATGAAACACGCACAATCGATTGTCCGTGTTACAAATATATTATACCACATTTTCCGGATTTGTAAAGACTTTTTTATCAAAAAAATATCACAAATTCACAGGATTTGCGGGGCGGTATTTTATGCAACTTTACGGGATGGAATAAACGAAAGCCGACGGATAAACCGCCGGCTCTCGCTTACTCAATGGTGGTGGTATATATGATAAAAGGGTATATGAAACACGCACAATCGCTTGTCCGTGTTACAAGTATATTATATCACATTTTCGGGATTTGTAAAGACCTTTTTGAAAAAATCCCTGTCAAAAAATGCGGCTTATCAAAAAGCCGTTTTATGCATAGTAGACAAAGAGCCGGCAGGCGGCGTATTATTGCACAAAAAACACTGAAATTTGAATAAAAAAAGTAGTAAAATTACTTCCATTTTTGACTCTCTTGTGCTACAATTATATCAAGAATAGCTTGGTTGTATATCGACACGAGCGGGATAATATAAGGAGGAGATGTAATATGTCCAAACATTGGAAGAAAAGCCTGAAAAAGGCCGCTGTTTCCGGTCTGGTACTGGCGCAGATAGCTACCTGCGGCATCATGGCGGCTCCGATGACGGCCAGCGCAGCGGACACTCCGCGCAACGTGGAGAACCTTGACAGGGGCGTTGTGGCGGTAGCGTCTGACAACGGCGTTTTCGTATCCTGGAGACGTCTGGCTACAGAGCCTGCGGATACGACGTTTGCGCTTTACAGAAATCAGGAGAAGATAGCAGAGGGAGCTATCACGAACTTCGAGGACACAGCGGGAACGGCTGCCGATAAGTACACAGTAGTAAAGAACGGCGAGACCATGTCGTCCACAGTAAGCGTATGGGATAAGGGATATCTTGAGATCCCCATGGCCGAGGCGCCTGTATACGAGGGAGAACCGGCGATCAACAGAGGAGGCGTATATACACCGGGCTATACGCCGGGCGACTCCTACGTTGCAGATCTTGACGGCGACGGCCAGTACGAGATAATCGTTATCTGGAATCCGGACGACGCTAAGGACGCAGCCTCCACAGGCCAGACAGGAAAGGTATACCTCGATGCTTATAAGCTCGATGGTACGCATATGTGGAGAATCGACATGGGCTACAACATCAGAGCCGGCCAGCACGATACCATGGTAATGGCTGCCGACTTTGATAACGACGGCGGTGCCGAGATATTCTTAAGAACGGCTGACGGCACGACAGACTCGGCCGGAAACGTTGTCGGCGATGCTGAAAGAAGCAAGGACTACGCTTCAAGCTGGGCTGCCATGAACGCCGGTAAGAACCTGCAGGGTCCGCTTTATATGACCTGCTTTGACGGCGACGGTACCATAATCGATACCACAAATTTCTATCTTAGCAATGAAGTAGGCTCCAACTCCGTATCGCTGACCTTCGGCGACGACTTCGGTAACCGTTCGGAGCGTTACAACGGCACAGTGGCCTACATAAACGGCCAGACGCCTTCGGCTATTATAGGCAGAGGCTACTACGGCGGTAAACCGGAGATCGCTCCCGGACGTTTGAGCCTGGCGTCTTATTCACTGCAGAACGGCAAGATCGTTCTTGACTGGAGCTTCGATACCCAGCAGGGCGATAACGCTAAATACATCAGCCATGGTAACCATAACATGGAAGCCGGCGATGCTGACGGCGACGGCAAGGACGAGGTATTCCTCGGCTCCATGGCGCTTGACGATGACGGTTCCGTTCTCTGGTGCTCAGGCCTCGGCCACGGCGACGCTATGCACCTGGGCGACTTCGACCCGACACACGAAGGCCTGGAGTTCATGAGCGTTAAGGAAGAGGGTACGGCTTACACAGACGAAGAGTCCGCTAATCCGGACGCTGTTCAGAAGGGCAGAAATCCCTCCGATCTTGCAGCTACTTACGGCATACAGGACGAGACCGGTATCTGGCATAACTGGGGCTTTGCAGTTCAGGACGCTGCAACTGGAACCATTCTCCAGGCTCATAACGGCGTTAAGGATACAGGCCGTGGTATGATAGGCAACATCGGCTACAAGGATTCCTTGTACGTTGTATGGGGCGCCGGCAGCTCGGGCTACTATGACAATACCGACACCAAGCTTGCCGATCTCGGCCTTTCGATGAACGGCAGGATCTATTGGGACGGCGATCTCCAGGATGAGCTTCAGGATCATGTAAATATCCAGAAGTGGAACGATGAGACGCAAAAGCTCGACACAATAAAGACTCTTGAGGGTAATTCCATCAACGGCACCAAGGGTAACGTAAATGCTCAGGCTGATATCCTCGGCGACTGGAGAGAAGAGATCGTTACCTACGCTGTAACAGGCGAAGAGGTTCAGGAAGCTCCCTACACATTGCAGGGCGATCCGGCAGATCCCTGGACGGACGATCAGACTCCGACAGAGATCACCACGACTCTGAAGATGACGACAAAGACGTTTGCTCTGAGAGTTTACACAACGGATATCCCGACAGAGTATAACTTCTATACGCTCATGCATGACGGAGTTTACAGAAATTCCGCCAGCGCATACGGCAACTGCTACAACCAGCCGCCTCACATCGGTTGGTACATGAACGATAAGATCGCTGATTCGCAGTACACGACCCAGCCTGCGGCCAACGTAAATGTTGTAGCCAACAATTACACAGAGGCTGCGTTTGACGAGTCCGCTCTTCCGGCTGATACCGGCGTTGACAGACCCGAGACCCCGTCGACCGGCGACAATCCGTTTACGGATATCGAAGGCCACTGGGCTAAGGACTACGTACTGGAGATGTACAATGCAGGTATTGTAAACGGTATGACAGAGACCACATATGAGCCGGATTCGGCTGTTACAAAGGGTCAGTTCACACAGCTTATCGCTAAGGCTCTCGGACTTGAGCTGAGAGCGCAGGCAGAGGGCGAGCATTGGGCTACCCCGGCCGTTGAGGCTGCAAATGCGGCAGGTATTATCGATTCCAACATCGTTATGAACGTTGACGATCCCATCAACCGCGAGGAGATGGCGTCAATGGTAACGAATGCGGCTGTTTCCAAGGGCGTTGACGTATCCGGCGGTTCGGTAGACCAGTTCACCGATAAGGATCAGATCAGCGCATGGGCAGTTGAGGACGTTGCGGGAGCTGTTAAGCTCGGTATCGTTACCGGTATCACGGAAACAACGTTCGAGCCTGCTTCGGGCGCAACAAGAGGCCAGGCAGCAACAATGCTGTCGAGATTGCTGGCAGCTATAGGCTAAATCAGGCTTTTTCCAGGAGCCGTCCATAAAGGGCGGCTCCTTTTTATGCGCTGCATTTACCACTTGACAAAAGGGCGGAAATATTTTATAATATTATTAGGTAACTAATCTTTTTGCACATATGAAACTTTATGCCTGTGGATATAAGGAGGCCGAAAATGCAATCAAAAAAGACCGTCAGCTTTACAGTACGCTCACTTTCAAATCTTATCCGCCGCCGCGTGGATGATCTTTCGGATGTGGCGGTGTCGGGGATGACCGGTATGCATGGAGCCATTATCGGCTTCGTCTGCGCAAATCTTAAGCAGGGGCGCGATGTGTTCCAGCGCGATATCGAGCAGGAGTTCAAGATACGCCGTTCCACGGCCACCGGAATCCTTAAGCTGATGGAGAAAAACGGGCTTTTGACACGGGTGCCCATTTCCGGGGACGGACGGCTGAAAAAGATAATCCTCACCGATAAGGCGATGGAGGTGTTTGAGCTTATCGACAAGCATATGCGCCATATCGATGCCCAGGCCACCAGGGGCCTTTCCGAGGAGGAGATAGAAGCCTTTTACTCGATAACCGATAAGATACGCGCTAACCTGGAAGGCAATAATTGATGGTTTTTTAGCGGATAGGGCAAGAATCAAGTGGAAAAAGAGCGGCTGTTGTGGTATCATGTACACAATATCTCTCTTTTTAAATGCAAACGGAAAAACGGGAATCGGCCGCGGCCGGCACCCGTTTTTTCTTTTGCGGCGACATCGGCGGCCGCCCGATCCGGCAGGCGGCCCGCGCATATTCCTATTTTATGGTATTCATCAAAATAATACTATTTACATTCTTCCTTGCCTGGGTTATAATACAGCGGTAAAATAAAAATCTTACAGAAAGGCAGAGTTTTATATGAGAAAGATCTCGCTTTTTCCCGAGAGAACGACATGCGAGCTGGGCGATCTTTTCGGGATATTTTTCGAGGATATAAACCACGCGGCCGATGGCGGCCTTTATGCGGAGCTGATCGAGAACCGGTCGTTCGAGTTCTCCCCCATAGACAACGCCGCAAGCCGTCCCCTGACCGCTTGGAAGCTGATAGAAGAAGGCGATGCGGAGGTATCCTGG
>CAYNRX010000052.1:0-9633 GCA_964399965.1 uncultured Lachnospiraceae bacterium | reverse complement strand
AAGGGCGACAAGGTCTACACGGCCGCCGAGACGAAGCGTATGCTGCCGCATCTTGCAGGCGGACAGAACAACTCCGACGCATTCACCGCTGCCCGCGATGACTGGGATTTTTACACATCTACCCATGCAGTCACCACAACGCAGGAGCTTGAAAAATGGGTGCAGCTGTCGAAGGAATTTCAGGACAATCAGCAGGACGTGCGGGATATCGAAAAGGAGATATACGGCCTTACACGCGATGTAAACGATGAGCTTAACGAAACGAGCCTTTCATACATCGAGACCCACGCGGCCATGAACGACTGGGCGGATATAGGCGACGATCCTCTGTCGGCCTGGGAGCGCGTCAGAGAGCGCAATCTGGAGCTTTTAAACGAGGGCAAGCTGACTTGGGAGGAATACTCCGGTATCATTGCCGAGGCGGGCGAGACGGCCTACAGCGCACGGCTTGACCAGTCGTATGATTGGCTTGAGCATGAGCGGGAGTATAACGATATGTCCGCCGAAGATTATCTGGCCGGGCTTGACCGTATGCGGGCGTATACGCAGGAGTATTACGAAAAAGGGCTGATAGACCACCGCACGTATAGGGAAAGCATGTCGGAGCTAGACGATAAGTATATCGATGGCGTGAGGGAGAACCTTGAAACGCTCAACGAAAATTCCCTTGACTGGATATCCGACCGCGCGTCATTAAATGACTGGGACAAATACGCAGACGACCCGGTGCAAGCGTTTATCCGCATACGAAACCGGAACCTGGAAGCGTTTAATGCCGGCGATATTACCTGGGATATGTATCATGATAACCTCGCTGACACCGGCTCGGAAATAGTAAGCGCAGTTGATGATGCGTTCATGGAGGAGCTTAACATCAGCCGGGATTATCTGGGGATGTCCGACAGAGAGTTTTTGCAGTCTCTTGATAAGCGGTGGGAAATGGTAGACGAGTTTTACCACAATGGTATGCTTTCGGAAGCCGAATACGGCGAATATATGCAGGAGATAGCCGCCGACAGGTACGACGCAGCTTCGGAAATATATGCGGATATGCTTGACGAGACCAGAAGCCGGATAGACAGCATAAATGAATTTTACAACGATAAGATATCCGGCCTTCAAGATGCATGGGAGACCGGCGACAGGGCGGAGGACATGGCCGAGACACGCGAGCAGATGGATGTTTTCGAGGGCGCAGTCACCGCCCAGGGAATGCGCCAGTATGAGGAATACGCACAGCAGCTCCGGGAACTTGAGCGCGATGAGGAGATATACAGGCTTGAGCAGGAGCAGGCGACTGCTCTTGACGCTCTTGAGTACGAGTATACAAGGATAGAGGAGGAGCAGTCAGACGCGCTCAGGGCGATTTACACGGCTACAGAGAACGCGTCAGCACTTGCCGAAAGAATGATAAACGCTGTGGAGACGGGATTCCGCGAGACGGTATCAGCTGTCGCTTCAAGTGCGCAGAATATCAGCAATTATGCGGATAACCGCAATATAAACATCACGGCGGCGGACGATACGGCTTTAACAGCGTTCCTGCGTAAATTTTCATGGCTGGGAGGGATGCTTTCATGATGACCGGTTTTACATTTCGCGGCCGGCATATAAGGGACGTTTTTTCGGGGATTGACGGCTGTCGGGTCACGGCTCGCACGCTTGATCGCCCGATAATCCCGGAGGCAAAACAGGCGATCGCTGATGCGGCAAATATAGACGGGTCTTATGATTTTTCCGCAGCAAACGAATACCGGCGCATGTTCTACAGCGACAGGATATTTTCGGTCGAGTTATCTATCGGCGCGCCGGGGATCGAAGCTCTGCAAAAGGCACTTGACACTGCGGCAGTATGGCTTATGGGGCGCGGGCAGCTGATGTTTGACGATACCCCGAACGCTGTCTGGGATGCGGCCGTATTTGATACGATACAGTATAAGCCAGAGCGTGCGGGAACTAAAGCGGTGATAGAAGCGGCATTCCGCGTTCGTCCATTCGCAGCAAGCAATATCGATATACTTCGCGGTGTAAAACTCGGCGACAGCGTGCGTCTTGGCTTTGGCGTACCTCTTGGCGGAGTGACTGCGGTATACAATACGTGGAATGTCCCGGCGCAGGGTTACGATGTAAAGGCAGTAAATGCCGGAACATGGTACACGCTGCCGAAGTTTACCATATCTCCCGGGGAGGGAGGGCTTGACAGTATCCATATCTATCTTGGAACCTTCGTATCAACGGTAAATTACAGCTGTTCTGTGGTCTATTCACGCGGCGAAGGCAACAAGGCGACAAATGATATTGTGATCGATTTTGCAAAGCGCACGGCGACAAACGGAGGTATTGACGAGACAAAATACCTTACAACAGGCGGAAGGATGGATACATTTTTCGAAATTCCACCGGGGGAGTTTGACCTCGCTTTTTTAATTCCTTACGGAAACGCCGGGGCGGCAATAAAAATGGAATACGAACCGAAATACATTTATGAGGTGAGAGTCAATGCTTAGACTTTTTGAATACAACGCCGAAGATTTTACAGCAGGGCAGCTTGCTTTTTTGGACGCTGCATCAAAAGTGAGGGTATCGGAAGAAATAAACGAGGAGAGACGTCTTGAGTTTGAGCACCCTCCTGACAGCCGTATCACGGTGAATAGGCTTATCGTGTGCGAGGGTCAGGCGTACCGGATAACAAGCATAACACAAAGCACCGGCGCAATGATGAATATATCAGCAGAACACGTGTTTAACTGCGATGCAGCAAAGATACATCTGCCGACTTTCCCGAATATGATAGGGAAATCTCCAAGAGAGGTCATAGCCGCAGCATTTGAGAATACGTCGTTCCACGTTATGACAGAGGCCGAGACGGAAGCCCTTGGCATGGAATGGATAGGCGCGGACGGGTTTAAGATCGACTTTTTCGAGGTGGATAAGATAACCCCCTATGATGTTGTGCAGACGGTAATAGAAAACGCCGGACGCGGCGAGATCTACGCTGATAACTATAATATAGCCGTTGTATCAAAAATCGGGGAACAAACGCCGGTTTTGCTGGATACGTCAAAAAACATGGAAAATATCAATATTCAGCGCGATACATCGCAGCTTGTAACGCGGCTTTATGCCTACGGCTATAACGATACGCCGATAACCTCTGTCACTGAGGACGGCGTGCCGTATATAGACAGCCCCAACGCAGAGCTGTACGGCATACACGAGGGATATCGCGACTACAGCGATTATACGGAGCCAACGGACGTATACAATCTGGCACAGTGGGAATTTGACGAGAGCAACGAAAACCGCATAGACGTGCCGAAGGTCACGATTACAGGGACGTATATCGACCTGTCGAAAATTTCGGACGGAGATATAAAACCGCTGAATCCGGGCGACAGCGTTACTGTTTACGATGAGGGAACTCTGATAAACGCGCGCGTGTTAAGTGTTGAGAGATACCCATATGAGCCGGAGAAAACCAATATAACGGTAGGCAGACCTTCGGCGGATCTGTTTTTCTATCTAAGCCAGCTCGGCAGGCTGGGAAAAAACTACAAAAGAGCGTCTACAAGTAAGGGAGACATTAAAACAGGCTATTTATCGGGAACACTAAACACCGAAACGAACAACATCAAAAGCGGCGCGGGCACGATGACGGTCGTTGACGATCTTATGACGGTGCGGGATTCTGCGGGGCGCGTTCGTATCCGCCTGGGAAATTCCGGCGGCAGGTTTGAGTTTGTGATATACGATGAAAACGGATCGGAGACCATCACCCTTGACGAGGAGGGCAGCGCGGAGTTTTCCGGACGGCTTACGGCCGAGGCGGTGTTTTCGGGAAGCATAAAGACCTCCAAGGACGCCGAGATCGGGCGGTATTTAAAGCTCAAGGGGATCACCGGCTCCGGCCAGACCGGCGGCATACAGTTCGTGGACGCAAGCGGCAACGTGGTGGCGGATATTCTCCTGATATCCGGCAGCAACGGAGCCTCGTACTTTGTGATAGAATCCTCCGAGCCGACGAGGATAAACAATATTTCGATAGTGGATCTAGAAGAACGCATTTCGGCGCTTGAGAAGGAGGTAGGAAATTGAAGGTCACTATAGACGAGAATTACGATGACAGCACTCTTCTTTCGGATTGGCATCCGAAAGTAAAGCAGAATTTTAAGAACCTTAAAAGCGGTCTTGAAAACGGGGTTATTAACTCATCACAGATACCGGATAGTGGTGTATCCACATCCAAGATCGCCGATTACGCGGTGACACAAAATAAGCTGGCGCAGGCGGCGGTGGCGAATAACCGTATACAAAACGGCGCAGTGGACGCGCGGTGTCTGGCAATCGGCGCGGTGACGGCGGATAAGATAGCTTCAGCGGCGGTGACATCGGCAAAGCTGGCCGATGGGGCGGTGACTGCTGCAAAGATAGCTAACGGAGCAGTAACCACTGTTAAAATCGCCGACAATGCAATACTGAATGAACACATTGAAGACTCAGAAGTACATGAGAGACATTTCGCTTCTGGAGCTGTTTCAACTCGGGCGATAGCCAACGGGGCGGTGACATCGGATAAGATAGCTTCGCAGGCAGTGACTCATGAAAAGATGGCGGTAGGTGCGATCACTGAGCCGAATATCGCAGATAATGCGGTCATAACCCAAACAATAGCCAACAAAGCAGTAACCGCGGAAAAGCTGGCAGACGGAGCAGTCACATCAAACAAGCTAGACTATGCTTCTGTAGACGACGTCCATATAAAAGACGATGCCGTTAATACGGTGCACATAGCCGACGGCGCGGTGACCGCCGAAAAGCTGGCAGACAATGCAATACCCATTGCCACGACCGATAAAGTCGGTGGTATCAAGCTGTACTCCTCAAACGGCCAAAACCGCAGCGGGCTTACGGTGTATGATGACGGCTCTGCGCTGATAAACGTCAATGAGAATTACGGCCTGACGCAATCGCAAGACGGCAAGGTAATAATCGCCGCTGCTTCTGAAGGAGAAATCAATGCTGGCACAAATGAATATAAACCATTGGTTCCCGCTACTCTGCGCTATGCGATTTGGCATAATACCGTGCCATGCGCTTATGCAGTATGCACAGACGGGGCTTCCGTTCAGCAAAAAAGTGCATGGGTGGAAGAAAGCCAAGCCGGCGCAGGAAAATTTGAATTAAAAGACGGTATGCGAGCCATAGTAAAATTCACGCAAGGGCACTCCGCCGTAAAATCCTCGATAAGCATTGACGCCACCGGAGCAAAGTACATAAACTACAACGGCATAGACTATTTTGATTCCTGGTCTTATGCCCCTGTATTGCAGGGCGGAACGCTTGAGCTTATGTACGATGCGGACAAGGACGAGTACACGGCTATCGGGCTTAACACCGCCGATGGATGCATATATAACGGAAACGATATCGCCGGATTAAAGAGGAATACCGCCGTATGCAATACCGCCAAGACTACGGCGGCCAAAACAGCAACCCTCCCCGGATTCACGCTTACCGATGGAGCCTGGGCGCACGTAAGGTTTAAAAACGGCCTGAGCGCAGGACAGGCTATAACCTTGAACATCAACGGGACGGGAGCGAAGGACGTAAAAGTCAACGAAATAGATTGCTGGGGAGACAGCGGCACAGGAGGCACAGGAGTGGACTTGACGCTCACTCTGGTATACGACAGCAGCGCAGATGCTTATATGGTAAGCGGCGGAGATTATATGTTTGCGTTAGACCTTAGACAGCAGGAAATTAATGAGCTGCGAGCGGATGTAAATGCGATCGTTGACGATAACAGCATTACATCCACGACAACATACAGCTCACAGAAAATACGGTCGATGATTGACGCGCTTGCGGCGGCTATAAGTACGGGGCATATTGACAGCTGGGCGGTCGTAAAAGGAATTGTCGCGTCGGGCGCGGCAAAAACCGTATTTCCAGTAGGCACACAGTTCACAACGGAACACGCAACACTTGGAACGGTTACATGGGATGTCGCCGACCATCAAGACGTTGAGGATGCGGACGGCAACATAAAGCCGGGCATGCAGTTGCTCATGCACTACGTTACCGATAATGCGCTTGTATGGGATGCTCAAGAGGCGCTAATGTACTTTGAGGACGGATTAACGGCGGGCACATATCACTTTACTATTCCGTCAAGCTACGATGCCGCAAACAACGACTTAAAGACAGAGGACGACACAAGCACAACGCCGATACAGTTCACCACTACAAGCGATATACCCGCGGGCGGGCAATTGCGGCTTGCATGGAATAACGGGGAGAAGTTGTCCACTGCGACTGTTACGACATATACAAGCGGAGCTACAACAACGGCACTTGAAAGCGGCATTGATATATCCCGCGGCACCGTAGGCACAAGCCTCGGCGATGTCAAAGACCTTTATATCAACGGCGATATAAATACCATACAAAGAAACCGTTACGGCTCTAATAACTACAAAGAAAGCGCTATACGTCAGTATCTTAACGCGTCGGGCGCGGCAAATACATACTGGCAATCACAAACTAAGTTCGACCGCATTGCATCATACGTAACGACTACACCGGGATTTGCCGCGGGGTTCGATGGTGATTTTCTTGCGGCGGTATGCCCTATCAAGATAAAGACATGCACCAACGACTATGCCGAGGTAAATGATGATGTTAAGTCGTCTTATACTACAGTAGATAAGTTTTACTTGCCGTCGTATACCGAAATTGCAGGAGAAAAACAGAATAATATTTCTGAGGGCGAACGCTTTGCAATGACAGAGGGTTATGCGCAGGCGGATTTTATCAAGTATAACAAATCGGGTTCAGCTCAGGGTTGGTGGTTCCGGTCGCCGAACACGGGGAACACGAACGACGCGCGCCATTGCAGTTCGTCGGGTAGCACAGGGTCCGGCTGTGGCCCGGGCCGTGCTCTGCGCGTCGCCGCGGCTTGCACAATCGCATAATCCATATTATAAGCTCACGGGCAAGCGGTAGCGCAGAGCCGGGAGCGGCAAGGAGGGCAAAATGTCGGTCTTAAAAAATAAAAGGCAACCGGGCAAACTGCAAGTTGTGGTAAAGGCTCGCGAGGTTGCTGTTTACACGACACAAATACTGAATAACGAAAAGTGTTTCCCGAAACGGTCACGGTGGATTATTGCGCAGTCAATAGCAGATGAAGCCGTGGGCATACTTGCTTGTTGCCGCCGGGCAAATGCTGTAAGCGTGATGTATGATACCGATTACAAATACCGGAGGCAACAGCAGATACAGGCGTGGTCAATGTGTGAGGCACTTTTGACTAAGATAGAAATAGCTCACGGACTATATGGCATTGAAACGCGCCGTGTAGAATACTGGGTCGGGCTTATAGTGGAGACCGAAACATTATTGCGCAAGTGGATTTTAAGCGATGAAAAACGGTATAAAGATACCCAAAACGATAGTTGATGCGGCTTAGAACCGCATAAGGTTAAACGCTGTAACGATGTTGTCAGAATTGGTGGTTCCGGTCGCCGAACACGGGGAACACGAACAACGCGCGCAATTGCAATTCGTCGGGTAGCACAGGGTCCGGCTACGGCCCGGGCCCTGCTTTGCGCGTCGCCGCGGATTGCACAATATACTTTTGTGTATGCCTGTTAAAGTAAGCTAAATTTAGCCGAAATCAGTGCTTTTTGTGCAAGGAGCGTTTGACCTTGCCTATTCTGAATAAGAGAGGTGAATAATAGCGGGTACGTTTCCGCCCGGCTGTGGCGTTGGAACTATACGCCCCGCTAACATACAATATGAGTTATTATAAAGCAATAGGCTTTTCCGCTTTATTGACAGCTTTGCGGAAATGCCAACGCGGCGTTATGTGGAAAGACAGCACAGCGGGCTACAGCCTTAACGGGCTTAAAAACTGCTATCTGCGTCGGCAAGAACTTTTGAACGATACATATAAAATATCACGGTATCAAAGGTTTACCATAAAAGAGCCGAAGCGACGTGATATTTTGGCGGCATATATCAATGACAGACACGTACAAAGAGCATTGTGCGACTACAGTGCATACCCTGCGCTTGCAAAATCATTCATCCGCGACAACTATGCATGTCAGAGCGGCAAGGGTGTAGCGGATGCACAAGACCGTCTAAAAGTGTTCATGCGAAGATACTACAACAAACACAAAAGTGTCGGTTATGTTCTACAGTGCGATGTCAAAGGGTATTTTCCCAACACGTGGCACAAAGTGGCGCAAGAAAAGCTTTTAGAGAGCGATGCGGACAAGCAAACGATTGCGCGGATGTGCGAGGTAATAGAAAGCTTTTGCGAGGCGAATATTACTGACGAACTGCGCACACTCGGACAGCCGCATGATACGGCACTGAAAACGGCTCATTTTATAGCAACACAACGCGCAAGCATTGTTCGGGCAAAGATACTTGGCACCGGAGCTGACCGCATAAAGGACACGGAAAACAAGATGCATAAACGTCTTAATAGCGTAGGTATCACCAATTCGGACTATATAAGGCACTTAATGCATGATGATTTTAAGGGTATCGGCTTGGGTTCTCAACTGTCACAACTGACACAATTGCTTATTCTTGACAAGTTAGACCATATCATAAAAGAGGATTTGCACATTAAGTATTATGTGCGATACATGGACGACTTCATACTTATACACCCGGATAAAGAACACTTGAAGCATTGCAAAAATGTTATACAAGGCTATCTTGACAGTGTGAATTTGCAGTTAAACGACAAATCCAAACTCTATCAATTAAAGCAAGGCATCATATTTTTAAAATGGCGGTTCAGGTATTCGGAAACCGGCAAAGTTGTCATGACTATGATACACAGCAAAGTCACAAAGCAACGCAGGAAAATGCGCGCGCTTGCGGATATGATAAAGCGCGGAGAAAGAACTATTACAGATGCAGAAGCGAGCTTTAAGGCGTTTCAATCACACGCAGAGCGGGGCGACACCTTTAAGCAGATTTATCAACTGCGAAAATACTATAAAGAATTATACAGGAGGCAAGCACCACATGGAAGTAAATTTTTTAAAAAATAAAGAGGTATTACTTGCAAATCTACTTGAGCGCGCCCGGCTCGAAATGCCGGACGTGCAGGAAGAAAAGCTAAAAGCGGCGCAGGAAAACGGCGATACAGAAGCAGCGGCGATATATGCGCGCGCTATTCGCAATCGGCTTTTGAATGAAAGTGATAAGGATATGACGCTTGACAGGCTCACTGCAAGCTTTGACTTTACGGGCGCATTAAAGTTCGTGTCGTCACTGCATGAGATATTGACGGGCGAAACGGCGCAGTACAGGCAAGCACTAAGAGATATTCCGACACTGCCGGGGTTCCCGCTTGATTTCGTTTTTCCGGAAAACCCGAATGCGAAAAACCCGGAGGACGGTGCGGAGGTTATAAACGACAGTGTATAAGATTATAAGCGATTTGACCGACTTAACGGAGCAACAAAACAACATCATCCAAAGGTTGTTCGAGCTGTTATGTATGCATATTTCGGCGGACGAAGTCGCAGAAATATAGGATAAAATCAGAAAGGAGGATGGTGATGCAGTGGATACACCAATAACAAGAGCGGAACATGAGGAGTTTCG
>CAYNRX010000051.1:0-9698 GCA_964399965.1 uncultured Lachnospiraceae bacterium | reverse complement strand
TTATTTTCTTCATTAGCCAGAAATCAATTGCGAAAAGGTTTCGCAATTGACTAATCAGATATATCGAAAGGAAGGATAAAGTAAAATGCAGGTACCAATGAGCTGGTTCAGCGATTATACAGATATAAGCGGCGTTTCGCCGAAGGAATACGCAGACAGGCTTACGATGACCGGGTCGAAGGTCGAAGGCGTAGAAAACATGGGCGCAGAAATAAACAACGTCGTAGCCGGAAAAATCCTGGAAGTAAGACCGCACGAGGATTCCGATCATCTGGTCGTATGCCAGGTGGACGTTGGAAAGGAGGAGCCGATACAGATAGTTACCGGTGCTCCCAACGTTAAGGAGGGTCAGACGGTCCCCGTAGCTCTGCACAAATCAACGCTTCCCGGTGGAGTGAAAATAACGCGCGGCAAGCTGCGCGGCGTTATGTCCAACGGCATGATGTGCTCACATGATGAATTGGGACTGACCCCGGCAGACTTGGGCTATGAACCGGAGTACGGAATACTGATACTCTCTGATGATATCGTCCCCGGAACGGATATAAAGAAAGTATTCGGTCTTGATGAAAATGTGGTAGAGTTCGAGATAACATCTAACCGCCCTGACTGCTTCAGCGTTATCGGCCTGGCAAGGGAAACGGCAGCGTCGTTCAATAAACCGTTTACACTCAAAAAACCGGAAATACACGAAAACAATGAAAACATCTCCGATTCACTTTCGGTAGAGCTAAATAGCCCCGAAAAATGTCTGCGCTATAGCGCGCGCATGGTAAAAAATGTTAAAATCGGTCCTTCACCGTCCTGGATGGTACACCGCTTAAAGGCCTGCGGCGTGCGTTCGATAAACAATATCGTTGATATCACCAACTATGTGCTCCTGGAGTATGGCCAGCCGATGCACGCTTTTGATATGCGCGATCTTGCGGGGCAAAAGATAGTTATCCGCACCGCTGAGGACGGCGAGGTTATAAAGACATTAGACGAGAACGACAGGACTCTCGACCATAACGACCTGGTCATAGCTGACGGGGAAAGAGCGGTAGCTGTAGCCGGAGTTATGGGCGGCTTCAACTCAGAGGTAAAGCCTGATACTACGACCGTGGTATTTGAGTCGGCAACGTTTGATGCGGCCAGCGTACGTCTTACCGCCCAGAAAATAGGCTTACGCACCGAGGCCTCATCAAGATATGAAAAGGGGCTGGACGCCAACAACACCATTCCCGCACTGGAGCGTGCCTGTGAACTGGTGGAAATTCTGGGCTGCGGCGATGTAGTCGGCGGCTGCATAGACATTATCGGCAAAACAAAGGAACAGCCCGAGCTTGCTTTCCGTCCGGAAAAGATAAATGCTTTCCTCGGCACTGACATTCCCCAGGCAGATATGATCTCCACTCTTGAAATGCTGGAGTTTGCGGTCGATACTGAAAACATGACCATCACTCCTCCCTCGTTCCGCCCCGATATTGAAGGCGAGGCCGATGTCGCCGAGGAGATCGCGCGTTTCTTCGGCTATGACAAGATACCGACGACCTTGCTTTCGGGTGAAGCTGTATGCGGCCGCAAAAACGAGGAGCAAAAGGCGCAGGATCGGATAAACGAGATACTGACCGGCGCCGGTATGAGTGAGATATACACATATACGTTTACTTCTCCCTCCGTATTCGACAAGCTGTCGCTTCCTGCCGATAGCCCCTTGAGAACAACGGTGAAAATTTCCAATCCTCTGGGCGAGGATACCTCCGTTATGCGCACGACCATGCTCGGCTCTATGCTTGATATACTCTCGCGCAATTATAACTACCGCAATGAAAAGGCGCGGCTGTTTGAGGTAGGAAAGATATTCATTCCGACCGAGAAGGGCAAGCTCCCCCAAGAGCCAATGCAGATAACCATGGGAATGTATGGTGAAGCCGATTTCTTCGATATAAAAGGCATCTGTGAAACGCTGCTTACGGGAATGCATGTCAAAGACGTTTCCTACAAGGCAGTATCCGATAATCCTACCTTCCATCCCGGAAGAACGGCACAGATATCCGCCGAGGGTGAAATTATCGGCATAGTCGGCCAGATACATCCCGAGGTCAGCGAAAAATACGGCATTGAGTGCGAATGCTTCGGCGCAGTCATCGATTTTGCCAAAATGCTCGCTCATATCAACAGCAGTATAAAATATCACGCCCTGCCGAAATTCCCGGCTGTTACCCGCGATATCGCCCTGCTTACAGACCGCAGCGTGCCGTCGGCAGAGATAGAGGCCGTTATCAGACAGGCTGCCGGGAAGCTCCTGGATTCTCTGAAGCTGTTCGACGTATACGAGGGCGAACAAATACCGGATGGCAAAAAGAGCGTTGCCTATGCTGCATCGTTCCGCGCTGCTGACAGGAGTCTCACGAACGAAGAGATAAACCCGGTATTCGATAAGATAGTAAATTCTTTGGAAACAAAGCTGGGAGCGAAACTCAGATAAACAAAGGAGCCGCCGTTTCTGATAAACGGCGGCTCTTTAAAGAAAGGCATGAAAACTGTGAAAAAAGAGCTTCAAACGGAATTTTCGCCAAGGCAGTATATGCTCTCTCGGGATTTTGAGATATATTATTACAAAGATACCAAGCTGACCCCGGTCAAGGAGCATACCCACGACTATTACGAATTTTATTTCTTCCTCGAAGGGAATGTAGACATCTGCATAAACGGGACTCACCATACGCTCGCAACCGGCGATGTGATACTGCTGCCGCCCGGCACGCGCCACTATCCGCTGATAAGGGATTTCGACAAACCGTACCGCCGCTTTGTGCTCTGGATAAGCAGGGACTATTGCCGCCGGCTTGCTGAGGAATCGGCCGATTATATGTACCTTATTGATCGCGCCCAAAACGGCGGCGAATATATCTTCCACAACGATATCATAGATTTCAACCGCATCCAGTCGATGATATTCCAGCTGATAGAAGAGGTCAAGAACCGCCGTTTTGCCCGCGACACTTTTGTCCCTATGCAGATAAATATGCTGATACTCTTCCTCGGGCGTATCGTTTATGAAAAGGACGAGCCTGCCGCCGAAAAAGAGGAAAGAAAACTATATTTGCGCGTCTGCGACTATATCGACAGCAATATAGACTCAGAGCTGTCCCTGGAAAAAATGGCCTCTGAGTTTTTCGTCAGCAAGTATTATATATCCCATAATTTCAAGGATAATATGGGAATATCCATCTACCGGTACATAACGAAAAAGCGGCTCAACGCCTGCAAGAATGCATTCCTTGGCGGTATGCCGATCGCCCGTGCCTGTGAATATTACGGCTTTGAGGACTATTCCTCCTTTTACCGCGCATTCAAAAAGGAGTACGGTATGTCGCCAAAGCAATACAAGGATATATTTAACGGTAAATAATAGTCAATTGTGAAACTTCTTTCACAATTGATTTCTGACTAAGGGTATAGGGCCAAGATAGCCCTATACCCTTATTTTATCCGTGTACAAAATCTATACGCTCCGCTTTTCAGTTCAAATACAGCTCTGTCCCCATAGACGCCGATATATTTCACGCCGCCGTTATCGGAAAACTCCGTTTCTTCCGGCTTGCAGGACGGCAGGTACAATACTGCTGTCGTGTTGGCCGGGATACAGCATTCATACTCCAGCTCACTGTCTGTTTTATACCAGGAGGAGCTTATCCGTCCGCGCACCGATTCGTAATATCCTCCAGCCTTGGTAAGACTGCCACCGAAAGAAGGCCTTAAGATTATCCGCTTATAACCGGTCTCTCCCGCTTTGATACTCGTGTTTATACCCAGGATATCGCTGAACATCCACTCCCCTATCGCGCCGTAGGAATAATGATTGAATGAATTCATAGAAACATCACCAAAGGTATCAGTTTCGGCGATATACGAATTCCAGCGTTCCCATATCGTAGTAGCGCCATTTTTTACGCTGTAGAGCCAGCTGGGATTTTCCTCCTGCTCAAGCAGTGAAAAGGCAGTTTCTCTAAGCCCCACTTTAGAAAGCGCCGATACCAGATGGGATATCCCCAAGAAGCCAACGGACAGCTTTCCTCCCCGCTCATCCACTGCCTGTTTTAAGCACTGCGCGCTCCGCTCCAGCTTATCCGGAGGGATAAGGCCGAAATCTATCGCCAGAGCATAGGCTGTCTGGCTGGGAATAGCGCGGCTTTCAGGAACGTTTGAGTAATATGTTCTATTTATGATATTGCCGTTGATATCGCGGTCTGAAATACTCTGCTCTCCCCAATAGCCGAGAGAGCCGTCCTCTTTAACCCAAGCCTCTTGAAAAGAACATCGCATCTTATCCCACAATCCACGGTATTTCCTTTCCTCGTCCTCTCGCCCCAAAAGCCGCGCCGTATCTGCTGTTATCTCGGCTGAACGGGCAGCGTAGGCGGTCGCCGAAAGTATGAACGGCGTGGAACGATCATAGGCCAGATGATCGCCGCGCGACTGCTGGCGTTGTATATAGCCGCTGGGAGAATGGTCATGTTCCGCCGGCCGGCCGTCAACGATACGCTCTCCGCAGTTTCTGTTCGTCTCGCTGCACAGGTAGTCGACCCATTGCTTCATCATCGGGTAATTCCTCTCCAGTATGCTTATATCACCGTAGGCCAGATATAGCTCCCAGGGGACTATCGTCGCCGCATCGCCCCAGCCTCCGCAGCCTCCGGTAACACGATTATCGCCGCCGAGGGGCGCGGTATCCGGAACAGCTCCGTTTACGTTATATAAAAGCTGTGCGTCTCTAAGATCTTTCAGCCATTTGTTCATAAACGAACGCACGTCCATATTGTAGGCGGCCGTTTTGGCAAACACCTGCGCGTCACCGGTCCAGCCCATGCGCTCATTACGCTGCGGGCAATCGGTGTACACGAGGAGTGAATTGCCGCGCTGCCCCCACTGGATATTGCTCTGCAAGCGGTTGATATCATTGTTTGAACAAGAAAAACCGCCGGTGACCACAGGGGTATTGGTAATAACAACAGCCTCCAGCTGCACCTTGATCTTGTCCAGCTGATCCCTTGTCATTTCAACCCCGTTGCCGCTTATCTCTACATACCGAAAACCGTGTGATGCAAACGATACTGTAAATGTCTCGCCTTCCGGCACTCCTTTGAGCGTATAGGTATCGGTGTTGGCGGCATTACGCAGATTGGCCGTATAAAGGCGGCCGTTTTTATAGCACATCTCCCCATAACGCAGCTTTACCGAAAATCCTCGCTCGCCCTTTATCCGCAGCCGGACAGTACCCACCAAATTCTGCCCCGCATCATAGACAAAATGCCCTTTGACCGCTTCTGTAGGTTCTTTTGAAAGCTGTATTATCCTTTCGGCCACTGCCGGCGGCTGCGGTGCTGACATTTCGAATCTCACGCCCTCAACTTCACCGTTCGTAGCCTCGGCAAATTGCGGCCAGGGGACTATACCGCAATCCCTCCAACGTTTGTCCGCCTTATTTGCCCAATCGAACTCCAGCCGGGCGTCATAGTCCTCGCCCTGGAGATAATCGCCGTTTATGACCGCTCCTTTATCGGTAAACTGCCACGTCTTGTCAGTAACAACAGTTTCTCTCGTACCGTCAGCATATTCCAGAAGCAGCATACCGATAAAGTAATTCTGTCTGCCGTACACCATCGGCTTGCTGTTATAGCCCAGATATCCGCTGTAATAGCCCTTGGCAACGATCGCCCCGATCGTGTTTTCTCCCGGCGATATAAACTCTGTCACATCATACGCGCGGTATTCTATCCTTTTTCTGTAATCGGTGAATCCCGGCTCATAAAAGCTGCTGTTCACCTTTTTTCCGTTTATGTACGATTCATAAAAGCCCATCGCCGCCGCATACAGTCTGGCAGCCCTTACCGGCTTTTTGGCAGAAAAGCTTTTGCGAAGATTTACAGACGGGGATGGGGATATCAGCTCAAAACGATCCTCCACTACCAGCCTGCCGCCGCTTACCTCCCCCAAGGCAGAAAGCACGCCTGAATCATCCCTGAAATCGTCCTCCTGATATACAATGCCGTTAGCTGTATTCTCTATCCTCAGCTTTTCATACACGGCGCGGCTTTTTTCCTGCTTGAGACCAATTTTCAGCATACAGCGCTTCCTGGGCTGATGAGCTATATCCGCCGGTATGATCTCGTTTTCCTTATCTATCACTGCTATACCATTCAGTGATAATGAGAGCGAGCCACCGGATACCTCCAGCCTTATATTCTGCCTGCTGCGCTCCTCTCCCGAAGCCACCGCAGATTCACAAATAGCCCAGCCATCACCGCGCCCGCGAATCCTGACCGTGGGAATGCCGTCCGTCCAGGCGTTATCGCTGTACTCACGAACGAACACTCTCCGCCCATCCATATCAATATCTACTAATACATAGTTATTCTTGTCACGGGCTGCGACTGCAATGCCTATCTTACCGCTGTCTGCCAAAACGGTCGCTGATACTGCATAGCTTGTTATCCCATCGGTGTTTTCTGTAATACCGGGCGCTCCTATCCATTCAGCCCCCTGCCAATCATCGCGGTTGCCTCCCATAAGGCCGGTCTCGAACCAAGCGGTATCGCTTTTGTATTCTTTACCCTTCCAATACACCGTCACCTGCCAGAAATATCTTGCAGACGGCAAAAGCTCTGCGCCTTTGTACCGCACATTGACCGTTTCATCCGATTCCACACAGCCGCTGTCCCATACCACCTTATCACCGTCCGAGACGACAAGGCGGTATTGCTCTTGACATGCTCCTATCTCGTCAGAACGCAGCTTCCAGCTAAAAGCCGGAGACTGGCAGTCTATGCCTATAGGCAGCGTCATCGCTTCGGTCTGCATTGCGTATATCTCCATATGTTATCTCCGTTCCGCTGCTTTTCAGCTTTTATTATTTCAGCAATATGCCATAAGACACTTATTGCCGGGAATCATCTTGGAACCCCCGGCATAAATGCTATTTTTTTCTGTTTTTCCACAATTTGAATCGCTTTCCCGTACGTTTTGGCGGTTTAGTCTGCGGAATATAATCGATGCATCCCTCATTTATCCTGTCTATACGGACGTATTCCTGAGAATCTTCGGGCAATCCTTTCTTTTTCAGCATCTTGCCGGTGAATATTCCCAGAACATGGAATATCAGCGACAGCACGGGCACGCCAAGGATAAGACCGACAATACCGAACAGCCCTCCTCCAAGCAGTATGGCGAATATCACCCAGAACGCCGAAAGCCCCAAGGAGCTTCCGACTATCTTCGGTTCAAGGATATTGCCCTCCAGCTGCTGGAGAACTATCAGGAAAATTATAAAGTATACTCCCTCCATGGGGTCTGTAAGTATCAATAACAACGCGCTCGGCACGCCGCCGATATACGGCCCAAAAAACGGTATCACATTCGTTATGGCAACTATCGTGCTTATAAGCACCGCATAATGCATACCAAAAAGCGTCATGCCTAAAAAACACACCACGCCGATGCAGGCCGAGCTTATCAGCTTGCCGATTATATAACCGCCGAATATGCGGTTAGCCTGCCTTACCAGCTCCACGGCTCCATTGGCATACCGTTCACTCAAAACCGTATAGGCCGCCTTTTTGATCTGTCCGATAAAACGTTCTTTGCTGCTTAAAACATAAACCGATACGATAAGGCCGATTATCAAATTCATCGCCGTCACGCCTACATCCTTGACGCTGCTGGCCACTATGTTTATCCAGCCCTGAAGCTGTCCCAAAAGATCGTTTCGGAGCCAGGCGTCAAAATATGTTGTTATCTGCACTATGGTGTTGTTCACATAGGCGGCTATCGTTTCATCGCTGCCCAGATATGCCCACAGCTGCTGTATACCGGCATCCAGCTTTGCCGGCAGCTCAGACGCAAGCGTGGCAATGCTCGTCACCAGCCCCGGTATAAGCATCGCCGTCAGGAAGTATATTATCAGCCCCACTATCAATAGGGCAATAAATATGCTTATCCCGCGCGAAGCACGCTCAGGCCGGAACCTCCCTATCTTTTTTCCTGTTAGGAGCTTTTTTACTCCGCTTTCGATCCTTTTGACAAGGGGATTTAAAAGATATGCAAATACCAGCCCGAACAGTATCGGCTGTAATATCCCTAAAATTTTCAGACAGAAATCTGCTATCATCCCCAGCCTGAACAGGAAGAAAAAGAATATCAAGCTGCATACTATCACCAAAAAGGCAGTCACACCGATATTAAAATACTTTCTTGCGCCCGAGAGCTTGAATTTTTTGTCATCATCGGGCTCTTTATTTGCCATTGGCGTCTCTCCTTTCTCATTTTTCCATTTTCCAGAAATAAGCCGAATATGGCTCCAGCTCGCTTCCTCCTCCGAAATCGTGCGTCTTGCCGCTTATTAGATCGACAGCCATTCCGCATCCGGCGTCAAAGTGCACCGTGACCGGCTCCGCATCTGCATTTATCGCCACCAGCACACGCTCGTTGTCGGTCTTGCGTTCAAATATGCAATGCTTATTTTGCAATACCACTGAACGAAAAGAACCGTTGCACAGAGCATCGCTTTCACGATGCGCCTTGGCCAGAGCTGATATCCATTCGGTAAGCTCATTCTCGATCGGCTCCTCAAAGCAAGCTCTTAAAGCCGGATCGCCATCTTCCTTTCTCGCCTTTGCTCCCCATTCACTGCCATAGTATATTTGAGGTATGCCCGGCATACCGAATATCATTGCATATGCCAGCGGCAAATGCTTCTCGTTTGTGAGTATACTGGCTATCCTGGTGACGTCATGATTATCCACAAAGCTCATCAAATGCTTGCCGCGGTAAAGAGTCCAGTTTTCAGGTCCAAATTGCCGCAGCAGCGAATGCACTATCTCAAACATATTCATGCTGTTGAACGAGGAATACACTCCCTTATAGCATTCGTAATTCGTACAGGAATCCAGCATCTCGGGATTTACGAATTGGTTATAATCCCCGTGCAGAAGCTCTCCCAAAAGGAAGAAATCTTTCTTCTGTTCATCAACGAATCTCCGGAGCCGTTTTAAAAACTCCTTATCAAGACAGTAGGCAACGTCAAGCCGCAGACCGTCTATGTCAAATTCATCTATCCAGCCTTTTATGCATGAGAAAATATGCTCCACGACCTCGTTATTGTGCAGGTTGAGCTTCACCAGGTCGTAATGCCCTTCCCAGCCCTCATACCAAAGGCCATCGTTATAGCCCGAATTGCCGCCGAAATTTATGTGGAACCAATCCTTATACCGCGATCCCTCGCGTTTTTCCAGTACGTCCCGAAACGCCCAGAAGCCTCTTCCCACATGGTTGAACACGCCGTCCAAAAGTATGCGGATACCGTTTTCATGGAGCTTATCGCATACCATCTTAAAATCCTCATTGTTTCCCAAACGGCAATCTATCTTCGTATAATCACGCGTGTTGTAACCGTGCGTATCGGATTCAAACAACGGTGAGAAATATATCGTATCCACGTTTAACGACTTGATATGGTCTATCCAGTCCATGACCTTGAGTATCCGGCTCTTTTCCACACCGTCGTTCTCAAACGGCGCTCCGCAGAAGCCCAATGGATATATTTGATAAATAACGCTTTTGTCAGCCCACATATATGCATCCTCCTTTAAATTGTGTTGTTATAGTCAATTGCGAAACCTTTTCGCAATTGATTTCTGGCTAATGAAGAAAATAAA
>CAYNRX010000050.1:0-10016 GCA_964399965.1 uncultured Lachnospiraceae bacterium | reverse complement strand
AGGGCAAGCAACACGCCCCATATGCGTTTGGTAATGGTTTTTGTTGTTTGCATAAATTCAACTCCTTTCTAAATCAGGTGGGTTCCGGATTGCAGTCCAAAACCGGTTTTAGTTCGCATTTTTCAGGTATTCGTCAAGCCGCATCAGGACGGTGGCAACCTCCGCGCGTGTCGCGCCGCCCTGCGGGTCGAGGATCCCCCCGTCTTTGCCGGCAATGAGCCCCGCGCCGACCGCCCAGGCTACGCTGTCGCGCGCCCAGGAGGAAATCTGGCTGTTATCCCCAAACTGGTTTAAGTTATACGGCTCGTTCGCAACCAAATTCTTGGAGTAGGCGTAGCGGTACATAATGGTCGCCATCTGTTCGCGGGTTACGCCCGCGCCCGGCGCAAAGGTGTTGTCGCTCACGCCGGATACAATATCGTTGGCTGCCGCCCACGCCACAGCGCCCGCGTAGTAGGCGTCCGCCGCTACGTCCGCGAAAATGACCGCCTCCGCCTGCTTCCTGCCGTCCATGCGCCACAGCGCCGTAACAATCATGCCGCGGTCCATGTCCGCATTGGGCGCAAACTCGTTGTCGCTCACGCCGGACAAAATCCCATTGTCAAATACGTAGTTTACGCTGTTGTAATACCAGTCGTTTTCATTGACGTCCAAAAAATCACCCGGAACCATCTGGTTTTCATCCGGCTGGTTGGAGCCCCGGTCGTCCGAAGCCTGGATGCTGCCGTCGGATACCGCCCAGTCGCTCCACGGGCCGGGTTCCCCTAAATAATATGTAGTGGGGCCGGGGAACGCGTCAATATCCCCAAGTACGTTGATCCCCCTTGCGCGCACGCGGAAGCTGTAGCCATCCGCCGGGTTCACCGCTTTTTTAAAGGGCATGACGGTATAGGTGGTCAGGAACGGGTCAACACCGGGTTCATAAGCAGGCTGCCCATTGTGATACCGTTCTATCTCATATTCCACATACTGATACCCCTCCGGCGGGGCGACCTTATCCCATTTGATATACATTTCCTGTTTCGGGTCGCTTTCTACGGTTTCAAACCGCAGATTGGTCGGCGGCGACGGTATGTTGGAAGCAAACGCTGCCATTGGCGCAAGCTCCATTATCATGCACAGGGCAAGCAAGGCGCCGCATATACGCCGGGACCATGTTTTTCTTGTCTTTTTCATGAGCTCATCTCCTTTTTAACTCGCTTCTAAGTTTAAATCGTTTGTTCATCGCAGGGAGCAAGCGGCTGCAGGGAAGAAAAGTCCTTCCACAGGAATACTTTGACTGTAAGCTGCTGGGCCCCGGTCAGGTCGCCGTCTCTGGGGAGCGCAATCGTAATGGCTTGCTCGCCCGTACTTTGCGCGTTTTCTATTTTTTCCATGGAAACCATCCTGCCGGATGCATCATATACCGCGGCGCACACAATCGGGGTAACTTCACCCGCATCCCACTTTGCCGTTACCGATACGGAAGATGCTCTTTTCTCGGCATTTTGAATTTCAATAAACGCCGGGCCGGCCGCCCCTGCGACCACGCTGTGAAGGTTAAACAGCTGGGCCTGATGGAACCCGCCGTCGATGGGGAGGCCCGCTATTTCATCCCCGTCGGCTGCCTCAGCCGGGATATTGTAATCCAGCGTTTTCCCGTTTAATTTTACAGGCGAAGTATCGGATACCATATATCCGGTATACGCGGTTACGATAATAAAATATTCGTAGGTAACTCCATCTTCAAATAGCGAGATTTTATTGGCGATTCTATCGTTCATCGCATTATCGCTGGTAATCATCTTGCCGTCGCTGCCTTCCCAGCCCTCGATGATATGATAATAAGATAAATCACTCTCCGCCACTTTTGCATTAAACTGCGGCGCTTGGCCCACGGTTACGTCCAGCGATGCGTTTTCGATATTGATCCCGTTAACTTTTGTAAGCGTTATACTTCTGACCGGGCTTTGCACCCAGTCGCCTGTATATCCGGATTCCTGGAGCGACCGCACCTTAAAATAATAATCTCCTCCGTAATTTTGCATGATTCCGCCAAACGAATTTGTAGCGCCATCCCAAGCGAAATCTTTACCTCCTGATGTGTCTGGGGGGGAAAGCGTTGCTCTATACTGCAGAAGCTCCTCCTCATTTCGGTACAGGCGAAAGTCATATAATTCTACGCCTGCCACAGATTCCCACACGACCACATTGCCGTCCCATTGAAGATTTGACGGAGCCTCAAGAGAGACGCTGGTGCTATATAGAGTCCGGCTCTGCACTTCCGTGCTCAGGTCGCCGTTCCATGTAAACTGTGCATTAGGGTCGTCCGGATCAGCCGTGATCGATAACGAACCCGTTTCCGACTGTACAATGAAGAAATAGTCACCGGCGCCGTTCCTGCTGATCGCGCTGCCCAGGTCATAGGAGGTCCTTTCGGTTGTGTCTTCAAAAACCACATAACCTGCATTTGCTCCTGTCAGTGGCACTAAAAGGATGTGATACCGAATCCTTTGATAATCCCCCGCCGGCTGTACCCACTCCGCCTTAGTACCGTCCCAGTCCGCATACAGCGGCGCCGGTGCGGCGGCAAACGCCGTCATGGGCAGCAGCCCTGCCAGCATGCACAGGGCGAGAATCGCGCCCAATACGCGCCGGGATAGTGTTTTTGCTGTTGTTTTCATAAACTCATCTCCTTGTTATAAAATCGTATTTGCTAAAAACCATATCCTTGTTTTCCGTATCAGGATTCCCGGCAGGGAGGGCCGGTTGGCCCTCCGGCCGGAACAAAATCATTTCAGTTTACTTTTCCAAAAACCGTTGTAGGATAGCGGCAACTTCCGCGCGGGTCGCGCTGCCCAGCGGGTCAAGGACGCCGTCCCCCTTGCCGGAGATGAGCCCCACGCCAACTGCCCAGGAGACATTGCCCTGCGCCCAGGCGGAAACTTTGCCTGCATCCCCAAACTGCGACAGGTCGCCGGACTCACTTGTTTCCATCCCCTTAAAGCCTGCATATCGCTGGAAAATGGCGGCTATCTGCTCGCGGGTAATGAAGTCGTCCGGGCCAAAGGCAGAAGCGTCATACCCCTGTACAATGCCGTTGGCGTTCGCCCACGCCACCGCCTTGGCGTAGTATGCGTCCGCCGGGACGTCCGCAAAGGCGCTCGCGCCTGCGGACGGTTCGCCTTCCGCGCGCCACAGCACCGTTACCAGCATGCCGCGGGTCATGGCGGTATCCGGTGCAAATTCCGTATCCGACACGCCTGCAAACAGGCCGTTTTCATTTGCGTACCGCACCGCGTCGTAGAACCAGTCGCTCTCCGCTACGTCGGCAAACGGGTTTTTCCACTCGGAAGGAGGCGGGGTAGGCTGCGCGCCGTCCTCCGTCCATTTTGCGTACAGCGTCAGGTTTTTAGTTACTTTCGTATCAAAGTCAAATGCCTCTGTGCATTCCTTATCCGTAAACCAGCCCCCAAAGGTATAGCCTTCGCGGGTCGGATCCGCCGGTTTTGTGACCGTGCCGTTCCTATTTACGCGGATGCTGTCAATCCCGCTGCCGCCCTGGGTATCGAAGGTTACCGTGTAGCGCGTGGTTCCGCCACCGCCTCCGCCGCCGGGTCTGGTATCGGGCGTGTCAGAGGTTTCCGTTTTTTTCAAAGTATAGGTGAATGTCGCTACTTTGCTATCCTTTTTGCCTGCCGCCACAGCAATGGCTTTGATGGTCATATCCGAGGTGATGAGGATGGATTTCGTATATAATTTGCTTGTGCGGGTTGGTTCCGTGCCGTCTGTGGTGTAGTATATTGTTGCACCATCTTCTGCCGTCAGTACAATCGGCGTATTTACATCCAGTTTACTGCCGCTATCCGGATTTGCAGTAGGCGCGGCTGCCTGTTCCAAAGCTTTGAAATCAAGCTGTTCCTTGAAATGATTTTGCAGCATTTGTTTGCCGGTGTAGCTTGTAACATCGCTCTTGACTTCCAGCAGGACAACCGAATCTTCTTCGATTGCCGTATTCAGTACAACGGTACGGGCAAAGTTTTTGTCTCCGTTTGCTTCTTTATCTGGATAGGAAATCATCCCTGCCGTATTAAGATCCATCTTTTTACCATTTACCGACAGATTGAATTTATCTGCGGTCAATGTGGAAACATCCATATACTGGTCAAATACGACATATACACCCTCTGATGTGGCAACAGTGTTTGCTTCATCTACCGTGGGATTGGCGCTGGCATAGAGATTGATGTTGACATCCAGCTGAACCGGCGGAACCGGCATTGCATAAATATCGCCTTTTTTCTCAGCGCCGGAGCCATCGTTTTCACCCGTGGTATAAGGTTCATAGCCGTTGGCCACAAAATCAACGGACCAATATCCTTCGGGTACCATCCACTCATATTGACCGTTTTCATTGGTCAGATAGGGGTTGACTTGGTCGAATTCACCTGCGTTCCACATTGTACGGTTGCCCGCATCGTCTACTGTATAGATAGTCGCGCTTACGCCCTCAATCCGGTTGCTTTCCACGCCGGCATAGACATAACCGGAGGGGTCAATGATGGGCTTTCTGGTATCGGGAACAGCTTCGCCCTTTGTGGTAGTATTGGCCGTTTTCGGTTTCAAGCCCAGATCCCCTTTGGCCTTTTCAATCAGCTCGCGCTGTTCCGCCTCCGTCATATCAGCCCATTTTTTCCCGTTTTCAAAAAAATAATCTTTATAATCCTCTGGTTCAAATAGATAGTCTTCCTCGTATTTCTGGGCGTTGCGGGGATCGGGGAAACGATCGTCAAAGGGGAACCAGCCCCAGTCTACCACACCATGCTCATCGATATCCATCAGTGCTTCATAGCAGAGCTGCTTCAGCTCATAAATGTACTCTTCCTTGGTCGGCCCCAACCTTATCATATCACCTATATCGCCCGATTGGTTTTTCATCTCCTCCCGCGCCCAATCGCTCATGTTGGCGATAAGCTCCTGTTTGCTTTCCACATCCATGATCGCCGCATTCCCCAGAACTTTACCGATTTCTACATTCAGTTCTGTACCACCCAATGTCCAAAAGATCTCACTCTTTAGCTGTTTATACAGATCGCCAGGCTGGCCATACACCTTTTTACCGCCCGTTTCAATTCTGGGAAGATATTCCACATCGTTCTGCTCAAGACATTGAACCATCAGCACCAGCGAAAGTAGGGTTGGATCGTTGCCGCACATCGTCACATAATCAATGACCGGCGCCTGCGGGTCGGGGGCGCCTCCTTCATTTGCCGGAGCGGCAGACAAGCGGAACATGCTGGGATTTTCCGCCTTGGCCTGCGGATGTTCCAAAACCGCCTGTTCATATTTTTCGCCAAACTCCTCGAAGTTATTATACCAGCCTTCCAGCAGCTCAATCTCAATATCTTCCTTATCCTCCGCCGTTATCGTAACCGGTGTATTGGATGTACAGATCGTTTGCTCAAGATAACCGGTCTGCTCGTTGATTACGCGCTCGGTGTAGGAATTTGGAGTTATCACCGTATCCAGCCAGAGGGCGTTGCTGCCGCCATCGGTGGCTTTCTGGATGACGCGGTACTGCCAAACGTCATTGACCTTCTCTACCGCTACATAGACCTGATTGCCGACGTGCCCGTTCCCTGCTGCACTTTGTTCCGCCTCGCAGGCTTTCAATTCCGTCAGCAAATCAGCGATATCGGCTTCTGTCTCAGCAGTATCGGTAAGGGTGAACCCTCCAACCTCCATTGTCAAGCCTTTGTCGCCCTCGGCCTTGGTAAAGGTAACGCCATGTTGGCTGATTCCGGCCAGATCCAGATCTTCCGGAATCGCATAATCCGCTTCCTTTTCCCGTAGCCGTGCAAAGTCCGTTGCCGTCATGGTCGCAAGGTCGCCATCGTTGGGGTCGATTATCTTTTCGTAGGAGACCCATGCGCCGGTGGGTGGATTATTTCCGCACAGTTTCGGCTCTGTCTGCCATGTGTTGTCCCGGGTTTTTTTTGCTTTCAAAAGCTCCACGCCGTTGGCACGGGGCAAATGGACGATAACGCTTTCGCTGTTCAATTTATCCGCATTGCCAAAGGTCATGGTATAGACAACCGGCGTATCCGGCATATACCAGTAAAAACCGGTCATTGCCTCGCCATTATCCCACAACACCTCATTCCTACCCACGTAATCGGTAATTTCTATCGTTTTCAAATAGGGGGCTGTCGAGCTGTAGGTTACGGTTTGCGTTGCCGAAACAACTTCCCGGTCGCCGCTCTTATATTTGGCAATCACAGAATGTTCTTCCGTGCCAATGGGATTGTTTAAGCGCAATCTTGCAGTGTAAAAGCCATCTTTGTTCGCTGTCATCACCGCTGCCGTTTCACCATCCAGCATAATCGTGACGTCGGCATTTTTCGGCGCTTGGCCATAGACCGAGAAAACATCACTGCCCGTTGCCGACGGCGCATACAGGGAGATGCTCGGCGAAGCGATCTTGCTTTCCCCAATATACTGCTTCGTGCCGCCGTCAAAAGAAACCGCCGCCTGTGCCGTAACATTACTGAGATTCGTGCGGCCGCTCTGCCACTGAATCACCGCCGGATAACCGCCGTATACACGGATGTCGGGGATTTCAACGGAATATCTTCCTCCAAAACCGGAATCATTCATGTCATGATTAGGAGAAAGCTTTACATCCTCCTGTGCGCGTTTGCCATTGATGTAAACACTGCCATCCAAAATATTCGGGCTAATTCCATCGCTCTCAGAGGTCTGATTGGTGTCCAAATAGACGGTCAATGTATTCCCTACTGTATTAGGTTTATTGGGCGCAACGGTCACCCGGGCGGAAACGGTTGTCGCCGTTGCGTCCAGGGTCAGGCCGCTGGCTTCGGCGTTCAGTATCAGCATCTGCTCGTTTATATTGCCTGTGGGCAGGGTCAGTTCCTGTCCCACCGTCTGCTGAGGAGATTGACTGTCTTTTAGCTCGACCGTTGCTTCCGCGCTCACCTTGCCGTTGGTTTTCAAAGCGTTAATGCTATTTTCCGCCTTATCCAAGGTATCCAACTCGTCATGGTCAATTACCCGATAGGCGTCGTCCAATAGGAACAGATAGGTATATGTTCCCTCAGGCAGGGGAATCCCCTGATAATAAGAATCGCCTTGATACAAGTCGGTGTAGATTAGTTTTTTGTCATTTTGGCCATGTCCATATACCAGAACATAAAAATTACGATCCAGTACATTGGTCAGTGTAAATTGGGGATAGCTATAATATTCCCATGTTATCGAGTCGGTATATACGGCGCTGGAATTCTCATCCAGTTCCAGGTTCTCAATAGCTGCTCTCCCGATTTTCGATCGAACGGTCAGTGTTATGTTTGTATTTGGAGCGGCGCCTGTTAAGGTAATCAAATCGCTGTCTTCCACTGCGGCGGGAATATTTGTTTCGCCCTGCTTCGCAGAAGCGGAAACGAGGCTTCCGCTGTTTTGTGGCAGGAACACAACTCCCGTGCGGGCTGTCAGGGTGAAATCCTTGCTTGTATCCGCAGTGTTAAGGGGTTCGGTTTTTGTTTCTGCCATGATATAGGAAGCAGAGATATTCGCCGTACCGCCGCTTGGCACACCTTGAATCGTGTAGATACCATCTTTATCGGTGTAATCGGTATAGGTTTTGGCGATGCCGTTGACATGGGCGGTAATGCTCACAAGAGCGTTTGCCTGCGCCTTGCCGCCCACATGGACTGTACCGGAAACATCGCGTACCGGCATGTCTGTCATTTCCAGCGTTACGGATTCTCCTGTCACCTGTACACGGCCTGAAGCTTGATAGTCCAATGCGGCGCCGTTGGTAGGCACAGCCTCGGCGTATAGAGTTTCACCGGAAAAGTACACACAGTTCTCGCCAACGGCAACAAGCTTGCCGCTCTCATCATACCAGTCAACGCGGTGGCTCACATCGGGAGACACCGTCGCCTTCGCTTCGCCCGCCACCGTCACACCACTAACGGTGAGGTTAGCCGTGGTTTTTTGGCCGTCAGTCACGGTGATAGGCTCCGTACTGCCGCAAGTTGCAATCCGCCCTTCTTTTGTCAGCGTAACATCTGCCTTGTATGTACCGGGTTCAGGAGACCCCATGCTAAATGTACCCGGAGCGCTAATGATCCGTGAGGAGATCATCCCGCTCTCAGAATCACGCAGTGTCAGCACGGCGCCTTCGGGAACAGCGCCCGTTACCGCCACTTCCAAATGGGCAACGACATTTTTATCAATCGTAGATTCCGCAGTGATATTTCCCACGGCATATTTCACGCTGCCCAGAGTAACTGCATCTGTCGGCACAGTGCCGCTGTAGATATAGATACCGGCGGAGGCGGCTCCCTCCGTTGTCAAGTTCATGGTTTTTTCAGCCGTGCCATCGCTGTATGCCAGGGTCGCAGTAGGCGTTTCGGCTGCATTGCTGACAAACAGATAGGCCGTGATCCTGCCCTCTGCCAACACACCGTTAGGCGCTTCATCCACATAAACCGTTTGTAAATTGATAACCGGCGAGTCATCGGGGTCATCAGGGTCTACGGAGGGCGTCGTGCCTCCGCCGTCGCCTTTCAGCACCAGATTTTGTGCCGCTCTCGTTTGGTAAAAAGATTCGCCGGCTTCCAGACTATGGTATAATGTCCAGTCATAAAGCTCTTTTGTTCCACCGTTATATGGTGTATATTTTTGGTCATAGCTGTAGGGGCCGAAGAATTCCATCCAGGAAAGGCTCACCGGTGCACCATCCAGTTGTTCGCACAACGGATACTCCCTGCCATCAACGGTGACGGTTTCTCCCGTAGCTATGTAATCCATATGATACCAGCCGCCTGTGCCATCTCCCCAGTCTTTATGCTCGCCAGTCACGAAATACAAATTGCCCTGACTGTCTTTAAACCGATAAGGAGTAGTATACCTCGTTTCACCAACATAGAAAGGGAATTCCGTATATTTGTTAAAAAGCGGATCGAAATTCCCACGCACATAGGGCTCGACCGTCTTTCCACCGGAGGACACACTGCCGTAAACCAGTGCATTTTCCTTTGCCGCAGTACCATGAATGATCAATGCGGCACCATTCTTACTGATAGCATTCACCGTTGCATTTTCCGTGACGATAAATCTTGCATCGGCATATTCGCCTCTGATATAAATGGCTTCTTCACGAATGGCATCTGTGCCATTATTGTTCACATTCATTACGCCATTGCCTGAAACGATTGCGCCGCAGCCGGTGAAGTTCAGTTGGCCGAAGGTGACATTGCCCGTCAGCTTGATTGTGAAATCACTTCCCATGCAGTTGGCTCCCAGGCTCACGAACTCGCCGTCTTTCAGGGTCAGGGTATTGGTATTCTCATCATAAGCGATACCCAAACCGGACAAGGTCTGCGGATCGCTTGCCTCCCAGCCGGAGGCCTCTCCGGCATAAGCATAAATCCAGCCATCTTGTGTTTCAACCCCAACATAGGCCGCTGGAATTACGGGTTTTGCCGCAAACGCCGCCACCGGCAGCAGCCCAAGCAGCAGGCACAAGGCAAGCAACGCGCTTCCCACGCGCCGCCACAAACCTTTTGCTATCTGTTGTTTGCTCATTTTTTCAGACTCCTTTATTTATTAAGATATATTTTTCATACTTTCTTTTTCGTATGTTCTATAATTACCCGGCAAAGCACTGCGTCCAGTAAACACCCAGCTCGCCGCCCAACACGACACCTACGCCCAGGCGCGTCGCCTCCGGATCCAGGATATTGCCCCGGTGCCCCGGCGAGTTCATCCAGCCGTCCATAATCACCTCCGGCGCCGCGTCCCCGGCCGAGATATTCTCACTAATCATATAATAGGAAATGCCCGCCGCGTCCGCGCGCCCGTCCGGGCCGAGGCCGTCCGGGTTCACATGGTCAAAAAAGCCGCGCTTTATCATGTCCTCGCTGTGGGCGCGGGCCAGCGCCGCAAGGCCGTCGTCCCATGCAAGGGCGGCAAGGCCGTTCTCGGCGCGCACCTGGTTTACCATGTCAAAA
>CAYNRX010000049.1:0-11184 GCA_964399965.1 uncultured Lachnospiraceae bacterium | reverse complement strand
AATGCGTCAAAAATTGCGAAAATAAAAGTTTCAGCGGTCGCAGACCGCCAATCAACGGAACTTTTATTTTCTTCGTTAATCAGAAATCAATTGCGAAAAGGTTTCGCAATTGACTATCTACTGCTGGCAGCAAGGGCAGAACACGCTGCTGCGGCCGCCGATCTTTAGGCGGCAAAGCGCATGGCCGCAGATGGGGCAGGGTTCTCCCGCATGGCCGTAGACTTGTAAAAACGGCGTATTGCGGTAATCCTGTCCTTTCGTCAGAAGGAAATCCTCGAACGAGATGCTGTTCTTTTCCACGAAGTATGACATTTTCTCCGGTATCAGCAGGGCGAGACGCTCCCATTCTGCTTTGCTCAGGCTATTTGCCGGGCGCGAGGGGAGGACGCCGGCTGAAAATAGCAGCTCATCGGAATATATATTGCCGATCCCGGCTATGACGCCCTGTTCCATGAGACATTCCTTTATAGCCTTACGGCGGCTGCCGAAAGCGTTTTGCAGATATTCCGCCGTCAGCGCTTTGTCAAACGGCTCTAACCCCAGCTTGCTTATACCGCTTACCGTATCCTCCTCGTTGCTCCCGAACAGCCAGAAGCGGCCGAAACGGCGGAGATCGGAAAATCGCAGCTCATGGCCGTTATCTAAGCGGAACACAACATGCGTATGTTTTTCTTCGGGGAGGTCGGGAGGCGTTACCAGCAGACAGCCGGTCATGCGCAGGTGCAAAAGCAGGCGGCTGTCATCCGCAAGATGAAATATCAGGAATTTTCCCCGGCGCGACATCCCCGAAAACGTCTGTCCGATAAGGCGGCGGCGAAATTCCGCCGCTTCCGGCCGGGCGATAACCTCCGGCCGCCGTATATCAATGTTTTCGATCGTGCTCCCTTGTATCTGCGGCTGGGTCACACGATGTATAGTCTCTACCTCCGGCAGCTCCGGCATATACATCACTCCTAAAACAACTGATCCTGACAGTATTTTATAATAACAGCTTGCGTTTGTCAATATTTTTAAGCTGCACTGAATAAAAACATCGTATCGGGATATCTTATACAATGCGGCGAATTAGCATAATTTGTGAACTTTTTATGAAATAAGGAAAAATCGCTTGACAAATACGATGAATAGTGGTATTTTATAATTGTTAGCACTCCATGTGATTGAGTGCTAAAATGAAACGAGGCGGTAAAAATGGATTTGAATGACAGAAAAAAGAAGATCCTTCAGGCCATTATCGACGAATATATAGGGACCGCCGAGCCTGTAGGTTCACGGGCTATCTCCAAAAAGAAGGAACTGGGTCTTTCAAGTGCGACTATACGTAACGAGATGGCCGATCTTGAGGATATGGGCTATCTTATCCAGCCGCATACTTCGGCGGGACGCATACCGTCAGATGAGGGCTACAAGTTTTATGTAAACTCGCTGATGAGTAAATACCAGATAGGCCTGGAGGCTATAGACAGGCTCAGGGAAGAGCTGGGACGTCAGGTGCAGAGGATGGAGACGATGATAAGAAAAGCCGGCTTCATAGCGTCTGTGCTTACGGAATATGCGGCAGTAGTGACGACTCCGGAAACGGGGCAGTCGAAGATACGCAAGATAGATCTTGTGCATCTTGGCGGCGGCATGGTAATGCTTATAGCGGTCACCCAGAGCGGAACGGTGAAAAACCGCGTCATGGCCATAGAGCTGGGCGATGAGGTATGCGCAATTTTAGCGGAGGTGCTGAATAGAGAGCTTTGTGGGCTTACGGCCGATGAGATAGATTTTAAGATTATCGAAAGGCTCAACGGCAAGATATCCGAAAGGATCGATCTTCATCCGAAGATACTGATAAAAATACTTGATTTTGTCTATGAGACCATTTCCTCGCTTGACGAACGTGAGATCTATGTGAACAATATGAATTCCATCCTGCAATATCCAGAGTACAGCAACGTTCAAAAAGCGCGGGAGGTGTTCGGTTTTCTTGAGAACAAGGCTAACTTGAAAAAACTCATGTCCGGAGGCGGAGATGAGATAAGCGTAAAGATAGGCACCGAGACCGGGGCGGAAGAGCTTAAGGACACCAGTCTTGTGACCGTGGGCTATACGGTCGATGGAAAGCCCGGAGGAAAGATAGGCATTATAGGGCCGAAGAGGATGAACTATTCAAAGGTATTCGCAAGTCTCGATGTTATATCGAAGCAGCTTGACAGTATACTTCGCTTATATAGGGATGATGAATAGTACGAAAGGATGATGTGACAAAATGAAAAATCAGGAAGATATCAACGAAGAGAGCGTAGACCAGGAGCAGCCTGACGTTAAAGAGGCTGACGCCGCCCCTTCCAAGGAGGAAGAGCTGGAGGCGAAGATAAAGGACTGGGAGAACAAATATATGCGTATGCTTGCCGAATACGACAATTTCAAGAAGCGTTCGGCAAGAGAAAAAGACGCCCGCTACGGCGATGCGGTCATCGATACTATATCGGCGATATTGCCGGTGGCGGACAGTCTTGAGCTGGCGTTGGCGGCCGATGTGGTGTCAGACGATGCAAAGGCGTTTAAGGAAGGTGTGGAGAAAGTACAGAAGCAGTTTTTGGACTCACTGGAAAAGCTGGGCGTAAAGCCGATAGAAGCGGTTGGCGAGCAGTTTGACCCCAATATGCACAACGCTGTTATGCATGTTGAAGACGAGACCGTAGACGACAATACGATAGTAGAAGAGTTCATGAAGGGCTACATATATAATAATGAGAGAGTAGTCCGTTACAGTATGGTAAAGGTAGCAAACTGAGTTGCGTTTTGCAATTATCTAATAAGCAAATTATTTAGGAGGAATATAAAATGGGAAAGATCATAGGAATCGACCTTGGTACAACAAATTCATGCGTAGCGGTAATGGAGGGAGGAAATCCGACCGTTATCACAAATTCTGAGGGCGCAAGAACAACACCGTCGGTTGTAGCGTTTACAAAGGACGGCGAGAGGATAGTCGGCCAGGTGGCAAAGCGTCAGGCAGTTACCAATGCTGACCGCACTATCATGTCCATAAAGCGTCATATGGGTGAGAATTACAAGGTAAATATAGACGGCAAACAGTTTTCACCGCAGGAAATATCGGCGATGATACTTACAAAGCTCAAGCAGGACGCAGAGGCTTATCTGGGAGAGTCGGTAACACAGGCTGTAATTACAGTGCCTGCATATTTCAACGACTCTCAGCGTCAGGCAACAAAGGACGCAGGCAAGATCGCCGGCTTGGAGGTTGAGCGTATAATAAACGAGCCGACGGCGGCAGCTCTTGCTTACGGTATGAGCGATAAGGATCAGACTATACTTGTATACGATCTGGGCGGCGGTACGTTTGATGTATCCATTCTGGAAATAGGCGATGGAGTATTCGAAGTAACAGCCACCAATGGCGATACTCATCTGGGCGGCGATGATTTTGACCAAAGGATAATCGATTATCTCGTATCCGAGTTTAAGAAGGAAAGCGGGATCGATCTGTCGGGAGACAAGATGGCCATGCAGCGTCTTAAGGAAGCGGCGGAAAAGAGCAAGATAGAGCTTTCAACGACTACTACCTCCAATGTGAATCTGCCGTTTATCACCGCCGACGCTTCGGGTCCCAAGCATTTGGATATAACGCTTACAAAGGCGAAATTCGATGAGCTGACAGCAGATCTTGTAGACAGGACGCTGGTGTGCATCAGGAACGCTATGAGAGATGCCGGAGTATCGGCCAAGGATATAGACGAGGTGCTGCTCGTAGGCGGTTCTTCGAGGATCCCGGCCGTTCAGGAGGCTGTAAAGCGCGAGATGGGCAAGGAGCCGCATAAGGGCATCAATCCTGATGAGTGCGTAGCTGTAGGCGCCGCTAAGCAGGCGGGCGTTCTCAGCGGTGAGGAAACAGGCGTGCTGCTGCTTGACGTTACCCCGCTGTCGCTCGGTATCGAGACTATGGGCGGAGTATTCACAAAGCTTATTGAGAGAAATACCACCATACCGACCAGCAAATCACAGATATTCTCCACTGCTGCTGACGGTCAGACCAGTGTTGAGGTACACGTTTTGCAGGGTGAGCGTGAGATGGCTCAGTACAACAAAACTCTTGGCCGCTTTAACCTCACAGGCATAGCTCCGGCTCCCAGAGGCGTTCCCCAGATAGAAGTTACCTTTGATATCGATGCTAACGGTATCGTGAACGTATCGGCCAAGGATCTGGGCACGGGCAATGAGCAGAAGATAACCATAACTTCCTCCACAAACCTCAGTGATGAGGATATAGAAAGAGCCGTTAAGGAAGCGGAAAAGTATGCTGAAGAGGATAAGAAGCGCAAAGAGGAGGTCGACACCAGAAATGAGGCCGAATCCATGGTTTACCAGTGTGAAAAGACATTGAATGAGCTGGGTGATAAGATAGACGCTTCCGAAAAGGCAAGCATACAGGCGGAGATAGATAAGGTTAAGGAGGCTCTGAAGGGAACTGACACCGAAGCTATCAAGGCGGCAAAGGAAAGCCTTACCCAGGCCTTCTATAAGGTGTCGGAGAAGATGTATCAGCAGGCCAATCCCAATAACGGTCAGCAGGATCAGGGAGCAGCCAATAATGCGGGCGGCGCCGATAACAACGGCGGCCAGTATTACGATGCAAATTACAGAGAAGTCGACAACGACGATAATAAATAATATAAACAGAGGCAGGCGCCGCCGTGAGGGTTCGCCTGCCTTTGTGGGTGTAACGGGGATATTTGCCGAGCTTTCGGAAAATCACGTGCAAAATATTAAAATTCCCTTTACAAACGGACAAAAATTTAGTATAATGGTTAGCAGGTGAAGCAAATGGCAAATAAACGAGATTATTATGAAGTCCTCGGCGTGCCGCGCGGAGCGTCCGACGAGGAGTTAAAACGGGCTTTTAGAAAGGTCGCCAAAAAATATCACCCGGATCTTCACCCGGGAGATAAGGCGGCTGAGGAAAAGTTTAAAGAGGTAAATGAGGCCTATGAGGTCTTAAGCGACCATGATAAGCGCGCTAAGTACGACCAGTTCGGCCACGCGGGCGTTGATCCAAACTTTGGGGCAGGCGGCGCCGGAGGCGGTGCAGGCTTCGGCGGCTTCGATTTTGGCGATATTTTCAGCGATATCTTCGGCGGCGGCTTCGGTGGTTTCGGCGGTGGTTCCTCCAGGAGGAACGCGCCCCGGCGAGGAGCCGATCTGCGCCAGGTGATGGATATCACGTTTGAGGAGGCGGCCTTCGGCTGTAAAAAGACGATAAATGTTACCAAACAGGAAAAATGCTCCTCCTGTAACGGCACCGGTGCGAAAAAGGGCACCAGCCCTGTGACCTGCGGCAAATGTCACGGCACAGGCCAGGTACAGACGCAGATGCGGACGCCGTTAGGCTATATGACGAATGTCACCACATGTCCCGACTGCGGAGGCCGGGGGCAAATAATAAAGGAGCCGTGCGCAGAATGCCGTGGTACGGGAAGAGTGCGCAGAAACCGCAAGATAGAGGTCGACGTTCCTGCCGGTATCGACAACGGCCAGACGTTGCAGCTTTCGGGACTTGGCGAAGCGGGCGAGCGCGGCGGCCCCAACGGCGATCTCCTTATAACGTTCCGTATAAAGCCGCATGAATTTTTCCGCCGGGACGGAAACGACGTCTATATGGAAATACCGATAACATTCGTGCAGGCGGCATTGGGAGCAACGCTTAAGGTGCCGACGCTTGACGGCGCGGTCGAGTATTCTATCCCTGAGGGAACGCAGCCGGGGACGCGGTTCAGGCTCAAGGGCAAGGGCATCCCGTATATGAACGCCGGCGGCCGCAGAGGCGACCAGTACGTTACCGTGAACGTGGAGGTGCCGAGGAATCTTTCCGCAAGGCAGAAGCAGCTTTTGCAGGAGCTTGACGATGACAGGAACTATAAACAGAAGAAATCGTTCTGGAAAAAGCTGGAGGATTTCTTTAACAATTAACAGACAGCAGGAGGATAAACCGGATGAGACCGAATATATATAAATACAGCGACATGACAGACGAGCAGCGCGAATTTATAATGCGCCGGGCAGAGCTGGACATCACAGAGCAGATGAAGATCGCAAAAGAGGTATCCGACGACATAAGAAAGCGCGGAGATGAAGCGGTACTGGAATATACGGAGAAATTTGACCACGTAAAGCTCACAAAAGAGAGCATGAAGGTCACTCCGGAGGAGATAGAAGCAGGATACAAAAACTGCGATGATAAGACGCGTGAAGCCATAGAATATGCCTATAAAAATATCTATGATTTCCATGAGAAGCAGCTGCCGGAGGAGATGTGGTTCACTATGGTGGACGAGGGGCTGATGGTCGGAGAAAAGACTACGCCTATCGTTGACGTATGCTTGTACGTTCCGCATGGCAAGGGCAGCTTCCCCTCGGTATTGTGTATGCTCGGCATTCCGGCGGTGGTGGCAAAGGTGCCAAAGATCGTAGTAGTAACTCCGCCTAATGAAAAAGGCGAGGTGGACGATGCCATACTGTGCGCAGCTAAGATAATCGGTATCACCGAGATATACAAGGTAGGAGGCATACAGGCGGTAGCGGCCGTTGCATACGGGACGGAGACCATACCTAAGTGCCATAAGATAATCGGTCCCGGCAACAGCTATGCCACGGCGGCTAAGCGCGTCCTGGCAAGCTACATAGACGCTGGTCTTCCGGCAGGGCCGAGCGAGATAATCGTTTTGGCTGATGAAAAGGCCGATCCGGAAAAAGTCGCTCTTGACTGGATGATTGAGGCTGAACACGGCCCGGATTCGGCGGCGCTTTTGGTAACGCATTCGGCGGAGCTGGTGGAAAAGGCGATCCCCATAGTAAATCGTCAGCTGGAGAAGATATCGGCAAAAAGGGCGGAGTTTATAAAGACTAACCTTACAACCTACGGCGGAGTAATACTGACGGATTCGTTGGAGGAGTCGATAGACTTTGTCAATGAATACGCCCCGGAGCACATGGAGGTAATGACCGAAAAACCGTTTGATGTGCTGCCGAAGATAAAGAATGCGGGCGAGATATTACTGGGCGATTATACGCCGGTAACGCTTTGCAACTTCGTGCTGGGGCCCAACGCCATACTGCCCACGGGAGGATTTGCCAAGACCTATTCAAGCGTATCGGTAAATGATTTTCTAAAGCGTTCCTCGGTCGGTTATGCGTCAAAGGCCGGCTTTGAGAACGTGAGGGAATACGCCTACCGTTTTGCCAAGGTAGAGGGCTTTGACACCCATGGCTTGGCGGTAAAGGAGAGAAAGTAACAAACGACCCGTGTTCTTTTGAGCACGGGTTTATGTGCTGTAGGAACAAAACAATAGGAGGGGACGGAAAATGAGCGACACTATAACGGCCGTGAGAAAGACCACGGAATCGGAAATGACGGTCAAATTGGATTTTTCGCCGGTGAGACCTGATTATCGGGAAAAGATAGATACGACTATCACCTTTTTGAACCATATGATAGAGCATATTGTGTGGAGAGGCGGTTTTAATGCCGAGGTGAATGTTAAGCTGGATAGATTTGTGCTTACACACGTTATATGCGAGGATCTGGGCATTGCTTTTGGAAAAGCGGTCGCCGAGTACATAAGACGCATGAAGGATGAAGGAGTGACCGGATTCGGCGATGCGGTGGGGATAATTGACGAGGCTAAGGCGGAAACGGCCGTCAGCTTTGAAAGCAGGGCGTATTTTGATCTTGATTATCATGGCTGTGTTCCGGCTGAGCGTGTCGAGGGTATGGACAGTGAGGATCTGGAGACGTTCCTCGAGGGCTTCGCCCAGGGAGCGCAGTGTACGCTGCATGTCGATCTCTTGAAAGGCCGTAATGGCCACCATATATGGGAAGCCATATACCGCAGCTTTGGTTCAGCCCTGAACCGCGCGCTTTACAAGGATCCCGCCAGACGAGGAATGACGAGCGGCGTGGCCGGGAGTATCCAATGGGAGATAGGATGAGGTATAATACGATAATTTTCGATATGGACGGGGTCGTGACCTCGGAGGAGAACTACTGGAACAGTGCGGCAATGACTGTTTGGGAGACGCTCAAAGGGGAGGAGGCCCTGGCTTGTGATGTGCGCAAAGTCCGCAACCGTGTGTTTTGCGGCGATAAGCTCATATCTGTTCTCAAGAACAAGGGCGTAAACAGTAACTGGGATCTGGCTTATGTAACCGTTTGTCTGGCAAAGCTTCTTGATACTGAGGATTTTGAAAAGATATGCAGCAGGGCGGAACGCTTTGGCAATATCATGGACGAATACGGACGAATGGCGGCGGAGCTGGAGAAGCGTTTCGGCGGCAGCTGGGGGCGCAATTCCGCTTTCTGGAAAGAACTGCAGGAACGGTTCCAGGAATGGTTCCTGGGCGACGAGTTGTTTTTTAAAAACTATAGCAAAAGGCCGCAAAGGAGCGGCAAGACGGGTCTTCTCAATGAGGAGCGGCCGTTGGTGCCCGAAGAGGAGCTGATGGTTCTGCTGAAACGGCTGAATAAAGCCGGTATCCGGCTGGGAGTGGGCACCGGCAGGCCGTATGATGAGATATATTATCCGCTCAAAAGCTGGGGATTACTGAGATATTTTGACCGGGATTCATTTATAACATATAACGATGTGCAGGCGGCAGAGAGGTGCCTGGAAAAAAATCTTACCAAACCTCATCCCTATATGTTCATAAAAGCGCGGTTGGGGAAAGACTTCCCTGATAAGCAGGCGGCGGAGGGAAAGTTTTCGTTTCCCGATACGTTGGTAGTCGGTGACGCCGGGGCGGATATGCTGGCCGCAAAGGCTATGGGCGCGGATTTTGCGGCTGTGCTTACCGGTGTAAGCGGCGCGGCGGCAGAACGGTTTTTCCGTGAAAACGGCGCGGATCATATATTAAAGGATGTAAGGCATTTGCCGGAGATACCGGGACTTTTGCCGGAGGAGGAATAATGGAAAAAAGAATAACTGTACCGCTTGTAAGAGCGGAAAGGGAAAAGCTGAAGGCCGGCGATTCTGTGCTTATTTCCGGCGTGATATACACGGCCAGGGATGCGGCGCACGCGCGTATGGCCCAGATGCATTCGCTCGGGGAAGGATTTCCGATAGAGCTTCGCGATCAGGTGATATATTACGCCGGCCCCTGCCCGGCTAAGCCGGGAGACGTTATAGGCTCCTGCGGACCTACTACGGCGGGAAGAATGGATGCATATACGCCGCTGCTGCTTGACAACGGGCTGGGGGCGATGATAGGCAAAGGCGCCAGGAATGGCGAAGTCGTTGAGGCGATAAAGCGCAACGGCTGTGTGTACTTCGGAGCTATCGGCGGAGCGGGGGCGCTTATCGCCCAATGCATAAAAAGCGCAGAGGTCGTTGCCTATGACGATCTGGGGACTGAGGCTATAAGGAGGCTTGAGGTGGAGGATTTTCCGGCCGTGGTACTAATGGATTGCCGGGGCAATGATCTTTATGAAAGCGGCCAGCGTGAGTACAGAGAGGAGGACGCGTGATGAATGTTATCTGGGAAAGGGCGGAGCTTAAAACGCGTGCCAAGGCGGTATTGAAAAAATGGTATTGGTATATATTTTTAGCGACAACGATATTGGCGGTTATCGGCGGCGGAGCCAACAGCTCAGCTGTAAGTGTGCAGACGTATAATGTAAGTGAAACACAGCAGACATATACGCAGATGGTTGGCGAATATGGGACGGAGGCTGTGATCCTGGGGATCGCGATGGTGGGCATTATGGCTTTAGTGGCGGTGCTTGCAGGGATAGCGATAAGCATTTTCTTGTTCTCTCCGCTTATTGTGGGCTGCAAACGGTTCATTATAAGGCTGCGTGGAGATGATAAGAATTTTTCCTATATAACAAGCGTTTTTGAGCGCGGCCAGTATAAGAATGTGGTAAAGGTCAGCTTCATGAAGAATCTGTACATCTTCCTGTGGACGCTGGTGTTTATTATTCCCGGGATAGTAAAAAGCTATGAATACCTGATGGTAGATTACATCTTGGCGGAGAATCCGCATATAGAATACAAGGACGCCCTGCGGCTGAGCCGTGATATGATGTACGGACATAAAATGAATGCCTTTATACTGGAGCTTTCATTTATCGGCTGGAATATGTTGGGAATATTGGCATTCGGTATTGGTGTGCTGTTCGTGAATCCGTATGTAGAGGCGACGTTTATCGAGCTTTATTTCCAGCTTAAAGAGGGCATGATAACGCGTTCCTGGGCAGAGCCGTCTGAATTTGGGCAAGGGCCGGAAATAGAATGAAAAACATATAAAACAATGCAAAATTTTCACAAAAAATATTGCAAAACAGCTTGACTTGTGATAAAATAATATGTAATAAGGGTTTTAGGAAAAGGATTTTCTTAAACGCCGACCACAGAGAGGAGAAGTATGATGGAAAAAGAAAAAGTGTTGACTAAAATGACAGACGCCGGCCTGGTTGCCGTTGTCCGTGCAAACACCGGAGAGGAGGCTATCAGGATCGCTGACGCCTGCTTGGAGGGCGGCTGCCCCTCGATCGAGCTGACATTCACAGTTCCGGGAGCACATAAAGTAATAGAGGCTCTGGCTGCTAAGTACACCAAGGGCGAGATGCTTCTGGGTGCAGGTACGGTGCTTGATTCGGAAACGGCAAGACAGGCTATCCTTTCAGGCGCTAACTTTATCGTAAGCCCCGGCTTCAACGCAGAGGCCGCCAAGCTCTGTAACCGCTATGCAGTACCGTATATGCCGGGTACGATGACCTTTACGGAGATCATCCGCGCTATGGAAGCGGGTGCGGAAATATGCAAGGTATTCCCTGGCGATATCGTAGGCCCCAACTTCATCAAGGACGTAAGAGGTCCGCTTCCGCAGGCCAGACTGATGCCTACAGGCGGCGTTGATGTAAACAATGTTGACAAGTGGATCAAGGCCGGTGCGGTAGCAGTAGGCGCAGGTTCATCGCTGACAAAGGGCGCGAAAACCGGCGATTATGCAGCTATCACGGCTACGGCAAAAGAGTTTATTGCAAAGATCAAAGAGGCAAGAGGTCAGTAATTTTTATTTATAATAGATAATTGGAAAACGCGACAGCGTTTTCCAATTATTCCCTTATTATTCTGGGGAGCTCGAGGGTGAAACCCTCGAATTTCAATCAATTTTTGACGA
>CAYNRX010000048.1:0-11253 GCA_964399965.1 uncultured Lachnospiraceae bacterium | reverse complement strand
TTCACCAAGGAGGTTCGTTTTTATACTTTTTACACAACTTTTTCCGCCGCGTCGAAAAAATTTCGCACGCCCATTTTGGAGGTCTTATAAAATTTTCGAATAATCCTTAATGCTAAATTTGCGTCCTATTACCTTTTATAGATCCGCCATATCCAGCGCATTGGCGATGATAACCGCCGCGTTGCGCCTTGTCACCGTCTCCTCCACCATCAGCTCTTCTGTCCCATCAAGCAGGTCGTACGATGCTGCCGCTTGCATATAGCCGTCAGGATACACCGGTATGGCTTCGCCCTCGTCCTGTGATGTATACCTGCTTGCAGCCTCGTTTTCCTTTCCTATCAGCCTCACTGCCACCGCTGTCATCTGAGCGTTAGTTACCGCATTCTCCGGACGGAAGGTTCCGTCCTCAAAACCTACGAAATATGGGGTCGCGCTTATCCATTCGTATGCCCAATGCTCAGGTGAAACATCACTGTATTCCCGGATGTTTTCTGCTGTTTTTACCGAAGCTGTTATTTTTGCCAGCTCCGCCCTGGTAAGCGTTTCTTCCGGGCGGAAGGTCCCGTCCTCAAAGCCCTCCATTATATCGCCCAATCGCTCAAGAGCACTATTAAGAGCTGCATCCTCCGCCGGTATGTCGCTAAATTCTGCCGCCGATACGGGCAGAGCAAATGCTGCCAAAGCTGCCGCTAAAACTGCGGCCGTTTTCCTTTTCACGTTAATTCCTCCGTTTCGATCAATGTTTTTTTATCTTCATACGGCTGTAAATACTGCCGGACTTTCACTGTGCTTCTGTGATATTTACCTCATTCCCGGTCTTATTTACCATATGGCTCTGCTGAAAGACCATATCACCGGCAGTTACATCGATACTCAATAAATGATCGCCTTCCGCAAGCTCCGAAATATCCATTTCATACCGGTATGGCACCTCGGTACATTCAGCCAGAAGCGCACCGTCAATGCTATAGGCCACCCGGGAAACATCCTCCTCAGGTACATAAGCAAACGTATAAAGCGGGATCATATCCTCAGCTTGATACGTCCTACCGACAGCGTTCACAAAAGTAAACTCCGCTCCCTCGCTGTAGCTTTTCCGATACATACCTGCTGTGGTAGCCTCCTCAAAAATATCCACAAGCTCTTTCTTTGACGATATATCATACGACTGTGCCTCACTGCTTGTAGAGCGGTTAAAGTAATCTATCAGCTTCACCTCCGGATATCGCATCGGGACGTACCAGTACATATTTTCCATACGACGCTGTGACCACTCGTCGATCTCACCGCCGTTTTCATAATTTAGCGATGTTGCCGTACCGCCCTCGCTTATCGCCAGAGGCTTTTGGATACCGTTTTCCCGCATAAATTGAGTTACGTTTTTAAGCGCATTTGTGTGATAAGCAAAATCGCCCGTCATAAAATATACATCAGTAGCCCTATCCGCTCCTGTTTGCGCCATGAAATGCTTTTTCATAAACGAGGATACGCCTATCCAGTCCACATATTCATCGCCGGGATAGTAATAAGCCGTCGGCTTGTTCAGTCCGCCCAGGTCGTTTATCGACCACATTACGGCAAATTCCGGGTACTCCGCATGAATAAGCTCTGACACCTTGCGGAAGGCGTTTACATAGGCCGCAGGCATATCGCCTATCTGGCTGACGTTCATCTCCGCTCCAAAGCGTATTATCATCGGCTTGCCGAATGCTTTCAGCTTATCAAGCGTATAACGCATATATTCATCATTATCGTATACAAGCGACAGGTCGGTGATATTCCACGGCACTATGCATAAGCAGTCCATATCCTCAATATAGGTACTGTTTATACGGTAAACCTCGGTCTGATAGGTGTCAAATTCCAAGTAATTTAGCGTTGCCGACAGCTGTCCGCGCGGAACCATGCCATCGCCGTTCATGCCTGCATAAACACCGCTCTGTGGTTCGAGCTTCGCCCCGAAATACGGAGCTTCCAGCTCGCGGCTTTCGGTGTAAAGACCAAATTCCGGCTCTGATACCATCGCATTGAGCCGCTCATATTCGCCGTCCTTCATACCGCCCAAGCGGAACAGCTCTATATTTAAAACTCCAGCCTCTTCCGTGAGCTTCATATTATAGTCCGAATATCCCCATTCGCTGTTATATTCGGTCCTAAATCCGCACAGATCGTCAATAAGCAGATAATGGCTTCCGCCGCATTCCAGGGAGGGAATAGTCATACCGTTAAAGCGGACGCGGCTCTTCGTTTTCTGCGCCCGACCTATCTCTGTGCGTCCAAGTCCGGCGCAGTCGGTACGGCTTTCTGCTATTTCCTGTTCGACAAGGTTTATCCCCTGATCATCACTCACAATGTTAAAGCCGCAGTTTACCAGATCCTCGGCGCGTATTGCCTTTTTTCCTCCGATCTCATAGGATTGGATATGTACGCCGTCAAGTATTATCGTTGACGGATCGGAGTATATCGTATCGCCGATCACGCCGCCGGTCTCTGTATCGACTAAATACTCTTCAGAATCTCCGCTAAATCGCAGTCCTTCTTCCGTAAGCTCTATATCTGTTATCTGGGAAAATTCCTTCCCTGCTGTTATATCCCGTGAAATGTAATGCGTAAAGCCCTCGCGGTCTATCAATATTATCCGCTGCCGGCCGTTTTCCTCAATAACGAACAATCCACCTCTGTCTGTTTCCGCCTGCCACATGGGAGATAGCTCAGATACCTTCTGCTCATAGCTCGTATGCGGAAGACATTCCTCGGGCTTGCCGGTATCGATATCTGCTGCATACCAGCCGCGTTCGCCGTTTCTTATTCCCGAAAAGCGTAGCTTCTCACCGTCAAATTCCAGATCATCTACCGCAGAGATGCCGTAAAGGTCAGAAAATACCGAGCCGATATAGAACGCCCGTCCCTCTTTATCTACCTTAAGTACCTCTTCCCGTGTTTTATAAAAATCATAATAAATGTTTTTTTGTACTATTGTAAAATCATCATTTTCTATCTCACGCACTATTTCCTGTGTGAAGATGGGATCCTTGGCTTTAAACTCCTCTATCGTGTCGTCAGCCTTGGGCAGACGGTCGTACTCGGTATCCAATACAGCACTGTTATCCTCACCATTATAGGAGGAGGCCATATAAGCCTCCGATACTCCGCTGTCTCTGAGGGTGCTGTTGTAAGCGTTGCCTATAACGTCCAGCAATGCGCACAGCTTTCCGTCTGATTCGTAAAGCTCTATATAATTCCCGTTTATATATACCGTGATATCTCCCACGTCCTTGCCGTCCAGAAATTGCACGGCCTCCTCTGTGTTCTCGTTCTCACCGGTCTTACTCAAAAGCAGCAGCTGCTGTTTATCTCCGGAAGACTTTTCCACTGTATCTGTATCTGCGCTGAATCCGTGCGTCAATATGTCCTCTATCGCCACGGCCGCGCGCCCTCCTACCTCATACACCGGGCAGTCTGCGCCGTCTACCGTAAGCGTCATATTATCGCTGTAGAATATTCCTCCGGGATATACTTCCGTTTCAGCATCGCCGCCCCCGAAAGAGCAGGCTCCCAATAACAGCGCGGCGCCTATGCAGCACATTCCTTTCCAGATTTTCAAAGCGTGTCCCCCCGTTCTAAAACTTCTTTATTTAGTCAATTGCGAAATTTTTTTCGCAATTGATTTCTGGCTAATGAAGAAAATAAAAGTTCTTTATTGACAATATTATACTATACTTTCTGTCTAAGGTCAAGTATTTATCAGCATCCAAGGATATCCTTTTGTGCATTTCGCACAATTATGACGTTATTATTACAAATATTACAGCGTTCGACTATTTTTGCATATAACTCCGCCAAACCCCTGATTCTTGCGCTGTAATGTTTGTAATATTTGTCATATTCACTCAAAAAACGTCCCTTTTTATCGAAATGCCTGCCAAAATTCCTTCGAACGCCTTGACCGGACAGCGGCTATATGGTATACTATAGATGTTCTTAGGGAACAGACAGGTATAACAATAAAGAAAATATGAAGACCGCATTGCTTTAGGGGTAAGGCAATGCGGTTCTTTTTATAATAGTCAATTGCAAAACCCTTTTTGCAATTGATTTCTGGCTAAGAGAATAATTGTAAAACGCTATTGCGTTCTGCAATTATCTACTTTTTATAAAACAAGGAGACCGCCATGATAAGCCAAACACTTATAAACAGCATTTCCACACTTGCAAACGCCCCCATCGCTGTCATTGCCGCCGACGGCAGTATCCTTTGCCGGTCTCAGGGATCGGAGCCTGCACAGGTACAGGCTCTGGCCGCAGCTGCATCTGACGCCTCGGTTGACTCCTGCTTTGTGCGTACCGATTTCCGACTGTATGCCGTTATACGAACGGATGAGTATGCCATTGCCTGCGGGCCTTTGGATAATGATACAGCCCCGGCAGCGGCTTCTCTTCTTTGGGAATGCACCCATAATTCCCCTTGTCCTCAAGAGTACCTTTCCCTTCCGGACAGCTCAGCCGAGCTTTCGTCTTATATATTTGCCGAGCAGGAGACCGAAAAAACGCATAACCCCTACAGCCAGGAAAAGCGCGAGCAAGAAAGCATACGCACAGGCAACATCAAGGAACTTAAAAGCTGCTGGAGGGAAAAATATTACGGAGAAATAGGAACCCTTGCCAATGATCCGCTGCGCAATGCCAAAAACCTGGCCGTAGCCGTTATCACTTTGTCATCGCGCAGTGCGATAGAGGGCGGGCTCAATGCGGAGGCGGTATTTTCCATGACTGACGTATTCATCAGGCGCATAGAAGGACTTTCGGAACCGGCAGCCGTAATTTCTGCGATACATTCCGCTCAGCTCTTTTTTGCGGAAAAGGTCAATGCAAGCGGCAGGCCGTCGGTATATAATCCGACTATAAACAAAGCCAAGGATTATATTTTCCGCCATCTGCACAGCAGGATCGCTATCGCTGATATAGCCCGTGACGCCGGCGTTCATCCCAATTATCTTTCCTCCCTCTTTCATCGGGTCGAAGGAAAAACGCTCACCGAGTATATCCTTGATGAAAAGCTGTCAATGTGTGAAAATATGCTCAAATACTCCCGTTACACGATACAGGAGATAAGCGCCTATTTCGCTTTCTGCTCCCAAAGCCATTTTACCAGCCTTTTTAAAAAACGCACCGGTCTTACACCGCGTCAGTACCGGAATATATATCAAAAAGAGAACTTCCGGGAATGAAATTATAGATTAAAAAAGCGACAAACTGTTTAAAATTCTGATAGTTATCCGGGCGATTTTTTGTTACAATATCATCATAGACAGCAGTCAGTAAAATTTTAAGAGAGGGAGATGTTGTTTATGAAAAAACTGTCCAAAAAGCTGCTGGCAGTAACGGCTGCTATTGCCATGCTCCCCTTGCAGGGTGTTATGCCGCTGACGATCTCGGCAGCTTCGGATGAAGTCGTGCGTCTTAACCCGGCGGATGCGTCTCCATTCAACAACGGAGAATTTGAAGGCTGGGGCACAAGCCTTTGCTGGTGGGCAAACCGCATAGGCTACAGCGAAAAGCTCACAGAACAGGCGGCGGAACTGTTCTTCTCAGATGAGGGATTGAGCCTTGACATTGCCCGCTATAATATCGGCGGCGGCGATGATCCAAGCCATACCCATATCACGCGCTCCGATTCCAAGGTGCCGGGCTATGCCACCGGATTTGATGAGGAGGGAAACATCGTCTACGACTGGACGGCGGATGAAAACCAGCGCAATGTTGCACTGGCTGCGCTAAAAGCAAATCCCGACCTGTACGTTGAAGGCTTTTCCAATTCCCCGCCGTATTTCATGACCAATTCCGGTTGTTCCTCCGGCGCTGAAAATGCGGGTAATGACAATTTAAGAAGCGATCAATATGAGAACTTTGCCGAATATATCGCCGAGGTGACAAAGCACTTCCGTGACGAATTTGGCATAACATTTGAAAGCTATTCACCGATGAACGAGCCTGATACCACCTATTGGGGAGCAAACAGCTACAAACAGGAGGGCTGCCATTATTCACCGGGAGTGAGCCAGTCAAAGATGATAACCGCCACCAGGGCTGCTCTGGATGCTAAAGGGCTTACGGACGTTATCGTTGCCGGTACGGACGAGACGAGTGTCGACACCGCCATCACCAGCCTTAACGCGCTTTCGGACGAGGCTATGGAGGCTCTGGGCAGAGTCGATACCCATACCTATGGCGGTACAAAGAGGGCAGAGCTTAAGCAGCGGGTGATGGAGACAGGTAAGACGCTGTGGATGAGCGAAGTAGACAACGGCGGTGTTGTCGGCACTAATCCCGGCAACATGGGCGCAGGTCTAAATCTTGCCAACTGGATACTCAACGATATGAATGGAATGCAGCCCGCAGCTTGGATAATCTGGGATATTATCGATTCTCACCATGATGCTGATTTCTACTATATCGATGCAAAGACAGGCGAGAGGGTGTATTCCGAGGCCAATACCACCTTAAACCATGACGGCGGTCTCTGGGGCATAGGCCTTGCCGACCACGATAACGAGGTCATTGAGCTTAGCCAGAAATACTACGTATTCGGCCAGTTCACGCGCTATATAGAGCCTGGCGATACAATAATCGCCTCTTCTCCCACTACGCTTGCAGCGTATAACAAAGACAGCGGCGACATAAAGATCGTTGCCGTAAACACCGATGGCGTTACAAAGGATTATACCTTTGATATGTCTGCATTCACCAAAGTGGGAACGGACGCCCGGGTGATCCGCACCAGCGGCTCCATCAACGGCGGCGAGCACTGGGCTGACGTTGGCACGGCAACAGTCGCTGACAAAGTCTTCAATTACAAGCTGCCTGCCAACTCTGTCACCACCTTTGTTATCGAGGGTGACGGCGAAGGTACTGGCTATATAGCAATAGACGGCGCTGAACGGGCAATGATCGGCCAAAGCGAGCAGTACACTGCCGATACAAGCGATGGTTCTGCGGTCAGCTGGTCGGTATCTGACGAGACTATCGCTACTATTGATGGAAACGGTCTTTTGACGCCGGTAAAGGAGGGCACGGTAACGATAACAGCCCAAAGTCCATCCCTCGGGTCAAGCTCCGTTACGGTCAGGATAATGAATATCCATAAGCTCACATTTACCTCTGAGCAGATAAGCGGTTCCGAATCGTGGAACAATACCGCCTCAGCTAATTATGAAAAAACGGCTGACCAAAATCTCTCCACATACTTCGACGGTCTGGCTAACGGCTACGTATGCTTTGACCTTGGCGAGGAGTACATGATCGGCGCGATAGGCTACGCTCCGCGCGCCGGATATGAATGGCGAATGATAGACGGCATGTTCCAGGGCTCAACTGACGGCCAATCTTGGGAGACGATATATACCGTTCCCACACGTCCGAGCGGGAATGTGATGAAATACGTCTATACAGAAGATATGACGGCAGAGACCGCCGACAGCACCTACCGTTATATCCGTTACACTGTCCCCGATGGCACACAAAATTACAACAACAATAAATCCGAGGATTACCTGTGCAATATCGCGGAGATAGAGATCTGGGTATCAGGGAACAACGCCGCTGTGAGCCAGGCTCTTTCGGCAGTGCGTCCGCCGGAAGAGGTATATGGCAATCTTTATATGCCATCAGATTATAACGGTGTGAACCTTGAATGGACGTCCTCCGATCCCGGCGTCATCAGTTCTACCGGCGAGGTAACTCGCCCGACAGAGGATACGGCCGTAACGCTTACCTTGCAGGCGACGTACGAGGATGAAAGCGTTCGGCGCGAATATGAGGTAACAGTCAAGGCTGCTGCCCAAAACAAGACGGAGGATGATATGCAGGCATATCTATTTGTTCATTTCGTAGGCAGGGAGGCAAACGCTGCTGACGAGCAGGTATACTTCTCTGTATCAAGAGATGGTTCAAACTGGCAGACGCTCAACAATATGCAGCCGATACTTACAAGCGACGTCGGCGAGGGCGGCGTGCGCGACCCGCATATCATACGGTCACCGGAAGGAGACAAATTCTTCCTCATCGCTACCGATCTGTCGATATATAACCGCAGAGGAGACGATGATCGCTGGTCTACCTGCCAGAGATCCGGCAGCAAGTCGATAGTTATCTGGGAGTCGACTGATCTGGTAAACTGGTCAGAGGCGCGGCTCGTGCAGATAGCTCCCGATAATGCAGGCTGTACCTGGGCGCCGGAGTCGATATACGATGATGCGACTGGGCAGTATATGGTGTTCTGGGCGTCAAAAGTAGCGGATGACGATTATACGTATCAGCGAGTATACAGAAGCTATACGCGTGATTTTAAGAATTTTACAGAACCGGAGATATACATTGATGATGCGACCGAAGCCGATATTGCCGCCGGTACGGCTGTGAGCAATATCGATACCACTTTCCTCAAGCATGAGGGGAAATATTACCGTTTCACCAAAAATGAGTCTCGGTCTTCTGTTATCATGGAGGAGAGCACTGCCCTTGACGGACCGTTTACGGAAGTAGCCACCTATACGCTCAACGGCACGGCAGGAAATACAGTTACCGGCTATGAGGGGCCAACCGCCTATAAACTAAACGGCGAGGATACCTGGTGCCTGCTGCTGGATTACTATTCGAAGAGTCAAGGCTACAAGCCGTTTGTAACTGACGACATTGCAACGGGCAGCTTTACCTCGGCGGCAGATTTCAATTTTGATACCACATACCGCCACGGCACAGTAATGCCGATAACGATGGAAGAATACGAAAGGCTGTTAAAGGAATTTACGGACGCAGAAATCCCGGAGGAAGGAGAGCTTATTTTAAGTCTTGACTTCGACAACGAAAATCTCTCATGCCAAGCCGGTGCAGCAACGCTTAACGGGCAGCTGACGTATGATGACGGCCACAAGGGTAAGGCAGCCGTATTTGACGGCACGCAGTTTATCGCCCTTTCCAAGGAGGACGGCTCCAGCCTTCTGTCCGGGCTTGACAGCTTTACGGTATCGTTCTGGTCGAAAGCAGACGCACAGTCCTGGTGGTTCTATGCCGCCCCTAACGATTCTGCGCAGACGTATAAATCAGAAAAATACGTCGGTGTTCTTGACAGCGGCTCCAAGATAACGGCGGAAAGGTATAACAGCAACAATATCGAACGCCCGGCTTCGGCAGCATCTTCCTATCCAAGCGGCCAGTGGAAGCATGTAGCTGTCGTTCACCGCGATGATTCATATACGCTCGACATAAACGGCGAAAAGGTATCTACAGTAGCCACGGCAGTGGCGCTTAGCGATATGCTGGGCACAAGCTCTGTTGCTTATATCGGTAAAGCCAACTGGATGACTAACGGTGAATTTGAATTTTCGCAGGGTATGATAGATGAATTTAAGCTTTATGATTATGCGCTGACCTCTGAACAAGTCAAGAATGTTTACGACCAGATCTGGTTTGACAATGTAGAGGTATCCGGCAATGAGGTGACCTATTCCATAGGCGGCTATGCAGATCCGGCCCAAAACCTCTATGTCGGCATCTACGAATCAGATGGTAACGGCGCGGTCGGCAGGCTGCTGGGAGTATCCTCCGCTGCCTCGGGCACATTCAGTATGCCGGAGGGAAGATATGTACTTTCCGCCTTCCTCTGGGACGATGTGCAAAAACCACTTTGTGGATACGTGAGATATGAGGTCGCTGTTTAAGAAATTGATATAAAAGGCTTGAGTAAAAACTCAAGCCTTTTTCATAACCGTTTCTTAAGCCCTTCATAGCTGTCGACAAAACCGAGCCGCTTATAAAACCTCAGTGCCTCCGAGCGGCGTTTGTCGGTCGTCAGCTGCAAAAGTCCGCAGTTAGCTTTTTACTTATGTTTCAGCATATTCCAACATTTTTCCGCCCAGCCCTAGTTGCGCACAATGCTTTTATACTAAAAAGAAAGGACTGAAATCTCAAAAAAATCGTAGAGATTTCAGTCCTTTTTTGAGACTATGTTTTTTTACAGTCTCTTTTCTCTTTTTGGTGGAGATAAGGAGGATCGAACTCCTGACCTCTTACATGCGAAGCAAGCGCTCTCCCAGCTGAGCTATACCCCCATATGGCGGAGAAGGTGGGATTCGAACCCACGGTACCCGTTAGGGTACACCGCATTTCGAGTGCGGGCCGTTATAACCACTTCGATACTTCTCCGCATGAATGATTACTAGATTAGTTTACCACAAAACGTATTATTTGTCAAGAAAAATTTCAATTTTATTTGAAAAAAATTGTATTTTTGTTATAAATCCTAAGACTTATCTTATTTTCAAGCTATTATAAATATCATTTATATATCCGTCATAGACGTCGAATAGATCCGCATCAAAGTCAAATTCAAAACCTATGACCCTGCCGTTTTTGAATTTGCAATATTTGTAATAATACCGTTCCCCATTTTTCATTCGTACTGCAAAATAGTCGCTGCCACTCGTTTCATAATCCACACGACCGCCAACGCTCCGCTTAAAATCCGCCAGTGCACTGTCCACCGTTAAAGATCCATCCGCATTGCTGCGCGCATATATCTTCTGAACTGCCGTCCCATCAGGAGCGCTTACGGTATAACGGTTTTCATTATTGCTGTCTATGTACATATTAAAGTGTTCTGGGTATTGACAGCTGAAATTAAAGTCGCTGTCATAATATGTGTCATATACCGGCGTCCTAACAACGGAATAATTCCTTCTAGTCGGAGGTTCTTTCCCGGGTTCTTGTGTCACATATATTATCTGCGCCGTAGGCTCTGGTGTCACATATACAACATTTGGGGTAGGTGGTATCGTCGGGGTCGGGCTCACCTGCGGAGATTGTGTAACTGCGGGGGATGTACTAACCGCAGCGGCCAGTATTTGCTCATCATTATTTTTATTATCATGTATAAAAATATAACCAATACCCGCACACGCCGCAAACAACACCGCCACCGATGCAATTATCACTGCTATCATAGTGTAATTTTTTTGCTTTTCGGTTTTCGGATAATCTCGAACCAAAGTCTCGCTTTCAGCCCGGTCTATCCTTGTCCCACAGTTTCCGCAGAATAATTCGTCACCAGCTAATTCCTGTCCGCAATATTTACATTTCATACCATATTCCTCCCTAAAGCTTTTCTAAAAAAGAAAAAAAGGCTTGTCAACGACAAGCCTCCGATTGATCCGGCAACGATCTATTTTCCCGGGCGGTCTCCCGCCAAGTATCTTCGAC
>CAYNRX010000047.1:0-12330 GCA_964399965.1 uncultured Lachnospiraceae bacterium | reverse complement strand
ACGTGCACCGTATCCGGGAACATATCCACTCCGCACATCCTTACCGGGGCGTATCCGCGCTGTTTAAGATACGCCGCATCCCTGGCAAGCGTGGCCGGGTTGCAGGAGACGTAGACGATGCGCTCCGGCGCGGCCGCGGCGATCGCCTCAAGCGTTCTCTCGTCGCTGCCCTTCCTGGGCGGATCGAGTATGACAACATCCGGGGTCTCGCCTTCGGCTATGAGCTTCGGCACAAGCTCCGAGGCATCAGCGGCAAAGAATCTCACGTTATCTATGCCGTTTCTTTCAGCGTTTTTCACCGCATCCCTTACCGCTCTTTCGACGACCTCCACTCCTATGACTGACCGGGCGTTTTTAGCAGCACACAGCGATATCGTCCCTATGCCGCAGTACACGTCCATGACGCGCTCCTTCCCCGAAAGTTGGGCGTATTCAAGTGCTTTCTCATAGAGCTTCTCCGTCTGCACAGGGTTGACCTGGAAAAAGCTGTTCGGCGAAATCTCAAACCGCAGCCCCATAAGAACATCCTCTATATATCCCCGTCCGGCAAGAGTAACGTTCTTATCTCCCAGCACAAGATTTGTCCTTTTCTTATTTATATTCAATATCACGCTGTCGGCAAAATCCAGCTTGCGCAGCAAAAGCTCCGGCTGCGGCAGGCTGTCGCCGTTTATGGAAATGACCGCCATCAGCTGCCCGGTCGCCCGCGCTGTACGCACGAATATACGCCGCACAAGGCCGGTATGCGACTCCTCGTCATACGGCAAAACGCCGCTCTCCTCCATATAGGCGATCACTGCCCGCATCACCCGCGAAGATTCTTCCGCGCCCAAAAGGCAGTCCTCCAGCGGTATTATCCGGTGCGACCGCGGCGCGTAAAAACCGCAGACGGTCCTTCCCTCATCGTCTTTCCCTATCGGAAACACCATCTTATTGCGGTAACGGCGCGGCTCCTCCATGCCGATGATCTCCTCTGCGCAAAGCCCCTTAAAGCCGCCCAATCGCTGCATAGCGTCCTCAATGAAACGCTTTTTCAGCCGCAGCTGTTCAGCGTACAAAATATGCGACAGCTGACAGCCGCCGCATCTTCTGTATACCGGGCATTCCGCCTTCCGGCGGAGCGGAGAAGGCTTTATTATCTCCTCCGCCCGGCCGTAGGCACAGCTCCTGTTTACCTTAACTATAAGCGTTTTCACTACATCCCCGGGAGCGGTGGCCGGTATGAATACCGCAAATCCTTCCACCCGGCCGATGCCGTTCCCATCGGACGCCAGATCAGTTATCTCTATTGTATAAAGTCTGTTTTTCTCAACAGGTACCATCTGTTCTCCTTGTGTATCTTAAAGTAAATGGCTGTATTTTCCGTAAAGAGCCAACGCCGTACTTATCTCTGAAGCTGACAGGCGCGAGGTTATATATTCCTTGCAGGCCGCCCGGTCAGAATTGTACAGGCTCATCACCGTGCCTACGTCTATCTTGCCCAGGATCGCGGCTCCTGCGGCAAATTCAGACGCGCTGGCCGCGTTCTTTATCCGCTCGTAGGCCGAATCGCCCGATACCTCCGAAGAGCTGCTGTCACCGGAGCTGCTGCCCTCGCTCTTACTGCTCTCATTCTTGCTGTCCTCGCTCTTGCTGCTCTCATTCTTGCTGCTTTCGCTCTTACCGCCTGAATTGGATGAGCTGCCGGAAGTGTCCGCCGGACGCTCTGTTGCCGGGGGATCGGGGACGATCTCCATTGCCGAAGTTACCTTGTTTATAGAGCTTTCCGATACACCGCTTGAGGCCAGCTTGTCTTTCAGCTCCCAGGCGTTATTGTTCGTTATCGGTTCATCGCCCTTGGCAACCTGGGATATATTCACGCCCATATCGCCGGCCACCGCTTCTATAGTCGCTATCTCTTCCTCCGGCACAGCTGTGCCAAGGATAACAGAGAGCGGCTCTGACGTTTCCTGCGCATCGGCAAAATACTTATTGAATACCTCTTCATCCAAAAGTCCCTCCGCCTGCAATTCCGCCGCCATGCTGTTCATCGTTTCCTGGAAATCCTTGTCAGCCAGTACGGCACTTGCTTTTTCTGCCGCCGGTTCCAAAATATTCGGCACTATGTACAGCTTATACGTACCAAAGCCCGCAGCTGCCAAAACAACGGCTGCCGCCGCTATACCTGTTACGACTTTCTGCCACCTTTTCATTATCGGTCATTCCTTTCTTTTTCACACAATATATCCTATATTCTGTTTCATTATATCATATACACGTCATTTCTTCAAGACCCAGTGTTGTTTATTAATAAAAATTTAATTTTTCCGATACGCAAAAGAAGCTCCCTTATTAGGGGAGCTTCTTGAATATCCTTATCGGGATTACTCGGTAATACCTGCTACATACTGTACATAAGCTGTTCTGAGAACTTCCGGTGTTACATTTTCAACCGACTCAATGTACTCTACAGCCTTTTCATTGAACAGAAGATCAAGCGCTGCCAGTCTTGCCGCATCCTGAAGCTCTGCCATCTGGTCTGCTGTGTAACCCTCGGGAGCCTTAGCCTCCATCTTCGGATAGATCTCAGCTCTTACGAAGGAAGCAAAGTCCGCTCTGTAAGCAAGGATCCTGCCTGCTTCATCGCTAGCGTTAGCTACATAAATAACCTTATCGGCCGCTGTATTAACAGCTTCTACAACCGTTGCAATAAGAGCGTTATTGGAGTAATTGCTAACTCCCTGGTCGGCCAGAACTTCCTGAGCCTTCATCATTGTGTAAGCGTAGTGGGGAGCATATACAGCCTCTGTTTCAGCGTCTTCCTCACACATAGCCTGTACCAGGCCTGTGTTTACTATCTGGTTAACGTTAGCTGTCTCGTTCTCCTCTACAACAGTTGCATTGTAGCTTCTCAATGCATCGTATACAGCACCGTAGGTGAAAGCTGATGCAGCATCTGTAGCAGCCTGAGCCTCAGCCTGCTTCTGGGCAACTGTCTCCAGCTCTGCTACCGCAGCTTCTTCGATCTCAGCTCTTTCTGTTTCGATCTCGCCTGCAACCTCGGTCTTGATCTCAGCCATTACTTCTTCATCAGCCAAAATCTCGTCAACAGTTTTATCAAGCTCTTCAGCCTTAGCCTCTACCTTAGCGTTTGTCTTCTCTTCGGTAGCAGCTGTTATAGCGTCATTGATAGCTGTCTCACGGTTAGCCTCTACGATAGCTGTTGTCTTTTCGCCAACTGTTGTAGCCTTGTCTGCTACGTTGTTAGCTACGTTTTCTACAGTCTCATCTATAGCCGGCTTCTCTTCCTCTGTCGGAGCCATTGTGGAGATAGCGTCCTTATCCTCGTCGGTTATCGGCTCGGCTGTAGCTGTCGGCTCAGCTGTCGGCTCTGTTGAAGGAGCAGCTGTCGGTGTAGCTGTTGCCGAAGGTACGGGTGTAGCTGTTGCCGGAGTCAGACCCTGGTTGTTATTACCGCCGCCGATTCCGCCACCGCCACCGCCGCCGGGGAACGAACCACCGGAGTTGGTCGATGTATTAACACCGCCGGTCGAGCCGCCGGGGATGAAGCCCGGTGTAGCTGTCGCACCTGTCGATGCGGAAACTGTTATAGCTGTATCGAACATCTTGCAGAATTCTGCTCTTGTTATAGCCGCTGTCGGCTTGAAGGAACCATCCTCATAACCGTTGATAACGCCCTTGTTTACAAGAGTAGCTATGGCATTTGCCGCCCAATCAGCGATTTCTGCGCTGTCTGTGAAGCTGGCACTGCCTGACGGATCCCAGTCAAATGCGCGCACGATCATAACGGCCGCTTCCTGTCTGGTGATGTTGTCCTCAGGACGATATGTAACAACTGCACCGGAGTCGCCCTTCATGTAGCCTGCTCCTACAGCCTTTCTCATAGCGTCCTCATACCATGCGCCGGCCGGAACATCGGACATCTCTTCCTGAGTGGAAGCTGTTACGTTGAAATATGTTGTCAGTATCTTTGCCACTTCAGCTCTGGAAATGTTGTCATTGGGGCGGAAAGAACCGTCCTCATAACCATTTACAAGGCCTTTAGCAGACATACTGTTCACAGCCTCGGCATACCATTCGCCATCGCTTACGTCACTGAATGCGAAAGCGGAGAAAGCCGAAGCAGCCATGCTTGCTGCCAATGCGAGTGAAACAACAAGCGTCTTCTTTGATTTTCTCATCATTTTGACCTCCTATACACCTTCTATGATTCATCATAAAATGGATTTCTTTTATAATTATACTATCAAACATATGGATTGTCAAGTGTTTTTTATATTTTTTCACCCGTTTTTTTGTTTACCATCACTAATGTATATATTGTGAACGCTCGGGGACTGTTCTTTTGTGAAGTTTGGCGCATTTTCCGGGAAATACTGGCGATATCGGAGCATTTACCGGTTTATTTGCATATGCCGGCGATAAGAGCGGCGGCATCGCGCCGTGTCAGGGGAGCGTCCTTATCAAGGGCGGTGCAGGCGGTGCAGCCGGCCTTTTTGAGCATATCCAACGCTTCTCCGGCCGTTATATCGCGGCGGGGGAAGAAGTATCCGTCCTCTCCCTCGGCTATCCCCAGCTTCTTGGCGATATCCACAGCGGATGCAAAATAATCTCTTGTCAATACGTCCTTAAAGTGATGGAAATCATACGCGCGCAGTCCCAGTGCATTTACCAGGAGCACCACAAAATCCGCTCTTGTGATATGGTCTGCGGCCGTTTCATCCTCGCCCATCGCACATTTCAATGCCCAGGGCTTTATCTCCTGCGTGGAGAAATCATGGGTGATGTAATTTACCGCATACTGCGCCGGATCCATCTCGCTGCCCCAATAGCGCGTCCAGTCATAAAGCCGCTTGGGCTGCGGACGCGTATACGGCACAGCCGCCTTTGACAGGTCGACATCCTTAGCCGAGTATATCTCTATCTTTTCATCATTATATATAAGTATCTGCGGCTGGCCGTCTCCTATCAGATCCGTCCACATGATATGGCCGTCAAAGGGGAAGGTGAACACCGGGTTCATATAACCATCGTAGATGGCCGCCGGCAGGCCGCTTCTCTTATAAGCCAGCAGGTGGTCGTGACCCTTGCCGTCAAAGTTGTGGATCGCGGTAGCGATGGTGCTCCAGCCGGGGACCTTCCTGTCCTCCTTATAAAGGGTCTTGCCGTTGCAGTCCACGAGGAAGAGCCCGTCCTTGCCCTCAGGGCCGCTTCTGTCTATGCGGTCGAGGCCGCCCATCTCCGTGCCCGGGTTATCGGGGCGGAAGTTGCCGAGGGCGATATTCTGCGATTCCACCGTATCGGTATAACGCCAGATCAGCTTACCATCCCAGGTATGAGCCGTGGTATCCAAGCCGCCCACAAGCACAGCAGGGCCGGTCGTAGGATCCTGGTCAAGGTCGCCTACCCATACGCAGTCGGCGTGATCGAGCATATCTATCGTCCACAGCGTATCGCCGTCACCGTTCAATACCGTATACCCGGCGATAAGCTCCTCGCGACCGTCCCCATCGAGGTCATACGGCCAGGGATAGTGGCCGATATTGCCCTTGAACGTCCACATCACCTGATAGTTGGTGTCCAGCGCCCACAGCTGGTGATAGCGGTTTTTGAGGATTATATTCTGCGGATAGCCGCGCCCCTCGAGGTCGGCGATGATTATGCAGTCATGCGCGTGCTTATTGGGAAGCGGATGCGACTCCTTGAGAGTGCCGGTCTTACCGTCGTATATCCGCAGCTCCCCTTCCATGCAGCAAAGAAATTCGTTGTTGCCGTCGTTATCTATATCGTATATCTGAGCCGGGATATCGGCGCCGCTTCTGAATATCTCCGGATCGGGCGTACCGATCTGCCAGAGCATTTCCCCTTCCAGGTTATACGCGGTGGCCGCCGTTACCGAATGCGGGAAGTAGCGGTCGTCAAAACCGCCGTCCGGCTGCACCATCACTATCTCCATGCGGCCGTCCCCGTCGATATCTCCCAGCCACATACGACACCCTCGCCCAGCGGCTGTTATGTCGATCTTTTTAAGGAATTTGGTATCCATTATTCTGCCCCTTTCGTGTGCTGACGCGCGGTCTCCTTTTCCGCCGCAGCTTTTGACCATGGTTAAACATACATCTATATTGTACCACGGTTTTACGCCTTTTGCAAGCCCGTTTTTCCGTCTTAGAAAACAAAAACCGTCCCCATATAAGGGGACGGTTTGTCTATCTTTATTAGTAGATGGTCTTATACTCGCTTGTATCAGCCTGATAAGCCTCGTTCATTTCCTTAACGACCTGGTTGCCGCCCATGTTGCCCCAGCGTTCCATCTCGGAATACCAGTCTTCCTTAGTAAGGTTGCCCATGATATAACCGATATTGGCCTGGGAGATAACAGCGTCAAGCTGCGGGCCGCTCAGCGAATAAGCCTTGGAAACGTAGGACTCAGCCGGGTTAGGCACCGAATACTGCGCGTTGTCCTCCAGAACAAGCTCCACCTCTTTAGCCGTTTCGTTGGCGTAGGGAACATTAATGTTGGAGTTATCTGTCATGAATGTCAGCAGCTGGTTGAGGTCAGCAAAATCCTGCTTAAGCTGTGCATCCTGTGTCTGCACGATGTAGCCATCGTCGCCGATCGTATAGTGCGTACCCTCGATACCGTACTGCATAAGGTCGGACGCGGTAGCATCCTGCATACGGTCGATAACGCCAAGCACGTACTGCATATCGCTCTCGTTGGGAAGAGCAGCCTTCGGCAGTACGAAGAAGCCGTTGTAACCGGTTGTCGGCAGCACGCGTCTTTCGGAATTTTCATCCTTAGCAACGGAACCGAATACGCCTACTGTCGCATCAGGATCGATTTTAGCGATGTTTGTCTGCAAACGTCTTGCACGGTCTGCAACGTCGATGATAACGCCGGCGTGGCCGTTCAAGAAGTCTTCGTCCCACTTATCGGAGGAACGGGTAGCCATATCCTGGTTGATGTAACCGGCCTCCAGCCAGGTCTTCATCAGGTCAAGGCCTTCCATGTACTCGGGGAACTCGTGAGCCGGACGTATCTCCTGCTTCTCCTCATCCCAGCCGTACTTGTTGGGTGCGCCGCACCAAACGAGCAGGTTATCCAAGGGGCCTGTGTAAGCGGTAACGATCATACCGTATGTATTCTGGATACCGTCCTGGTTGGGGTCGTCCTCGGTAAAGGCACGCAGTACCTCGCCGAACTCGTCAAGCGTCTTGGGGATCTCAAGGCCGAGATTCTCCAGCCAGTCTGTTCTGATGGAAACACCGTTACGGCCGAGGTCTCTAGATTTATAGAGACCGTAAACGTTACCATCGATAGAAATATTATGCTGGATCAGCGGATTGGCCTGCGAAAGGTTGGGATACTTTGTAGCATCCTTCATCTCCTCGCCTACCTCCCAGAAGCTGCCCGCACGGGAGTTCTGGATAACGCTGGAGCTTCTTGTACCTACCTGCATGATCATCGGGTATTCGCCCGAAGCCATGGTGGCGGTGATCTTTTCATCGTAACCGGATGACGCCGTCCAGGTTATCTGCAGGTCTACGCCCAGGTAGTCCTCGACAGCCTCCAAAACAGGGCCGGATTCTGCCGGCTGCGCCTGATAGGCGCTTCCCATGATGGTTATAACAGGGGGATCTACGCTCAGGTCAAGCGTCTGCGCCTTGGGGGCACAGCCTGCCACCGCACCGGCTGCGATTGCCAGGAGGCAGCTGAGCGTAACATATTTCTTTACGTTCTTTTTCATCATAGTTATATATTCCTCCCTTTCTTATTAACCCTTGATCGCGCCGACCATAACACCGGCTGCGAAGTGCTTCTGCAGGAACGGATATACGATAAGGATGGGGACGGTACCGATAACGATGATAGCCATCTTCATTGTATCCTCGGGAGGAGGGTTGTTCGGGTCTACAGCCGCCTCCGGATCCTGACCCTGCATAACGATATTTCTCAGTACCAGTGTGAACGGGTACTTCTTTGTATCGGCAAGATAGAGCAATGCGCCGAAGTAGTTGTTCCAGTGACCTACCGCATAGAACAGACCGAAGGTCGCCAGCACTGGCATCGACAGCGGAAGGACTATCTTTACAAATATCCCTATATCGCTGCAGCCGTCGATGGAGGCAGCCTCTTCAAGTCCTGCGGGAAGTCCCAGGAAGAAGTTTCTTACGATGATCATATTGTAAGCACTGATGGCACCCGGCAGTATAAGGGCTGCATATGTATCGTAGAGACCGAGGTACTGAACAACCAAGAACAGCGGGATCATGCCGCCGGAGAATACCATTGTGAAAAGTACCATCTTTATAACGGCCTTCTGACCCTTTACGTTCTTTGTCAGCGAATAAGCCATCGTAGTCGTAAAGAACAGGTTTATGAACGTTCCTATTACGGTAACGGCTATCGATATAAAGAGCGAACGGAATACGGTTTCACCCATATCGTTCATATCGAATATACGCTTGTATGCGTCAAGCGTAACGGTGTTCGGAATGATAAACAGCGATCTTGTTCTGATCTCCGCCTCAGTCGCAAACGACGCGGCTATAACGTAGATAAACGGTATAACCATTACCACGGCGATGATCGTGAGGAGTGCGTAAACCACAACGTCGGTGATTATATCTCCGAGTGATCTTCTTTTAATACTAATCATTTGCTATTTCCTCCCCTTTCTTTATTAGAACAGACCTTCCTGGCCAACCTTATGAGCAAGGGCGTTAGCCGTCAGCATACAGGTGATGCTGACCACCGATTTGAACAAGCTCACGGCCGTTGAATAACCGTAGTTACCGCCTACACGACCGATGTTGTAAACGTTGGTATCGAACGTCTCGGAGTAGGACTTGTTAAGCTCGTTCTGCATAAGGATTATCTGCTCGAAACCTGTGTCAAGAACCGAACCCATTCTCAGGATGAACATCGTAACGATAGTTCCGAGAATTGCCGGGAACGTTATGTAGATGAGCTGCTGGAATCTGGAAGCGCCGTCAACGATAGCCGCCTCGTACTGCTCAACATCAACACCGGCGATAGCCGCCAGGAAGATAATCGTTCCCCAACCGGTTTCCTTCCATATCGTCTGGATGATGAGCACCCAGTAGATGTTCGTCGGGGTAGCCATGATGTCCACACCTTCGCCGGTGATCGCCCTTATGATCTCATAAAAAGCGCCGCCTGCCAAGGTCCCGTCGTTTGTAGCGGGCACCTTTATAAGCATGAAGGTGATAGACGCTATAACGACCATAGATACGAAGTGGGGAACGTAAACGAGCGTCTGCAAGAACTTCTTGTACCACTGAACGCGGATCTCGTTTAACAACAGCGCCAGGATGATCGGCAGCGGGAAGTAAAGCACGATATTCATCGCGGAGATGATAAGCGTGTTACGAAGCAGCTGCCAGAAACCGCCGGCCGTGAACAGAAGCACGAAGTTGTCAAAGCCTACCCACGGAGTATTTCCCAGAGGAACACCCGCATAGTAGTCTTTGAAAGCGATCAATACGCCCCACATGGGGATGATTTTGAAGATGATGAAGAACAGAAAACCGGGGAGCATCAGAAGATACATCCACTTATCTCTCCAGAGTTTTGCTGACGTCTTCATCTTTCTTGAAGTCCCGGCAGCGGGACTTGCATTGACTTTTGCGACTTTAGCCATGTAAAAACCCTCCTAAAGTTTGAATTATTTTTCCCAAGACCCCATGTCCGAACGGTTTTTGTGCACTTTCCCCATTGTGCAAAATCTCCAAACCGGGGACTTCGGCATTTTCCACGCAATGCACAGGTTTTTGCTGCATTTTTTGGTCAATTCATCCTAAAAAAGGGACGATATCCTTTTTTAAAGCACAAATCAACAAATCCCGCAGCTCTGCCCCGTGATCGGCGCGGATAATTACATAATTTATTGTACACTTTTTTTGTTGTATTGTCAATAAATTTTTTTAATTTTTTTGGTCAAATTCTATAAATTTCAGATAGAACTCTGTTATTTATAAATTTTCGTGCGAAAATTGCACAAAATATACAGCTTCCTAACATATTCCGGCAGGGAAATTTTGCCGTCCCCGCCAGAATATCCCAGGTTTTACTGCTTCAAAAACTCGCCCAGGCGTATCACTTCGATACCGGCCAGCATCACAATGCCCGTGCCGTGAGTATCGTTTAGATTCCAGCCCAGCTCGTACTTGTAATAATCGGAGATGAAGCTAAATTCGCTGCCGCGGCATACGCCGTAAACATTACCGTTTGCATCGACGCTCGTCTTTGTGATAGCCTCCCAGCCTTTATAGATCGCCCGCACATACTTCTCCGGATCTCTCAGCCAGCCGTAGCGGATGCCGCGGGAGAAGGCGTAGATGAACATCGAGGTGCAGGAGGTCTCCGGGTAGGAATCCCACTCGTTTATGACCTGGTGCCACATTCCCTCGGGATCCTGTAATCTCAGATAGCCCTCGCACAGCGTGTTCAAAAATTCTATCAAGTCGCCCTTCAGCTCATGATCGTCCGGGAGCTCCGCCAAAAGCTCGGTCATCGAGAACACTACCCAACCGTTGCCGCGGCCCCAGGGAACGTTCGTCTTGGAATCGTACTTGAAATCATATACGTGCGACATTATCTGCTCCTCGGGCATGAAAAGACGCTTCTTGAAGCCGAAGAACTGACGCGCCGCATCGTTTATGTACTTGGGATCGTTCTTGAACTTGGAATATCTTACCAAAAACGGCACGCTCATGTAAAGGTCGTCCGCCCACATGGTCATGTTGTGGAAATGGTGCATCATTTCCTTTCTGAAGAAGGTCCCGTCCTCCAGGCGCGCCTGATGGTTGAAGATATAGTCGCCGACATAATTAGCCACCTTTTCTACTCCGTCCAGGGGCATATACTTGTTTACCTCCAGCATCATGGAGGCGAAGGAGCCGCAGTCGTCGAGGCTGTCGATAGATGTCAGCAGGTTATGTATGGAGGTCGCTCCGCCGTACTGCTCCTTATCCCAGAGCGCATACTCAAGCGTATCGCAGCACAGCTGCACGTGATCCTTTATATAGGAAAGCATGTCGTCGCTCCCCAGTATCCTTGCCGCGTGCAAAAGGCCGTACATGGTAACTCCCAAAGGATAATTCCAGCGTCCGTAGAGCGTATTCTCGTTATAGGGGCGCACATATGTATTCCTCTCGTCCAGCCGCCAGTACCTCTTAGGCTCGCCGACAACGTGCTTTAGGTCAAGCGCCGTTTCCGCCGGGAAGCAGAAATCCCCGTCAAAGGGACCGATATATACCCAGGGGTCGGCCGTGCCCTTGCAGCGGGCGCCGCTTTTAAACGGGGTACCATCGGTACGCTTTAAGGAATATCCCCAGCCATCGCCGCAGTCCGATCTTACAAGCACATCGTATTCGCCGAACGGCAGCTCAACTTCAAACTTGGATACGCCGCCCTCGGTCTTATAGACCTCCTTGCCGTCTATGATGACCGCCGCCGGGGACTTTGCGTCCAGCTCAAATTCGTATGTATGGGTACCGATCTCGTCAAAGAACATCCGGCTCCAGCCCACGGCATAGCCGCCCGGGCAAAGCCCGTACATGCGCTGCATCTGTCCCATGGCCTTTTCACTGTCGTCCCAGGCGGTATCGGGATACACCTTTACATCGAAATCAGCCTCGCTCATGCCCAGGGTGTAGCACTCCGGCACGTAATCGGGCGATACCGGCTCGGTGAAGATCCAGCCCTCGCGGCCGTCGCGCTCCGCCGTCGGCATAAGCACATACTGATCCCACTTGCCGATCCAGGTGCCGAAATGGCCGCCGAAGCCGGCCTTCGTTTTCTGGAAGCGCACGCGGATATCGTTCCAGCCGGGCTTGGCGTTTATGAATACCCTGGTCGAGGTCTCGGAATACCTCTCCTTGAACAGGTCGGACTTGTACACTACCTCGCCGTTCATGTACATGGTCATGGGGCCGAAGCAGTTTATATCGTAGCCGAACGAGGATTCTCCGTCAAACCACAGCTTGGCAAAAGCCCAGACGCATTCCTTTTCCTTGGCGTCGGGGAAGATCTCGTTAAAGTCCACCTTGTAGCGGTAATCCGTAGTCCTCACGATACCATCATTCGTATAAGCGCGCATATAAAGCCCATGCTTGAGGTTCTGCCCCATATAGCGGTGGGCAAGCGATGAAAGGGCGGCCTTGGGATCTGCGCCCTCGTACGACCACAGCGACCTGGTGTCGTCAAAATAGTAACCCAATTTTATCTCTCCTTTGCATTTTATTTTCCAGTCAATTGCGAAACCTTTTCGCAATTGATTTCTGGCTAATGAAGAAAATAAA
>CAYNRX010000046.1:0-13660 GCA_964399965.1 uncultured Lachnospiraceae bacterium | reverse complement strand
TAATTATATTCTACCACAGAAGGCTTTAAATTTACAGACTTTTTTTCGCAGGCTCGAGATCGATGAGGATTTCCGGCTATTCCCGCCGTTTACGACCGACTGCGGGAAAAATATCCATCTTGGCCGCGGTGTATTTATCAATTCCGGCTGCCGCTTTCAGGATCAGGGCGGTATAACGATAGACGATCATTCGCTGATAGGGCACAATGTCATTATCGCCACCCTCAACCACGGTTTTCAACCGGAAAAGCGCGCTGATCTGTTGCCTCAGCCGGTATTCTTAGGCAAAGGGGTCTGGATAGGCTCCGGTACCGTTATACTGCCCGGGGTGACGATAGGCGACAATGCCGTGATTGGCGCCGGCTCTGTCGTTACCAAAGATATACCGGCCAACACCGTTGCCGCCGGCAATCCGGCCAAGGTATTGCGTAACATATAAATAAGTGCAAACGGCTGTAAAATGCAGCCCGTAACAGAAAGGACTAAAATCTCAAAATGATTAGAGATTTTAGTCCTTTTGTAATACAATTTATCACATAAAAGCATCATAAGAATATCCGGGGCAGAACAGGCTGCAAACCCTATTAGCAGCTGATCTTGCTTAAGATCAATGATTTACAATTTTATTTACCCAAGCGGCAACGTCGCTCTGGGACGCTCCGCTGCGGAAGCGCATACCTTCCTGCCAGTCGCCGGTTCCCGCAGCTTCTGCCAAAAGCTGTCCGCTTTCACCAAGGCCGGAGCTTGACGAGGTGCAAAACGGAATCACCGTTTTCCCGGTAAAATCATTTGCTTCCACAAACCCATCTACCGGCCACGCGGCAATGCCCCACCAGATAGGATAGCCGATAAACACCGTATCATAGGTTTCCCAATCCGGTACCGTTGCAGATACTAATTCTACGTCACGCTCATCCGGATTATCATGCTCATAGACTACCCGGCTGTTTTCATCTGTCCAATCAAGGTCGTCATCGGTGTACGGCTCTGCCGGTTCCAGCTCGAAAATATCCGCTCCGGTTTCTTCCGCAATATAGTTTGCCACTTCCTCGGTATTACCTGTTGCAGAGTAATATACTACCAATGTTTTACCTGTTTCCTCCGGTGTTACCGCCGGATCGGTCGTTTCTGACGCGGATTTTTTGATGGTGATAGTTTGCGTTTCACCGTCCCATTCTACTTCAAACCGGAAACTCTCCGCAATGAAACGAATGGGAAGCATGGTTCTGTAGTTTATGGAAACAGGGGTAACATCAAGGGTGTGCGCCGTCTCGTTGAAAAATGCTGTCCGGCTGCCGAGTGTCAGCGTTATAATATCGCCGCCCAATTCCAAAAGAGCCGTCTGCGTTTCCTCATCCCAGTTTACACTGCCGCCCATAGCTTCAACGATTGCACGAACCGGCACCAGCGTCCTGTCATCCTGTACCACCGGTACAGTACCGCGTCCGGGATCGATCTCGCTTTCCGTTCCGTTTACCGTCATCATCGGATTTCCCACCTGCATGGTAAGCAGAAAATCCGCCGTATTGTTTTCCTCTGTCACAGATTCCGCCGCAAAACAACCCATCGTCATAGATATGGTAAAGACCAACGTCATAATGGTTGCTAAAAATTTTTTCATTATCAATTCCTCCTATACTGCAAGCCCCATCTCATAGGCTTCCTTGTATGCAGACGTATCCTTTACAGCGCCGGCCTCGTATACGCCCGTCCCGTAGATTACGCCCATTTCACGCGAACCGTCAAGACATACCGCAAGTCCCCGGAAGCATTCCAGCGTGCAATCCATAGCAGACCTGTCATTTTCCGCCGCCGTCATGATATAATAAAATTCTTTGTCTTTGATGTCCCGCCATTTTGCAACCGTACGGTCAATCACTGTTTTCATCTGTGCGTCAATGGAATAGAAATACACCGGGCTTGCCATGACGATCACGTCTGCCGCAAGCATTTTGTCCAATATCTCCGCCATATCGTCCTTGATCGCACAGCCCTTCCCGGTGTCCCGGCAATAATAGCAAGCCGTGCAATAGTTTATTTTTTTATCTCGCAAAAAAATCTTTTCAACCTCGTTGCCGCTTTCCTTTGCTCCGCGGATAAATTCATCACACATCAAATCGGAGTTTCCACCTTTGCGAGGGCTGCCTGATAATACCAAAACTTTTTTACTCATGATCCTTCATTCCTTACTGTATTTGTTTTTCCCAAAACGCCACCGCGTCGTCTATCCATCCCTCGGCCACTGTACCGGTTCCCAAGCCAAAGCCGTGGGGCAGATCTTCATAAGCATGAAATTCCGTATCGATACCATAAGAATCGGTCAGCGTATTTAAGCGGTTTTGCATGGTGCGCCAGTTTGCAATGCCATCGCTTGTCCCTACGCAGGCGTAGGTAGGCGCATCATAGACTGACGCATCGGTATAGCCCGTGTACTGCATAATGACCGCCGACGCCTGCGGGATATCGCCTCTTCCGGAATACTCTCTAAGATACTCCAAATTGCCCAAGGTGGCCGCCATTCTTGCGCCCGCACTGCCGCCCCAGAGGGAATATCCGTCTGTATCCACCTCTAATTCCTCAGCATGGTCGAATATAAAGGAAATCGCGCATCCCAAATCCTCATAGGCTGTTTCCCAACTGGGACGGTAAATCAGGGCAAATGCGTTATATCCTTTTTTAGACAGCTCCAACGCATGGGGAAAGCTGTCGTGCATGGTGGCTACATATGCAAATCCGCCGCCGGCATTGCATAAGGCAAATTTTTCACCCGGATCACCCCGGAAGAAAAACAATCCCGTATCCCTTTTTGTGGGGTCTGCCGCCTTTTCATCCTCCGTATAAATATCATAGAAAATCGTCTCGCCTGCAGAAGCGTGTGTTTTTAGGTAATTTGCAATTTCCACTGTTTTGTCGGGGTCTATGTAGCTATACCAGGTCAGACGGAGGTCTTCCAGCGTTTCGCCGCTGTAGTATCCGCTATTGACAGGGAAAATCAGCCGCCCATAATCCCCGAAACAGGGGGCGTCTATCACATCCCAAATACGGGCGTCCCCTGTGTACAGGCTGACGGGCTTGCTTCGGTCCCAATCAGAGGATGCAGATTTTGCCCACGGCTGCATGTCTTCTGCGGAGTTCCAAAAGAACATTTTACTCTTTCCTTTATCAAGCATGGTATCAATACGAATCGTCCATGACGTCTTAGGCAACGCGCTTTCTTCTATAGCAACATTAGAAAGTACGCCGTCCGCATCATATACCGCACAGATGAGCATACCGGAAAGCGGTTCATAGAGCAAAACCTCATAAACGATCCCGCCGTTTTCAAAGCGTTCGTTCTCAATCCTCAATTCCGGTTCTGCCGTACAGGTCATGCTGCATAAGGCGGCAACAACAATAAGCATAAACACGGTAATTATTTTTTTTCATATTGCCGCCTCCCTATCATCTGACAAAATTCGTAAATACCGGCTTTTCCCTTTGCGGTAACAATACGCCGTTTACCCGGCCGCATTCCATGCATTTGAGCAGGAACGCCATATTGCGTCCCAGGACGCGCATAGTGTATAAGCCTTCTTTGTCCTGCGCCACTTCCTCAGGAGAAGCGCCGTGTACCATATTCCAATACCTCGAGGAAACCACCGGCATTTCCTGAATGGTAAAGTATTTATTCATCTGGTCGAATGCCGCTGTTGTTCCCGCGCGGCGTGCAGACACAACGCACGATACCGGTTTCATATAAAATGTCTGATTGCTGTTACCGCAAAAATCCGAATAAAACAAACGATCCATAAAGGCAGTCATAGCTGCGCTCATTCCTGCATAATGCACAGGAGAACCGAATATAAAGCCGTCACAGCCCTTTGCGATTTCCCGAAATTCGTTGACAGAGTCATCAAACACACATTTCCCTGTGTTCACACACGACTTGCAGGCAATACAGCCGGGCAGAGCCTTTGTCCCGATCCAAAACATTTCTGTTTCAATACCTTCTTCATGCAAGGTTTTTTCAACCTCGCACAGCGCTGTGTAAGTGCAGCCGTTTTTGTGCGGACTGCCGTTGACCAATGCAACCTTCATTTTTTTCTGCTCCTTACTGCACATTTTCACTGATCCAATTTTCGATATGCGCCGCTATTTCACCGTTGTTTAATTCCTGGAACATGAAATGAGAATTACCGGTGATACCGATATCGGGAAGGTTTACTACCGTACAATTGCCGCCGTCGGCGTTATAGCTTTCGGCAAAAGCCACGGCAGCATCACGCACCTGCTTCCAGAAAGATGTGGACTGGATATCCTCCGGCCCATTGTCGATATAATCGCCGAAATAAATTACAATCGGGATATCTGCTTCCAAAAATTTGTTATACTGTTCCGAATCGATCGCCGGTGTGCCGCCCGGCTCAATGGCAACGATGGCGGCAACATTCGTCGTGTCAACTTCCCAGCCAACGGCGCCGCCCTGTGAATGGGTCACATAAATGCTCTTTTGACCTGTCATATCATATACATCATTCATGACTTCGTCCATAGCCGCTGTATTGACCGCCATATCAAAGCTGCCGGTGTTGGGTGTCATCTGGCGGAAAAACTGATTCTGCGCTTCCTCACCTTCGGGGAACTGGGAGCCTTCGTATCGTTCCGGCGCAACGCGTCCGATTCGGAAATGTGTATACCATGCCTGATCGCCGGGCATATATTCTTTTGATTCTACCGACCATGTATCGATGTTATCGTTGGTCATCGCAGTGGTAGAGCCAGCTTCACCTCTGCGCGGCTGGTCAACGAGAAATACGCTGTGGCCGTCTCGCAAGAACATATCCGACCAGCCCTCTCTACCGTCCGGCGTCGTCATCCAACCCATCCTTGACTGGCCGTAGCCGTGGAGGAATACCATAGGCAGGCCGGTTTCATTAACAGGTCTCTGATAGAGCACGTTCGCATGGTCTACATGAGCGGTATTGCCGGTACGTGTAGAGTCCAGCCAGTTGGTCGTTTCATCAAATTCGCCCGCTACCGGTTCTGTCACTGTACCACCTGATGAGAATATACCCTGATCGGCAATCTCAAGCACACCGGAGCCGGCCTGGGTATTTGAATTGAGCATAATCGTACCGTCCTGGAAATCAACGCTGAAACCGCCCACAACGTCCGCAATGTCACGCAGTTTGAAATATGTGTAATCATCAACGTTATATCCCTCTATGTTTACCGTTTCCCCGTTTAAGGTTATGGGGAAAGTGTTTGGCGAGACCGCCATATTGGCAGCAAAGCCGCCAATCGCTCCGAACGCCAGAGCGCCCGATACAAAGCCTGCAATAAAATTCTTTTTCATGATTTTGCTTTCCTTTCTCTTTTTTAGCCGTGCAGCTTCATGCTGTGAAGCATTTTCACAAATGCAGGATCGTAGTGATCCACTATTTCGCTGTGTCCGATATCCAGTCCGGCGATCTCGGCCATGTCATCGCTGCTCAATGCGAAGTTCCAAACGTCCATATTCTGCTCCATTCTTTCCTTGTGAACGGACTTCGGGATAACAACGACTCCACGCTGTATATTCCAGCGGAGTGCAACCTGTGCGGCGCTTTTGCCGTATTTTTCACCAATGGCGGTCAAAACGGGATGGGTAAATATGCCGTGCTTGCCCTCTGCAAACGGTCCCCATGCTTCCGGTACAACGCCGTATTCCTTCATCAAATCAAGAGCATTTTGCTGCTGGAAGAATGGATGCAGCTCCACCTGGTTTACCATTGGCGTGATCTCCACGGTTTCGCAAAAATCGGCCAAACGTTCCGGATAGAAATTGCACACGCCGATGGCTTTTAAATAGCCTACTTTGTAGGCTTCCTCCATGGCGCGGTATGCGCCGATATAATCGCCCATGGGCTGATGGAGCAGATACAGGTCAATGTACTCAAGCCCCAGTTTTTTCAGGGAACTTTCTATCGCCTGTTTTGCTCCCTCATAGCTTGCGTCCTGCACCCATAATTTAGTCGTGATAAACAATTCTTCCCGCGGGACGCCGCATTTTTTGATAGCATTGCCGACAGCCTCTTCATTCATGTATGCCGCTGCGGTGTCGATAAGCCTGTAACCGGTCTCTATCGCGTCGAGCACCGCCTGTTCGCATATCGCAGGATCCGGCACCTGAAAGACGCCAAAGCCCTCCTGCGGCATTTTGATTCCATTTAGCAGTGTTACAAATTCCATTTTGTACTCCTCCTTAATAGCATTCATTTTAGTCAATTGCGAAACCTTTTCGCAATTGATTGCTTGCTAAGGAAATAATTGTAAAACGCTACCGCGTTTTGCAATTATCTAAGCATTCGTTTAATATTTCTAAAATCGCTTCTTTGCTCATCTTCCCATAGCTGCCGGATGCAATATTGCACGATTGAGCGATTTCGGCCAGCTGCTCTTTATCGGTGATACCCAATTCCCGAAGGGTCGTTGGCAGACCGATTTGTCTGATGAAATCTTCCAACGCCCTGATTCCCTCTAATGCAATTTCTTCATCTGTCTTACCCTCTCCCGAGATCCCCCACACATTTTCGGCAAAGCGGACAAATTTCACAAGACCTTCCCGATAGATGTACCGGTAATAGGCAGGATGGATAACTGCAAGCCCGCAGCCGTGGTTACAATTAGTGAATGCTCCCAGCTGGTGTTCTATCTGATGGGCCTGAAAGTCGCAGTTCTTTCCCAGCTTGATGATGCGGTTTTCCGCCATAGTCGCTGCCCACATGAGGTTGCTCCTTGCAGTATAATCCTGCGGATCTTTCAACGCCTTGGGCAGATTTATAATAACGCTTTTCATCAGCGCTTCCGAAATATTGTCGGATACATTGTCCTCGTCCGGTTTGCTGAAATATGTTTCCATGATGTGCGAAAGAATATCAAATCCACCGGACGCAGTCTGCCTTGCCGGGACGCTGAAAGTGTAAGTCGGATCCATCAGTGCAAATTTGGGATTACACCTCGGGTAATCACCCCCGGTTTTTATTTTCTTTTCCTCATTGGTGATGACCGCGCCGCCGTTGCATTCGCTGCCCGTACCGGCGACCGTCACAATCACTCCCAGCGGAATGGGGTCAAAATAGACAATGCCGTTTTTCTCCCAATAATCGTTCCAGATATCACCGTCATATGCTGCGGCCAGGGATACCGCCTTGCAGCAGTCCATGACCGAACCGCCTCCTACGGCCAATATCACATCAACGTTGTTTTCTTTTGCCAGCCTTGCACCCTCCATCACCTTTTTGTAGGTCGGATTGGACATGACGCCGGAAAATTCTATGATGTTTTTTCCCTCGGCGCTCAAGATCCCCTTGATCTCATCGTACACGCCGTTTTTCTTAATGGACTCTCCGCCGTATGCAAGCATCACGTTATTTCCGTATGCTGTTAGATTTTCCGCGAGAAATTCCTTCACACAGCCTTTCCCGAAGTAAACCTTGGTACTGTTTTCAAAAATAAAGTTATTCATCGTTCTTTCCTCGCTTTCTGTATTTTTATTATAACATGAGCATGGCAGAAACAGAAGTATCGATCGGTTCATCAGTATAAACCAAAAGGTTGGAACAAAAAACGCTGATTCAGGCCTCACCTAAATCAGCGTTACTTTTATATGCTTTATGAGATATATAATTTTGATACCGCATTCAGAAATTCAGACACATGAGCGGAAGGGTTCGGTGAATGCAGGATACCAAAAGGAATTGTGTAATCCCATTCAATGGGGACAATACGCAGAAGCGGATGGACATTTTGCCATTTTCCAAACCCAATCAAAATATCATTGCTGCTTTCACATTGATTAAAAACATCAACATTGAAAAAGGGCACGTCAACAATGTGAATCTGCGGATGCTCAGCCCAGAGCTTATCCCGGATCGCGTCAGTGTGCCTGTTCCAACCGCGCTTTATCAACATGACGGTCTCGCCGTACAAATCCGTAAGTTTCAGCTTCTCGCAAAAAGCGAGCTTGTGGTTGATGGACAATGCACAGCTTATAGGTTCGTCCTCCAGCTTCAGCGCAGCACAGCCGCGGTAATCCAAAAAGCCTTCATCAAACCACCCGGAAACAATGTCAATATTGGTGCCGAGATTTTTTAAAATCTCACGGGCATTTTCAGGGGTATTTTCAAATGGAACCATCTGAAATTTCATATCTGGACACGATTGCTTGATTTTCGGCCAAAGCTCCAAAATAAACTGCGCCGGCGTCATCAGGGAACTGCCGATCCGTATGATCTTTTCTTCTCCCTGCATGGCGTTGTACGCACGGGTAATGGAATCCTTCGCATACTGTATCATATATTTTGCGTCACCGTAAATGGAGCGTCCAGCCTTTGTGAGTACGATCCCCCGATGTGTTCGTTCAAACAGCTGTAAGCCAAGCTCCTGTTCCAAAAGGTTTATTTGCTTGATAACTGCGGTGGAAGATATGTATAAAACGTCCGCGGCTTTTGAAAAGCTCCCCATATCTGCAACGACGATAAATGTTTCCAAATGTTTGTTATACATATCAACGCCTCCTGCTCTGTGCGTAAAATGACTAGCTACATTATACTATAAAAATCTGAAATAAACAAGAAACCTGTGGTTTGATTATATTCTACCACAGAAGGCTTCAAATTTACAGACTTTTTTTCGCCGGCTCGTATTCCATGATATCATCGTCCATAAAAAATCCGCCGCCGATATCGGTCTTTTCTTCGCGCACCTTTTTAAAGCCCAAATGTTCATAAACCGCTATCGAAGAAGAATTATTTTTGTTGACGGTAAGATATATTCTTTCGGTATCCGGTAATTCGGTCAGGATATTTTCCAGAAACAGCCTTGATATTCCTCTCCCCCGGTATTCCTTGTCAACGTAGAGTTTACTCAAAAACACCACCCCGTCCTCCTCCGGACATATCCCGCAATATCCGGCCAGTCTGCTGCCATCGTAAACGCCATAATATATGTAGCCATCATTTTGTATCGCTTCACTTATGGCCTTTTCCGACTGGAATTTATCTATCATATAGTCCACCTGTTCCTTGCCTATTATCGGCGTATAGTGCTCGTTCCAAACAGCTGCTCCCAAGGCGGCTATCTCCTTGACATCTTCGTTCGTTTTTGCTCTTCTTATTTCCGGCATACCATGTATCTCCTTTCCTCTGCATTCAACGGGCAACAAAAAAAGCGGCCATGCCGCTTTTTTATTTGGTGCCGATGGACGGGGTCGAACCGTCACGGTATCGCTACCACTGGATTTTGAGTCCAGCGCGTCTGCCAATTCCACCACATCGGCATTCTGTGTTCAACAGTGATAATTTTACCATACAAATCTCCTTTTGTCAATACCTTTTTTGAAAAATACCTCAAAAACCCCGTACATATCGCATAATATTCCGTCCCCTGCCGGATACGGCGCTTAAATAACGCTATTCTCCACGTCTCTATTCAAGCAAACCGTATCACGGCAATGATGATCCCCAATACAGCTCCGGCAATAACTTCTATCGGCGTATGTCCCAGAAGCTCCTTTAGTCTCGTTTCCGCAGACGTAAAATCGCCGTGACCCCATTCGTCTATCATCTTATTCAGCACCTGCGCCTGCTGTCCGGCAGCACGCCGCACACCGGCTGCATCATACATCACTACAGCGGCAATGCCAAAGCTCAGTGCAAACAGCGTAGAATCAAAGCCATCCACCAAACCGATCGAGGTGCACAACGATGTTACAAAAGCCGAATGCGAGCTGGGCATACCTCCGGCTCCCACTATCCTTGCCATATCCAGCTTTTTCTGCGTCACGAACACGAATATGACCTTAAGTATCTGCGCAATAAGCCAGCCGAGCGCAGCAGTTCCCAAAACACCGTTGTCGATAAATTCCGTCCAGTATCTCAATGCAAATCTTCCCTTCAGCTTATGAATTTCTATCCAACAGACTAAGCGTCAGCTCACGTAAAAAGCACGCCCGATCACCGAATATCTCTAATGCCGATATCGCCTTATTTGTATACTCCCGAGAAAGTTCTGCTGCCCGCTCCAGCCCAAACAAGGTGACGTAGGTGCTCTTTTCGTTGTCGGCATCGCTTCCTATCGGCTTACCCAACGCATCCTCATCACCGGATACGTCCAGGATATCATCCTGTATCTGGAATGCTATCCCCAGATTAAGAGCAAACTCATCAACTGCCTGTATCTCCTCTTCCGAAGCTCCCGCAAGAACCGCCCCCACAACACAAGCGGAACGGATTATCGCCCCCGTTTTAAGCGCATGAAGCGTTTTAAGCACATCAGCATCTATACGTTTGCCCTCGCTTTCCAGGTCTATCACCTGTCCGCCTATCATGCCCTCCGTTCCCGATGAGGCGGCAAGGATCGATATCGCCTTGAGCGTCCTTGCCGGATCCTTCCCCGGCTCCTCCGACACGATCTCAAATGCCCGGTTCAAAAGCGCATCGCCTGCCAATATAGCCTCTGCCTCGCCGAATTGTATATGGTTTGTAGGTCTGCCGCGGCGCAGCTCATCGTTGTCCATCGCCGGCAGATCATCATGTATCAGCGAATAAGTGTGTATCATCTCCATCGCACAAGCAAACGGCAGCAGTTCTTCTACCTTCCCTTTGCACATCTTCCCCGTTTCTATCACAAGTACCGGCCGCAGCCTTTTTCCTCCAGCCAAAAGGCTGTAGCGCATAGCCCGGTATATGCTGGATTGCAGATTATCCTTTTGCGCCACATATTTATCGAGTGCGTCCTCTATTATCTTTATATCTTGTTTTAGCTGTTCTTTCATAATCCTTATTCCTCTGTTTCAAAAGGTTCTTTTACGACTTCGTTATCCCTTACCGCCAACACCGATACCCGTTTTTCTGCTTCATCAAGCATCTTCTGACAGCTTTTGGACAGCTTTATACCTCTTTCAAAAAGCTCAAGCGACTCCTCAAGCGTCGAATCGCCCTGCTCAAGCTTCTTCACTATCCCCTCAAGCTCGCTTACCGCTTCCTCAAATTTCATCTAACGCTCCTCCTATTTCACTACGCATTCCTTTGCTCCGTCATGCAGCCGGAGCGAAAACTCCTTCCCGCTCACCAGCGCATCCACGCTCCTTATAACCGTTCCGTCTTCCTCCATCGGTATCGCGTAACCTCGCGCCATTACCGACAACGGGCTTAGGGCGTCAAGCTTTCCGCAAAGCTGGGAAAGGCGTTTTTTACAATTCATCTCACCGATTCGATACGACTGCTCAAGACGCTTCGTTAAATGGTCTATCCTCTGACGTTCATCGCCGAACCTCTCCCGCGGATCACGCATAACCGCGTGAGATACCCGCATACGCCTTAGCTCTATTCCCTTAGCCATCGCGCTGTATAGCCGCGTTTGGCAGCCCGCTATCTGCGACTTCAGTTCCAGCTGCGAGGGCACGGCTATTTCAGCGGCCGCAGACGGCGTGGGCGCGCGCAGATCGGCTACAAAATCTGCGATAGTAAAATCAGTCTCATGTCCAACGGCCGATATCACCGGTATTCTTGACTCATAAATGGCTCTGGCCGTATTTTCCTCATTGAACGCCCACAGATCTTCTATAGAACCGCCGCCGCGTCCGACTATCAGCACATCTGCCAGATCGTTCTTATTGAAATACCGTATTGCCCGCACTATCGACTCCGACGCCTTATTCCCCTGGACCTGTGCCGGGGAAATTATTATCTCTGCATACGGGTAACGGCGCGATATCACGTTTATTATATCCCGCACTGCCGCCCCGGTAGGCGCTGTTACAACTCCTACCGTTTCCGGGAAACGCGGTATCGGCTTTTTATGCGCCGGGTCAAACAGTCCTTCTTCCTCCAACCGTTTTTTTAGCTGCTCATACGCGATATAAAGCTCACCGACGCCATCCGGTATCATTTCTTCTATATAAAGCTGATACGCACCGCCTGCCTCGTATACGCTTATTCGTCCGCGCGCAAGCACACGCATACCGTCCTGCGGCTCGAACGTAAGCGTGTTAGCGGCACTCCTGAACATCACCGCTTTTAAAATGCCGCCGTCGTCCTTGAGCGTTATATACATATGTCCCGAATAATGATGCTTAAAATTGGATATCTCGCCTTTTATCCATACTTGGTTCAGTATCTGGTTGTGATCTAAAATCTTCTTTATATATCCGTTTATCTGGCTGACTGTAGCTACTTTAATATCCATTTGAATATCCTTCCTTCGCCAGCGCAGCAATACCGACAGCGTTATCGGTCGAATACTGCGGTTCGGCAAAATAAAGCCGGACGCCGAGACTGCCTAGCATTTCCCTGATGATCTTATTGGAGGCCACTCCGCCGACTATTAGGACGTCCTCGGCCGCATATTCTACGGCCGCATATTTTAAAGCCTTATAAAGAGTCCGGCCGACCGCCTCCAGCACTCCGTGCGCAAGTCCTGCCGGCTCCGCTGATTCTGCCAGCTGATAAGCCCTCGTTTCCGCGCCTGAAAAATTCATATATGCGCCGCTCACGCTTACCGGCAGCTTCACTCCTCTATCCGCAGCCAACTCCTCCAACGCGCGCCCGCAGGGGAACGATAACCCCAGCTTAACGCCCACGCGGTCTATAAGCTGCCCGGCCGAAATATCTTTTGTGCCGCCTATTATCTCGTTATCAAAACCATGCCCGTTATATCTCGTCAGTAGTATTTCTGTCGTCCCGCCCGAAAGATGGACGCTTATAAAACGCTTTTTAAGAAGCTCAAAAAATCCGCCAGTATATATCCCGGCCATGATATGCCCGTCTTGATGGCTGAAGCGGTAAAGCGGCTTTTTCAACGCTCCGCTGATCATTTCCGCCGCCAGCTCCCCTGCCAGGAATACCGGCATATACGAGCCTTCGGCATTTCGCGGCCTGCCACTCACCCCTACGGCGCATATTTTTGAGGGATCAGTCTCTGAAAGCAGTTCCTTCCACAAATGCGGAAGATTTTTTATATGTTCAAAAAGCGCGCTGCTCTGACGCAGTCCCCGCGCTCCTTCAGGAACTCTCAAAAGCCTGCGCTTTTGTACTATCCCCTCCTCTGACACCACTGCCAGAGATGTAGTATAATTGCTTGTATCTATCCCCAGCCAGGTCATATTTTTTCCAGAGCTCCTGCCAATACACCGTTTACGAACGCGGCGGCCTGCGGGTCGCCATATTCCTTGACGATATTGACCGCCTCGTTTATCGCCACCTTGGGCGGCACGTCATCCATGTATTTCATCTCATAGACTGCCAGCTTTAAAACGGCCAACGGCACCTTGTTTATGCGATCAATGCTCCAGGCAGTCGTAAGGCTTTTTCTTATTATGTCTTCAAGCTCTTCTTCCCTTTCCATAACACCCAAAACGACTGCCCTTATATATTCCATATTATCCAGGCATTCCGGCTTTTCTTCTCCCAGCTCCTTGACAAGCTCCTCCATCGTGTCCTTTTGCTGATTCATCTGAAATATTAGCGAAAACGCCTCGCGTCTTGCTTCGCTTCTCGACTGCTTTTTCATTGGCTGTTCCTCTCCTTATTATAGATCAGATTAGATAATTGCAAAACGCGAAAGCGTTTTACAATTATTTCCTTATTCTTGGGAGCTCGAGGGTGAAACCCTCGAATTCCAATCAATTTTTGACGACATG
>CAYNRX010000045.1:0-15000 GCA_964399965.1 uncultured Lachnospiraceae bacterium | reverse complement strand
TCCAGTATATATGGACGCCAATACCCATAATCCTGTTGGTACCTATCATCCCAGGTGCCCACCAGTTCCTCGAAATGCGCTTCCACACACCGATAATATTGGTTTTTGCGAGGGATTCGGGCTGCATAAACGTCAGCGTTCATAATGCAGGCAGGTATCATATGCCACCATCCTTAAACAGAACATGTGTTCTGTTTAAGGTACCGTATATTACCAGGAAAATCAAGAATGGTTATAAAAAGAGACTATTGCATTGCAAACCGCCATCCTATGCCTGTGCCTCCACCCGCTTCACCAGAATAAATGATGTGATGTCTGATGTGATGTCAACCCTTCCAGCATTCGCGATGAACGCTTTTTAGAAATAGCCAGTGACCGCTGGGAAGCTGAACACTGATTAGCCGTTATAGAACGGGAAAACCGGGAAATGGAAAAACTACAAATGATTAACCATACCCTTAATAAATCCAGCCAGCCCCTGTTATGTTTCCATGCCGATGGCTCTATTATAGCCTGCAATGACCATTGGTTAGGCCCTTAATCCCAAAGATCTTCGCAAACTGGAAAGAAAATTAAGTACAGAGCAGTAAACCACCGTGGAATGTCTTTGCCCCAAACTGGGAACTGGTGAAGTTTTAAGACCGGCAGGTTAAGTGAGAACCAGTACACCGAAATATAGATGAAACTGATGATTGAAGGAATATTTGTTTCTATGTAGAATAATGTAATAAATACTAAAAATACACAAGGATGTTAAGTCTGAAACAGTTACCTGCAAACAGCTGTAAAGAAAAAGGGCACAGCAAAGCAAGCCATTCGTCGATGACTTAAAAAAGATTTTATCAATAAGTAATCAAGATGCCGCCCTAATACGGTAACCTTGAGTTTTAGCCAATAGAATCGCTTGTTCTACCGTGATTTCACGGTTTACTGGAAGAACATCTGCTTTCCTATACAAGTCAGCATTACTCTGCCCGAGTTATAGAGCAGGCTGGGTTTTATACATGCGGGAAAGAGAGAACTTAATCGCTTCTGATATGGTGGGATAAATCATGCGGATTAAACGAGCGGCACGAATCGGACTGCCGATTCTAATGGCAATCGCGGTGATGGCAGGATTATACATATACGCCTTAGCTTCCAGTAGCATAATGCCCCACGTGAAGAACGGCGTGTTGAACCTTGCGGAGTGGGACCAAAAAGGCGTATTTGAAATCTCCGGCGATTGGGATTTTTACTGGGGAAAGGTCTTGAACAAAGCGCAGATCACGGGCGGCGGTGAGGCCTACGCCCTTGTCGAAGCCCCCGGCGAATGGAACTACTACGAAACCCAATTCGGTGAACTGCCTGGCTTTGGCATCGCCACTTACCATGTCCGTGTGACGGGAGCCCAGCCGGGAAAGGAATACGGCCTGCGGGTGCAGAATATGGCGTCGGCCTACCGGCTCTACATAAACGAAACCCTGGTTGCTAAAAATGGAACCTTCGGGGATACGTCCTCCGCGCCCGCGTCTGATTACCGTCCGCAGCTTGCTGCTTTTACCGCTGAAGCTGATACCTTTGACATTATCCTGCAAATATCCAACCACGCCTACGCCGGGGGCGGTATGTGGGAGCCAGTCATATTCGGTACATATGAACAGGTTTCGGCCTTTGACGCTGCCCTTTCCGACGTGGGAATGTTTTCCTTCGGCGGCCTCGCGTTCATATGTCTGTTTTTCCTCATTTTCTACGCCGCCCAGCGGCAGGAAAAGGACTTGCTGATCTCCGCGGGCATCGGCCTGCTGATCGCCCTGCGGCTTCTGATCGCAGGCGATATGCTATGCACACATCTCTTCCCCAACATGCCGATCTCAGGCTTCGGGTGGATAGATTATCTGACCCTGCTGTGGATACAATTCCTGCTGCTGTATTTCGTATACAACGCCTACGGCGGGGTCGTCCCCAAATGGCAGGTCGCGGTGCTGCTTACATATGCCGCGCTGGTTTCCCTGTGTGTACTCTTCCTGCCCTTTGAGATCGTTACCAGTGCGTATACCGTTCTCAATATTATTCTGCTGGCCGTAACCGCTCTTGTGACGGTACAGATCGGGCGGGCGGCATGGCGGGGGCAGACGGGCGCGTCAGCTCTTTTGGGTGCAATGGCGTTCATAATGCTATTCACGCTTTACGATATGCTCATCGGGCTCAGGCTCGCCGGATATTATCTGCTGACGGCCACGTCCATTGAATACATGACGCTGTTCATAGCGTACTGCTTTGTGGTGGCGCAGCGCTACAACCGTTCGCAGATGGTGGAGCTTTCCTTCCTCAAAGGGCAGATACACCCGCACTTCATCCACAATTCCCTGACCGGCATCGTAAGCGTTTCCCGCGTTGACCCCAGCCGCACCAGGGAACTGCTGCTGAACATGAGCAGATACCTGCGCGGTTTTTATGATTATGACAGCGGTGAAATGATTACCGTTAAGGAGGAACTTGGGCTGGTGGAGGCCTATGTAAACATCGAGCAAATGCGCTTCGGAACGGGCGTTCGCATGGAGTACGACATAGAATCCGAGAACCTCCTGCTGCCGCCCCTCATCCTGCAGCCGCTGGTGGAAAACGCCTTTGTCCACGGCCTGCGGGAAAAGGAAGAAGGCGGTATTGTAACCATCTATGTCAAACGGACGAAAAGGGGCAAGGTCCGCATCGGCGTCCGGGACAACGGCCCCGGCTTCGGGGTGAATACCATCAACAAATTCAGGCACGGAGTAGGCATTGAAAACATCAACCGCCGATTGTCGAAGCTCTACCATACGCAGCTTGTATTCACAGTTCCGGCGGGAGGCGGTTGCGAGGTATATATGGAAATCCCTTGGAAGGAGGCTGCCGTGCGGAATGAAAGTATATCTGGTTGACGATGAACAGCCATGCCTCGACGAGCTTGCATGTCTGTTTTCCCAGTATCCCGAAATTGAGCTTGCGGGCACTTATAAAAGTTCCGTCAAGGCCCTGGAAGCCATAGGGAAAAACCAGCCTGACGTGGTGTTTCTGGACATCGACATGCCCCGCATGAGTGGGCTGGAACTGGCCCGAAGAATACAGGAAAAACATACCGGCGTTATCATCATATTCGTTACGGCCTACGCCGGATATGCCCTGGACGCATACAAGGCATATCCGCTGGACTTCCTGGTTAAGCCGGTATTGGACGAACAACTGGAGCAAACCATGCATCACCTTCGGTTACAGTATGCGCTGCTGCACCCGGAGGAACAAAAACATCACCGCCTTAACATAAAGTGCTTTGGTTCCTTTGAAATCAGCGCATCCTTCGAAGTCCGTTTCCCCACCCGCAGGGTCAGGGAGCTTTTTCTCTACCTGATCAGCAGGCACGGTTGCGCCGCTACGCGGGAAGAACTGCTGGACGCACTGTTTGCGGGAAGGAACGATCGGAATACGATGAACAACCTGTACGTCACCATCTCACGGCTCAGGACGCTGCTGGACTGTTGTGACAAAGAGCGCCAGATGATCCGGCTAACGGAGGATAACGCGCTCTTTATCGCGCCCGGCGTGTGCGACTACGTGGACTTCATGGACTTTGCCGGGCAAAACGCGGCGCTTTCCGAAAAGAACGCGGAGGAAGCGGCGCGGGCGCTTGCCCTTTACCGGGGTCCGTATCTGGAAAAGGAAAACTATGAGTGGGCCGCCGAATGCGCGCGGGAAGCGGAAACCGAATACGAGCGCATCGCGCTGGGGCTGGCCGGATGCCATTCTGCGGTCGGCCGTGCCGCCGATGCCGAAAACGTCCTTTTCACGCTGCTGACGCGTATGCCGCTGTCCGACGAAGGTCACCAAGGGCTTTTAGACCTGTATATGCGCACGTCCAACCGCGAGGCGTATTTATCCCGGTATGAGGAATACGCCCGCATACTTAAAAAGGAACTGCGGCTAAAGCCCCCGGCCCTGTACCGCACCTATTATGAGGCTTTGATCCGCTGATTTCCGGCGCCTTTCATACACCGAACGCCCATAAAAGATAATCAGTATATTTTTAAACGCCTTTCGGGGCGTTTTTTTCGTTTTTATATCCCGCCACTCCGCATGAATCAAGCATTTTTAGTTTGTAAGGTTTTGTAAGGCGGGTTTGCTACACTTCCCGTAGTACGGTTGAAAGTATGCCCGAAAGGAGGATTGAACTATGCGGGTAATGATTGTGGATGATGAACAGCTTTGCCTGGATGATACGGTTTACATGCTCTCGCGTTATGACGACGTGGAAATCGTGGGCGCTTTTACAAAGCCGTTGGAGGCCCTGGAAGCTGTGCCCTCACTCCGTCCTGACGCGCTGTTTTTTGATCTGTCGATGCCGCAATTGAACGGCGCGGAGCTGGCGAAAAAGGTGCTGGCTCTATTCCCCAGCGCAAAGCTGGTCTTTGTCACCGCTTTCGCAAAAGAGCTAGCCGAGGTAAAGGATGTACCGATATTCGCCAGCCTGTTAAAGCCTCTGGATGACGAGCGACTGATGGAAGTGCTGGTAAAGCTCCGGGCTAGCCCTCCGTTGTGACGCGTAGGCGACATAAAAGATTATCCAAATATTTTTGGAAAGAGGTGTGTCTTATGAAGAAAAAACTCCTGGCGTGGCTGCTGTGCGCCGTGATGATCGCGGCAATGCTGCCTGGGCCGTCAGCGAGGGCGGCGAAGACCGGCGCGGCTGTCGCCGAAAAAGCATCGGACGGCGGCTCAAAGAATTCTCTAAGCCCATTCAATTCCGGCGACTACGGCAGGCTTCCATTGCTTTTCATCCCCAACGCGGGACAACTGGATGCCCACGTTTTCTTCACCGTAAGGGGGGCGGATAAAACCGTTTCCTTTACCGAAGAGGGACTGAACTTCGACTTGAGTGGGCAATCCAACAAGCTGTCACAGGAACACTGGGCACTAAAGCTGAGTTTTATCGGGGCCAATCGGGTGGTTCCGGAGACTCTTGAGGCATCGGAAACGGTGATTTCCTATTTTGTGGGTGCGCCTGAACGATGGCATACGGGTCTGCGGGCAAGCTCAAAAATAATTTATCGGGATCTTTGGCCGGGGATTGACCTGGTTTTTTCCGGCGTCCGCGACCGCCTGAAATATGAGTTTATAGTCCGACCCGGAGCCGATCCCAACCTGATCAGGCTTGCGTACAGCGGAGCTGATTCCGTAGCGGTCGATAAAAAAGGGAACCTTTTGGTATCCACGCCGGTCTGTGCCCTTACCGACGATAAGCCCCTGGCTTTCCAGGACGGCGGCCGGAGTCCGGTGGAGTCAGATTATAACATTGAGGGTGACGAGGCCGGCGTATATACCTATGGCTTCGTCCTCGGACCATACGATGCCGATAAAACCATTATCATCGATCCCGCTCTGCTTTTATACAGTGGTCTGATCGGCGGGATCTCCGCAGATGAGGCTTCAGGGGTCGCCATAGATGATTCGGGTGCGGCTTATATTGTCGGGAACGCGAGCAATCCAACGGACTTCCCCGTCAACGTGGGTCCTTTCGTGAGCGCCGGCGGGAGCGGCGACGCTTTTGTCGCTAAGCTCAACGCCACCGGCACCGGTCTCGAGTACTGCGGATTCATCGGCGGTTCCAATCTGGATGACGCAACGCATGTCGCAGTGGACGCTTCTGGCTGCGCGGTGATCGGAGGCAGCACTTATTCCTCAGACTTTCCGGTGGCCAGCGCCGGCTGGACGGGAGCGAGTACAATGAAGGGCCTTTCCGACGGTTTCGTGGCCAAGATCAGTGCAGACGGAACCGGACTTCTTTGCTGCGGGTATCTCGGGGGCGCGGGGAATGAGAATATAAGCGCAATCGCGCTGGACGGCGCGGGCAATATCTGTGCAACAGGCAGCACCACGTCCAGCGATTTCCCGGCGGCCAGCGCCGGCTGGACGGGTGCGGCATCCTTACAGGGCATAAACGATGCCTTTGTGGCAGAAATTGTTTACGATGGGTCCGCGCTGCAGTGGAGCGGTTATCTAGGCGGAACCGGCAGGGACTCCGGCATGGGGCTTGCAGTAGACGCTACGGGCTTCTACATAACCGGGCAGACGCTCTCCCCAGATTACCCCGTAGTGAATGCCGCGTGGACCGGCGCAACAGCGCTGAAGGGCAGCCGGGACGCCTTTGTAACCAAGATCGCGCCTGATGGCTCCGGCATCACCTACAGCGGCTATTTTGGTGGAAGCCTAGATGACGACGCATATGCCATAGCCTTGGACGCATCAGGCTGCGCCTGTCTCACGGGGGAGACAAATTCTACTGATCTGCCAATAACAGCTGCAGACTGGAACGGCGCTACGGCTCTGGGCGGCTCCAAGGATGCTTTTGTCGCGAAGGTAAACGCCGGCGGTACCGACCTTGATTGCTGCGGATATCTCGGCGGGACGGACTGGGACACGGGTTACGGCATCGCAGTCGATGCTTCTGGAGCCGTTATTGTGGCGGGAGACACCCGCTCGGCGGATTTCCCGGCTACGGGTGCTCTTTGGCAGGATTCAACAACACTGCGGGGAAACCGGGATGCTTTTGTCACAAAGATTAATGCTGCCGGAACGGCTCTGGAATACAGCGGATTTCTTGGCGGAAGCGATTTCGACTATGCAAATTGCATTGCGACAGACGGTTCCGGCGCCGCCTATGTCGCGGGATACGCCTCATCGGCCGATTTCCCCCATGTCATTACGGGTTGGACGGGCGCTTCGGCAAACCAGGGAGGCAGCGACGCCTTTGTTGCCAAAATCGCGCAGGCGGACACACCCTCCGTTGTCACCGGTAAGATCCTCGACCTCACGGCCACGGGTGCGCTCATCTGGGGTGAGGTGACGGACGACGGCGGGAAAGACGTAACGGCGCGGGGAGTCGTATACGGCTTATCGCCCGACCCGACCACGGTTACCGGCACCACTGTACAGGCGGCTGCCGCCGGCACGGGCAAATTTTCCGCCGCGCTGACCGGCCTGACGGCCAATACAACTTATTACGTCCGGGCCTATGCAATCAACGCGGCCGACACGTCCTACGGCGATTGCCGCCGGTTCACCACGCCTGTCTCGGTCACAACGATGACCACTGCGGCCTCCGAATCGATGCTGGCTCCAGTCATGGTCGATGAGACAAAGAATAAAATCTACACAGGAAGCCTCTGGAACAACAAGATCTACATATTCGACGGCAGTACCGACACCCTTTCGGGCTCGATCTCCGCCGGATGCCGCGATTATACGCTGGCGGTGAACAAAAAGACAAACAAGATCTATTCCGCCAGCGGCACATCCCTTTTTATCATCGACGGAGCGACTAACGCGGTTAAGACCATCACACTTGGTACCGGAGCCTATGCCCTGGCGGTGAACGAAACAACCAATAAAATCTATGTCACCAGTGAAAACATGACGTCGCCTCTCTATGTGATCGACGGGGCGGCCGATACCCTCGAAGCCACCGTCGTAACAGGCACAAAGGGCTGCGCGGTGACTGTTAACGAGACAGCGAACGAGATCTACGTTGCCGATGACATGGGCGGCAAGGTTGTAGTAATTGACGGGAACGACAACTCGGTCAAGTCGACGGTGTCCGTCGGGACCCGGCCGCGAGACATCGCTGTCAACGAGACGACCCATACGCTCTATGTGGTTAACTGGGGCAACGTTGTAAACAACGGGACTGTCAGTGTTATCGACTGCGACGACGCTTATTCGGTCCAAACGCTTGCCGTGGGAAACAAGGCGTACCCTTACGACGCGGAAGTGAATGAAACAACGAATATGGTTTATGTGAGCATGGAGGCCTTCGACTCCGTGCTGGTCATCAACGGCGCGGACAACTCGATACAGACTGTTTCTGTGGGCAATCTGCCCCACAAGGTCGCCGTCAACGAAAAGACCAACAAAATCTACGTTGCCAACGTCAGCGCCGATGAGTGGAGTGACGCGGGATACACGGTGACCGAGATCGATGGGGCGACGCTGGAGGCAGTGAGCTTTGCGGACGCAAACGGCCCTGAGCAGCTTGCCCTGAACACAGCGACCAACAAAATCTATGTAACCAACTTCGACGATGCCACTGTCACCGTCATCACGCTCGCGTCGTCCGTTCCCACCCCGGATTACGTCTGCGAAATCGTCGGAGGCGCGCAATATGAAACGCTGGACGCGGCGGTTGCCGCCGTGCCTCCGGATACGCCGACGACCATTCGTCTGCTCACAAATATAGACCGGAATTCAACGCTGGCCATCAATGGTTCCAAAAAAATTACCCTTGATCTTAACAGCTATAATCTGAACATCACCGTCGCGGCGGGTGCCGCTTTGGAAGTCAGCTTCGGCGGTAGTCTGACAACGGCAGGCGCGGGGACGATGAATCTTTCGGGCGTATTATATGGGATAGATGCCAATCACGGCGGACAGGCGGATATCACCGGCAGTGTCATAGCGACTGGCGATACGGTCCACCACAGCAACGGGGCAGGTGTTAACGCCTGCGACTCCAGCACCTCGGTAACCGTACACGGCAACGTGACCGGCGATATGGGAGGTGTGATCGCATATAGCGGCGCGCAGATTCACGTCATAGGGAACGTGACCGCTTATAATGTCGCCGTGAACGCCGCAAGCGGCGGACAAATTTCTGTTTCGGGCGACGTTTCCGACATCGGTGTCGGCGTAGGCGTGCAGGCAACCAGCGCCACGGTAACGGTCGGCGGAAATGTCATCGCCTCCGGCCCCGGCGGCCTCGGAATTCTTTTAAGCAATGCCGCTGCGGTCACAGTGGAAGGCGATGTCACAGCCGTGCACCAGGGTGTATCGGCATCCTACCAAAGCACGCTGCACATCGGCGGAAGTGTCACCGTCACTGATGCCGCCAATGGGAGCGGGGCCGTTACTGCAACGACCAGCGCTTCAGTAACAGTTGACGGCAGTGTTAGCGCCCGCGCCTATGGCGCGGGGGCGGAAACCAGCGGCGTTATTACGATCAAAGGTAATATTTCAAGCTATTTTTGCGGTATCAACACAGGAACTGGCGCAGAGGTGTTCGCCCTGGGGAACATAGTTGCCGATAACACGGTCGGCGTAGGCGTCAACGCATACAGTACGGGCGAGGCCACTATCGACGGCAACATTCAGGCGCACAAAGCTATGACATTCGGAGAATCGGACGGCGCGCAGGTCATACCATCAACGAAGTTGGGCTATCTTACCTATTCGGACAATGCTGCATCCCCAAGCTTTATCTGGATCAAGAGCGCGACCAGCGTCCTGCCCACCATCACGACCAACGCCGTGGAAAGCTCCGGAGTCTCGCAGAGCAGTGCCGCAATTTCCGGAAACGTAACTTCGTCAGGCACCGCGGCAGTGACGGAACGCGGCTTTGTGTACGGTACGGCAGCGGGCCCCACCACCATAACCGGCACCAAGGTAACGGCGGCCCTCGGAACAGGCACGGGTCCTTTCTCCGCCACGCTGACCGGCCTTGCGGCGGGAACGACCTACCATGTGCGTGCCTACGCCATAAGCGCTGCGGGCACGTCCTACGGCGAGGACCGGACGTTTACCACCCTGTCCGGTGGCGGTGGTGGCGTCGGCGGAGGTGGTGGCAGTAGTAGTAGTGGGAACAGCGCTGCCTCCTCAGGAACCCAAACCTATAACGCCGATATCAAAGAAGGTGTTGTAAAAACGGATACCCTGCCCGTGAAAGTGGACGGCGCCAGTACCGGCACGGCCGACATGGATGTCTCCAAAACTGCAAAACTTTTTAATGCCGGGAACTCCTCTGTCGTCATGCCCGATATACCCGGCGCAAGTGCTTACAGATTGGCTATTCCCGCTTCTGCGCTGACCGCCGATCATCAAGGCAGCGTCTTGACGCTGAGCACGGGCTTCGGCAGTATGACCTTCCCTGATAATATGCTCTCGTCCCTTACAGGCATGGACGGTAAAACGGCCGGTATAACCATCGGGCAGGGCGACAGGTCGAGCCTTACTGACACAGAAAAAGCAGCTATAGGCAACCGGCCAATCATTCAGCTCACCCTGACGCTGGATGGCGTACAAACCGAATGGAACAATCCCGCTGCGCCGGTCACAGTCACCATTCCGTACACGCCTACGGCGGAGGAGCTGAAAAACCCGGAAAGCATCCTCGTATGGTATCTGGACGGCAGCGGCAAGCCGGTCTGCGTACCGAACGGTCATTACGACCCCGCCACCGGCACTGTGACATTCAATACTACCCATTTCAGCCGGTACGCCGTGGGGTACAATCACGTAAGTTTTAAGGATGTGGCATCAGGCGCCTGGTATTTCAAGGCCGTATCCTTTATCGCGGCGAGGGAAATCACCTCCGGCACTGGGCGCGGCAAATACAGCCCCGACGCGAAGCTGACACGGGCCGAGTTCCTCGTCCTCCTGATGCGGGCCTACGGCATCGCGCCGGACACTAACCCCAAGGACAATTTCGCGGACGCGGGAAATGCGTATTATACCAACTATCTGGCGGCGGCGAAACGGCTGGGCATCTCTGCGGGCGTCGGCAATAACATGTACAGACCGGGCAAAGAGATCACCCGGCAGGAGATGTTCACTCTCCTGTACAATGCACTCAACGTTATAGGCAGGCTTCCGCAGGGCAATTCCGGCAAAACACTCTCCGATTTCAGCGACGCGGGTAGTATCGCAACCTGGGCAAGGGACGCCATGAAGCGGCTGGTTGAAACGGGCATCGTCAGCGGCAGCGGCGGCAAGCTTTTCCCGACGAACAACACCACCCGCGCGGAAATGGCGCAGGTGCTGTATAGCCTTTTGATGAAAGAATGAAAAAAATTCAGCTTAAACGGGGAATCAAACAGAAAGAATGGAGTATAGAAAAGTTTGACTCGTGTACATAGAATTGACTAGCGTGGCATTAATCAATTAATATGCAACCTGATTGCGGCATCTGTTGCCAACAGCTTCAGATGCCGCTTTCTTTTAAGTTTTTCGTCGCTTTGCTTCGTTCAATGAAGACTGTAAAAGGATTCGTAAACCGGAAACGGAAGGAACATTCCACCGCTTTCCTGTGTTGTCAGACTGAAACCTTGAAGAAGAATACCGTTTTTTGTATAAATAGGTTATGACGGCGTGGCTTACTAACTACAATCTGATTCATTAAAGGCTAAAAGAGGATCGGGTAAACAGTACGTAATACGGCTGACCAAGACGATATAATGAAATTCGGGGTGGTAAAGCTGCGATTTGGAGATCAGGTGATTGGAACAAAAATTAAGCCGCCGCGGTTGGGAATAGATCCGCTTATCAGACCCAGACTCTTGAAGTTATTAGAGGATTACCGACTCAAATCACTTACAATAGTGACTGCTCCGGCTGGGTATGGCAAGACCATTCTTGTATCACAATTCATAACGGAAATGAACGTTCCTTTTATCTGGTATCAGTTGGATTCCTGGGATAATTCCCCGACAACGTTTTTGCGATACCTGGTGGCAGGTATTACAAAAAGGTTTCCGGATTTGGGTAAAACCCTGTCAGAAGCATTGGAAAACTCGGATTCGACATTGAATCAGATGCGGTCGATACTGGTTCTCTTAATCAATGAGATGGAGCTGCTGGTTTTAAACAAGCTCATTCTCATTTTGGATAATTTTCATTTCATAGATGAACCTCTGATTTCACAATTTATAGAACAGCTTATTGAATACCTGCCTGAGAAGATCCATGTTGTTTTACTTAGCCGAACTTCGATAAAAATCGGGATACACAATATGAGAACCCACGGACTGGTGACGGTGGTCACAAAGGAAGACCTCTGTTTTAATGGGGAGGAAACTCAATTATTATTAAACATACCTGAAAAACTGAACTTAGATGATGAAAATATCGGCGCAATTGAATTCCATACTGAAGGATGGGCTGTTGGACTGGTTTATTTCCGACAATTCATAATTCGCCAGGGAGTGAATGGCCTCCGGGTTAATGGCACCATCCAAAGTCCAACGGAGATTTATGATTATATTACTGCCGAAATCTTTGATCATCTATCCCCGGAGCTACGGAATTTCTTGATTTGCACTTCGGTTTTCGATGAAATAACCCCTGATGTTTGTACTGGGGTTCTTGGCATAGCCAATGCGGCAGATATTCTTGACGATTTACAGGAAAAGAATCTGTTGATTCCGACGATGGGAAGGGCTGAAAAGGGTTATAGATATCACAACCAATTCAAGGAATATTTGATGTATCGGTTGGGGGAGAGAAGAACCGAAGTTTATCGGAGGGCCGGAGTGTATTATCAGCATCGCAACCCGGAATTGGCTGTCGACTACTTTATTCATGCAAATGAAGCCGAGCTGGCCCGTCAGATGATGGAAACGATAGGAATCCAGGTATTACAGCAGGGCAAATTAGATGTGGTATCTCGTTGGCTTGATTATATTTTTAACCAGATTCAGATAGACAGTCCATGGTTAATCTTGATTAAGGGAGCCTTGCTATCTTACCAGGGATTATTTGATGAGGCCGAAACATGGATCGATGACGCCATCCGGATTTTTGAATCCACTGACGACAAGACCGGTCTGTTTCACGCTGTTATTCACAAATCCAAGATTCTGCGCTACCTTGCCTCCTATGATGAAAGTATACGATACATAGACAGAATCGTACCACTTCTTGAAAGGATGCCTATCGATCAATGGTACGACGTGATAATAGAAAAGTCTTTCAGCCTCTGGTTGATTGGTGATGCTTCTACGGCCATGAGTATAGCGGAACGTGCGATGAACACCGCCGAAAAAAGGGGCGATATAAAAACCGCCTGGAAAATTGCGCGATATATGACGGTATTATTTTATCACACTGGAGACTTCACCAGAGCCCTCAGCAACTACCAGAATTTCAAGCTCCAGAATCAAGCGGATCCCGCGACTTTGGAACGGCATACCGTAGAGTCCTTCATTGCTCGCATTTATAGAGACAGGGGAGAGCTGGAGGAAGCCAGGCGGTTAATGCTTCAAACCCTGGAAACCAAAGAACGCCTGGGAATGATTGAGGAAATGAGCAATATATACTACCAGTTGGCGACGCTGTTTCTGGATATGAAAGATTACGGCAATGCGCTTAAATACCTTGATCTTTCCAGGGATCTATTCAAAAAAGCAGGCGCGGCTGACAGCAACGCGTTTTTTAAGCTGATCCAGGCCTTAAAAGGCAGGCTCATAGCGGAAACCGGGGATCTCTTGAAGGGCAGAGAAATGATTGAAGAGGCAATTGAACAGCTTCAAGGCAAATCGGATTTTATGCTGGTTGTAGGGCAATTTTTTGTTTCTATTGTATATATACGCTTAAATCAGCAGGATAAGGCGCTGCAAACCATTCAAAAGGCCTTATCCCTGGCTGAACAAACCGGGATGAAATTCATGGTTTCTCAATGCAGCGGTTTATTGGCGGGTATATTGTTCAGTGCCCAGCAGGAGGCGATACCATACGCCAGAAAGTGTTTGAGTTTAGCGGCCCGGGAACACTATGTCCAGATGTTTATAACCTTTCCTGAGTTCTTGCCTTGCATCCGTATGGGGCTGGAAAATGGTATTGAACCGGACTTTGTTGATGAATTAGTGATTCGTTTGGGCGCAAAAACTATTCCAATCCTACTTGAACTGATAAAAAGTGACATACCTGAGAACCTAATACGTTCATCGCATTTGCTGGTAAAGATTGGAGATGAAGAGGTTGTAAGAGAGCTGAGCCACATGTTTTATGATTCGGATGTGAATGTAAAGAATCATGCCCAGACCGTGCTCCACAGTTTGGAGTTGCAGAATACCGCCGGAGAACTAAGCCAGGTTGATACTCGTATCAGAGTATATGTCCGATGTTTTGGAGAGTTTGAGGTTTTTTCCTGCCATGACTGGCTGTCGCCTGTTCATTGGAGAACGGCCAAAGCCAAAGAATTGTTTGCTTTTTTTATACATAATAATCAGCAATTCATTTCAAAGGAAACGATCCTTGCGGCTCTTTGGCCGGACCTCGCTTCCGATCATGCTTCTGCCCTTTTACACACCAATCTTTTTCATGTCCGCAAAATTCTAAAAACATTGGGAATTGAAAATGGAGTGCTATTGAATCCCAGTGGTTACAAGCTGGATATTAATGCCATTTCCTGGGATGCTCGAGTTTTTCTTGATACTTTAGACGAGGTCAACCAGGGGCGAAGGGATGTGGAACCTGGCTTGAAAAGAGCCGTTTCTATATATCGTGGGAGTTATCTTAAGGATTGGGATTGGGCAGATACTGCTCGAGAATACTATGATCACGTGTATTCCTCGGTACTGGAACGCCTGGCCGGACAATGCTTTTCAACCGGCAACCTCGCAATGGCCGAGGTCTATTTGAAGAGGTTGTTGGAGCTGAATCCCTTTTTGGAATCAGCTCATCAAATGTTGATGAAAACCTATTCCAGAAACGGAAACCATACCGGGGTAACTCTGCAGTACAATAGTTTATGCCGCTTGCTGCGTGAGGAACTTGACGTGGAACCCGATGAAGAAACCCAGACCCTGTATGTCGAGTTGTGCAATTTGCGGAAACGGAAGTGAACATCAGTCTTTTGAAGATCTTAAAAGTCAACTGCATGAGATATTTAACGAAAACAGGCCTAAGGTCTGTTTTTTTGTAACGAAAAAGGCGTATTAAATGATCAATGATCGCTTTTCATGTTTAGTAATTGTTTAGAAGGCAGTTTTACAATGTAACTCAACTAGAAAACACTGTTTCATACTGGTAAAGAGGAGGGATTTGCATGGCCGATTTTGATGCAATTGTAATCGGCGCCGGCTGCGGTGGGCTGTCAGCAGCCGCACTTCTGGCCAAACAGGGGAGGAAGGTTCTGGTTATTGAACAAAGCTCTTTAATTGGAGGCTGTTGTTCAACGTTCGAACGTAATGGCTTTCACTTTGATGTTGGAGCATCCATTGT
>CAYNRX010000044.1:0-16630 GCA_964399965.1 uncultured Lachnospiraceae bacterium | reverse complement strand
TTTATTTTCTTCCTTAGCCAGAAATCAATTGCGAAAAGGTTTCGCAATTGACTATCTCAGAAAAAACGTATAGGATAATTATTTGAAAGGAGTGATCCTCTATGGAAAAGGACTTTATAATCACGATCTCCCGTACATACGGCAGCGGCGGCAAGCATCTGGGGAAGCTGCTGGCGGCGGAGCTTGACGTGCCGTTTTACGACCGGGAGCTTTTGGAGCTGGCGTCGCACACGGAGGACTACACCGACGACGAGGAGCTTTCCTACATCGTAGACAAGGACGGAGTGCGGCCTAATATGGAGCTTTTCCAAAAGCAGTCGCAGGCGATAATCGAGGCCGCCAATAAAGGCTCCTGCGTCATTGTCGGCCGCTGCGCCGATTTCGTGCTGCGGGAGCGGGAGAGAGTATTGAACGTGTTCGTGACCGCCTCCCCGCGCGCCCGTCTCCGGCGGATAATGCGGCTTTATTCCATGAATCCGCCCGAGGCCAAGGAGGCCATCCGCTGCAAGGATAAGACCAGGGGGACGTATTACGAATTTCACACCGGCCGCCGGTGGCAGGACGCGGGGAATTTCCACCTATGCCTAAACTCGGGCGCGGTCGGGTTTGACGCTTGCCGGGATACGGTGAGACGGTATCTCAAAGGGCTTTTGGACGAGGAAAAGTCCGGAATATAAAAAACACCGCCGGTATCCGGCGGTGTTTTTTATGCCTACGATTGCTCCTGCTGTAATATCCCCTAAAATTCTTATGCAAATTACCCAAATTTTCTCCTATGATTTCAGCGTTTTACCGAAAATATTAAGAAAATGTAAAAAACACCCCGTTTTTGTTGCAACTTTGTAATGATTATGTTATAATGTACCCTGTAATGCAGTATGCATTTATGACGAAGGAATACGGAAGGTGCAGAAATTGGAATTTGTAATTTTTCATGATATCAACACAGACCCGGTCTTTAACGCTGCCGCCTGCGGGACGGTAGACGGCGACGCCCTTTCGCGGGTGATCGAGTTTTCCGAGACCGAGGGCGTTTGTGAAAATGCGTTTGCCGAATACGTGGCCTCAAGGCTCATCGCTTCGGACAACATCCTCGCCCGCCTTACCCAGTCGGGGAAAAAGGTCGGCGATTCCTTAAGGGAAGCGGCTCTTGCCGATATAGAAAAGATCATGGATACAGTCCTTTCAGCATCCGTTGTCTATACCCCCTCGGGAAATCCCACCGGCTTTTATTCCGGTTACACCGCTTCCATCAAGAGCATCGTGACCGCCAAGACCGCCGATGAGCTTTTGGAGCGTCTGATAAACCATTACCGGACGCTGGGGGCAGGGCAGTATTCCCGCTATATCGCCTATAAGTATGACGGCCGCCTGGAAGGTATCGCCTCGCCGGACGTCGTCACCTTTGATTCCCTTATCGGGCTTGAATATCAGAAGGAAGTGCTCATCGACAATACCAGGGCCTTCGTAAACGGCAGGCCGGCCAACAACGTGCTTTTGTTCGGAGACAGGGGTACCGGCAAATCCTCATCGGTCAAGGCGCTTTTGCAGATGTTCAAGGACGAGGGATTAAGGCTTGTGGAGCTGCCGAAGCAGTACGTAGGCGACATGCCGCGGCTGTCGGAGGAGCTTTCCCAAAGGCCGGGCAGGTATATCCTCTTTTTGGACGATCTCTCCTTCGAGACGCGCGACTCCGAGTACCGCACGCTGAAGATCGCCATGGAGGGTCAGCTGCAGGCAAGCCCGGAAAATGTTCTCGTATACGCCACCTCCAACCGCCGTCACCTGATAAAGGAGAGCTGGGCGGATCGCGAGGGGACGGAGGTGCACAGAAACGATAATATGCAGGAGCTTTTGTCGCTGTCGGAGCGGTTCGGCATATCGCTTGTGTTCTCCGCGCCCAATCAGCGCGAATACTTGAATATCGTCCGCGGGCTTTTAGAGGCCAAGGGAGTAGAGATGAACGGCGATATAGAACGTCAGGCGGTGGTCTGGCAGATGAATTACGGCGGAAGGAACGCCCGCTGCGCCAAGCAGTTTACGGCGTCATATCTGGCCAAAAACCATTGAAAAGAGGAATGACAACCGAATATGAACAGGAAAATTTTGCTGGGGCTGATACCGGCGGTAATGATCATGGCCGTCTCAGCGTCAGCGGAGGACTTGGGGAAATATACCGTACCGGGAACCGAGCCGGGCGATACGGTCTATGCCGCGTTCTATGATGAGAACGGCGTCCTTACCGGAGGAGTTTGTACGACTGTGGACGAGGAGCTTTCGATAGAGCTGCCGACAGACGTGTACCGGGTGAGAGCGTCCAAGGCCGGAGAGGAGAGCTTTTCCGATATTTATCCGCAAGCATCAGCTTCCCCGGAAGCAACGGCCGCGCCGGAAGCAACGCCGGAAGCGACAGCTTCTCCTGCGCCGTCATTGGAGCCGACAGCCGCTCCGGAGGAGAGCTTTCCGCCCATTTACGGCAAGGAGGTAGACGCTAACCGGGCGCCGATAATTATAAGAAGCGTGTCGGAGACCGTCAATGCTGAGGGCGAAAACGTCTACACGGCCGAGGTGCTCTATCAGGGGAGAGAGGGCACGCTGGAGCTGCCGGCGGATATTACGATATCCGCTCCCGAGATCTACGCCGATAAGAACGGACGGGACGCGTCCGCTTTGGAGGAGGGCGACGTTATCTATTGCACGTCCACCTTTTCCCGCAAAATAACCGGCATACATCTTATATTCTCTGCGCCCGAGGAGGATCTTGTGACCTCCGGCGAGGACTACGGCAATAAATACGAGGAGCTGTTCACCGAAAACGGCCGGGTCGCGGGTCAGGCCGGATGGACGGTATATGGAAGCGGCTCGGATCATTACCAGTACGCTTTCGGTATGATCGGCGATAAAAGCTCGGGGCTTATGTCGCTTTATAACTCGGACGGGGAGCTTATCCATGAGATAGCCATCGAGCCGGGAGCTGTAGTCTACGTATGCGATACGGCGGAGGGAAACGAGGTAAGCATAAGCTCGTCCGGCGGAGTAGTCGCCTCATCGATACCCTCGCAGGCCTTTGACGAGGAGGGCAGCATCGCCATAAGCGATGAGTATGTTTACAATTACGCCCTCGTGCGTTTTGTGGACGGCGTGGCTACCGATATCGTGGTATATTTAAACTATAACGAATGAACGATGATCAATTGCAGCAAGGTTTTGTAATTGGCTGATTTTTATCAACAGAAGGAGACCCGAAAAGCAGCCCTCGGGGTGGAACCGCTTGGGGAAATAACCGATGGCACGCAGATCAGGAGGAATTTTATTTATGCAGTTAAAAAACAGGATAGCAGGTATATTGGCAGCGGCGTCAGTTTTTTGCGCTGTCCCGCAGGTAATGGCGGCCGATATTTCGGTAAAGGTCGATTCGCTGGTGAACGAGGCGGTAAGCTTTATCGATTTTTCGGTATCGCCGGTGCAGACGGACAGCCGGACGATGGTTCCGGTAAGGAACGTTTGCGAGAGCGCGGGCATAGCGGTGAGCTGGTCGCAGGCTGCACAGACGGCAACGCTTGCGCTTGAGCCGTCTGCCGATTCGGCCAAGCCCGTGGAGCGGTACGCCTACACGCTTTCAGAAGCGGTAGGGGAACGCTGCATAGGGGTCGCGCCGAAGGATATCGTTGCGACACTGAAACTTAACGATACGAATGTTGAGATACGGTATAATTACATTGATGACAGCGGCGAGGTGATTTCCATAGGAAAGAACGCCGTTTTGGACGCTCCGGTGACGATGGTCAACGATTCATCGCTGATGATGCCCTTAAGGGGCGTTATGGAGCTGTTCGGCCTGGAGGTGGCCTGGGATCAGGCCAGTCTCACGGCGACGATAGTGATACCGCAGGAGGTATCGGCGCCCTTGGGCATGAGCGTGATGGCGGCCGCGCCGGCGGTATCGGCGGAGGTAGTCGAACAGGACGCTCCCCTGCCGTCTGAGGACTTAAGCAAGGGAACATATATGGGACGGTTCAAGATAACGCATTATTGCACCTGCTCAAAATGCAACGGCGGCTGGGGATCCTCCACCGCCTGGGCAGGAGCGATCGAGCCGGGAGTGACCATAGCGGTGGATCCGGACGTGATACCGAAGCTTTCCTGGGTGTATATCGAGGGCTACGGCCTGCGGCAGGCTCAGGACTGCTGCGGTGCGATAAAGGGAAATCACATAGATATGGCGGTATCGAGTCACAGCGAGGCGATGAGCCTGGGCGTAGTATACGCCGATGTATGGCTTCAGCAGTGATGATATCACAAGAAATATATCCGGTATGTCGGGGCTTATGCAAAAGCCCGGTATACCGGATGTTTTTTTCATGTACCACTTGTATTTTCTCCCGGTTTATGATATAATACCTACAGAAGCCCCGCGGACATGCCCGGGGATATCAAATGAAAGGCAGGTAACAATTATGAAGAAATACGTTTGCCCTTGCGGCTATGTTTACGATCCCGAGGTAGGAGATCCCGACAACGGCGTTGCCCCCGGAACAGCCTGGGAGGACGTTCCCGAGGATTGGGTATGCCCCGTATGTATGCTCGGTAAGGACGCTTTTGAGGAAGAATAAGAAAGCAGCCCTCTCCTTTTACCCGTTCGGCAAGAGGAGGGGGCTTTTTCATATGAGGAGGATAACATTGATAGCAGCAACAAGAGGGAGCGCCCTGGCGATAGCGCAGACGCAGCAGGTGATAGCGGCTCTTGACAGGCAGGGGATCGAGTGCCGGGAGCTTATAGTGAGGACCGAGGGTGATACAGACCGCAAAACGCCCCTGGTGAAGATGGGCGGCCGGGGAGTGTTCGTATCGGCGGCGGAGGACGCGGTATTGGAGGGACGGGCGGACATTGCCGTCCACAGCGCCAAGGATATGCCATCGCGGCTGAGACCGCAGCTATGTATCGCGGCGGCCTTAAAGCGCGCCGATCCCCGCGATATACTGGTGACGAGGAAGGGATATGAGCTCAGGCCGGGCGATACCGTAGGCACCGGCAGTCCCCGGCGGACCTCACAGCTGGGCGGCGGATACCGCTATGCGCCCCTGCGCGGCAATATAGAGACAAGGCTTGCGGCCGTGGAAGAAGGGCGGTGCTGCGCCCTGGTGACGGCAGCGGCGGCGGTCGGGCGGCTGGGGCTGTTTGACGATGCGGATTTCTGCGCGCGGTTTGACGTGCGGTTTTTGTCGCCGGAGGAGATGGTCCCGGCGGCCGGGCAGGGGATCATTGCCGTGGAATGCTTGTCGTCGTCGCCCCTGCGGGAGCTTTTGGGGAAGATAAGCGACAGCGATACGTATGCGTGCTTGCAGGCGGAGAGGGCGTTTATGGCGGAGATGAACGCCGGCTGCCACGAAAGCGCCGGTGCGTATGCCCAGATAAGGGAGGGGCATGTGCACATACGCGGATATTGGCGCGGGAAATGCGGCCGGGCGGAGGCAGCGGAGCCGGAGGAAGCGGGAAGGAGGCTGGCGCGGGTGCTGCGGTGATTGCGGCGATTGATACTTTAGTGCACTGGGTTTCACGATTACGGCAAGTGCTACTTTAGCGCAATAGATCAAAAGGGGAAACTACGTCTCCCCTTTTGGAATCCTCTTCCTTAGGGGATTCAACTTTTTTTTGCAAAAAAGTTGAAATAGAAATGTCTATGCGACTGTACGAAAATCGCGGGTGTTGTGTTCTGTTTGACTGGAAGTCTCGCTGTAGCGTTCTGTTTGACGATGAAAGCGGTGTATTTATGGGCTTCCGCATTCCCGTTCCTCGGTGAATGTGCGGGGAAAGGTCGGTATTCGCCTTGGTTATGATTGAGCTTAATTCTATCCAACAAGGTAATTGCGGCTTTCGCTTTATAGTCCAAAAGGGAAAACTGCGTTTTCCCTTTTGAAACTCTACTTTTTTAGAAAAAGTAACCGAGAGATAACTTTAATGTCCTGTTACTTGCGGTTACATACGGCAATTGCAGCAATATTGGTTGAAATTTATACATATGTATAAATTTCAACCAATACCATAAACAGCCGCAATCCTATTGCCGGATAGGATTGCGCTCAACTATAGCCAACGAAAAAACTAATCTTTCCCCCAATCCCCATCCAGGAACGGGCATGGGGAATCCCCTAACTTGCCGCTTTCATCGTCAAACAGAACACTACCGGGAGACTTCCACTAAAACAGAACGCAACATCCGCGATTTTCGCACAGTCGAACAGATCGTTTTATTTCAACTTTTTTGCAAAAAAAGTTGAATCCCCCAAGGAAGAGGATTCCAAAAGGGGAGACGTAGTTTCCCCTTTTGACTTTTACACTAAGGCTGCAATTGCCGCAATCGTAAAACCCCGTGCGCTAAATCCGCACCTGCCGCAATCATCTTGCCAGATAGGATTACATTAAACTATAACCAACGCGAATGTTCACCTTTCCCCCATTCCCCACCGAGAAACGGGAATGCGGAAGCCCCTAAATACACCGCTTTCATCGTCAAACAGAACGCTACAACGAGACTTCCAGCAAAGCAGAATACCGCATTTGCGACTTTCGCATAGCCGAACAGATAGTTTTATTTCAACTTTTTTGCAAAAAAAGTTGAATCCCCCAAAGGAAGAGGATTCCAAAAGGGGAGACGTAGTTTCCCCTTTTGACTTTTACACTAAGGCTGCAATTGCCGCAATCGTGAAACCCAGTGCGCTAAAGCGGCACCTGCCGCAAAAACATCACCCCCCATCCCCCTACTCGCTTATCACCAGCGTAAAATACCCGCACTCCCCAACTTCCTCCAGCCGCTCTATTTTCTCGTTCCCCAGGCCGCAGTTGGAGACCGCTACCGCCCCTCGGCCGGCAAACGCTCTTTTCACCGATCCCACATCACCCGGCTTCATTATCACCTTTATCCCCTCCTCCTCCGCATACCGGGGAGCGTATCGCCAGGGCAGGATGTGAAGCGGCAAACCTCCCTTGGTCAGGTTTATCCCTGCCGCCGCCGCTGCCGCGCAGAAGCTCGTCACCCCCGCGATCCTCTCGCTCGCAAATCCCCGCTCCCTTACCAGCTCCTCCATATGGGAAAATGTCGAGTACACCGACACATCCCCCAAATTCACCATCGCCACGTCAAGGCCCCTATCAAGATAGCCGCATATCTCCTCCGCCGCCAAAAGATGGCTTTTCCTGGTTTTCTCCCGGTCGCCCGACATGGCAAATTCCGGCGTTATCACCGTCTTTCCCCTAAGATCGACGGCCGACGATGCTATATCCAAGGCAAGCGTGGAACCGCCCGGCGTTTTCGGCGCCGCTATGACCGGGCAGCTCTCTATCGCCTTTACCGCCTTTATCGTGATAAGCTCCGGATCCCCCGGCCCTACGCTGACCCCGTAAAATTTTCCTTTCAATGTATCCCGCTCCTTTAATAATAATCTGCATTAAAAAACCGTACCCGGTTTGGTACGGTCCTTTAATCCTCAAATATTTCCTTCATCTTTACGGCGCATTTTTTGCACACGTTCTTTCCCTTATAGGCAAGCATGTTTTCCGAGCTGCCGCAGAAGATACAAGCAGGCTCGTATTTCCTGAGAATAATGTCGTTGTTATCATCAATATATATCTCTATAGCGTCCTTTCGCCTAATACCGAATGTCCTTCTCAGCTCAATGGGAAGAACTATGCGCCCCAGCTCATCCACCTGTCTTATGATCCCGGTCGCTTTCATCTTAAGAAACCTCCTTTTTGTTCCGACCCGGGGACAGCTCCCCGGACTTAAATATCCGCAATTTCCCGCAGGCAAAACAGCTGCTCATTTTTTTATATATTGAGTATAGCATAAAACAGAAAATAAGTCAATTGTTTTCGGAAAGTTTTTCGCATTTTTCTGGATATTTTGTCTATTTTTACTGGAAAAATGCCCTTCGTTTCTTATGGAAGCTGCATAAGATGAATAAATATCATTATATTATGGGAGCAGCGATATGATCATCTGCGCCAGCTCCCAGCGTAAAAGCGGCTCCTCCATCCCGGCATCGATACCGTCCAAGATCCCCAGGTTCTTGGCCAGCGTGAAATACCCCCCTGGATATCCCCCGGCAGCATCTACCACCGCATCATCGGCAAAGCCGGCCGCCTCGGTCAGCATCTTGGCCGCCTGGGCTGCTGTCACCTTATCATCGGGAGCGAACATCCCTTGGCCAACGCCGTTTACCGCTCCGGTATTGGCAAGCGTCATCACCGCCTCATGCGCCCAGTGGCCGGAGGGAACATCGCTAAAGCCCTCTCCCGCCGTCAGCGCGCGCATATTCAAGGCCCGGTACACCATCTGGGCAAATTCCGCGCGCGTTACCTCGCCGTACGGACGCAGCGTCCCGTCATCGTAGCCGTCGATTATTCCCCTTCTGTAGGCTTTTGTCATCGCCTCGTAGGCCGTTTCGCTAAGACCCTCGATATCGGTGAAGGAGGACAGATCCTGCGGGCAGTTGTCGCCCGTGCATTCCTCAATGCTCACCAGATACAGATTGTATGTCCCGTGCACATTTTCGGTATCCAGCCAGCTGAGGCGGCCGCTTTGGGGATCATAGAACACCTCCCTGCCGGAGGGCGTTTCCCCGTCCGCATTATGCACAACGGTATCGCCTGCAAGCTCGCCGTTTCTTTGCAAAGTCAAAATATGCAAAGCGTCCTCATCGCTGTTATAGGGAGAGGTCTCCGCCGCGTTCTCGATATAGAATAATCCCAATCCCTCCCCGTAGTCAAACAGGAACGGCTCCTCCGCATTCGTTATCGTGCTGCCGCTCATCAGGGAGAGAGAATTTCCCTCGCCGATATCGCCGTAATCGGTGAGATATCGGGGCTGGGAATAAAGATCTGCGTTTTCGGTTATCGTCTGCACGAACACGTTGCGCGAGGAATATATCTCGGCACTGTCGGTCTTATTCTCATACGTCCCGGCAAAGATATATCCTGCCTCGGTGGCGACTATACCGCCGAGGTCGCTGAAGGTATAGTTATAATCTATGGGATCGCTCCCGTGCACAAGGCCGCCGGGGCCGAGCTTAAATTCCATGGGCACCAGCGTCCAGATATCGGAGAAATCCTCCCCGTCCTTTTTCGTTATCTGAAATCCGCGCGGATAAGCGTCGCACCTCTCGGTCAGGAGGAAATCTTGGCCGTCAAAATATACCTGCTGCTCAAACGAATGGCTGGCATAGGTGCTTTGACCGGGCAGACGGGAAAGATCATCGGCCTTGGCGGCGAAGCTGTAGGAGGCCTGGTGGTTCAGCCCATCGGAAGAGCTTTGGAACATCGTGCGGGCAAAAAATCATACCACCTTGCCGTTATTGACGCTCAAGCTGCAGCTGCCGTAATCGAACGGTATTTTGATCCCGTTGAATGCATCATCCTCGTTCCCCTTGATATCAAGGGCGGCCAGACGCTCTCCCTCGGGGGAGTATTTCACCAGCCGCACGGCGGTCTGATCGGTCTGGTGCTCCTCGAGGGAACGGCCGTAGGCTATGTAGACGTTCCCCTCCTCATCGGCGGCGATATCGCCGATACTCTCCATGTCGGCGTCCTTTTCCAGATCAAACGTCCGCACAAGGCTGCCGTAAGCGTCCAGCTGCATGATCTCAAGCGAAAGCGAAACCTCGGCGTTTTCGCTGCTCATCTCCTCAAAAAGCGCCAGATACGTCCCATCGGGGCAGAGCGTCTGCGCCCGCAGGTATATCCTCTCGGTCATATCGTCACAATAGCCGATACCCTCGCTTTTTACAAGATGGGCGCTCTGCCAGTCCCGGGCAGAGGCTGCGGCCGGAGGTAGGGCGACCGTCAAGGCTGATAACAGACATAAAAATTTCTTTTTCATACATATCTTCTCCTCTCATTGAACCTTAAACAAATATTACCTCATATACATATTTTATCATAAATATTGCTATTTGTCAATATCATAACAAAAAAGATACGGCCCCGGCAGCTGCCAAGGACCGTATCCCCTATTTATATCAACCGGCACTGCACGCCGAACACATCCTCGAAAAACTCCGCCGCCTTGGAGAAGGCGAATCTTTCCAGCGTTATATCCTCCTCGTGCGCGGCCTTTATCAAAAGCGTATCTTCCTTAAACGATATCTTTATCTGCGATATCTTCTGCCGCCGTCCGCTATCAAGCGTTTCCGCCACGGCCAGTATCGCTCCCAGCTTGGATATCGTCAGCTTCCTGCTCTTGGGGAAATACTCAAACTTGGGATCGTCCTTCGGCAGGCCGTCCCCATCGTGCAGGAGGATGATATAGGAGACCATGTCCTTCTCCCGCTCCGACAGCCCCAGCACCGAATTGGCGCGGAAGATATCGCTTGAGTATTGGGAATAATCCCTGTTGCGAAGATACAGCCCGCAGCCGGAGAATATCGAGGCCACTGCCAAAAGCTGCAGGTCGCGCTTATTTATACCGAACCGCTTGGACATATAGCGGCCGATGGCGGAGGAAAATTCCGTCACCTTCTGGTAGTGCTTCTTGTCGCAGTGGTAACGCTTGGCGTAGTATTCGGCCGAGGATATCATATCATCGGAGAAGGGGTGGCTGGTTCTTAGGAGCATATCGTTCTTTTCCGCATATTCCACACACAATCCGTCCGACAGGCTCACCGGCGGCGAATATATCGTGATATCCTCCTCGGGGATGAAATTCTTGTATATGAGCAGCGAGAGGAACACCACCACTCCCTGATCGTACGTCAGGCCGTAGCGGCCGCTTACCTCCTCCAGGTCGTCATGAGAGAGCTGCTTGACGAATTTCTCTATCATTTCCCGGGTGATATTCTCGCTTGCGGTGGCCATTTTCAAAAATTCCGCCCCTGTTCCGCAGAGGATGAAATTCTTTTTATCCATATAGGAAAAATACCGCTGGAACACGAGCGATTCGGCGCGGATATATTCGTCTATCGTCTCCACGACGCGGCCAGATTCCTTGAGGGGAGAAAACTCCTCCATCACGCGCAAAGGACCCAGGGCGACATTTTCCGAACGGGACAGCCTGCCCTTTTCGTAGGTGGATATTTGCAGGCTGCCGGAGGAAAGGTCGATAATGGCCGCGCCCTCGTCTATCACGCGGTCGAAGGCTTCCAGATTAAGCCCCAGGGCCTTATTATGCAAAAACCGCTCCTCCTCGTTATTGAGGATATTTATCTTGATGCCCGTCCTGAGCATCACCTGGTCGATAACGTATTCACTGTTGGACGCCTCGCGCACGGCGGAGGTGGCGCAGGCAACGTAATCTGTCACCCCGTACTCATCCATCTTGGTCTTGAATCCCGTGAAAACAGAGCACAGCTCATCCACGGTGTTATAGGGGATCTTCCCGTATTTGTAGGTCTGTCGTCCGAGAGAGAGGTTTTTCTCCAGCGTATCGACAACTGTTATACCGTTCGTCTTGTCGAAATGGACTATTTTCATCGATATACTGTTGGAACCGGCCTCCAGGGCGGCGAACAGCTTGTATTTAGGCATGATCATCTCTCCTTTAGGGGAAATTGGGCGTACTTTGTTATAGGTAAATTATACCATGAAATAAGGGAAATTAAAAGAGGGTTTTTTTAAGATTTTGTAAAATTTATATAAACCCCAGTCGCCCCAAACGGAAAAAGCTGTCGCGTTAAGAAATGCAAGGGGCTGTCCGATTTCAGCGACAGCCCCAATATTCGCATCCCGAATTTTCTACATTCCCTTCATCATCAAATATCCCTCTCGCACCCCGAAATACACCACCGCTATCTCCTCCGCCCCGCAGGCTTCCATCACCGCCAGAGCGGCCGCCGCTCCGCAGCCGATGCTCTTATCCCTGCGGCCGAAGGCTGACGCTTCCTCCGGGGTAAGGCTCATCACCCGGCGGAGCATGTCGGCGGATATTAAGCAGGTGCTAAAATGATCCCCGATCGCCCGCACAGTGCCGCCCATGCCGCAGATGCGCTTTCGTGGGGGCAGCTCGCCCAACTCCTGCCGGGCACGCTCATACGCTTTTTGGGGGCTTCCCTCCTCCAAAAACAATCGCAGGCTCCCGAGCTTGAGACTTTTTGCCTGATCGGGGGAGAATATCTGCATACTGCCTCCGCCAAGGTCGAAGCCGACCGCATCGTCTACCCCGGTAAGCGTCAGCGCCAGCTGCCCGCAGGCTGCTTCCTCCTCCTCGGAGAGGATCTCCGCGGTAAAGCCCGTCTCTTCCTTTATCATCGCCAAAAGCTCCCCGCGGTCCTCCACCGTGCGCAGGGCGGAGGTGGCGAAAACGAACACCCGGTCGCAGGGATCCACCTGCATCTTCAGGAGCAAAAGCGATTCCACCAGCCGCCGCTTTCCCTCCTCCAAAAGCTGCCCGTCCTGCACAAATCTCACCAGCTCCGCATGGACGGCGGAATTTTTAACCGGCGTAAGCTCCTCGTCATAAACAACGGCGCGTATCGTATTGGAGCCGATATCGATGACCCCGGCGCTCATCTGCGCCGCTCCAGCTCGCGGAATACATCGTCCCAGCTCATATCGTTATCCGACAGCATTACCGTCATATGATAAAGAAGGTCGGCCGCCTCGTACGATATTTCCTCGCGGGAACGGTTCTTGCCCGCGATCACCACCTCGGCCGCCTCCTCGCCGACCTTTTTCAATATCTTATCCTCGCCCTTATTAAAGAGGTAGTTTGTATAGCTGCCCTCCTTGGGATATCGTTTTCTGTCCTCGGTCACTGCCCATACGCGCTGGAGGATATCGCTTGCGGTCTCGGTAGGCGCGTATTCCTCCCCGTTTATGCGGCGGTAGAAGCAGGAACGATGGCCGGTGTGGCAGGCCGGGCCTGCGGGATCGGCCATTATCACCAGACAGTCCCCGTCGCAGTCGATGAGGATATCCTGCACGTAGAGGTAATTGCCCGAGGTATCTCCCTTGACCCATACCTCCCCGCGCGAACGCGACCAGAATGTGGCCCGCTTCGTCTCCATCGTCATCTTGAGCGTTTCCTCGTTCATATAGGCGACCATCAGGATCTCCTTTGTCGTCCTGTTCTGCACCACGGCCGGGATAAGGCCGTTGGCGTCAAATTTAAGCTTTGCTATTTCCATCTATCTCAAACCTTTCTTACATTTTTTCCTATATCTATCGCTTGGGCAAGCGACAGCGCCCCCGTGTAGAGCGCGCGCCCCACGATAACGCCCTCGACACCCGTATCCAAAAGCGAACTTATATGTTCCGGCGCGCCGATACCGCCGGAGGCGATAACGTCCGCCCCCACAGCGGCGGCCATCGTGCGCATGGCCTCCACATTGGGGCCGGTGAGAGTGCCGTCAGTGGCAATATCTGTATAGATTATCGTCCCTGCTCCCAGCGATACCATGTCCCGCGCAAGCTCTACCGCCCCTATGGAGCTGACCTTTTCCCAGCCCTCAACGGCGGCCAATCCATCCTTGGCATCAATGCCGATAACGATCCTTTCGCCCCAGCGGTCAAGAGCGCGCTCCACAAAGCCGCGGTCGGATACCGCCTTGGTGCCTATTATCACCCGCTCAACGCCGATAGCGAACCTTTGTTCGATATCCTCCATAGTACGGATACCGCCGCCGGTCTGGACCGGCACTGACACCGCCCGGCAGATATCCCTTATACAGGAAAGGTTTTTTCCGCCGCCGGACAGGGCTCCGTCCAGATCGACTACATGGATATACTCTCCGCCCTCGTCCTGCCAGCGGCGGGCGGCCGCGGCCGGGGAGCTTGCGTAAACGGTGACATCCTCAAAGCTCCCGCGCAAAAGCCTTACGCACTGTCCGTCCTTGATATCGACAGCCGGATATATCCTCATCATTCACCGCCCCTTTCATCCAGTATCTCTTTAAAGCGGCTCACTATGTACATAAGCCGCTCGCGATGGAGCTTCATGCTCACCTTATTGGCGACAAACCGTGCGCTTAAGGGAGCTATCGTCTCCAGCACGTCAAGGCCGTTTTCCTTGAGCGTCGCCCCGGTCTCCACGATATCCACGATAACGTCCGAAAGCCCTACCAGGGGAGCCAGCTCCACCGAACCGTTCAGCTTTATTATCTCGATAGTCTGCGAATGCTCGTCCTGGAAATATTTTTCCGCGATATGGGGATATTTGGAGGCTACTCTGAGATCGTTCATCAGATGTATCTTGCCCTTAAGCTCCTTAGGGCCGCATACGGCCATACGGCATTTGCCAAAGCCGAGATCAAGCATTTCGTAGAGGTTGCGCCCCTCCTCAAGCAGGGTGTCCTTGCCCACGATACCGATATCGGCCGCCCCGTATTCCACGTAGGTAGGCACATCGGAGGCCTTTACAAGGATGAATCTCATCTTTGTTTCCTCGTTGGTGAATATCAGCTTGCGCGATTTTTCCTTCATTTCCAGGCAATCCATCCCGGCGGCGCTGAACATCTCCATCGCCAGCTCCGCCAGCCTCCCCTTAGCCAGGGCAGCGGTCAAATATTTCATTGCACATCCTCCTCCAAAAGCGTGATATCCTCTCTGCCATCGGAATCTATCACCGCCAGATATTTGCGGCCGCGCTCACAGGCGGCAATGCGGGCGGAGGCGGCGCTTTCGCAGCCGAACAGGATCTCCGCCGGCACGCCCTCGCCGCGCTTTTTCTCCGCGAAGCGGTAGGCGGCGCGTTCCGCCCCGTATTCGCCCCAGACGGCAAAGCCGGTGCGCTCGGGCTTGTCCGTTTTGTTTTTCAGCACGGAGATGATGCGGTTTATACCCATGGCAAAACCGACCGCCCCGGCAGGCTGGCCGAAGCCGGCGGTAAGGTTATCATACCGTCCTCCGGCGCAGATGGGGAAGCCTACGCCATGGGTGTAGCATTTAAATATGAGACCGGTGTAGTAATCTATGCCCTGGAGCATCCCTAAGTCAATGGAGATATATTCCTCATAGCCGCAGGTCTTAAGTATCGAATATACGCGTCCGAGGGAATCGAGGGCGGCCAGCGAGGTACGGTTCAAGCCCGGCACCCGCGCTTTGGCGAACACCTCCTCACCTCCGAAGAGGTAGGGCAGGCTGATCATCAATTCCTTGACATCCTCGTCCAGATCCAGCTTTTTCGTAAGCTCGGCCATTCCCCAGGTATCCTTGGCGTCTATACGGGCGCGGAGCTTTTCGATATCGTCCGCGTCAAGCCCTGCCTGGGCGGCAAGTCCGGAGAAAAAGGCCACCTGGCCTATCTCCACCTGAAATTCGCTGATACCGGCGGCCTTGATGGCCTCCACGGCGGCGATTATCACCTCGGCGTCAGCCTCGGGGCGGTCGGATCCGATCAGTTCCACTCCCATTTGGGTAAATTCGCGCTGGCGTGCGCCCTGGGTCTGTTCGGCGCGGAATACGCTGCCAACGTAGGAGTATCGCTGCGGAAGCGGCCGGGAGGCGGTCTTGGTAGCGAATATGCGGGCGATAGAGGTGGTCATATCGGGACGCAGGACGAGGATGCGCCCCTTGTCATCGAAAAATTTGAACATGGTCTCCTGTGAGATCTGTCCGCCCTGGCCGTTGTAAACGTCATAAAATTCAAATGTGGGCACTTCCAGCGGCTCGTAGCACATACGGCGGAATACCTCGCCGACAGCGGAGATCACCTTTTCCCGCAGCCGGTATTCGCCGGGAAGGATATCGTTGACACCCGCAGGGGTGTGAAGTTTCCAATCAGACATTAGGTTCTTTGATCCTTTCTTATTTTAGTAATACCATTATATAGGTTTTTGGGGAAAATGTCAAGGGGCAGAGGGAAGGTCGCGATGATGTTACGTTTTGTAAAAAAGCTGTTGTGTTAAGAAACGCAAAGGGGCTGCGCTAAAAGCAACAGCCCTATTGACAATTTCTATCTTTTATGATAGAATGGTAGCAGAAGGATAACCAAGGTGGTTATTCTGCAAATAACGGATTTTGGGCTTATGCCCGTAGAGTGCTTTTTCAGCACTAAAGACCGCTTACTGGCCAGAGTAAGCGGTTACTTTTTTATGTAGATAATGATCATCAGTATCAAAAACAATACGATAATTAAATCATCCATAATCCGACACCTCCATTCTATCAGGCGTCAGAATAACCGCTGTACCCTTCTGCTATGCTCACAGTATAACACATTATATACATTTTGTCAAATACACACAAAAAAAGCCGTAATCCTATTGTCAAATAGGATCACGCTCAACTATAACCAACGCGAATATTCACCTCCACCGCATCCCTCACCGAGGAACGGGAATGGGGAAGCCCCTAACTTGCCGCTTTCATCGTCAAACAGAACGCTACAGGGAGACTTCCGGCAAAACAGAACGCTACACCCGCGATTTTCCCATAGTCGAATAGACATTTCTATTTCAACTTTTTGCAAAAAAGTTGAATCCCAAAGGAAGGGGATTCCAAAAGGGGAGACGCAGTTTCCCCTTTTGATCCTTGCATTGGGGACACTAATTTATGCACTAAAAAAGCAGTGCGCTTGCACTGCTTTTTTAGGTTGGCTCCCCGAGTCCGGCTCGAACGGACGACCCTGCGGTTAACAGCCGCATGCTCTGCCAACTGAGCTATCGAGGATCATTGATCCGGCAACGATCTATTTTCCCGGGC
>CAYNRX010000043.1:0-16814 GCA_964399965.1 uncultured Lachnospiraceae bacterium | reverse complement strand
GTCGTCAAAAATTGATTGAAATTCGAGGGTTTCACCCTCGAGCTCCCCAGAATAATTAAATAATTGTAAAACGCTGCCGCGTTTCGCAATTATTTAATTATAAAATAGTAAGATAATTATACACCAAATCCGGATCAAACGCAAGTTGAATTTAATATATCTCTTCTGTCATAAAAAGAACGGGGATGAAGAAGAAATTTTGTGTAAAATAAATGTCGCTGTTTTGTAAAATAGGTTGACTTTTTGTAACAAAAATGTTATAATACAATATATTAAGTGATAAAGAAGGGAGAGATCACATGAAACGCGTGATTTTAACGTTCGCTGTTGTCATCTCAGCTGTGCTTTTGTGTGCTTCGTGTACGATAAATATTAACGCGGTCATCACCACTCCGGAAACGGCAGCGACAGCTGCGCCCGCTGAGGAAACCGTTGTCGTACCTACGCAAACAGCGGCCGCGACGGAGCAGGCTGCCACGGCTGTACCGAACGTCACGGCCGCGCCTACGGCTGTGCCGACGACAGGACTTTCCACGCAGACGCCTTCGAATGATATGGCGGCAGGGATGGGCGCTGTCTATTCTGCTCCTCAGGCTGAGAATACGCTAAATACGCCGGCGTCTCAGCCTACCGCAGCCCCATCGGGAGGTCTTTTTACAGTCAACATCGGTGTTGCCGAGGCGGAGGAAGGGAATGGAGACAAAAGCTCCGCTGTGGTGAATGATTATCTGGTGAAGATCAGTACAGCGTCTGTGGTGAACGATTATAACGGCTCGCCGGCTCTGATGGTTACATATGAATTTACAAACAACAGTATGTATAGCACATCGTTTGCATCTTCGATATTGGCTAATGTTTTTCAAGACGGCGTGGAGTGCCGGACAGCGGTGATAGCCGATGAGACGTACAATTCGATGGGGACGCTGACGCAGGTGCCTCCGGGAGCTACCAATACTTTCCAGGTTGCATATAGTATAAAGAATACCGTATCGCCGGTGACGGTTTATGTTACCGATATCCACGGTTCCAGCGGAGTAAGCGCGCAGAAGGTATTTAATTTTAAAGCAGGCTGAGAATATGTAAGGGATAAAAGTGGAGATCATGAAGATACCGTCTGTATGCCGGGGATACAAGAAAGAGCATACGGACGGTATTTTTTTAGCTATTAAAAAATTGAGTTTTTTATTAAAAACCCCTTGCATTTTATGAAAAACTGTGGTATACTAGCATGGTATGAGAAATACACACATTTTCCGACCGAGGAAAAGTTGCCCTGTGCCGGGGTCTTTCGCCGGGATGAGGAAGATGGAGGAAATTAAAAACAGGAGGAACAAAAAATGGCAAATGTAATTTCAATGAAGCAGCTTCTTGAAGCAGGCGTTCACTTTGGTCATCAGACAAGAAGATGGAACCCGAAAATGGCAGAGTACATTTTCACAGAAAGAAACGGTATCTATATCATAGACCTGCAGAAGACTGTTAAGAAGATCGAAGAGGCTTATTATTTCATCAGGGATCTGGCTGCCGAGGGCGGCGAGGTGCTGTTCGTAGGAACGAAGAAGCAGGCACAGGAATCCATTAAGGAAGAGGCCGAAAGAGTAGGCATGTACTATGTAAATGCCAGATGGCTGGGCGGTATGCTGACAAACTTCAAGACTATCCAGAAGAGAATAGAGCGTCTTGAGCAGATCAATAAGATGGAAGAAGAGGGCACGTTTGAGCTGTTGCCGAAGAAAGAGGTAATAAAGCTCAAGGCTCAGAGGGATAAGCTCGAGAAATATCTCGGCGGGATCAAGACCATGAAGCGTCTTCCGTCGGCGATGTTCGTTGTAGACCCGAGAAAAGAAAAGATAGCTATCGCCGAGGCGAAGAAGCTCGGTATCCCCGTAGTTGCTATCGTTGATACAAACTGCGATCCGGACGAGGTAGATTACGTTATCCCCGGAAACGATGATGCTATAAGAGCCGTTAAGCTCATAGCTTCGACTGTTTCTAACGCGATACTTGAGGGTAAGCAGGGCGAGGATGCCGCTGCTGAAACCGAAGAGGAAGCTGCTGACGCTGAATAAGACATATTTTGGCAGTCTTTAGGTCTTGTGCAGAGACTGTAGACTGCCTTTATTTTTGGAAAACGAAAAAATATTGGGAGGAAACACACAATGGCATTTACAGCTAAAGATGTAAAAGAATTAAGAGAAATGACCGGCTGCGGCATGATGGACTGCAAGAAGGCGCTTACAGAGACTGACGGCGATAAGGACAAGGCTGTTGAATACTTGAGAGAAAAAGGCCTGGCAACGGCCGCTAAGAAGGCGGGCAGAATAGCTGCCGAGGGTATCGTAAAGGCGTATGTAGACGGTAAGGTAGGCGTTTTGGTAGAAGTAAATTCGGAGACCGACTTCGTGGCTAAAAATACCGAATTTCAGGATTTCGTAGGCGCTGTTGCCAAGACTGTTGCCGATGGTGCTCCGGCTGACGTTGAAGCCTTAAAGGCGATGAAGATAGCCGGCGGCGAGAATACGGTAGGCGAAGAGCTCACAGCAAAGATCGCCAAGATAGGCGAAAACATGAATATCAGACGTTTCGCGCGCATTGAGACATCAGGCGCGGTTGTTGAATATATACACGCTGCCGGTAAGATCGGCGTCCTGGTAGAGGCGGATACCGACAGTGCAGACAGCGATGCTGTTAAGGAGGCTTTAAAAAACGTAGCCATGCAGGTAGCGGCTCTTAACCCCAAGTATGTATCAACAGACGATGTTCCAGAGGATTACAAGGAGCATGAGAAGGAGATACTGATGGCACAGGCGCAGAATGATCCTAAGAATGCCAATAAGCCGGCGAATATCATTGAGAAGATGATAACAGGCCGTCTTGCTAAGGAGCTTAAGGAAGTTTGCTTACTGGAGCAGGAATATGTAAAGGCTGAGAATAAGGAATCCGTGGGCGCATACATCAAAAAGGTCGCCAAGGACAACAACATCAGCCTGGCGGTAAAGAGCTTTGTCCGCTATGAGACGGGCGAGGGTCTGGAGAAGAAAGAAGAAAACTTCGCAGACGAAGTTGCCAGCATGATAAAGTAAAAAATTTTGAAAACAAAGGAGGGGAACACTTTATGCAAAATATATGTGTTCCCCTTTTTTTGAACATATGTAATATACATAAGGAGGGAAAGCAATGGGAGCAAAGTACAAACGCGTGCTTATCAAGATCAGCGGCGAGGCGCTGGCGGGAAAGAACGGTTTCGGTCTTGACGAGGACACCATAGCCAAGATTTGCCAGCACGTCAAAAAAGTAAGCGATATGGGCGTGCAGGTGGCGATAGTTGTCGGCGGCGGAAATATCTGGAGAGGAAGAAGCGGCGAGAATATGGACAGGACGCGCGCCGACCACATGGGTATGCTGGCAACAGCTATAAACGCTTTGGCGCTGTGTTCTTCGCTTGAGAACTGCGGCGTGGAAACAAGGGTTCAGACCGGTATCGAGATGAGGCAGATAGCGGAGTTTTATATCCGCGGAAAGGCCGTAAGGCATCTGGAAAAGGGCAGAGTGGTGATATTCGGCTGCGGAACAGGCAATCCGTTCATGTCCACCGATACGGCTGCGGCTTTAAGAGCGGTGGAAATAGAGGCCGATATAATACTTCTGGCCAAGAAGGTCGATGCAGTATACGATTCCGATCCGGCCAAGAACCCCGAGGCAAAGAAGTACGATTCGCTCACCTATACCGAGATACTGAGCATGAGCCTGGGCGTAATGGATGCGACAGCCGCGTCCATGTGCCGGGATAATCATATGCCGATACTTGTTTTCGGTATCAGCGATCCGGAGAATCTGGAAAGAGCGGTAATGGGAGAGCCGATAGGAACGTACGTATCAAATGACGGTATAAGAAAATAAATTATATGGAAAGGAAGTAAGATCATGGGAAAATATCCGGAAATAGAAGCAAGAATGGAAAAGCGCATCAACGGTTATGCCAGCGAGCTTAAGACGATACGTGCCGGTCGCGCCAATGCCTCGGTGCTGGACAAGGTATTCGTGGAATATTACGGTACGCCGACGCCGATAGCCCAGCTGGGGACGATATCCTCTCCGGAGCCAAGGCTTTTGGTAGTACAGCCGTGGGACGGCGGCATCCTGCGCGAGGTGGAGAAGGCGATCCAGAAAGCGGATATAGGGCTTTCGCCGCAGAATGACGGCAAGGTCATAAGGCTGAATTTCCCTCCGCTGACCGAGGAGAGAAGAAAAGAGCTTGTCAAGCAGGTCAAGAAATATACCGAAGAGGCAAAGATACAGATAAGGAATATACGCCGCGATGCTATGGACGATTTCAAGGCGCAGAAAAAGAACGGCGAGATAACCGAGGACGATCTCAAGGGTATCGAAAAGGATGTGCAGAATCTGACCGACAAATATATAAAGGAGCTTGATCAGATATCTGCCGCCAAGGAAAAAGAGATCATGGAGATATGACCCGTATTTTATTATAAAACGGGGGCTTCCGGCATAGAATAACGAATAGAAGCAGTGCCGCCGTGTGACCCATGGCGGCACTGTGGAAGTTTAAGGGGAATGAAGATGTTTTTTCGCAAAAAGATAAAGACCGAGCTTGATCTGGCTAAACTGCCGGTGCATATCGGCGTAATAATGGACGGAAACGGCCGCTGGGCAAAAAAACGTGGTCTGCCCCGGAGCGCAGGGCATTCGGCAGGGGCGGATAATCTAAAGAAAATTGTTACAGAATGTAACAAGCTGGGTATAAAATATATAACTGTTTATGCGTTCTCAACAGAGAATTGGTCAAGGCCGCAGGCGGAGGTCGATTATTTGATGGGTCTGCTTTTGAGCTATCTGCGCGATGCGGAGCGGTCGCTGGCCGGGGAGAACGTAGTTGTACGTGCGATAGGCTCCAGGAAGAAGCTTTCGCAGGAAATACAGGAGCAGATAATAAAGACCGAGGAGTTTACAAAAAACAATACCGGCATAGTGATGAATATCGCCTTGAATTATGGCTCCCGGGAAGAGATCGTGAATGCGGTGCGCCGGATAAGCGAGGATGTGCACGAGGGACGGCTCAAGGCGGAGGAGATAGACGACAGCGTTATCAATGATCATTTGTACACGAGGGGACAGCCGGATGTGGACTTTCTTATAAGGACCAGCGGAGAGCTGCGGCTGAGCAATTTCATGCTGTGGCAGATAAGCTACGCAGAGCTTTACTTCACGGATAAGCTGTGGCCGGATTTCTCGGTACGGGATCTGCATGAGGCGCTGATTGAGTATCAGGGACGCGGGCGGAGATTCGGCGGGGTATGATGCTCAAGAGGTCGGAAAGGCTGTGAGAAATAGATGCTTCAGAGAGTGATCACATCGGTGGTGGGACTGGTTATTTTGGCGGCGGTGCTGATACCGCAGAACAGTGTGATATTCGCCGTGGCGGTGGGTATATTTGCGGCCGGTATGCTGTGGGAGTTTTATGCGACGATCAAAAATCACCTGATAATTACGGCGATAGGATACTTGAGCGCCGTAATTATGACGGCTGGGATGTTTACCGGCTATGCTTCGCCGGCTATATGTGCGGCTGTCATGCTGCACCTTTTAGCGGGTGTGGTACTGCATGAGAGGGTGCATTTCAAAGATGTAGCCGCATCGTTCTTGTGTACGGTATTCGTTACATACTTCATGAACACGCTTTCACGGACGATGATGGGATATGGTGTAGCGGGAGTGTTTTTCGTATTCTTAAGTGCCTGGACGACGGATACTAGCGCGTATTTTGCGGGCAGGGGCTTCGGACGCCATAAGCTGATACCGAAGGTCAGCCCCAAAAAAACGGTAGAGGGCGCTATAGGCGGCGTGCTGGGCTGTATCGTCTGCAACCTGATATATGTGCTCATCTTAAGATATTGCTTTAACATAGTGGCCTTTGATATGACGGTATCGGGCATTATTAAACTGGTCATATTTGCGGCCTGCGCATCGGTGGCGGCGCAGCTGGGGGATCTTTCGGCGTCGGCGATAAAGCGCGATTATGGGGTCAAAGATTTCGGCAAGATATTCCCCGGGCATGGCGGGATACTTGACCGTTTCGACAGCGTGATATTCTTGACGCCGGTCGTATATTACTTTTTCAGGTTCCTCACTTTATGCGGATAAACGGCGGATTTACAGCGGAAAGGACGATAGATATATGTTTACACAGGAAATATCATTGCTCGGCTCTACCGGCTCTATCGGGACGCAGACGCTGGAAATAGCGAGGAATTATCCCGGTATAAAGGTGCGCGGCTTGTCCGCTTACGGCAATATCGAGCTTTTGGAAAAGCAGGCGCGGGAGTTTCAGCCGCAGATAGTCTGCGTTGTTGATGAGAAAAAGGCGCGGCTGTTAAAGACGGCTCTGGCTGATACCGATATAAAGGTAGTCGGCGGAGAAGAAGGGCTCATAGAGGTGGCGACTGCTGAGAAGACGAGGATCGTTGTGACTGCCGTCGTAGGCATTTCCGGCCTGGCTCCGACGATAGAAGCGATAAAGGCAGGAAAGGATATTGCCTTGGCCAACAAGGAAACGCTGGTGACCGGGGGACATATCGTAACAAAGCTGGCAAGAGAGCATAAAGTGAGACTTCTGCCGGTGGATAGCGAACATTCGGCGATATTCCAGTCTCTTGAGGGCTGCCGGTCGCATTCAGAGATAAAAAGGATATTGCTTACGGCCTCCGGAGGGCCGTTTTTCGGGAAAACGCGCGCCGAATTGGCGGATGTTACACCGGAGCAGGCTCTAAAGCATCCCAACTGGAACATGGGGGCAAAGGTGACGATCGATTCTTCGACCTTGGTGAACAAGGGGCTGGAGGTCATGGAAGCCGGCTGGCTGTTCGGAGTCGGCGTGGATAGGATAAAGGTGCTTGTGCACCGTCAGAGTATCGTCCATTCGATGGTGGAATTTACCGACAATGCAGTGATAGCCCAGCTGGGAGCGCCTGATATGAAGCTGCCGATACAGTATGCTCTATCATATCCGCATAGGTTCCCCATGGCGGGAAATGAGCTTGACTTGACGGCCTATTCCGGATTGACGTTCGAGGAGCCGGATACAAAGACGTTCCCCGCGTTAGAGCTGGCATATGCAGCCGGACGCGCCGGAGGGATAATGCCGGCAGTGTTCAACGGAGCCGATGAGGAGGCCGTGGAGCTGTTTTTAAAGGGGAAGCTCCGTTATCTGGATATAGCGAAGGCCATAGAAAGAGCTATGCTGAATACTAAAAATACCGATGATCCCGATCTGGAAACGATAATGGAGGCCGACAGGCTGGCAAGGGAATTTGTAAAGTCTATTTAAGGAGTTGATGTTGTTGGCGATAGTGGCAACGATAGTTATCTTCATGGTCATGATAACGCTTCATGAATTCGGCCATTTTATTTCGGCGAAGCTTTTGGGGATCCCGGTGACGGAATTTTCTATAGGTTTCGGCCCGGCGATATTCAAGCGGACGCATAAGGATACTATGTATTCTATCAGAGTGATACCTTTGGGAGGATATTGCAAATTCGTCGGCGAGGACGTCCAAAGCGATGAGGAGGGCGCATTCTACAAGCAGAAGCCGTGGAAAAAGGCGGTGGTGCTGGTGGCGGGAGCGTTTCTGAACGTGGTTTTGGGCTTCGCGCTGTTTGTGGTGGTGACGGCGGCACAGGGGACGATAGTGACAAATTCGGTGGATACGGTCATACCATATTCCAATTTGGCAGCGGCCGGTATCCGCGAGGGCGATGAGATAGTGCGTTTAAACGGCAAGCGTATCAGCTGTTACAGCGATCTGAGCCTGTATACGAGCGGACTTACCGGTGATGATGAGATAGAGATCACGATAAAAAGAGACGGAGAAAAAATAAGCGTTGCGGCGCACCCTTCGCAGATAGTCCAGACGTATAGCTATAATGAGGACGGCGTTGTTTATACAAGCGAGATAAACGGCAGCGTATGGGAGAGACAGGATATACCGTATAGTGACGAAATTCCCTATGATGCGGAATTGATAGGAAAAACAGGCCGTTCTGAAGGATATATACTAGGGTTTACGCCTGTGTATGAGGATGTGAATTTTCTCAATGTATGGGAGCAGTCATATAACATGACGCGATATGTGGTAAAGGCTGTATACCGGGCGCTCATAGATCTTGTTTCCGGCAGGGCGGATATAGACCAGATGTCAGGTCCTGTGGGTATCGTGAGCGAGGTGCATACGGTCGTGGAAGCTCCCGGTTTTGAATGGGAAAATCTGGCGTCGATGGCGGCGCTTTTAACGATAAATCTGGGGATATTCAACCTGCTGCCGTTCCCGGCTCTGGACGGAGGACGGATAGTGTTCGTGCTCATTGAGATTGTGCGCAGGAAACCAATACCCCCGGAAAAAGAGGGGATAGTCCACGCGATAGGGATGCTTCTTATACTGGCATTGGCCGTGGTCATATCATTTAACGATATTGTTTCCCTGTTTAAGGGATGAGAAAGATCAAGGGGCGATGATATTGAGAAGAGAAGTAAATATAGGCGGAGTAGTGATCGGCGGCGGAAGGCGGCCGGCGATACAGTCTATGACAAACACGAATACGGCCGATGTTAAAGCAACGGTGGAACAGATACTGCGCCTTGAAGAAGCAGGATGCGAGATCGTGCGCTCAGCAGTGCCCGATATGGAGGCTGCCGAAGCCATAGGCGAGATAAAAAAGCGGATACACATACCGCTGGTGGCCGATATCCATTTCGATTACCGCCTGGCGTTAAAGGCGATGGAAAATGGTGTTGATAAGATAAGGATAAACCCGGGTAATATCGGCGACCGGGAAAACATCAAAAAGGTAGTCGATATGGCGAAGGAACGTGAGGTGCCGATAAGGATAGGCGTGAACGGCGGTTCCCTGGAACGGGATATTTTGCAGAAATATGCTCATCCCACGGCCGAAGCACTGTGCGAAAGCGCGATGCGCCATGTGGATATACTGCATGAATTTGACTATGATAACATTGTCGTGTCGATGAAAGGATCCGACCTTAAGGTCATGACGGGGGCGTATCGGCTGTTTGACAGGATGTCCGACATACCGCTGCATATAGGCGTTACCGAAGCGGGGACGGCTAAAGGCGGACTGATAAAATCGGCTATCGGCATAGGCTCTCTTCTTTTGGACGGTATCGGCGATACGGTCAGGGTGTCGCTGACGGCTGATCCGGTGGAGGAGATATACGCAGCGATAGAGATATACAAGGCTTTGGGGCTGATGAGGGCACCGCAGCTGATATCCTGCCCGACCTGCGGGCGGACACGGATAGACCTGATACCGATAGCCCAGGAAGTCGAAAGGCAGCTGCAAACTATAGACGCCGATATAAAGGTGGCCGTCATGGGCTGCGCTGTGAACGGCCCGGGTGAGGCGCGAGAGGCGGACATCGGAATAGCTGGAGGCATCGGCGAAGGTCTCTTGTTCAAAAAGGGTCAGATATTGCGCAAAGTACCGCAGGAGAAGCTGGTAGAAGAGCTGATGAAGGAAGTCAAGATATTGGCGGCGGAGAAAAAGGAAGCGAAGTGATAGAGTTGAAGAAGATATTGGTAATAAATGGTGTGAACCTCAACATGCTCGGCATACGCGAGCCGGGGATATACGGCAGAAATACTCTCCCGGAGCTGTGCGATATGATACGGGCGCGGGCGGAGGAATTGGGCGCATCAGTCGATTTTATCCAGACGAATATCGAGGGTGAGGCGGTGAATGCCATCCATTCCGCCCTGGGAAAATATGACGGTATAATAATCAATCCCGGGGCATGGACGCACTATTCTTATGCTCTGCGCGATGCTTTGGGGGCGGTGGACGTTCCGGCCATCGAGGTCCATATTTCCAATATCCATAAGCGGGAGGAATTCCGCCACCGCTCGGTTACGGCTCCGGAATGCCGGGGACAGATAGCCGGGTTGGGCTTTAAGGGGTATTTGTTGGCATTGGAGGCGTTGTGTGATGAATAAAAGGGTCGATAGGCTGCGGGAACTGCTTGGAGACGATGAATGTGCGTTCATCTCCGGAAAGGCTAACATATTTTATTACAGCGGCTTTACCTCGGAGGACGCAAGGCTTATCATATCGCATGATAAAAAGCTGCTGCTGACTGATTCGCGTTATACCGTGCAGGCAAGGGTGCAGTCGCCGGATTTTGAGGTATTGAAAATACAAAAAAATCACAACGATATTTTTGCCCATCTGGGCGTAAAATATATTTGGTGCGAGGAGGAAAATATCACTCTTGGCGAGTTTTCCAGGCTGGAGAATACCAATCTGGAAATTTTGCAGAAGCAGGAGGCTATCTCTTCGATAAGGCTTGTAAAATCGCCGGAGGAGATAGAGGCGATCCGGGAAGCGGAGCGGCTGGGAGACGAAGCGTTTTCCTATGTCCTGCCGCGGATACGCCCCGGCCGTACCGAAAGAGAGATCGCACTGGATCTGGAGTTTTTCATGAAACGGCAGGGGGCGCAAGCGTTGTCGTTTGAAACGATAGCAGCATCTGGGGTGCGTTCGGCAATGCCGCACGGGACGGCTTCCGGTAAAGTGCTGGAAAAGGGAGATTTTTTAACGCTTGATTTTGGCTGTGTGTTTGAGCATTATTGCTCCGATATGACGAGGACGGTTGTGCTCGGTTCTCCGGCTGACTGGCAGCGGGAAATATACGAGGTGACGCTTAGAGCGCAGCTGGCTGCGCTGGCAGCACTTGCCCCAGGCAAGACCGGGGCGGAGGTGGATGATGCGGCAAGGAGCGTTATAGCCGCGGCCGGTCATGGAGAGCATTTCGGCCACGGTCTCGGTCATGGCGTGGGGCTGGAGATACATGAGCAGCCATCGCTTTCGCCATCCTATACAAGGAAGCTGAAGCCGGGGCAGACGGTCACTGTTGAGCCGGGGATATACCTTGAAGGGCTTGGAGGAGTTAGGATAGAAGATCTTACTGTGCTCACCGAAAACGGGTATGAAAATCTGACACATTCTCCCAAAGAGCTTATTATTCTTTGAAAAGTTGAAATATTTTGCAAAAAATACTTGAAATTATTACCGGAATATAGTACAATTAAAATGTATAGTCTGCGTCTTATGGCGCAGATGGCAGAGAAATGCCCTTAAGGGGCAGGAAAGCGAGGATTCGATAAATATGATTACAGCAGGTGATTTCAGAAACGGTCGTACATTTGAGCTTGAGGGCAACGTGTATCAGATAGTGGAGTTCCAGCATGTAAAGCCGGGTAAAGGAGCCGCGTTCGTAAGAACGAAGCTTAAGAATATAATAAATGGCGGCGTGGTCGAGAGGACTTTCAGACCGACCGAGAAATTTGAAGAGGCTCATATCGACAGGAAGGATATGACATATTCCTACGGCGATGACGACTTCTATCATTTCATGGACAATGAAACGTTCGACATGATAGATATCGCCAAGTCGGAGATAAAGGAGCAGATGAAATTTGTCAAGGAAAATGACGTCTGCCGCATAATGTCCTATAAGGGCAACATATTCGGCGTGGAGCCGCCTACATTCGTAGAGCTGGCGATAATAGAAACAGAGCCGGGCTTTGCCGGAAACACGGCTACGGGCGCAACGAAGCCGGCAACGCTGGAAACAGGCGCTGTTATCCAGGTGCCGCTGTTTGTTGACGGCAGCGATATCATTCGTGTTGACACAAGGACCGGGGAGTATATGGAAAGAGTATCCGGCTGACAGACCGGCCGGATGAGCCGAGAGGAGGTTTCATCATGGACGAATTGAAGAAAAAGGTATCCTATCTGAGAGGCTTTGCGGACGGCCTGAGTTTGGACGAGACGACTCCGGAGGGCAAGGTGTTGGTAAAATTGATGGATATTATGGAGGAGCTGGCCGACACGGTAGACGAGCTGGAGAGGGCAAGGACGGATGCCGAGGACAGGCTTGAGGAGATTGAATGCGGATTGGAAGATCTGATGTACGAGCTTGATACGGCGGCCGGATATGATGACGAGGATGAGGAGGACGATGATGCTATTGATGATCTCTTCGATGATGAGGAGGATGATCAAGAGTATTTCGAGATAGAATGTCCCCATTGTCATGAGGATATAATGGTCGATTTTGACATGATAGACGAAGGGAACAGTCTCGTTTGTCCGCTGTGCAATAAGGAGATCGAGCTGAAGATAGAATTTGGCGACGATGAGGATGACGAGGAAGAATAAGCGGGCGGCCTTAACGGCCGATGCTTAAAAAAGAAAGAAAAATATACCGCCTGTATATTGCGGGAGCTGGTTGGTGCCGCGCCGTGATATACAAGCGGTATTCTTGTATCACGCTGGGAGGTGAAAAACATTGACGGGCATTTATATCCATATACCCTTTTGCGTGCAAAAATGCCGCTACTGCGACTTTGTTTCTGTCGGCGGCAGAAAGGAGCTTATGCAGCCTTATACGGACGCACTGGTGCGGCAGATACAGAAAAGTCCGCCGCTTTATGCGGATACGGTATTCCTGGGCGGAGGAACGCCAACTGCCTTGGACGATGATTGCCTGGAGCGGATACTGTACGCCTTAAATGAGCGGTTCGATATCACCCCGCAGGCAGAGGTGACAGTCGAGGCCAATCCGGGCACGCTTAGCAGGGACAAGATCGCTGTTTTGCGGCGGTATGGGGTCAACAGGATAAGCCTCGGCGCACAGTCGATGAACGACAATGAGCTTCGGGCTATCGGCCGGATACACACAGCGGAGGATGTACGTACCGGGGTGAAGCTTTTACGGGAGAGCGGTTTTAAAAACATCAATATTGATCTGATGACCGCTCTGCCGGGGCAGACGGAAGAGTCTCTTTCCCATACCATAGACGAGGTGATAAAACTCAAACCGGAGCATATATCCTGCTACAGCCTTATTATCGAGGAAGGTACTCCGATATATGAAGATTTCCGCAGCGGGAGGTTCAAAGAACTTGACGAGGATACGGACAGGGCGTTTTACCGGCTTGTATGCAGCCGTCTTGCCCAAAACGGTTACAAGCGGTATGAGATATCCAACTTTGCCCGGCCCGGGCAGGAATGCCGCCACAATATCAAATATTGGCAGGGAGAGGACTATCTGGGATTGGGAGCGGCCGCCCATTCTTATATCGATGGTGTACGCTATCATATGACTGATGATATCGAGGAATATATCAGCGGCGATTTTGACCGGGTCGATGAGGAACATCTGACAAGGGAGGATAGGATGGGTGAATTTATGATACTGGGCTTGCGCATGGATAGAGGAGTGAGCAAGGAAGAGTTCAAAAAACGCTTCGGGGAGGATATAGAGGAAAGATTCCGGCTGGAGCGGTTCATTAAGGGAGGATTCATGAAATATTCAGAGGGGAGGTACTCTTTTACTGATAAGGGTATAGATGTGTCGAACGCTATCCTCTGTAATTTTGTGTAGAGTTCTCAAAAAAAGTATTGACAACACTTTTCATATATGATATAATAACAATAAACGAGATGAGAACAGAATAGGTGAGATGAGAATATTATATCTTTTTGCCTGTCCTGTTTTTGGAAAGTTTTTTTATTTCAAAAAGATTTTAGACGAGAAAGGAAAGATGAAAATGAAAAAGAGAATGGGAACGATAGTTTTGGCGGCTTTGATGTCAGCGGCGATGCTCGGCGGCTGCGCGGGCAACACTACGCAGACTGCGGAGAACACGACTGCTCCGGCAGAGGGCGAAGGGTACAAGATAGGCGTTTTGCAGTATGCAGACCATCCGTCGCTTGATAACTGCCTTGAGGGTTTCAAGCAGGGTCTTGACGAAGCAGGGATAGAATATACGCTTGACGCCAAGTCGGCCAAAAACGATGATTCGACTAATACAAATGTAGCGCAGAATTTTGCTGCCACAGGCATGGATCTGGTATGCGGCATAGCAACTCCGTCGGCGCAGGCGCTTTATACAGCCTGCTACGAAAGGGATATCCCGGTTATATTCAACGCCGTCTCCGATCCGGTCGCAGCTAAACTTGCCAACAGTGAAACAGAGGCCATGGATGGCATCACCGGAGTGTCCGATAATCTGCCGGTAGACGAACAGCTTGCGCTGATAAGGGAAATGCTTCCCGATGCAAAAACGATAGGCATACTTTATACCACCAGTGAAGCCAATTCCGTATCAACTATCGCGACCTACGAAGAAAAGGTCGGGGAATACGGTTTTGAGCTTATTGCCAAGGGTATAACAAATGCTGCGGAGATACCGCAGGCGATAGACGTCCTGCTGCCGCAGGTAGACTGCATATCGAATATGACTGATAATACGGTAGTAAATAATCTGCCGGTGCTCATTGAAAAGGCTAATGCGGCAAATATCCCTGTATTCGGTTCTGAAGAAGAGCAGGTAGTGAACGGCTGCGTGGCCTCTGCCGGTATCGACTATATCGAGCTTGGTAAAAAGGCCGGCAATATCGCTGCCAGAGTGCTCCGGGGTGAGGATATATCCACTATACCTTATGAGACCATGGAGGAGTCAAAGATAACGATCAATCCCCAGGCGGCAGAGGGTATCGGTCTTGCGATCCCTGAATCGATAACAGCGCGCGCCGAGGTCGCAGGCGCGTAAAAGGCGCGAAGAGATAAGACGATTGCAGAGCGGAAGAAGCCGGTCTGCAATCGTTTGTTTTATCAGTCAATTGCGAAACCTTTTTCGCAATTGATTTCTAGCTAGGGAAGAAAATAAAAGTTCCGTTGATTGGCGGTCTAAAGACCGCTGAAACTTTTATTTTCGCAATTTTTGACGCATTTTCAGCATTTTTGCTTCGCAAAAATCGGCAACAGATGCCGACCGCGCCTTCTTGCGCGGTGCGGAGTCGTCAAAATTGATTAGAATTCGAGGGTTTCACCCTCGAGCTCCCCAGAATAAGGAAATAATTGTAAAACGCTATTGCGTTTTACAATTATCTATTTATTTTATGAAAAGGAGAGATGATATGGCGGAACAACTGATCATCAGCATTTTGGAGCAGGGGCTGATATATGGGATAATGGCGTTGGGTGTTTACATAAGCTACAGCATCCTTGATTTCCCCGATCTTTCTGTGGATGGGACGTTTCCCCTGGGGATAGCGGTATGCTTTGTGATGATACGGGATGGCTTGAATCCCTGGCTGGCTTTATTGGCGGCCTTTGCTGCCGGTTGTATCGCCGGGGCGTTTACGGGCGTCTTGAATGTGAAGCTCAAAATACGCAATCTTTTATGCGGTATCCTCACGATGACGGCCTTGTATTCGATCAATTATGAAATAGTGCAGAAAGCGTCAGATTTCCTGTCGATGGATTCGGTTACGATATTTTCCCAGACTGCGCCGCTGTTTTCGGGTCATTTGGAGCTTTACGCCAAGCTTGCGGTGATAGCGGTGATAGCCGTGGGCGCAAAATTCCTGCTTGATTGGTATCTACGTACAAAAAACGGTTTTCTATTAAGAAGTGTCGGCGATAATGAAAAGCTGGTAGTCACTCTGGCGAAAAATCCCGGTACGATAAAGATAATCGGCCTTTCGATAGCTAACGGCCTGGTGGCTTTGGCCGGAGCGGTTTATTGTCAGTATGGCCGTTCGTTCAATGTCGGTTCGGGAACAGGTACGGTGGTAATGGGTCTGGCGGCCGTTATTATCGGTACGACCGTATTTAAAAAGGTGCGTATCCTGCGCCTTACCACCGGTGTGCTTTTAGGTATGATAGTGTATAAGATGTGTATTTCCTTGGCGCTCCTGGCCGGTATACCCTCGCACGACACGAATCTTATAATAACGGTGCTGTTCATACTTACCCTGCTTTTGAACAGGTTTGTATTTGAACGCGGAGGAAAGGGCGGTGATATCCGTGCTTAGTATTTCCAATGTATATAAGACCTTTCACGCAGGCACAGTTGATGAGAAAAAACTGTTCGAAGATTTCTCTTTGGAAATAGCTGACGGCGAATTTGTGGCCGTGATCGGCTCAAATGGTTCGGGCAAGACGACTATCCTTAATATAATCTCCGGCGATGTGCGTCCCGATAACGGCACGGTGTCTCTGAACGGACGCGATATGTCGTCAATGAAGAATTTTAAGCGTGCGGCAGTGATAGGACGGGTATTCCAGGATCCCTCTGTTGGCACCTGTCCCTCAATGACGATATGGGAAAATATGTCAATTGCTGATAACAAGGGGCAGAGGTACGGGTTGTCGTTCGGGCTTAATAAAAAGCGCAAGGATTTTTACCGGGAGCAGCTGGAGCTGTTGGGCATGGGACTTGAGGATCGCATGAACACGTTGGCGGGCGCGCTCTCCGGCGGGCAGCGTCAGGCGCTGGCCATGATAATGGCAACGATGGTGCGGCCGGAGCTTTTGCTTCTCGATGAACATACGGCAGCACTTGATCCGAAATCGAGCGATACAGTTATGATGCTGACGGAGAAGATAGTGCGTGAAAAGAAGATAACCACGCTGATGGTCACCCATAACCTGCGTTATGCTGCAGAATACGGCACACGGACGATAATGATGCACGAGGGAAAAACGGTGCTTGACGTTTCCGGTGAGGAAAGGGCGTCAAAGAGCATAGCGGATTATCTTTCGGTATTCAACGAGATAAGCATAGAATGCGGCAACTGAGCATAAAAATACAGACGCTCCAAACGGTGAGCGTCTGTATTTTTTATTTACTGTTTAGATAATTGCAAAACGCGGCAGCGTTTTACAATTATTTCCTTATTCTGGGGAGCTCGAGGGTGAAACCCTCGAA
>CAYNRX010000042.1:20153-20429 GCA_964399965.1 uncultured Lachnospiraceae bacterium | reverse complement strand
GTTAATTTCTTTATTATGGCCTTTGTTCTTTTTTGTCTACTGAAGGGAGTAAACTAACTGATGAGCATAGGTTTAAAAAAGGAAGATGAGCCGGCCGCTCCGGCGACGAAGATATGCCCGTACTGTAAGAGTGAGATACCGGCGGATGCTGTCAGATGCGCACATTGCACTTCACAGCTTTGATATGAGGTTTAGTGGGCGGCGTCATGCTCCGCTAAAAAGGAGATAAGGCAGATGGAAAGTGTTTCGGTTATTGTTCCCGTATATCAAGCGGAG
>CAYNRX010000042.1:19831-20134 GCA_964399965.1 uncultured Lachnospiraceae bacterium | reverse complement strand
CGTGCGCAGACGTATGCAAATATTGAACTTATACTGATAGATGACGGCTCGCATGATGCTTCTGGTAGGATTTGCGATCAATATGCCGAAAAAGATGGGCGGATACGGGTTATCCATAAAGAAAGCGGTGCACTTGTCGCGGCCTGGACTGATGGCATACGCGTTGCCGACAAGCCGCTTGTAATGTTTGTAGATGCGGATGATTGGATAGATGAGCGGACATTGGAAACGTTTGTAAACGAATACATACGAACGAGGGCGGATATAGTATGTGGTTCGTACTGCTTGGAATATAGTTGTGAT
>CAYNRX010000042.1:1834-19751 GCA_964399965.1 uncultured Lachnospiraceae bacterium | reverse complement strand
AATACTTTACACGGGTAAATTTTTAGAGCGAGGAATGATAATGTCGCGCAGCGCAAAGCTGATAAAGCGGGAGCTTCTGCTGGAGAATTCACATTGGGCGGCCGGGGGGATAACGATCGGCGAGGATCTGTGTGTGATATTGCCGTGCGTCCTGCGGTCTGAGAAGATAAGCGTTATAAATGAGGCCTGTATGTATCATTACCGTAGCCATGATGAATCGATGACGCATGACTTCGGCGATGATGCGATAGAAAAAATAGTGACGCTGTATAAGCGGGAACTGGAAATAATAGATGCGTTTGATTGTGAAAATTTGCTAAAGGAACAGATAGTGCAGGACTTTTGCGCACTTTGTGTTAATGTGTTTTTAGGCGAGTATGTCAATCGAGGGACATTTATCAATATGGCAAAATTTCGCAAGGACAGGTTTTATCCAGCAGCCCGTGATAATATGCGCCCGGCAAGCTACCGGGGAGCGGTAAGACTGATAGCGAAAAAGACAATTTGCCAAAACGCGGCTGCCGATTGTTATTATTCCGTGATTTTGTCGGCAAGAAGGAGCTTTGGCCGCTTAAAAGGCGCGTTGGTAATGAAAAAAATAAGTAAAAATTAGCATACGGCTATTGTTTTGGACAGGAGTATGTGATATAATATAAAAGAGTGTACAAGCATGAGGCTTGTGCAAATAAATTAGTAAGGAGTTAAACAGCTATGATGAAGGTTGGGATCTTGACCAGCGGCGGAGACTGCCAGGGACTTAATGCAGCTATCCGCGGCACTGCCAAGGCTCTTTATGAGGAGATGGCCGGAGATGTTGAAATTTATGGTATCCGTGACGGATATAAGGGCTTGATCTATGGCGAGTATCAGCTTATGAAGCCGTCGGATTTTTCGGGCATCCTCACTTTGGGAGGGACTATACTCGGAACAAGCAGGCAGCCGTTTAAGATGATGCGTGTCATTGATGAAAACAGTGTGGATAAGGTAAAGAATATGAAGGATCATTACAAGCAGATGGGACTTGACTGTCTTGTGGTCCTCGGAGGAAACGGCACCCATAAGACCGCAAACCTTCTTCATGAGGAGGGGTTGAACGTTGTGTCGCTTCCCAAAACGATAGATAACGATGTGTGGGGAACGGAAATGACCTTCGGTTATCAGAGCGCAGTGGAGATAGCCACCCAGGTCATTGACTGCATACATTCGACTGCTACCTCTCACGGCAGGATCTTCGTTGTGGAGGTTATGGGGCATAAGGTGGGATGGCTAACCTTGAGTGCAGGTATTGCCGGCGGAGCCGATGTTATCCTGTTGCCGGAGATACCGTATGATATAAATAAGGTGGCGGCTCTTATTGAAAAGCGTACCGAAATGGGCAAAAACTTCTCCATAATCGCCGTTGCGGAAGGGGCGCTTTCGGTAGAAGAGAGCAAAATGAAGAAAAAGGAGATGAAGGCAGTAAGGGCGGCGATGCCGTATCCGTCTATTTCCTACCGTATAGCCGACGAGTTGGGTAAGGCTACCGGCCATGAAATAAGAGTGGCCGTTCCCGGACATTTCCAGCGTGGAGGCAGCCCTTGTCCGTATGACCGCGTTTTGTGTACGCGATTCGGGGCGGCAGCTGCAAGGCTGATAAAAAATAGGCAGTACGGCTTTATGGTGGCTTTAAAAGAACAGAGGATAGTCCCGGTGCCGTTGGCTGAGGTGGCAGGAAAGCTCAAGACGGTGCCTGTGGACTGTGAGATGATACAGGCTGCAAGGGATATAGGTATATCGTTTGGAGATTGAGAAAGGATAAAGCAATGAAGAAAATATTGATCGCGGCGGCTGCAATAGCAGTCATGGGTATATCGGCAAGCGCAGCTGAGATGGAAAACGCTGATTTCCAAAATGGACTTGCAGGATGGTCAGGTGATACCGGTAACGTTTCTGCGGCGTCAGGGGCGGCGGTCATTGCTGCCGGCTCGGAGACGGACTTTTTCCAAGAAATAGAAGCGGAAGCAGGCTATTACGATCTTACGGCAACGATAACGAGCGACTCTACCGAGGGTATTTGTTATCTGTACGGTAAGGGCGAAGGCTATACAATGGCGTCTACGGCTGTTCCTGAGGGCGAGAGCATACAGGTAGTAGTACGCGGGATAGGCGCCGAGGATGGAACGCTAAAGATAGGTGAATACAAAGACGGATGATCCATACGTGTTCTATAAAGGAGCGGATATAACTGAACTGAATTACGTTGAGGATCACGGCGGTGTATACAAGTATCAGGACGGGACGCCCGGAGATGCGGTGCAAATACTCAAGGACTACGGCGTAAATATGGCGCGTATCCGCCTGTATAATAATCCCGGTAAGGGGCGGGGGTACGACGGCTATTATTTGCCGGAAGGGTATCAGGATGAGGAGGACTGTCTCGATCTGGCAAGGCGCGCCAAGGACGCCGGTATGGCAATACAGTTTACCTTTCATTATTCGGACTATTGGTCAAACGGTGAACGCCAGCTGATACCGGCTGACTGGCAGGCGGAGATAGAAGGGATGGACAGGGAACAGGCGCAACAAAAGCTTGCTGAACTGGTGTATTCATATACTAAAGACATTATGACAAAGCTCTCTGCACAGGGAACCGTACCGGAGTTTGTTTCTCTTGGCAACGAGATAAACGGCGGCCTGCTTTTCCCGTATGGTAATACGTATGAAATAGACGACTTCAACGGGGAATCCTGCCCGGTGGATTGGGACGGTTTGGCAATGTTCATAAATGCCGGCTATGATGCAGTCAAGGAGGTATCTCCGGAGACGGAGGTCGTTATCCATCTGGCAGATGCTCCGATAGAAAGCAAGATAGAGTGGTTCATGAAGGAATTTGTTGCTGCCGGAGCGAAGTTTGATGTGCTGGGCTTTTCATATTACCCTGCATGGTCGGAAATGACGATAGAGGAATGCACGGCGTTTTGCAATACAATGGCGCAAAGATATGATAGGGATATCCTGATAATGGAAACCGGCTATAACTGGAATCCGACAAAGGCTGACGGTTATCCCGGGCAGCTCGGCTCGGATCTGCGCGGCGAAGAATATCCGTTTTCAAAGGAAGGGCATAAGGCCTTTTTGACAGAGCTGTACAATGGTTTGAAGCAGGTTGAGGGCGGACGCTGCATAGGTGATATATACTGGGATCCGGTCATGATACACTGCGAGGGAGTAGGCTGGGCTTACAAAGAAGCAGACGATACCGTTGACAGCAATGTGGTCGAGAATACGACTCTGTTCGATTTCGATGGCGTAGGCATACCGTCGCTTGATGTTATCGCTTCTAATATGAACAGCGAAAAAGAGGACAGCGGGACGGTTGATCTTGTCAGTGAAGAAAATGGCGTATACACTGTGAAAAACGGTTCGGACTCTGAGCAGGCGGTTACGTTGTATAAGGCTGCTTATCAGGAAGGTATCCTTATCGATGTAGCGCTTTATACCTCGAAGATAGCTCCCGGGGAAACAGCAGAGCTGTCGGTGGAGCTGGCGGGAGACGATGTAAGGGAGTATCTCTGGTGTGACGGAATGGTACCGATAAAAAGATAATAAGCTTCCCAAGTGAACGCTATTAAAAACATATCGCCTATATATTGCAATAGGTTTGTTTTATAAACCTGATATATCGGCGATATTTTTCTGTTTTGTAAAAATCAATATGACAAGGCAGCTTGTGTAAGACTGCAACCTACATATAAATACTTTTTATAGAGGAAGTGACGATAATGACGGAAAATACGGCACCCCTGGAAAATGTGAGTACGGCAGACGTTATTTTGTACGATGATTTTCTCGTCAATGCAGAGGCAAAGGATATAGAATATCTTTTATCACTCGAGCCGGAACGGTTTTTGTATAACTGGTACAAGACGAGCGGGCTGGAACCGACAATGGAATCATATGAAAACAGCTGGGAGCAAACGGAAGGAAATACATTCAGAGGGCATATGTTCGGGCATTATATGTCCGCGCTATCTCAGGCTTACAACGCTAAAAAAGACGGGCTTGTAGGACAGCAGCTGCTGGCAAAGATAACAGCATGTGTTGAGGGGATCGCTAGGTGCCAGAAATCATATGCCGAAAAATATCCCGAAAGAGCCGGATATGCTGCCCCGTTCGGAGAGTTTAGGCTTAATCAGTTAGACAATGTTGACGCCGGCGATGAGGAATGGAATAGGGTGGAGAGCGGTACGTCAATATATGTGCCCTGGTATAATTTGCATAAGGTCGTTGCAGGACTTATCGATGTATACAAATATGTTCGGGACGATGGCATAGGTGCAACAGCTCTGAGAAGTGTTTGTGATTTTGTCGATTACGTATACCGCTGCCGGGTATCAAAGTATACCGAGAGTCAGAAGACCGGTATGCTCAACACCGAATACGGCGGTATGGCCGAGGCTCTTTACGAGCTTTACAATATAACCGGCAAGCCGGAGCATAAGATATGCGCCGATGGATTCATCGAGAACGGCTTGTTTGAGCAACTGGCCGCCGGGAACGATGTTTTAAGCGGGCTTCATGCCAATACGACGATTCCTAAGCTGATCGGCGCCTTAAAAAAATACACGGTACTTATGCAGAATGCGGATTATTACAATGCGCTTGATGATGATGAGAAGTTACAGCTTGATATGTATTATAAGGCGGCGGTGAATTTCTTTGATATCGTACTTGACGGCCATAGCTTTGTGACCGGCGGCAATAGCGTAAACGAGCATTTCCGGGCATCAAATACGATATCCGCTTTCTATCAAGATCCGGAGACGCATGAGACTTGTAACGAGTATAATATGCTCAAGCTGGCGCGGGAGCTTTTTAAACTGACGAGGGAGAAAAAGTACGCCGACTATTACGAAAATACCTTCATAAATGCGATACTGTCCTCGCAGGATCCGCAGACGGGTGAAATGACATATTTCCAGCCGATGGGAGCCGGTTACAGTAAGGTTTTCAACAAGGAACGGTTTTGGTGCTGTACAGGTACGGGCACGGAGAATTTCACCAAGCTCGGAGATTCGATATACTTCAAAAAAAATGAGCGCGTATACGTCAATATGTATTTCTCCTCGGAACTTGATTATAAGGAAAGATATCTTATATTGAAATCAGATGCCGATCTGCCAAATTCCGACCGGGTAAAGCTGCATATAGGAACGAGTGGCGATGCAGTCGCAGAAGGAACGGAGCTGTATTTGCGCATACCGGATTGGTGCAGCGGGAAAGTCGCGCTTGGATACAACGGCACGATGATAGAATATCAGACTGACGGCGGATATATAGTATTGAAAAACGTTTCTGCCGGGGATGAGATAGAGCTTACGCTGCCCATGGAACCCTATATATCTACTCTCAAGGATAATCTAAACGTTGTGGCGTTCTGCTATGGACCGGTAGTGCTGGCGGCAAGAATGGGACAGAAAAATGTGGGCGAGAGTGAACCCACAGGCATACTTGTACTGCACGCCGTGCAGGATACATCGCTTCCCACATCTATACTGCTCAACACTGCGGATATCGAACAGTGGAAGGCGGATATAAAGGAAAATATGGTGCGCATAGACGATACTAAGGACGGGTTTGTTCAGTTTAAACTGAACGGTACGCAGCTGGATGATAGTATAACATTCGTTCCCTATTATAGTATCTATGATCACCGTTACGCGGTATATATGAATATTGCGGCTATAGATTCAGAGTCAATGCAGCAAAAGATACTTAAAGATAAACAAACACAAAGATATGAGGAGACAACCAGTGCATCGCTGATGACGATAGACGATAACAATTATGAGGCCACCTATAATGTACAGAAGTCATCCGATTCCGTAGTCGCCGCTTTCGGCGGCAAGAATTGCCGTATTGCTAAAGAAGGCGGTTGGTTCAGCTACGACCTGCCAATAACTCCGGGAGAGGTGAATTATCTAAACATTATGTACTCGAAAACGGATGCGGGGCGTTCATTTGATATACTTATAAATGATGAAGTGTTTGTTAGAGAAGAAATCGTAAATGAAAAGTCTGCGGATGATAACGGTTTCTATATCCGGACGCGAAAGATACCGGAAAAGTATACAAATGGCGACAATGTAAAGCACTGCGAGATATCCGGCAAGCTGAGGCCGTGCATAACTGTCGCCTTTAGATCCAATGGCGGCCTTGTGGGCGGAATTTATGGGATAAGCGTCACACGCGTCTTTGATAGTGATCCACGGCTTTTAGGTCTGTCATTTGATGTCGGTACGCTTTCACAGCCGTTCGACAGAGATGTCAAGGCTTATACACTGACAGTCCCTGAGGAGACAAAAACGGTGAAGATGCAGTCATCGCCGATGGTAAATAGCGGCCTGGTGTATGATAGGGATATCCTTTTTGATGATACGCAGCCGCGGAGCATAGAGTTGACGGGCGACATTACGGAAATTATTCTTACCTCGTACGCACAGGATCATAAGACCTCGATGCAGTATGATATAGTTATTAAGAGATGTGTTGGTGGGAAATAATGATTGACGGTTTTGAGCCTGGCGGATAAACGATCCATATATTGTAGAGATATAAAAAGCATGAGGGCTTGTGAAAAGCGAATTGCCAATAAAGATACCGCCTGTATGCCACTGGTGCGAGTTTCCCCGTGGTATACAGGCGGTATTGCTTTAATGCTCAAACAGAGTACAGCCGATGGATCGGAAATATTCTATTTTTTGTTCCAGAAGCTCCTGCGGTACATTCAGATATTCTGCCATGCAGCCAAGGCACATAAATCGATCCGCTCCCTTGCCGAATAATCGCCGGTATAGGGCTGTCTCATCAGGAAGGAGCGGTTTTTGACAGTTAAAACAGTCAGCCATCGACTATCTCTCCAATTATGACTTTTGTGCCCTGTCCCGGAAGCTGTATGTGCATACCGTCCTTGACCGTGCCCATGGAACTGCCAGTTATGGCGTCGGTAAGCTTTAACGCCTTATGGGACTCCGAATGTATACCCAGGTCATCGAGAGAGATCACGAATGTGTCCTGATGCTGCGTGTCTTCTCGAGTGTTAAACAGCCCCAGAGCTATCCTGCCGCCGCTCAACAGTTTGGCGAGCATATACATATTCTCCTGCTGGAATTGCTGGGTCAGCATGAAAGGCGGCCGGCATTCCTCGTCCTGGTTTATAGAGATAAGTCCCTTGTTCTTCAAAAGCTCAGCGGTGACATCGTCAAGATTTCTTATATCAACACCTATTATCAGCGGGGAGCCCATGAATGCCCACATGGCGAAATGCTGGAGATACTGCGCATCGGAACAGCCGCCGAGACCGACATTCCCGCTGCCGCGCATACCGCATATAAGCATATCCATATCGTTGAAGCAGCCGGGGGCGTTGCCCTCTACATGGGAAAGCTGGCTTTTAAAAATATCAACGTATGAGCGGGGCACGTCAAATATGTCGCCGGTCGAGCGATAGGTATGGGCACCGCGTGAACGCATCCAGTCCCAGGGTTCTTTCTCTCCCCAGTTGCAGGCGGCAAACAGGATATCGCGGCCGCTGCACCTTAAGGCGGTCGCCATCGTCAGATAGGCGTTCTTAGTATCTGCGCTGTTGGGGAAATTACAATAATCATACTTGAGGTAATCCACACCCCATTCGGCAAACTGCTTTGCATCCTCAAATTCGTAGCCGTAACTTGAGGGATATCCGGCGCAGGTTTTGAACCCGGAACAGGAGTACATGCCGAATTTCAATCCCTTGGAGTGGATATAGTCGGCAAGCGCTTTCATGCCGTGCGGAAATAACTCCGGATCAGGTGTGAGCTTGCCGTCAACGCGTTCTTTTAAGGACCAGCAGTCGTCGATTATTACATATTCATAGCCGGCGTCCTTGTAGCCTTTTTCAGACATCACGTCTGCGATCTCCATTATGAGTCGTTCGTTTATATCTTTTCCGAAGGTGTTCCATGAGTTCCAGCCCATGGGCGGCGTTTTTGAGAGCATAATTATTCCTCGCTTTCTAAATTGTTTTATGCTCATATTTTATCATAAAGAGGAAAAAAGTAAATATAAAATACTTGCATATGTGTGTCTAAATATTGTATAATATATTTTAGTCAATTAAACGGAGGGGATAATCATGGATAGTCAGTTTACGTCAAAGCCGCTGGGAAATTTGTCGATATTTGCCACGGGAAGGGAGGAGTGCGCACCGGGACATCATTTCTCGCACGTGTTCCGCGACCGCTTCCTTTTACACTATATCGTTTCCGGCAAGGGGATATTCCGCACCGGCGGCCGGGAATACACGCTTGGTAAAGGAAATATTTTCTTTATCGGCGACAACTTTGGCTATTATGAGGCTGATATGGAGGAGCCGTGGACGTATATCTGGATAAATTTTTCCGGCGAAACGGCTGAGCAATTCTTAGAGAGGGTAGGATTGGGTGAAAAGTCGCCGGTGTATAAAACGCTTGCTCCGGATGAGGTGGAAAGCTGTTTTGAGGACATATTAAAGATAGACGAGGAGGAAAATGATTTTTTAGTGTACAGCCGCCTTTTTTATCTTCTGGGTACGATACAGCGTACGAACGCGGCAGGGGATGAGTATATATCAGGAACGGGCAAACAGTATGTTAGCCAGTGTCTGGATTTTATACATATAAATTACTATCGTGATATCGATACCAGGGACATGTGCGCTTTCGTGGGACTTGAATATTCATACCTTTTCCGACTGTTCAAAGAACACACAAATTCCAGCCCCGGCAAGTATTTGGCAGAATACCGCCTTTCGCGGGCGGCGTATTTGCTGAAAAATACCGGTATGAATATAACGGAGACCGCTAATGCTGTCGGCTATAAGGATAGGGCGGCGTTTTCTAAAGCATTCTCGCGCTGTTTCGGGATCTCGCCAAAGCAGTATCGCGCGGTTAAAGGGAAATAAGTTTGTCTGCCCGGCGGACTTAGGGAGTATGCTCTGTCCTCACCATTTCTATATGAGGGATCCCGTCCTCCAAAAATTCTTCCGAGCATTTGTAAAAGCCGTGTTTTTCATAAAAGCCCCGGGCATATGTCTGGGCCTTTATTTTTATGGTCTCTGCCCCAAATATTTCTCTGGCGCTGTTTATTCCGGCCCGGATTATACGGTTTCCCAGTCCCAGCCCTCTTTTTGCGGTCAAAATCCTTCCCAGGGATACTTCGTCAAACATACTTCCTGCCGGTAAAAGTCGCAAATAAGCACAGATGCTGCCATCGCTGCGGAAAAATATGTGATATGCGTCCTTATCTGCATCATCGATCTCTTGATATGGGCATTTTTGTTCAACGACAAATACGGCCGTCCTTAGTTTATATATATCAAAAAGCTCTTCTGTGCTGAGCTGCGAAAAGTGTTTTATGAATAATTCCATGGTTATCTCCTCCTTGGTTGACAATAATTATATCACGTATTGCGGGAATAGGCAATAGCTGAGCTGTCATTTTTTAAATTGACGAACTGATGATTTTTACGTACATCATATTTTAAACTTGAAAGTTTATATTATATGTGGTATAGTATAACTAAATTACTAGATAATTGTAAAATGTGGTAGCGTTTTACAATTGATTTCTAAATTAGTATTTGGAGGAATCGTGATATGTCGGAATGGAATGCAGAACAATACTTAAAATTTAAAAATCAAAGGACACAGCCGGCTGTGGATCTGGCGCAAAGAGTGGTCTCATATAAGCCGGACAGTATTCTTGATGTGGGTTGCGGGCCGGGAAACAGCACATTTGTTCTCAACAATACATTTCCGGACGCAAAAATACTTGGCATCGATAATTCCGAGGCAATGATAAAAAAGGCCTCGCAAACATATCCGGATATTGATTTTAAGCTTTGTGATGTAACGTCAGAGATTGATAAGCTGGACAATTACGACGTAATTTTTTCCAATGCATATTTGCAATGGATACCGGATCATGAAAAATTCATACCGGAGCTTATGAATAAGCTGAATCCCGGAGGTGTTTTAGCCGTACAGATCCCAATGAACGGTCAGGAGACTTTGTTCAGAATAATTGGTGAAGTTGTGCGGGACGCCAAATGGGGATTTTCCAAGTCGAATATGGAAACAAACGAGACCTTGCAGCCGGAGGAATATTTCGATATACTCTCTTCCTGCTCAAGCAGTTTTGATATATGGGAAACGGTGTATTATCATAATATGCCTAATGTTCAGGCGATGGTAGAATGGGTAAAGGGTACGCGGTTAAGGCCGTACCTCAATGCGCTTGATAACGATGCGGCTGGGGAGTTGGAAAAGGAAATTACGGATCTTGCAGCAAAGGCTTATCACACGCAGAAAAACGGTGAGATCATATTCAAATTCCGCAGATTTTTCTTTACAGCAGTTAAATGATCTGTGAGGTATGAAATGAGCAAAGGAGAACAGCCAATGAAATTTTATATCTTGGATACGGGATATTTAAAAACCGATAAAAATAACGTCGTTGCCGGCTCTACAATGTGTACAAGAAGCGATCCTAATGCCGTACATACGTTTTATCATCTTCCGGTGATGTGCATATTGATCGAATATGAGGAAGGATATATACTATATGACACCGGCAGCAACGTGAATGCAATGAGGGGTCACTGGCCTGAATGTTTGCAGGATACGTATGAACTTCACCAAACAATAGAGCAAAATCTGGAAGTGCAGCTTGCAATGTGTGGAGTCAGAAAAGAGGATATCGACACGGTGATATTGTCCCACATGCACTTTGATCACACCGGTAATATTCATATGTTCAAGAATGCGGACATATATGTTCCCAAGGACGACTTTACGACGGCGCAGACCACGGTTCGCATAAGTAATGATCCCACGACCTATTGCGGATATTGCAAAAACGATCTTGACGTGACTGTCAGGCAGTATCATCTTGTTGAAGACGAGTTTGAGATAATACCGGGTGTTGAGGTCATAAATCTTCCCGGACACACTCCCGGACTGTTAGGATTGATCATCCATCTTGAAAAAGAAGGTACTTTCATTTTCCCCATGGATGCTGTGTATACGAATGAAATATACGGACCTCCGGCTAAGGCGTCGGGACTTTTGCATAACAGGGAAGAATATTTCAAGTCAATAGAAAAGGTAAGAAGGCTGCAGAAAAAATATAATGCTACCGTAATACCTGCACATGATTGGGAGCTATTCAAAACTCTGAAAAAAGCTCCGAATTGGTATGAGTGATTCTATATAAAAAGGACGCCGGGGCGGCTGTATCTTGCCCGCTCCGGCTCTTGCTTTAATTAGGGATCTGTAAATTTTTCCTATACGCGACTCAAGCCTGTTGAATATGGGCGTATATTTTTTTGAGGGAGTCATTTCATCATTCAGTTTGGTCTGATGCTTTTTACTCATTCTGTCTTTAAGACTTTCTCATGAGTTTTTTGGCAATTCAGTTCTCTACGGGATAGTGTTCGTCATCTACAGCTTCAAGCCATTCGTTGGATGTATTTTCGCCCGGACATTCCACTGCCAAATGGCTGAACCAACTGTTGGCTTTTGCGCCGTGCCAATGCTTGATGCCGGCAGGGATAAACACTACATCTCCGGCGGCCAAACTTTGCGGAGCCTTGCCCTCCTCCTGGTACCAGCCTTCGCCATCGGTACAAAGGAGCAGCTGCCCGCCGCCTTTAGTCGCGTGATGGATATGCCAGTTGTTGCGGCATCCCGGCTCAAAGGTTACGTTGGCGATAAACACTGTCTTTGTAGGATCAGTGAGAGGATTGAGATAGCTGTTGCCAATGAAATACTGGGAATAAGCATCGTTTGCGCTGCCTAGGCCGAACATGCCGCCATGCCCTTCTGCTTCATCGCTATCTGCGTAAACGTCTTTTACGATGCGGAAAGCTGCCCAGGCATTTGGCCAGCCGGCATAAAAGGCAAGATGCGTCAGTATCTCTGCCATTTCTGTCTTGGTGACGCCGTTGGCCTTGGCAGTCATGGCATGATACTGGAAAGAACTGTCTATAAGCCCTTTGCTTACAAGTGCGCTTACGGTAAGGATTGACCGCAGCTTCAGCGACAGCTTGTCTTCACGCGACCAAACCTCGCCAAAAAGCACATCATCGTTCAGTTGGGCAAATTTAGGGGCAAATTCGCCCAGGCTGTCTCTGCCGGCTGTTTGTTTTTTGTTGTTTTTCATGATGGTTACCTCCGGATCTATATGTAAAATTTTTTATGATCCCGATGGATGCGGAATCGTTGATAATAGCAGTCAGTGTGCCTTTCGCATCTGGCTGCGAAGATAATCAAGATTGTCAAGCTGTTTTTCCAGAATGTGTATCTTATCAAGAGTGCGCTCTCTTTTTTCATTGAGGATCCTCATACATTCCTCGCTGTTTTTGCCTGAAAGCAAGAGCTGCATATATTCGTCGATATCATCCGTAGAAAAGCCCGTATCGTGCAGCGTCATTATCATGCTGAGCCTTTCAATATCCTGATCGTCATATTGCCATGCCCCAAGTACGCGTTTTACGGTAGAGCACAGCTTCATATGTTCGTATTCCTCCAGAATATTTTTGGGTATACAATACTTTGCGCTTGCTTCATCTAATGTCATCGTACGCCTCCGTCTGCAATAAATATTAGATAATTGTAAAACGCGACAGCGTTTTACAATTATTTCCTTATTCAGAAATCAATTGCGAAAAGGTTTCGCAATTGAGTATAATAAATATTAGTGACTTTTTCTGACACTTATATTCTATCACAAGGAAGCATGTATGTCTAATACTTATATGCTATTTCAAGCAATGCCTTTGACGCATTTCTGGGCAAAAGAAGTAAAAGCGTTGACTGCCGGGGAAGCTGTACGGTGTTTTTTCCACACTAAAACGGATCCGGTCTCAAGTGATGGCGAAAGAGGCCGAAAGCAAAGGCCATCGTGTATATTGCTGCTTTTGATGCACAACGCTACGCCAACGCCGTTTTTTGCAAGGACCTCGGTGTTGTACAAAAGATCGCAGCTGGCGGCAATGTTTAGCTCATCGTAATATTTTCCGAACCAGTTAGCAAGCTCATTTCGTACGCTTTCCCGTTTTGCCATGATAAGCGGTACGCCTGCCAGATCCTGGGGCGATACACTGTTTCTTTCGGCAAGAGGATGCTCCACAGGCATAAACGCGCCCCATTGATCCTTTTGGCGCATACGCACAAAATCATATTTGCTAATATCGACAGGCTCGCTCAATACACCGATATCAACAACGCCCTGCTCTATCCGTTCTTTTATCTCATCGGCAATACCGCTGCATATCTCAAAATGCACCTGCGGATTATCCCGGCGGAATCTTGCTGCCAGCTCTGCCAGATCGTTCATGCTCTGTGTTTCACCGCCGCCAATGGTGATGGTGCCCTTGAGCATATTGTCCTCGTGTGAAAGATCCTCAAATATTTTGCTTTCTATGGATATCATTTCCTGTGCCCGCTGCTTAAGAAGCATTCCTTCTTCGGTAAGCGTTATGCTGTGCTTGCCGCGTTTAAACAGCGTTACCCCCAATTCATCCTCCAGCTGCATAAGCTGTCGCGAAAGCGTGGGCTGAGTGACATGCATCCTTGCGGCTGCCCGCGTAATGTTTTCTTCGCGCGCTGTCATCAAGAAATATTTCAATACTCTAAGTTCCAAGAAAAATCACTCTCCTCTTTATAGGGCTGTGTTTTATCTGATACAATTATATCAGCCAAGATATTCTTTGTCAACATTTTTACAGGTAAAAAATGCCTTGTATAAATTTTAACAGAAAGGCTGGAAAAGATTCCGTTGTTATGATAAAATATATAGCGTAATAACACAACAGGAGAGGATTCCATGTACAGGATAAAAGAAGCGGTCATTGTAGAGGGCGTATATGACAAAATAAAGTTGTCACGTTTTTTGGATGGGGTCATATTCGTCACCAATGGATTTTCGGTATTCAAAAAAAACGGCAGACTGGAGACGATAAAGAGGTTGGCCGAAACGACTGGTATAGTTATACTGACAGATTCAGACAGCGCAGGCTTTAAGATACGGAATTATATAAAACAGGCGCTGCCGCCGGAGCAGGTGAAACATGCTTATATCCCTGATATAAAGGGCAAGGAGAAGCGTAAGCTGCATCCCGGCAAGGAAGGGCTTTTAGGGGTGGAGGGCGTCAGTGAGGATATAATACTTAACGCTTTGAGGGCAGCAGGCTGTGTGATAGACGGCAGCAGCAGTGAAAGTGCTCCGGGGAGGACGATAACAAAAGCCGACCTTTATGGGCTGGGGCTTTTTGGCGGGACAGGCAGCAGTAGACTTCGCCAACAGCTGGCAGCGGAGCTTTCGCTTCCGGCAAAGATTTCGTCAAATATGCTTTTGTCGATATTGAACCGTATTGTTACATATGAGGAGCTCAAGGAGCTGGCAGAACAGCTGAATAAAGAGACGGCAGAGGAGATTTGTGATAATGAAAAAAAATAAATTCGATAAATTAAAAATAACTCTTTGTCTGAATGTGGTACTATTGGCGGCATTTTTTACGATGATCGCCTGGGGCGTATACCTGGTACGGGATAAGTTGCTTTTAAATGCAAATGAAATGGGCACTTATCTTGCACAAAGCTATGCAGCCGAGGAGGAGAATAGAATAGCTATATATAAACTATTTATGAATCTGGGTTCAATATATGTAAACGAAGCTATAGACGGCGGTGAAGGCGATGAGGCCGTGCAGGAATGGCTTGCACGGTATTCCTCGAATATCACGCAGGCTTTAGGAGCTGATATAATCGATCCCTATGCGGTGATAAACGGTCATATAGTTGCGGCGTCTCCGTGGGAGGGAGATGAAAGCTACGATTATACAGAGACCGAATGGTATAAAAAAGCAATGGAAGCCGATGGTGCGATAATATTCACCGATTCCTACAGCGATGCTATTACCGGTAAAAAACTGGTGACCATTGCCAAAAAGCTCAATGGCAACGGTAACGTTTTAGCTTTTGATATTTTGCTTGAGAAATTCCATGTCCACAAGAACAGAGCTAATATTCCTGAAAAAAGCTCATACTTCTTATTTGACGGTAACGGCGAGTTGATGCATATCGTAAGCGATATCGATGTGACGGATAGTGTGGCGCAGAAGTATATAAGAGATCTGTTGGAAAAAATAGAGGGCGGCAGCATGGATAGCCATGAAGCAACGATAATGGATATCAATAATAATAACCGCGGCGTATATTATTATAGAATGGAAAACGGTTGGCTTTCGGTGATAACAATACCGATAGAGAGCATATTGCAGGATGGTTGGGACAGCATTGTGGTATTTCTTCTAGTCCTGTGCGGAGGGCTGGTGATAATCCTGGCGGTGCTGATGGTACGGTCATATTTAGGCGAACTTAAAGGACGAAATACAGAAAATACACTGCGGATACTTGGCGACACGTTCTATGCCATATATCGGATAAATTATGATACCGAAACGTATGTAACTGTGAAATCCTCTGAGGACGTCCGTGAAAGTCTGGGGAAAAGCGGAGATTACAGTCATCTTTTAGAGGTCGTAAAAGAATGTGTGGAAAAACGGGTCTATAGCGAATTTGAGAACAGTTTTTCCATTGACAATATCCGTGAGCTGGTGCGGAAGGATATACATGAATACGGAGGTGATTACAAGCGTCGTTTTGGCGGCGAATACAAATGGGTAAGTATCCGGGTAATGTATAATAAGGATATGAGCAGCAACGAGGTAATAATGTGCTTCCGCGATATAGACGAAGAAAAAAGGAAGCAGCTTCAGCAGCAAATACTTTTGGAGAATGCACTAAACTCCGCTAAGCAGACAGTCGAGAAGAAGAATGCATTTTTCAGCAACGTTTCCCACGATATGCGTACACCGTTAAATGCAATAATTGGGTTGGCGGATCTGGCTAAAAAGAACCGCGGGAATGATGAGCGTGTTTATGAGTATATAGATAAAATAGAAAATGCCGGTGTGCAGCTTTTGAATTTGGTGAATGACATTCTTGATTTGGCACGAATAGAACAGGGAGAAGGAAGCAAGCTTGATTATGCGCCGATGAGGTTGAAGGATTGCGTTGAAGAATGCGTATCAATGTTTGAGGGGCAGGTTAAAAAAGGCAACAAAAAGCTGATAATCAAGGCAGACGATGAGGATCTAACCGTATATTGTGACCGTCTGCGGCTCAGTCAAATTTTAAATAACCTGATTTCCAATGCTGTAAAATATTCGCTCGAGGGAGCGGTAATAACTGTAGAGCTTAAACTGACTGCACGTCATAAAAAGATGTGCAAGTACCAGCTGGCGGTGAGCGATACCGGTATCGGTATGTCTGCGGAATTTTTGGACAAGATATTTGAGCCGTTTGCCCGGGAGACCATGTTTGCACCGGCAAACGTTTCAGGAGTGGGATTGGGTATGCCCATCGTCAAAAGCATCGTCCAGCAGATGAGCGGCGAGATAACTGTTCAGAGCGAGCTGGGGAAAGGAAGCGTGTTTACAGTGACGCTGCCGCTTCAAATAGCTGAAGAGGTACAGCCGGTACAGGAGGAACAGTCTCAAACGATGGCAGATCTTGGCGGCAGAACGATAATGATAGCCGAGGATAATGAGATAAATATGGAGATAGCAAGCGAATACGTATCCATGCTGGGAGCGGAAGTCGTAAAGGCTTGGAACGGTAGGGAGGCTGTGGAAATATTTTCGGCTATGGAGGTTGGCAGTATAGACGCGATACTGATGGATATGCAGATGCCGGAAATGGATGGCTGTACGGCCTGTGAAAAGATAAGGGCGATGGACAGGAGCGATGCAAAAACAGTTCCGATAATCGCCGTTACGGCCAACGCTTTTGCCGAGGATATCGCAAGGACAACAAAGGCCGGTATGAACGGACATATATCAAAGCCTATAGATTTTGCTCTTCTGACAGGTGTTTTGTCAAAAGCTGTCGGTAGGGAGGAGGACATTAGCGGTTCTTGAGATAAAAAACGGTATATGAGATGAAAAATTGCGCATAATGCATAAAACTGTCGGTGAAAATTCTACACCGACAGTTTTATTTTTAGTTGAGGCGGACAACACAAAATGATATAATAAATATAATAGGTGTAATTTAGCCTAAAGTTCACCGTTAGATCCGGGAGGGAAGATTTATGGGCATTTTTGATAAAGTAGTTGTCGGCCTGAATAAGGGCGTTAATACAGTAAGCGAGGGCTCAAAGTTCATTGTGGAAAAGGCAAGGATAAATACCGAGATACAGAATGCGGAAAGGGAAAAAAACAGCCTTTTTTTAGATATGGGAAAACTCGTCTACCAGCTTCAGGAAAGCGGGGAGATACATTTAGAAAAGTGTGATCCGCTTTGTGTGCAGATAGGCGAGAAAGAGCGGCAGATGGAAAATCTCCGCTTGCAATTGCAGGCACTGGAGGCGCAGAAATCACAGCAGGGGCAGGTGAATATTCCGCCTAACGGTATACAGTGTACCTGCGGTTATGTAAATAGCGAAGGCTCACGCTTTTGCGCCAAGTGCGGACGGCAGCTGGCGGATTAAGTGGGGATTATGGGGTGATGCATAATGAAATGTTCGGTGTGCGGCTGTGAGCTGCCGGAAGGGGCGGCATTTTGCGGGAATTGCGGCGCGGCCGCCGCAGCCCGTTTCTGCGGTGATTGCGGCCGGGAGATCCCGGCCGGAGCGGAGGAATGTCCCTATTGTACAGCAGAAAAAGAAACTTCGGCCGGATATACAGGTGGATCGCACTGCCCGCAGTGCGGAGCAGCAATATCCGGGGATGAGCTGTTTTGCGGCAGCTGCGGATACAGCATACAAAGGAAGAGCCGTCTGCCGGTTGTCGCAG
>CAYNRX010000042.1:0-1824 GCA_964399965.1 uncultured Lachnospiraceae bacterium | reverse complement strand
CCGAACGAACCGCGCACTTTCAGCAGGCTGATCAGCTCTTTGTTGAAGAAGGCCTCGTTGGAGATTTTCCAGGCAGCGGTGATGGCCGGGCTGGCTGTCTTGGCCGTTGCGGCGGTAATAGCGGTATTGGTAATAAAAAATAATAGCGAGGATAGTACGGATATATATGCAAGCCCGGTTCCGACGGTATCTGCGCAGCCTACAGAAACGCCGGCTATCGAGACGATTGCTCCGCAGACGGAGGCTCCGCTTATAACGAGTATCCCGCAGCAATCGCAGTATTTGTTTAACAGTGATCGGGAATATATTACGGCAGAGTATTTAAATACAAAGACTCGTCAGGAAATAAGGCTGATATTGAATGAGATGTACGCCCGTCACGGCTATATCTTTAACAATGAATCGTATCAGCAGTATTTTTCTGCCCAGTCATGGTATGTGCCCAGATATACCTCTGACGCTGAGGCGGAAGCGCAGTTCAACAGTGTGGAAATAGCTAATAAAAATACGATAATCAATTATGAGATATCAAGAGGCTGGAGATAGACGATTTTAGATAATTGCAAAACGCGGTAGCGTTTTATAATTATTCCCTTAGCCAGAGACCAATTGCAAGAAGGTTGACGATTTACAAAGGAGGATAAAAAATGTATTGCAACAAATGTGGAAAAGAAATACCGGATAGTACAAATTTTTGTATTTACTGCGGAGCAGATGTGTCGGCGGAAGCTGTAAATCTCCGCAGCATAGACCTGCCCTCGGCGGCTAATGCCAGAACTAAGAATAATACGTTTTTGGCAGTTATTGTTATGATGCTGGCGGTAATGCTCACCGGACTTATGGGCTGGTCGTATAGCTCTATTGAGATAGACGAAATGCCGCTTGAGGAAGTGGAGATCAAAACGTCTATGACGGCCGCGCAGGGGATGAATACAACTGCGCAGCTGAAAGAGATTTTTGATATGGTAGATAGAGGGATGGGGCAGTTGGTGTCTGATATTTTCTCTAACAGGAGCGAGTTTGAGTTGTGGAGTGATGTGGAATCAGGCGTAGGCATGTTGTTTTTTGCCAATTTGGCATCAGGGTTGCTGGCTGCTTTGGCTGTTATAATAATGTTTATATCTGTTGTTTTGATATTCAGAGAAAGCAGAGCGGGGCTTTCTTTGGCGCAGGCAGGCTTCATCATAGCGGCATTGGCGGCACTCGTATCCATAATAACATCGCTTGCGATAAATTCAGCACTTGATGATATAATGCGGTACGTTGTTTACGAAACGGGAGACGCAATTGATATAAAATACGGCTCGACTTTGTGGGTATTCATAACGTTATTGCTGGGGCTTGGCGGCGTAAGCGTTATAGCTGTGAAAAAGCCGCAGCTTGCACAAGGCTTACGCTGATGCGTTTGGAGAAAATAGATGAAAGAGTTGTATATTTCTGATCTTGACGGAACGTTGCTGACAGACAGTGCGAAGCTTTCGTCTCAGACTTCCTCCTGCCTGCGGGAGATGATAGGACAAGGTCTTGATTTTACGATAGCGACTGCCAGAACAGCGGCGACCGTAAGCATAATAATGAAGGACGCGGGATTAAAGCTTCCGGCAATTCTAATGAACGGAGCGGTGATATACGATATGTCCGAGGGAAGATATTTAAAAGCAGAGACGATATCGCCAGAAAATGTCCGTCGGATAACGGAGCTTATGTATTTATTCGGCCTACAAGGGTTCATATATACCGTGGAAAATGATGCAATGACCGCCTACTATGAAAAGCTGGCGACAAAACAGATGCAACTGTTTTATGAGGAACGCAAAAGCCGCT
>CAYNRX010000041.1:0-20528 GCA_964399965.1 uncultured Lachnospiraceae bacterium | reverse complement strand
TTTATTTTCTTCCTTAGCCAGAGATCAATTGCGAAAAGGTTTCGCAATTGACTAATTATAGAATAAGCCGGGACCTATATCCCGAGAGCCGACTTGGCAAGCGCGTCGGCAATATCGTTGTATTTGTCTCCGGAATGTCCGCGCACCTTTTTGAAGCGCACGTCAAGCGTCTGTTTCACTTTGTCGAAATACGCCTTATACGACTGCGTATGCGGATTATTCGTCCTCCATTCGCCCGTACACCAGCATTCTATGCCGCTGTAGTCGTAGAATATCTCCACGGAGGGTATATTGTGCTCAATGCAGTAAGCCATAGCAAACTTGGCGCCCTCTATCTCTCCGGCAACGTTGCGCATGGAAGCGGCCTCATCGCGCTCAAACGCGCGCTTGAAATAAAGCTCCTCGCCGCCGGTCATTATCACCGCCCCGAAGGAGTAGCGGCCGTCGTCCTTGCAATAGCTGCCGTCGACATACGCCAAAGCCGCGGCCGGGGACTGCTCCCGTAAAGCGTCCTCTGCGCCCATGATGAAAGCCCTGGCAGACTCCTCATCGGGGAAGCTTTTGTAGGAGGCTCCGCCGAAGCCGTGCACCTGCTTTTTGCACTCCTCCCAGCTGCGGTAGATCCCGGGCGTGCGTCCGCGCCGTACCGCGTAAAATTTGTTCGCCTGTTTGCCCATAGCTGATATATTCATTCCGTTTCTTTAAGCATTTTAACCTATTATATCATTATTTGAGAGCCATTTCAAGAGGTATTGCAAAAAAACTTGCGCCAACGGGGAGAAATTCGCTCCCTGATGCAAGGGCTGCCCGGGGTGATTGGCGGTGTAAAAAACGTGTAGCATCAAAAAAAGAACGGCTAAATTAAGCCGTCCTTCTCCTATTTGTCGGAACACATTTGTACAAAGGCGAACTCGCATGGGGCGATGGATGCTGCGGGGCGGCAGTGAGAATAAAGCGTCAGCGGTATATCGGCTGTCATTCATCCTCATCAGACGCTACGTCCTCTATCATACCTGCAACGATCTCGTTGAGCTGCGCGGCGTTTTTTGATGTGATCACCGGCTTGCCGGTTCGTTTTTCCACTTCCCGCCGGGCAGCTCCGGCGGCTTCGCCGCCGCTTCGGGCAGTCTCCAAATTCTCCCTGAAGGTAGTCGGGGCTGTATTTTTCGATATCTCCGTTGTGGTCGCTTCCGCCAGCATATTCAGTACAAGCTCCAGCGTGCTCATATTATCCTGCAAATTCTCTTTTGTCAAGCCCTTCAAATTTTTATATTCGCGCGTTTTCATACCTGACCATGCTTTTGTGATCTCGTCTGTGAGTATGGCATACTCGCGTCCCTTTTTCACTCCGCGTCTGTCCCATTCGTCCGTCAGCTCCTTGCGAACCTGAATAGCCTGCAAGCGTTGATTTATCCATTCGCGGGTATAGCCCTTTTTCAGGTAAGTCTCAAGCGCCCTGTCAATCGTCAGCTCAGGGTCGATCGTTTCCTCTATACGTTCTTTTCCCACCTCAGCTAACCATAATTTAAACGGCTCCGCTTTTGGCGATGGTATGGATTGGATTATGCGCAATATCCCGGCAGTATCGGCGACGTCGGTTTTATATTGTTTTCCATCCTTAGGCGATCTCATTTTCAGTTGCTTACAATTTGTAAGCAACTCACTTGCCCCTTCTTTTTTCAGACGATTTTTTAATACAGCCCAGTATGTACTTGCTCCGCGCTGTGTTTCCTGTTCTGTAAGAACTGCCACTACATCAACAACGGAAAAATACCATTCTTCACTCTCCTCGTCCCATGCAGTTCGTATCTTCTGATTTTCATAGATATGTATCGTATTATCCCTGTTCATAATATGCTCCCTCGCTTTATTTGCTGATCTTATTTCTACCACAGTTTTCGCAATTGATTTTTTGCTGATAAGGAAAAACTCTGATAATCGCAAGGACTATCAGAGTTCGCCTATCATTCTTGGTGGAGCATAGGGGATTCGAACCCCTGACCCCAACACTGCCAGTGTTGTGCGCTCCCAGCTGCGCTAATGCCCCGTAACATTTTTATTATACCACAGGACCGGCGATAATGCAAGAGTAAATTTTAAAATTTTTCAATTTTTTTGGAGAAATTTTTAGCTCCCGCCCGGGCGGCCTTATCGCTCCTCCTCTAACGCCCGCCAAAGCCCATCGCGAATACGGGCGGCCTTTGCCGGATCCTTCCCGTTTGTCGACACCGCCGCCACCGTCTCCCCCTCGGCAAATACCGCCCCGAAAAATACGCTGCCCTCTCTCCCGGCATTGACCGGTATGCGCCGTTTACGGCAGAGGGCGGCTATATATGCATTAAGCTCCCGGTTGTCGGTCGCGGCCACCACCAGCTCCGCTCCCTCCAGATCCTCCTCGCAGAACTCCCGCCGGCAGATCTTGGCCTTTAATCCCCGAAAGCCCTCATCCACCTCCGGAGCCACCACCGTTATCCGGGCGCCGAAGCGGCAGAGCGTCCGCGCCTTACGCAGCGCGACATTCCCGCCGCCGACAAACAGGCAGCGTCTGTTTTCCATCTCCACAAACAGCGGATAATACATCTAAAGCCTCCTCAATGCGGCAAGCGTTGCCCGAAACTCCCCCAGCTCCGCCTTATCCCGCAGCTCATACATTATCCTCATATCGAACGGCGGCCGGTATCCTGCGGCCAGATAGCGCGAAAGCTCTATCTTCTTCATCGCCTCCCCGGCAGCCGCTTCCGCCCTTTCCCCGGCGTCCTCGGCGGCCGCCCGGCGCAGCTCCTCATTTTCGCCTATCTCGGTGCGAAATTCGTCTATATCCACCAGCCTTGACAGCGATCCCACCTCCGGATCGATATCACGGGGGACGGCCATATCGATAAACAGCCCCGGCACACGCTTCCCCATAAGAGCGGCGGCGGTCACCGTGTAATGCGGACTTTTGGTAGCGCTTACGACCACATCCGCCCTTTCCATATAGGAAAACCGCTCCCTGTAATCCACCATCTTCACATCGGCTCCCGCCAGGCGGTGACGGCTGGTCCCCGTGCCCACCACCGCTATGCCCTTGGCGGCGATATTCTTGGCCACCGAGGAGCCGATATGGCCGCTTGCGCCTATCACCAGCACCAGCTGCGGCTTTTGGGCGGCGGCCAGATTGGCGGCTATCGTCGCCGACGATACGGGAACGTTGGAAAGGCGCGTCTTTGTCTTGACCTCCTTCGCCCAGGCGGCAGCCTCGCGGAAAAGTATATTAAGGTCGCGGTCGGTAAAGCCCTCCCTATGCGAAAACTCAAACGCATCCTTGACCTGGCGGAGGATCTCATCCTCCCCCAGTACCGCCGAATCAAGCCCTGCCGCTACCCTAAACAGATGGCGGGCGGCCTCCTCCTCGGTATAGCGGCGGATATAGGGCGCAAGCGACGGTATCGCCGGCGGCCGGTGCGTGCGGCAGCTTATGTAGACCTCGCTGCGGTTGCAGGTGAAAATGCCCGCCGCCCCGTCTATCAGCGGATTTTCCGCCAGCCGCCCCAGAAAGCAGCGCGCCCCCGCCTCATCGGGGGAAAACCGCTCCCGCACCTCTACGGGCGCGGTCTTATAGCTGAGGGTCCAGGAATAAAGCAACGCGCTGCCTCCTTAGAAGCCGCGGCTTACGATATCCTCGGTATAACGCAGGATATCCAGCCCCGTCCCCTTGAAATGGTCGGCAAACATATCCACTACCGCCATCTCGCTTATGCCGTGGCCGAGCTTTATCACCCGCATACCGCTGTCCACGGCCTCCAGGTCGGCGTGGTAATTCATTTCCCCGGTAATAAACAGCTTCGCTCCGGCGCGCGCGGCCAGACCCACATAGCTGCCGCCGCCGCCGTTTACGGCCGCTATCTTGCCGGGGCGTTTATACATATCCTCCTCGTCGATCCCCACAGTGATGACGTTTTTGGTGCCGAACACCTTTTTTATTTTCTCGATGTATTCGCCATAACGCGTATGCACGCGGCCTACGCGGCCGATGCCGGAGCCGGGGAGCTTGCCCGCCTCCAGGCTCCGGCTCTCCTCAAGGCCTAAAAGGTCGGCGAATCTGTCGTTTAAGCCGCCGGGGGCGGAATCGGCGTTCGTATGGGCGGCAAAAAGGCTGATGCCGAATTTTCCCAGGATGGAGATCATATAGCCGGGGCTTGTGTCGGTGCGCACCTGCCTCATCGGCTTTAGGAGTATCGGATGATGGGATATTATCATATCCGCTCCGGCCTGGGCGGCCTCCAGTATCACATCGCCGGTGACATTGAGCGTGAAGAAGGCGCGCTTTACCTCATCGTCCGGCCGCCCGAACAAAAGCCCGCAGTTATCCCAATCCTCGGCCAGCTCCGGCGGATAATGCTCGTCCATGATCTTAATTATATCGGAAATTTTCATCGCTGTTTCTTCCTTTCATGATATATCAAAGCTCGATAAACTCGATGCTGTTGCTGTAGATGAGCGCGCAATGGTCTCCGCCCATTATATACAGGCCGTAGACGTCCATTGCCGCCGTATAGGAGCGGATATCGCCGGAGCCAAAATCGTACATCAGGATATCGCGTCCGTTGTTGAAGATTATCGTCTCCTCCGACAGCGCCAGATAGTCCGCCAGCTGGTCGGGGGCATAGGTGTAGAGCTGTCGCCCGTTTTTGGTGTAGTAGCAGAACTGGGGAGCGTTTGACAGCTCCAAAAGAGCTACCGTATCGCCCTCGGTATCCTTCGCCGTGCGGCACAGCTCTCCCTCGGCATACTCCGCCGTCCACTCGATCTGTCCCTTGGTATCCATGCACAGGACGCGGTTATCACCGGTCACATGCAGATCCTCGCCGATAAACTCCACCGAAAACACCGCGCAGTTGTCGAAGTCCTGACGGGCGTAGCTTTCGGTCTGGTTTATATCAAACAGCAGCACAGACGATTTGACCTGCTCGGAGGTATTCATCACGGCGGCGGCCACCGTCCTGCTCCTGGGCGATATGGACGCCGACATCACGCTGCCGCTGCCGCTGTTCCAGACGAACACCCTTTCGCCGCTGCGGTTATATATCTCCACCGAACCGCCGTAGTAGGCCTTTTCCACCACCAATGCCGCCTCTCCGGAAGAGGAGATGGAGGCGGAGATTATATCGCCCTCGGCTTCGGCGGTGTATACGGGCTTATCCTTGACGTAAAGGCAGAATTTGGAGCCGTTTTCCTCGGCAATAAGCGCATAGTCGCCGGAGGTCTTTATCACCGGCTCGTTTATCGGCGAGATAACGTCCCAGACCGTATTGCCCTCACTGTCCATATAGATGAAGCGGTTAGGCTTGGCGGCGGCAATGCCGTCCGCATAGACGCTGTAGGAGGAGGTGGAAGCCTCCTCAAACGGCAGTATCGTAAGCTGCGCGCCTATCGGCTGATACGTAGGCTCGGCCGTGGGCGCCGTCGGCTGCTCCCCCGACAGATTCTCGATCCCCCGGGCGATACTGCTGCGTATGCGCTCCACCGGGCCGCCGGCGGTCATCGCCGCCGTAAATACCACGGCTGCGGCGGCAATGGCGATAAGTATGTAGACCAGTACCTTGACCGGCACGCTTTTGCCCTCGTCCTCCTCGTAATCCTCCTGATCTTCCGGCTCCTCGGCCGCCTTTTTGGCCGGGATAGCCGGTTTTTCCCTTTTTTCGGCCGCCGCCTCCTCTTGGCCGTTCTCCTCAGAGGATCCTTCAGGAGCGTCCTCCTCCGGCTTCTCTGGAGCCTCTTCCAAAACGTCCTCCTCCAAAGGAACGTCCTCCTCCGCATCAAAAATATCGCCGCGCTCCGGGGGAACGATATGCGTTACCAGCTCCGGCTTTTCTTCCTCCTCCGCGGGTTTTTCAATCTCTTCCTCCGCCGGAGCCGGGCGGCGGGAATATTTGGAGCTTGAGAGCGAAACGTCCGATGGAAGCTGCTCTGCTTCCTCGGCGGAATCGAAGTAATCTATATCATCAAATTCAATGTTGTCGTTGTTTTTATCTGCCATCAGTAGATAACCTCCGTAAGGAACAGACCTTTAGCGGGAGCGGTCGGCCCTGCCAATCGTCTGTCGCGTGATAGTATTATCCCCGGGATATCCCCGGGAGCGATGCGGCCGAGACCGCAGAAGATGAGCGTCCCGGCGATTATCCGCGCCATATTGTACAAAAACCCTTCCGCCTCCAATCGCAGGGCAATAAGCCCTTCCTTCTCCTCCACCCCGGCCGAATACATCCTGCGCACCGTGGTCTTGGTGCTGCGGCCGGAGGAGGAAAATCCGTAAAAATCATGAACGCCGCAGAAATGGGCAGCCGCCGCCCTCATCGCTTCAAGGTCCAGTCGGCCCCGGACGCTGTGGCAGTAGCGCAGGCGCAGCGGATCATAAACGGGGGCGCAGTCGATATAGTAGGTATAGACCTTGCGCTTTGCGGAAAAAAGGGCGTTGAAATCCTCCGGCGCCTCCTCTGCGCCAAAGCAGCGGATATCCGGCGGAAGGTTGGCGTTTAGGGCCGCGGGCAGCTTCTCTGCCGGCACGCTGCATTCGGCAAATACCGAGGCCGTATATCGCTTGGCGTGCACCCCGGCGTCCGTGCGGCCGCATCCGGTGGGATAGCCCCGTGGGCGGCAGATACGGCCAAGAGCCGTATAAAGCACGTTCTGCACCGTCATATCGGTGTTTTTCTGCACCTGCCAGCCGTGATAATCCGTGCCGTCAAACGACAGCTCAAGCCTGAGATTCTTCATTTTTCCCCTCCCGGCGTTTTTTGCGGATAGTCAGTATATGGGGATCGTCCTTATGAAGCAGGAACCGCCTTACGGCAAACAGCCCGGCGATCGCGGCCACGGTCAAAAGGTTCTCCAGGGGAGTCGTATGCACGACCACCAGCTGGCGCGCTATCGCAAACAGCAATACCTCTATGACCGTTTCCGGCGTATGGTTACAGAGCATTTTTATAAATTCTATCCCGATAGCCAGCGTCATCGCCCGGTCGAGTATGCCGGTCAGGGCTCCCGTCTCGCCCCACAGAGGCAGCCGAAAAGCATCGACCGCCAGCCGCGCCGCCAATATGATCACCGACACGGCGATAACGGCTGATATTATAAGCTCTAGGACGCACGAGAACGAGAACATTTTTTCCTGCAATTTTTCAAGCATGGTATCCCCCTTATGGTATTCTTCTGTTAGTCAATTGCGAAAAGATTTTTCAATCATCTAATATTCTTACGTATTTTCGGCCTTCCGCTTCCGGCTGCGGCGGCCGCATACCGCTTTTTTCTATTATACCATCTGCGGGGGAAAAAGTAAATGATTTTTTTCGGCAGACAGGGCGAAAATTCGCTAAAGCCAGCCGCGCAGGGAATAAAGCGTCTCGTCCTCCAAACTTATAAGACGGCGGGCAAGCTCTTCGGTATGGGGAGAGAAGGAGGCGGAGTTCAGCGCGTGCGTTATCTCCAATATCCCTGCCTCGGCCGCTTCTGAAAGCGTGGATGCTATGCGGGCGGCGCTTTTGTTGGTGATGGTGGACATGGTAACGGCCGTCCAGGTGCCCAGATGGGAGAACACCCCTTCCTCCGGTAGGGCGCGCATCGTTTGCAGCCGCAGGTATGCTTCGTGCCCCAGGTCGCTGTACCGCCGGGAGATCCCCATCAAAAACCGTTTCATCCCCGCATCCGCCGTCCTTGGCAGCAGCATGGACGCCGCATCCGCCGCATCGGTGCAATTCCTGTGTATCTTTTTAAGCAGCTCGGTATCGTCGTTTATCATCGATGACCCTCCTTTTTTGCGTATCCGGCGCCGGATAAAGCGCCGGCCTTTTATATATTGTTCCGCAAAACGGCCGGAATAAACCTCCGGGCAGAATCCCGGCGCAAAAAAAGAGAAGCCCCGAATGCGTCATTGCATTCAGGGGCACTAATTTATTCTACTGTACCCTCTTCGGTATTTTCCTCTGTCTCCTCTGCGGGAGCCTCCACGTCCACCGTTTCCTCAGCGAGGATCTCTATCTCCTCGGCCGTCTCCTCGGCGGATACCTCCTCAGAAGCCTCCTCTGCGGGAGTCTCTCCCTCGGGAGCCGTCTCGCGGATAACATCATCGGGAAGCTCCGGCTCCGCATCGGGAGCAGGCTCCTCCGGCACCTCCAGCTCGATATCCTTGTACATATGCATTCCGGTACCGGCCGGGATCAGCTTACCTATGATAACGTTCTCCTTTAAGCCTACCAGCGGATCCACCTTGCCCTTTATCGCCGCATCGGTGAGCACCTTTGTCGTCTCCTGGAACGAAGCCGCCGACAGGAACGAATCCGTGGCCAGCGATGCCTTGGTGATACCCAGAAGCACCGGTGACGCCGAAGCGTATGCCGGCTCGTATCCCGGCTCCTGCTTCGCCCGCTCGTCTAAAGCCGCATTGGCGTCCTCCAGCTCGAACTTATCTATCAGAGAGCCGATAAGCAGGTTCGTATCGCCCGCGTCCTCGACTCTTACCTTCCTTAGCATCTGGCGCGTGATGACCTCCACGTGCTTATCGTTGATATCAACGCCCTGCAGGCGGTAGGTACGCTGTACCTCGCGCGTGATGTACCCTTGAACGGCGCGCGGCCCTTTTATGCGCAGGATATCGTTGGGGTTCACCGAACCGACTGTAAGCTCGTCACCCTTTTCGATAACGTCCCCGTCCTGCACCTTGATTATGGAGCCGTAGGGGATAACGTAGGTCGCAGCCTCGCCCGTTTCGTCATTTTTGACCGTGATCTCGCGGCGGCGTTTGGACTCGGCAACGCTTACCTGGCCGCCTATCTCGGAAATTATCGCCAATCCCTTAGGCTTCCTGGCCTCGAAAAGCTCCTCAACACGCGGCAGACCCTGGGTGATATCGCTGCCGGAGGCAACGCCGCCGGCGTGGAACGTTCTCATCGTCAGCTGCGTACCCGGCTCGCCTATCGACTGGGCGGCGATTATGCCCACCGATTCGCCGACATTCACCAGCTCGCCCGTTGCCAGGTTCATGCCGTAGCATCTGGCGCAGACGCCGATCTTGCTCTTACAGGTCAATACGCTTCTTATATATACTTTCTCGATACCGGCGTCGCTTATCTTCTTAGCCTGCTGGCCGGAGATTATCTCTCCCGCCCGCACTATCGGCCAGCCGGTATTGGGATCTGTAACGTCCTCCATCGCTATCCTGCCCATGATACGGTCGGAAAGCGGCTCGATGACCTCCTTGCCATCGGTGATCTGGGTCACCCATTCGCCCTCGGTCGTGCCGCAGTCGTCCTCGCGCACGATAACGTCCTGGGAAACATCGACCAGACGGCGCGTGAGGTAACCGGAGTCGGCCGTTCTTAAGGCCGTATCGGTAAGACCCTTTCTCGCGCCGTGCGAGGAGATGAAGTATTCCAAAACGTTCAAGCCTTCGCGGAAGTTAGCTCTTATCGGCACCTCAACGGTACGGCCGGAGGTGTCGGCCATAAGTCCGCGCATCGCCGCCAGCTGTCTTATCTGGTTCGTGCTGCCTCGTGCACCGGAGTCGGCCATCATGAATATGGGGTTGAATTTACCGAGGTTCTCCATCATCGCGTTGGTAACGCGGCCGGAGGCCTCCGACCAGGTCTTTATTACCTGCTGATATCTCTCCTCATCGGTCAGATAACCGCGGCGGAAACGGCGCATTATCTTATCGACTTCCTGCTCGGCCTCGGCCAGTATCTTCTTCTTGGCCGCCGGCACCTCGATATCCGATACCGATACCGTTATCGCGCCCTGGGTCGAATACTTGTAGCCTGTGGCCTTTATCTTATCAAGCACCTCCGCCGTGGCGGTGATACCGTTTTCCCTTATGCAGCGGTCGATGATATCGCCCAGATTCTTCTTGCCGACAATGAAGTTTACCTCTAGGTCGAACATTTTCTCGGGGTCGTTTCTGTCAACGTAGCCGAGATTCTGGGGGATATTTTCATTGAATATCAGGCGGCCGACAGTGGTATCGACAAGCTTTGACATCACCTGTCCATCCTCCGTCTCGCGCTCCATCCTTACCTTGATCGGCGAATGAAGCCCTACGGCCTTGTTATCGTAGGCCAAAAGCGCCTCGTCCTTATCGGAGAACACCTTGCCTACGCCTATCTCATCCGTCTTTTCCAGCGTCAGGTAATAGGAGCCGAGGATCATGTCCTGTGTGGGCACCGTTACCGGATGGCCGTCCTGCGGCTTCAGGAGGTTATTGGCCGAAAGCATCAAAAAGCGCGCTTCCGCCTGCGCCTCCGGAGACAGCGGCACATGCACCGCCATCTGGTCGCCGTCAAAGTCGGCGTTGTAGGCCGTACATACCAGAGGATGCAGCTTCAAGGCCCGTCCGTCCACCAGCACCGGCTCAAAGGCCTGTATGCCCAGTCTATGCAGTGTCGGCGCACGGTTTAGGAGCACCGGATGCTCCTTGATAACGTCCTCCAGGACGTCCCAAACCTCCGTCTTTGCCCTCTCCACCATTCTCTTAGCCGATTTTATGTTATGCGCAAGCCCGCGCGATACAAGCTCCTTCATCACAAAGGGCTTGAACAGCTCTATGGCCATTTCCTTGGGCAGGCCGCACTGGTAGATCTTAAGCTCCGGGCCGACAACGATAACCGAGCGTCCCGAATAATCGACACGCTTACCCAGAAGGTTCTGACGGAATCGTCCCTGCTTGCCCTTTAGGAGATCGGAAAGCGATTTTAGGGCGCGGTTGCCGGGGCCGGTGACCGTCCGTCCGCGGCGGCCGTTGTTTATCAGCGCGTCCACGGCCTCCTGGAGCATTCTCTTTTCGTTTCTTATTATTATATCGGGTGCGCCCAGATCAAGGAGTCTTTTCAGGCGGTTATTTCTGTTTATTACACGGCGGTAGAGATCGTTTAGATCGCTGGTCGCAAAGCGGCCGCCGTCAAGCTGTACCATCGGCCTGAGGTCGGGCGGTATTACCGGGATAACGGTAAGCACCATCCACTCCGGACGGTTGCCCGAAAGGCGGAAGGCCTCCACTATCTCCAGTCTCTTTATTATCCGCGCCTTCTTCTGCCCCTGGGCGCTTTCGAGTTCCTCGTGCAGCTCTGCGGAGAGCTTTTCCAGGTCGATCTTCTCCAAAAGCTCGCGTATCGCCTCGGCACCCATGCCGGCGGTGAATTTATCGCCGTACTTTTCCACGGCCTCGCGGTACTCGTTCTCCGAAAGTATCTGGTTGGGCAAAAGTCCCGTCGATCCCGGATCGGTCACGATATAGGCGGCAAAATACAACACCTTCTCCAGATGCCTGGGGGACAGGTCGAGTATCAAGCCCATAGAGGAGGGAACGCCCTTAAAATACCAGATATGCGACACCGGCGTTGCCAGCTCAATATGACCCATGCGTTCACGGCGCACCTTGGCGCGGGTGACTTCAACGCCGCAGCGGTCGCAGACTACGCCCTTATAGCGTATCTTTTTATACTTGCCGCAGTGGCATTCCCAGTCCTTTGTGGGGCCGAAAATGCGCTCGCAGTACAGTCCGTCACGCTCGGGCTTGAGCGTGCGGTAATTTATGGTTTCAGGCTTTTTCACTTCGCCGTGCGACCAGCCGAGGATAGTTTCCGGCGACGCAAGGCCGATCTTTATCGCGTTAAAGCTGTTAAATTCCAACATTAAAAAGTTCCGTAGCCTTTCTGCCCGCAGAATTGTTTATCATTTTACGCTCCATCAGCGGGCGTAATGGCGCAAAATATTCTGCAATGCACTTTTATTTGCGGCCGGCCGCCGGGATCGGCTCCCGGCAGCGGCCGTTATATCAATCCTCGAAGTCGTCCTCGCTGTCGTCGCCGTCAGCGGCAATATCGCTTAGATCGAACACGAAATCATCGAGGTTGTCCTCCTCATCGCCCGAGGAAGCGCCTACCTCCCGGAGCACCTGGTCGATCTCGTAATCCTCATCGGTCAGGGTATCCTCGGCAGGGATCATCCTGTCGCTGATATCGTCCTCTGTCAGACGCTGGGCCTCTACGCCGTCGCGATCCTCCATGGCGGAGCGGATCTCCTCGCTCGGCTCCTCGCTCTCGTCCTTATCCTCCAGGGACGCATCGATATCTATCTCGTTCATATCGTCATCAAGGATACGGATATCCAGAGCCAGCGATCTAAGCTCCTTAACAAGCACCTTGAACGATTCCGGTATACCGGAACGGGGGATGTTCTCGCCCTTGACGATGGCCTCGTACGTCTCCACACGGCCGACGATATCGTCCGATTTCACGGTCAGTATCTCCTGCAGCGTGTAAGCGGCACCGTAGGCCTCAAGCGCCCAGACCTCCATTTCTCCGAAACGCTGGCCGCCGAACTGCGCCTTGCCGCCCAAAGGCTGCTGGGTGACAAGCGAGTAGGGGCCGGTGGAACGTGCATGTATCTTATCGTCTACCAGATGGTCAAGCTTTAGGTAGTGCATCACGCCGACCGTTACCTGGTTGTCGAATTTCTCGCCCGAACGGCCGTCATATACGGTCGATTTAAAGCTGGGGTCAAGACCTGCCAGCAGGAACGCCTCCCGCAGGTTCTCGTCCTCCGCCCCGTCAAATACGGGGGTGGCGATCTTTATATATTTACCGGGACCGGCCTTGCGTTTCGCGTCAAGCACCGTGTCCTTGAACTGTACAACATAATCGAGGATATCCCGCACTCTTTCTAAGAAATCCCCGTCCTTGAGCTCTACGGCCGAAAGCTCCTCCATGATGGCCTCCGTATCGTAACGGAACAGATCCATCTCCTCGGCGGCGGCCGCCAAAGCGTCGCGGCTCTCTTTCGTATCCTCGGAAGCGTCCTCGGGAAGCTCCATGCGCCGTATCTTATCGGCGATAAGCGTCGGCACGTGGCTTTCGATATCCTGCTCGGATATAAGGCTCAGCGTCCGGTACGCATATCCCAGATGCATCTCCAGCACCTGCCCGATGTTCATACGCGAAGGTACGCCCAGGGGATTCAATACGATCTGCAGGGGTGTACCGTCCGGCAGGAACGGCATATCCTCCTGCGGCAGCACACGGGATACAACACCCTTGTTACCGTGGCGGCCGGCCATCTTGTCGCCGACAGAGATCTTTCTCTTCTGGGCGATATAGCAGCGTACCTCCTGGTTTACGCCCGGCGAAAGCTCATCGCCGGAATCGCGGTTGAACGTTTTCACGTCCACGATGATACCGCTTTCCCCATGCGGCACTCTTAAGGAGGTATCGCGCACCTCTCTGGCCTTTTCGCCGAATATCGCTCTTAAGAGCCGCTCCTCGGCCGTAAGCTCCGTCTCGCCCTTAGGCGTTACCTTACCTACCAGGATATCGCCCGAATGCACCTCGGCGCCGATACGGATTATACCGCGCTCGTTCAGATCCTTTAGGGCGTCCTCGGCCACGTTGGGGATATCACGCGTTATTTCCTCGGGGCCAAGCTTGGTATCACGCGATTCGCACTCGTACTCCTCAATATGGATGGAGGTGAACATATCGTGCTTTACCAGATCCTCGCTTATCAATACCGCGTCCTCGTAGTTGTAGCCCTCCCAGGTCATGAAGCCTATCAATATATTCTTACCCAGAGCAAGCTCTCCGTTATCCATCGCCGGGCCGTCGGCGATAACATCGCCCTTGTTGACCCATTCGCCGACGGATACTATCGGTCTCTGGTTTATGCAGGTGGACTGGTTGGAACGGGCGAATTTTATCAGCCTATGCTGATGGCGTTTGCCCGATTCGCCCTTTATTATTATCGCCTCTGAGGAGACGCGCTCTACAACGCCGCTCTCTCTGGCAAGCACGGCAGAGCCGGAATCGCGGGCGACCTTATATTCCATGCCGGTGCCGATTATCGCCGAATCGGTCGTCAGAAGCGGCACGGCCTGACACTGCATGTTGGAGCCCATGAGGGCACGGTTAGCGTCGTCGTTCTCCAAAAACGGTATGCAGGCCGTAACGACCGATACCAGCTGCCGGGGAGAAACGTCCATGTAATCTATCCTGTCGGCCGGAACCTCCAATATCTCGTCCTTATATCTGGCCGATACCTTCTTATCGAGGAACCGTCCCTCCTCGTCAAGCGGCTCGTTGGCCTGGGCGATGATATATTCGTCCTCCACATCGGCCGTCATGTATATTATATCATTGGATACAACGCCGTTTTCCACCTTGCGGTAGGGCGCTTCGATAAAGCCGTACTCGTTTATGCGGGCAAAGGTGGCAAGTGAGGTTATAAGGCCGATGTTCGGTCCTTCAGGCGTTTCTATCGGGCACATGCGTCCGTAATGGGAGTAGTGCACGTCACGCACCTCAAAGCCCGCTCTCTCACGCGAAAGTCCGCCCGGACCCAGGGCCGATATACGCCGCTTATGTCTCAGCTCCGCCAGGGGATTGGGCTGATCCATGAACTGCGAAAGCTGCGAGGAGCCGAAAAATTCGTTTATGGTGGCGATTATCGGCCGGATGTTTATCAGCGTCTGGGGAGTGATCACCTCCAGATCCTGCACCGACATCCTCTCGCGCACGACTCTCTCCATCCTCGAAAGTCCGATCCTGAACTGGTTCTGCAAAAGCTCGCCCACGCATCTTAGGCGGCGGTTGCCGAGATGGTCGATATCGTCTATCTTGCCTGTGCCGTTGGCCAGGTTCAAAAGGTAGTTTATGGAAGCGAAAATATCGTCTATGGTTATATGCTTGGGGCTTAGGTCGTCCATGCGGTATTCGATCGCATCCAATATATCCTCGGGAGTCTCGTTCTCATCAAGGATATCCTCAAGCACCGCCCGGCGCACCTTTTTCTGCCGGAGCTTTTCGTCCTCGATCTCAAAATCGACGTATTCGCCCAGAGTTACCATATTATTGGAAAATACCTTGTATTTTCCCGCTTCGCCCTCCAGCCATACCTCGTTTACGCCCGCCAGCTCGATCGCCTCGGCCATATCCGCCGATACCGCGTCTCCGGCGGCCGCTATCACCTCGCCGGTACGCGGGTCGACAGCATCCTCCGCCAGCGTCTTGCCCTTTATGCGGGCGGCAATGGAGAGCTTCTTGTCAAACTTATAACGGCCTACCTTGGCCAGGTCGTACCGCTTGGGGTCGAAGAACATATTGTGGATAAGCGACTGGGCGTTCTCCACGTTCAAGGGCTCGCCCGGGCGCAGGCGGCGGTATATCTCCAAAAGCCCCTCGCTGCGGTCGGTGGTCGAATCCTTCTCAAATGTCGCCGTAAGGAGCTTATCCTCGCCGAACAGCTCCGTTATCTGGGCGTTGGTGTCAAGACCGAGAGCACGGATCAGGACCGTCACCGGCAGCTTTCTCGTCCTGTCTATGCGCACCGAGAAAACGTCGTTGGAGTCGGTCTCATATTCCAGCCACGCTCCGCGGTAGGGGATAACGGTGGAGGTATAAAGAGGCTTACCGGTCTTGTCGCGGTCAAAGCCGTAGTATATGCCCGGCGAACGCGTCAGCTGGCTGACTATAACACGCTCGGCTCCGTTTATTATGAACGTTCCCTGCTCGGTCATAAGCGGGAATTCGCCCATAAATATCTCCTGCTCTTTTATCTCGCCCGTCTCGGAATTGATGAGCCTTACCATGACTCTCAAGGGAGCGGCGTATTTGGCATCGCGCTCCTTGCACTCCTCCACGGTGTACTTGGGGTTATAGTCAAGGCGGTAATCAAAAAACTCCAGCACCAGATGTCCGGAGTGGTCGGTTATGGGGGAGATGTCGTGAAAGACCTCTTTTAGCCCCTCCTCCAAAAACCACTTGTAGGAGTTTTTTTGTACCTCGATAAGGTTTGGCATTTCCAGAGCCTCTTTAATTTTGGAATAGCTCAAACGCACATTCTTGCCTGCTTGTACCTCGTGCACCATTCTAAAAAATCACCTCGTTATTTTCGCTGGGACTATATAATTGCAAAACGCAAAGCGTTTTGCAATTATTTCCTTGTTCTTGGGGAGCTCGAGGGTGCAACCCTCGAATTTTAATCAAATTCTGACGACTACGCACCGCGCAAGACGGCGCGGTCGGCAGCGCACTGCCGATTTTTGCGGAGCAAAAATGCTGAAAATGCGTCAGAATTTGCGAAAATGAAAGTTTCAGCGGTCGCAAGACCGCCAATCAACGGAACTTTCATTTTCTTCTTTAGCAAGAGAACAATTGCGAAAAGGTTTCGCAATTGACCTTTCGCTGGGACGGCAGGGTGAGGAAATTTCGCCCGCCCTCTTGATTTTTGCATAAATGTATGGTATGATACATACAATGATAGCATTAGATAAAGGGGATACTGCCGTCATTTTAAGACTATAGTACAGTATATTATAATACTCCAAAAACGGCCGTTTGTCAAGGGGTTTTGGGAAAAATTTTAAAAAAAATCACCGCCTGCATAAGACGGTGATTTTTGTATGCTGACATCACGGAGAAAATATAAGATTTTCCGCGCTGCTTTTAATCGCTCTTTCGGCCGCTTCCGCCTCTGCCTTATCCCTGGAGGAGACGCCGATATATATCTTCAGCTTCGGCTCGGTCCCGGAAGGACGGACAACGACCCAGCTGCCGTCCTCCAGCAAAATTTTCAGCACATCGGATCTCGGCAGGCCATCAAGCCCTAAAGCATAATCCAAAAGCTTCACGACCTTCCTGCCGCCAAGCTCCCCGATACCGCCGCGCAGCGACCGCATTATCCCATGCATCCTTTCTAAGCCCGCGCTGCCCTCAAACTGATAGCTGTAGAGCGTATCCAAACAATAGCCGTATTCCCCGTACAGCTCCTCCAGCCTGTCAAGCAGGCTGACGCCGCGCGCCGCATAGTAGCCTGTCATCTCGCAGATCATATACGCGCCGCCCACTCCGTCCTTATCGCGCACATAGGAGCCGGTCAGATAGCCATAGCTTTCCTCAAAGCCGAAAACATAGGACTCTTCCTTCCCCTGCTCCTCAAGCCTTCCTATCTGCTCGCCGATAAACTTGAATCCGGTCAGCACATTGATCGTGCGAAGCCCGTAATGCGCGGCGATCCTCTCGCCCATATCCGTCGTCACGATGGTTTTTATCATGACCGGGTCGGCGGGCAGGCGGCCGCACTTTTTCCGCCGGGCGCAGATATAATCAAGCAGGAGAACGCCCACCTGATTGCCGCTGAGCAGCTCATATCCCCCGGCCCTATTCCTCACGGCGATCCCCACGCGGTCGCAGTCGGGATCGGTGGCCAGCAGGAGGTCGGCGTTGTATTTTTTGGCATATTCCATGCCCAGAGCCATCGCCTCTTTTATCTCCGGATTGGGATAGGGGCAGGTGGGAAAATTGCCATCGGGCAGCTCCTGCTCCTTTACCACCGTGATATTGGTATAGCCCATCTCCCGCAATGTTCTCGTCACCGGCTTTAATCCCGAACCGTTAAGCGGGCTGTAAACGATGGCGACATTTTTATTTACCTCTTCTCCAAACAATACGGACTGGCTCTTTACGGCTTCCACAAAGGCGGTGCAGACCTCCTCCGGGATATAGCTGATGCTGCCGTCAGCAAGGCTTTTGTCAAAATCCCCGGTCTTTACCTCGTTGAAGATATCCAGCTTTTCGATCTCCGCCAGGATCGCCCCCGCAGCCTCGGTCGTTATCTGGCAGCCGTCCGCCCCGTACACCTTATAGCCGTTATACTTGGACGGATTGTGGGACGCGGTTATCATCACCCCGGCGGAGGCCTTTAAATATCTTACGGCAAACGACACCGTGGGCACCGGCAGAAGCTCCGGCCAGATATGCACCCGCACTCCGTTAGCCGCCAGCACCCCTGCGGTTACCCTGGCGAACAGTTCGCTTTTGATCCTGCTGTCATAGCCGATCACCGCCGAGGGCACATCAAAGCTCTTTTTCAGATAATCCGCCAGCCCCTGGGAGGCCTTGGCCACGGTGTAAACGTTCATGCGGTTCGTGCCCGCTCCGATCACACCGCGCAAGCCCCCGGTTCCAAAAGCCAGATCCCGATAGAAAGCGTCCTCTATCTGCGTCTCATCCATCTGCTTTAGCTCTTCTTTTATATCCCCGGCGGTATTTTCCAGCCACCGTTCATATTCCTGTTTTACGTCCATGCTCTATCCTCCCTCATCCTTTTATATCCAGAAACTGCGCCCTTGCGTGGATGGTCATAACAGCGGATGCGGCCGGGACAAAGATACAGTCGCCCTTATAAAACTCTATCTCCCCTCCCTCATAGGAGATAGTCCCGCAGCCGTCCACGCACAGCAGCACGCAAAACGATAATCCGTCCGCCCGGTAATCCACCTTCTGGCGGCGTTCTGTGTTTACCAGCATCCGGTGAACCTCAAAATACTTACAGCGGCTCAAAAGCTCCGACGCCATCCCCCGGCGGTACCGCAGCACGCGCATGGGCTGGCGCGGCTTGGCGCTGCTATTGAGGTCTGCAACCTCCAGAGCCTTATCTATATGAAGCTCCCGCTTATTCCCGTCCTTATCCGTGCGGTCATAATCGTAAAGCCGATAGGTCAGATTGGAGCTTTCCTGAATTTCCGCCACCAGCACGCCCGCTCCGATAGCGTGGATAGTCCCTGCCGGGATAAAGAACAGGTCGTCCTTATGGACGGGCACCCTTTGCAGGTATCTGGCGACCGTGCCCGCGGTAATCTCCCGTCTTAGCTCCTCCTTGGTGCAGTCGCGGTTTAAGCCGTAGACAAGACTTGCCCCCTTGCCGGCGTCCAGCACGTACCACATCTCAGTCTTGCCGAGCTGGCCGTTTTCATGCTCTTTCGCGTATTCGTCCGTGGGATGCACCTGCACGGAGAGATCCTTTTTCGCGTCTATAAATTTTATGAGGATCGGCAGAGTCTCCTCTCCCTTATGACGCTCTCCCAGATATTCCGGATGCTGCTTTAAAACGTCTCCCAGCTTTGCTCCCGCGAAATCTCCGCCCACTACATAGCTGGGCCCGTCAGGATGCGTGGAGCATTCCCAGGTCTCGGCCAGGGGATCCATATCGATATCCTTGCCAAATTCATCGTTGAGCCGCCTGCCGCCCCAGAGGTAATCCTTGCCGGAAGGGCGCAGCAGCAGCGGTTTATTGCCTGTTTCCATCTTCACCGCACCGTTCCTGTTCAATACTCAAGCGGATATATCTGCTTATCGTAAACGTTGATATCCGCTCCCAGCTGTACTTCTATGAGCTTCAGCTCCGTCTCTGCCGTCACCGTATGACGGCATCCGGCCGCCATAGTGATAACATCCCCGGCCTTCACTCTCTGCTCCATGCCGTCCACCACGGTCTTGCCTTCGCCCGCTATCACTACCCAGACCTCATCGCGGTTTTTGTGGCTGTGGTAATTCATCCGGTGGCCGGCGTTCAGCGTCACCTTGATCGTCAGGGATTCTGTCTCCACATCAATGACCTTGAAGCTGCCCCAGCTTTTTTCGGCAAACATCACCTGCTGCTCAAATTTATCGACAAAGGGCTTGATATAGCTGCTCTGTTCCTTATCGGAAACCAATATCCCCTCCGGAGAAGCGGAGATCACCACATCGTGCAGACCCATGGCCAGCACCGGAACGTCCATCTCATTGATGATGCTCACGCCGGAGCAGGTATCGTCCAGCTCTCCCTTGCCGATCACCGGCTCTGTTATGGTCTCGGTCAGGGTATTCCAGGTGCCCAGATCCTTCCACTGCCCGCCAAAACGCTGAACCAAGATATTTTCTTCCTTTTCCACGACTGCATAGTCAAAGGATATCTTTTCCAGCGTATCATACTTTTCAAGCAGGTCATAATAATCCGTAAAATCGATCAGCCTATGAGCTATATCCAGCACGTATTTGAGCTTATAGGCAAATACGCCGCCATTCCAGAGCGCTCCCCGGGCAATGTATTCCCTGGCGACCTCGGCGTACGGCTTTTCCTTAAACGTCTCTACCGCCGCCGTCCGGTCACCGCTTTCGGGGATGATATAGCCGTATTTTTCAGACGGGTATGTCGGTTCGATCCCCATCAGCGCCAGATTCGCCTCTCCCTTAGCGGCCAGAGCGGCCAGCTCCTTCAGGGCCCGGAAATAATCGTCCTCCACATAGGGGTCTACCGGGCAGACGACTACCGCCTCTTCCGGGTCGACTCCTTTCACATCCGCCAGATAGGCAGTCGAAAGAACGATCGCGGCAAAGGTATCGCGGCGGCAAGGCTCCACGCTTATCCCCACATCCTCGCCCAGCTGGTTATGGATGGCCGACACCTGCGTTTTGCTGGTGGCAATTGTTACCGTAGCATCGGAATCCACCTTCTTAATCTGCCGGTATACTCGCTGCACCATGGATTCATACGTACCGTCCTCCCTCTTGAACAGCTTGATAAACTGCTTGGAACGGATATCGTTGGACAATGGCCACAGACGCTTGCCGGAGCCGCCGGACAGTAAAACTATATTCATGTTGATATACACCTCTTTTGCATTATTTCTCCCTAGTCAATTGCGAAACCTTTTCGCAATTGATTTCTGGCTAATGAAGAAAATAAAA
>CAYNRX010000040.1:0-20982 GCA_964399965.1 uncultured Lachnospiraceae bacterium | reverse complement strand
CACTGCGGCGGGATATAACCCGAATGATGAAGGCATAGTCGATTTTGCTACGGAGGGCATAAAGGTCGGCGCATACAGCTTTACGAGCAATGAATATTGTCTTAGGATAGCGGGACTTTTGGCAAGTCTGCCTATGACCGAGAGCGCAACCTATCAGGTGCTTGCAGAAGTTGATTCGATAACCGAGAGCTTAACGCCAGATGAGGACGTGGACGGCGGCAAGCTGATACTCATAAACGATGGTGAGAAGATAAAGATCGCGCGCGGTGTGAACTCGCTCCATATTCTTTCCGGCGACAAGACCGAGGACATGAAGAAGATAAAGATAATTGACGGCATGGATCTTATTCGTGACGATATACGCACGACATTCGAGGAGAACTATATCGAGATCAACAACAGCTACGCAAACAAGCTTGTGTTCATAGCGGCGGTAAATCAGTATTTCGATCAGCTTGTGCGGCAGGGCGTGCTCTATGATGAGTATGACAATCTCGCCGAGATAGACGCGGATGCACAGCGCGCATGGCTTGCGGAGCGTTACGATGTTTCCGGCTATTCGGATGATGAGATATTAAAGGCGAGGACGGGCAGCTATGTGTTCGCAAGGGCAAGCATACAGTTCAATGACGCTATCGAGGATCTGCGGTTTTCGATAAGCATGGAGTGAGGAGGGACAGATAAATGGCAGACAGGATAAAGCCCGCACCGGGCAAAGTCATAAGCGGAACGCACGGGTATTTCTGGTGGAACGGCGATATTTGCTACGAGGTCACGTCATTTGAAGCATCCGTATCCGTAAACGGCGAGACGATAACATTTGCGGGCGATATGTGGGAGGACAGAAAAATCATGGGGCTTTCCGGCACGTTCACGGTGACGCTCAAGAAGGTATACTCAAGAGCGAAGGAATACGCCGATCAGCTAAATGCGGGACTTGACCCAAGACTGACGCTCATAGGACAGCTTGCCGACCCGGACAATGGCGGTGTTGAAACGGTATCGCTCATGAACTGCTGGCTCGATGAGGTGCCGCTGATGAATTTTGAGAACGGCAGTATCGTCGAGGAAGAGTATTCGGGCGGATTTACAGGATACCAATATTCAAGCATAATTACAGATCCATGTAAATGATTCGGAGGATAATGGAACATGAATAAGACAACTAAATTGACGCTTGCGGAGCTTATAAGACGCAAGGAGCAGGTACTTGACGAAAAGAGGCGAAACGCTATAAAGGAATTGTATATTCCCTCACTTGACGCATCAATTGTAATAAGTGCGCCATCGGGCAGTATGGCACGTGACGCTCTCTCGATGCCTGCCGGAGAGGGCGATATATACTTGTGCTATCAGTGCATCAAGGAGCCTAACGTAAAGGCGCCGGAGTTGGCGGAGGAGTTCGGCTGCGCCCAGCCTATGGATGTGATCGAGAAAATATTCCTTCCCGGCGAGATACCTCAGATCTCGACCGAGTGCATACAGCTTGCCGGATATAACAACGGGGTAAAAGAGATAAAAAACTGATAAATACGGACGCAGATATGCAGCTCGTGCATTATTACCTGCAGAGGGGCTTTGATCCTGACAGGATAGCTGGGCTGTCCGCATCCGAAAAAGCGTTCTTTAGAGCAAGTATGGAGCTTGCGATAGAGGAAGAGGTCAAGAGATATAAGGCCTTGTTTGGCAAGAAACGCTGACATTTCAAAAATAGCGGAGGGGAGGAAAGCTAAGTGGCACAGAATATCGGAGCAACGCTGAGTCTTAAAGCAGGGAATTTCTTTACAAACATGAAGGCTGCTGTGTCGGCGGCGAACGATCTGAACGGTGCACTGAACAACTCCTCAAAGGGCATTTCCTTGTTCTCCTCCAAGCTCAGCGGCGTATCTGCAGCGGCGGGCAAGATGGCTAAAGGCGTGAGCGCCGCTATGGGCGCCGCGACTGCGGCTGTCACGGCACTTGTCGGCGGTTCGGTCAATGCGTTTGCCGATTATGAGCAGCTTGTCGGCGGCATCGATACTCTGTTCAAGGAATCATCGGCAAAGCTGCAGGGCTATGCAGCCGAGGCGTATAGGACGGCGGGCATGTCAGCAAACAAGTACATGGAGACCGTGACAGGCTTTTCCGCAAGCCTTATCTCGTCTCTGGGCGGCGATACCGAAAAGGCTGCCGATTACGCTAATACGGCAATGACCGATATATCGGATAACGCCAACAAGATGGGCACATCGCTTGATTCTCTGAGCGATACATATAAGAGCCTTGCGAGGGGCAACTTCGGTATGCTCGATAATTTAAAGCTCGGCTACGGCGGCACTAAGGCAGAGATGGAAAGATTGCTCTCTGATGCCGAAAAACTCCGTGCCGAGATGGGCAAGCCCGTCAAATATGACATTTCGAGTTTTTCGGACATCATTTCTGCAATACACGATATTCAAAACAGTATGGGCATCACAGGCACGACCGCCAAAGAGGCGGCAACGACCATATCCGGCTCTTTTAACGCTATGAAATCGGCATGGGAGAATACTGTAACTGCGCTTGCTATAGGCGGCGAACCGCTGAATAAATCCATTGATGAGCTTGTGGCATCCGCAAAGACGTATGTCGGGAATATCATCCCTGCGGTAAGCAAGGCGCTCGGCGGAGTCGGGCAGCTTGTGTCAGGGCTTGCACCTGTGCTGACAGCGGAGCTGCCGGGGCTTGTCAGCGCGGTGCTGCCGCCGCTCGTTTCGGCTGCGGGCACGCTTGTAACTGGCGTTGTGTCTCAGATACCGACCATCGTTTCCGCTGTCATAGACACCGTTCCGACACTTATACAGAGCACGATCGGAGCGATAGACCCATCTGCGGCGGAAAGTCTGATAACGGCGTTCAATAACGTAAAAACAGCGATCATCGATGCGTTTTCCGGGAATGGTTCCGCTCTTATACAGACGCTGACAAGCACTATAATACCAGGTCTGTGCGGTGCGCTGTCAACGGCAATGAACATATTTGCGGGACTGATTCGTGTAGCAGATACGCTGTCTCCGGCGCTGTTAGGCATCGCGGGAGCGGTGACGGCATACAAGGTATCTGTTGCGGCTGTGAATGTTGTGGAGCAGATACGAAACGGGCTTATTGCGTTTTCGGCAGTCATGACAGGCACTCAAGCCGCATCTTTCAGTGCATTGACTATCGCAACTATAGTGCAGATAGCTGCCACACAGGCTCTAAACGTTGTAACTAAGGCGTTCGGTGCGGCAATGACGTTTGTTACCTCGCCCATCGGTATCGTGGTGCTTGCCATAGGCGCGGCTATCGCTGTCGGCGTGGCGCTGTACAAGAACTGGGACAAGATAAAGGAATGGGCGTCAAAGCTGTGGGACGGCATAAAAAATGCGTTTACAGGCATAAAGAACGCCGTCACGGGCGCATGGAACAGTGTTAAGGAGAAAACCCTAAATACGTGGAACAGCATTAAGACGGCTGTGTCCGACAAGGTCGGGAGCATTAAGTCTGCCATCGGAGAAAAGCTTGCGCCTATTAAGGACGCATTCGGAACCGTGCTCGGCGCAGCAAAGGATACAATCACGCAACGTCTCTCCGGTATAAAATCAGCTTATGAGGAGCATGGCGGAGGGCTGAAAGGCGCAGCGGCGGCTGTAATGGAAGGCATCAAGGGGTATTACACGGCAGGATATGATTTCATAAATAAAATTACAGGAGGAAAACTCGGACAGGTAGTCGATACGGTCAAGGGAAAGCTCTCGCCTATGGTGAACGCTGTTAAGGATAAGCTGTCCGGCATCAAGGACGCATTCGGCTCGGCGTTCGGCAATGCGATCGATTTTGTGAAGAAGTCATATAACGAGGGTGCGTTAAAGCCAGTTGTTGATAAAATCGTTAATGTGTTCGGCACTGTGAAGGACGCCATAGCCGAAAAGTTTAACGGCATAAAAGAGGCAGTTGGAGAAAAGCTCCAAGCGGTCGGAGAGACTGCCAACGGGATCAAGGACACAATCGCCGATAAATTCAGTACCGTAAAAACTGCCGTTGCGGGAAAGTTCAGCGGCATAAAGGACGCGGTCGCGGAAAAACTCCAAGCTATTGGAGATGCGGCGAATACAGCACGAGAAATAATAGCAAAGAAATTCACAGCCGCAAAGGACGCTGTTGTGCAGAAGTTTAACAATATAAAGAGCGGCGTTCAGACTGCGCTTGCGCCGATCATCACTATAGCGTCAACGATAGCGTATGGCATAAAGGATGCGTTTATGGCGGTCGTGAATGGTATCAAAACTTATTTTATAAATACCTTCAACATTATCAAAACAACAGTGTTAAATATCGTGGAAGACATCAAAACCAATTTTCAGACCTTCTTCACGAGCGTAAAGACGGTATTTGAAAATATAAAGAACGCTGTTGTGGGGATATTCGAGAGCATAAAGACCATCGTTTCCGGTGTGTTTCAGACCATAGTCGGTATATTCACTCTGAACTTCGACACGATAAAGAGCGGAGCGCAGACAGTTATGTCCGGTATTACGGGCTACTTTGAAAATGCCAAGACGATAATCATAAACATCTGGGACGCAATAAAGTCTGCGGCATCGCTTGCCTTCAATAACGTTAAGACGATAGTGACGAATGTCATAAACGGCATTAAGACGAGTGTTCAGAGCATTAAGACCACATTTTCAACTGTGTTCAATTCGATAAAAACTACAGTCTCGAACGTGTTTAACTCGATAAAGACCACGATAAGTAATGTTTGGAACAGCATAAAGAGCATTATCAAAACGCCGCATATCGTTCAGAAAGGCACTATAAGCATAGCCGGGATAGACACGCCGATACCTAAGCTCGGTATAGAATGGTACGCCAAGGGCGGTATCATGACAGAGCCGACTGTGTTTGGTACGAATGGGGCAAATGCCATGGTAGGCGGCGAAGCGGGCGCGGAGGCGGTACTTCCGCTCGATGTACTCTGGCGGCAGCTTGCGAGGTTTGCCGACAGGATAACATCGGAAAGGCTTTCACCCGTTCCGGTAACGAACAACGTATATGTGACGGTCAACTCAAACGGTGAAAGCGGCACAGATCTTGCGAACACCATAGCACGCAGGATAGTTGAGGTCATGGATAATATGTGAGGTGGATATGGACGTATTCTTGAGCGTAAACAACCGCGAGGAGGTGCTGCAGCTGCCCGTGGTGCCGTCCTCGTTCACAATATCAAAACCGCAGACAACGGAGAAGTTCGAAACAGTTAGCGGCGAGGAGATACTGCTTATCGGCAAGCCGAAGCTGAAAAGCATAAGCATTGAAAGCTTTTTCCCTGTCCGTGAATATCCGTATCTTCACCGCGCCTACAACTCAAATATGTGGGGCTGGGACTACGTTTATATGATTGATAAATGGATAGAGCAGAAACTGCCCATTCGTCTTATCATCACATATGAAAGCTCGGACACACCGATAAATATGGCGGTCGCGGTCACGAATTTTGAATATACGCTGAAATCAGACGGCGATCTGTGGTACAAGATAGACTTTGAGCAGATGAACCTGCTCGGATACGATAACCCTATCCCATGGTACGGAGAGAGCGAGGAGGAGATAGACATGGAGGAGCTTGACAAATTAAGGGCAGCAGTGGAGCAGCTGACCGCGATAGTGAACGAGCTGGCGAACCCGTTCATATACAACTACATCGATGAAAATATGCCGTCTTGGGCGCATGAGGCGGTGCAGGCGGCTGTTGATAAGGGAGTGCTTCAAGGAGATGGCGGCGGTCTGGGGCTTAAATATGATGACTTAAGACATATCACCATACTTTACAGACTGGGGCTGTTTGACTGATGGGCGTAATAGATAAGGCTGTAAGCTGGGCGATCGATATAGCCAATGACGACAGTTACAAATATGTCTGGGGCGGTTGGGGCGCGAGTGACGGCGGCTACGACTGCGGTCATTTCGTCATAACTGCATACAGACAAGCGGGCATCGACACCGGTGCATCTTATACCGGAGATATGTACAGCTGCTTTACCGCCAAGGGATTTAAGGACGTCACATCATCTTGCAATCTCTCCACCGGAGCGGGCATGAAAAAGGGCGATGTGCTCTTAAACACCGCAAACCATGCCGCCATGGTGCAGATCGATGGCGGAACTACTGTCGAGGCGCGCGGCAGGGATTACGGCATAGTTGCGAATGTGGCATACCGCAACTACCCTTGGGATTTTGTCCTTCGGTATCCGGAAAGCGCAAGCGAATCATCGCCGGGCGTCAGCCTGTCACCGAAGGCAACGATAACCGTGCCGGAGGGACTCGGCAAGTATTATACATATATGCGGTGGGACGCTATCACCAATATGGACACCGAACAGGGACGGCTCATAAAGACTGCCGGGAAGAACTACGACAGCGAAGGCTACGGCAGAGTCGGAGACAGGTACGCGCTGGCTATGACTTCGACATTCGGAAGTATCGGTGATTACGTTGACGTGTATATGTCAAACGGCAGAGTGATCCACGGTATAATCGCAGATGAAAAATCGCAGGAGTACACCGCATGGGATCACAATCCGGCTAATAAGTGGGGTCATAATGATGGGCAGTGCATTGTCGAGTGGGTCACGAATTGGCGAAACCATGACAATCCGCCATCGGATGGTACCGTGCTTAAAGTCGTAAACTACGGCAGCTATTTTGATTACCCTGCATACGCGAGCGGCGAAACGGAAGAGTATATGTACTCCGAGAACTCATACAGTGAGGAGAATAAGGAGCCTGTAGTAGTCTGGAACAACAGGACTGTCGAAACTATTCACAGCAGACTTGCCAATACAGACACGATCGAGCCGACCGGAGATCTGGAGTTGTATGCCAATGGGAACAGGATAACAAATATCATCGGCAGTCTAACATGGCGCAACAGTTTGTATGAGTTATCGACCGTCATGACCTTTGAAACACCAAAAAGCGATGCGGCGTATCTTAAAGAACTCATATACGTTCCGCAGGTCGGTGACATCATTCAGCAGGTGACAAACGGCGAGATTTTCCGAGGAGTTATAAAGGATGTGGACGATGGCGATATTAACGTCAACAAATACACCGCCGTTGACCTCGGTTGGTATCTGAACAAGACAAAGCAGACGTATCAGTTTAAAAACATATCGGCATCGGACGCCATAAAGGAACTGTGCGCCGACCTTTCAATACCGATCTCAACTTTGCCGGAACTCAATGCAACCATCGATGATATATATTTCAATAAAACTGTATCGGACATCTTAACGGATATACTCGACAAATGCACTGGCGATTACAACTATGACTTTGTGCCGGAAGGATTACGAGTTTATGAGATTGGAACGCTCATTGCTTATCCTGAGTTTCGTATTGCTGATAATATTCCGCAGATGTATTCGGTGGATTTCAGAGGTGAAGTCAGCCATACGCAGTCGATAGAGGATATGCGTAATTCCATAAAAATTACGTCTGAAAAGGACAACGTGTATTCAGAATTGAAGGTGCTGCAGGATCGCGAGTCAATATCCAAATACGGTTTCTTACAGGAGGTCGTAAAGATAGATCCGGAGAAAGAGAACGCCGACACGGTTGCGGCTGAAAAATTATCGGAATTAAACCGCATTGGTGAAACGTATTCATTTACGATAATCGAGAAATACGACAGCTACACCAGAGCCGGGGAGGTCATATCGGTTGACGGCGTTCCGTATGTGATAGAGAGTACGGATCACAGCTTTAAGGGCGGACAGCACTACAACAAACTGACAGTCAGGAGGATATAGCATGGACGGAGTAACGGAATTGGCGGCGAGGATAAAGGGCATGGAAACGAACCAATACTCACCTATGATAGGCACGATAACATCGCTGCCGGAACTGAAAATACAGCTTGGAGACAGGGTTCAAATCGGCGCCGATAAGGTGATAGCGGTGTTTGATATTTTCGAGACGGTGCAGCACGACACGTATACGGAGTATGTCAATCTCGGGAAACAGGTCATTCTCCTGCCGTGCATATCGGAAAGCGGCAGTGCCGCAAGGTTTATCGCAATTGGGGTGGTTATATGAAAGATACATTTTTATACGATTTCAAAGTCTGTGATTTTGTCATGGAGGACGGCGATCCTGTGACGGTGTCCGGCGTTGACGCGCTCAAGGTGTGGATCGAAAAGATACTCCGAACACAGCTGAATAGGTATGCGATATACACGGACACGGGTTACGGCGCCAATATAGAGGATCTTGTTATCGGAAAAGGCTACAGCGCCGCGTTTGTGCAGTCGGAGCTTAAGCGCGAGATCGAGACGGCGCTTTTGCGGAATGAGGATATAACCGAGGTTAAATCTATATCTCTTAGCAGAGAAAAAGACCTTTTGGCAGTCGAGATCGCACTTGAGACTGTATATGGAGAGGAGACGTACATATATGACGGTCAATGAAATACATGAGAGCCTGCTTGCGTATGTGCCTGACGATTATGATAAATCTGTCGGCTCGTTCTTTTATGACCTGCTGCGGCCTGTTGCAGTGCGGCTTTATGTGTTGTCAAACGACATGGAAACTCTGCCGGACGCGGCGTTCGCCCTCACGGCAACGGGAGAACACCTTGACAGGAAAGCCACAGAGCAGGGATTGGAGCGCAGAGCGGCGGAGTACGCCAAGGGCACGGTGACCATAACAGGCAGAGCCGGAGAGGTCATAAGAGTGGGTGCGAAGGTGGCGGCTGATAATATATTATTCGCCGTTGATGAGACGGTATCTATTCCCGAAAGCGGCACTATCGATGTCAGTGCGACCTGCATAACAGGCGGTGCGGCAGGAAATGTTGATGCCGGAGAGATAAGCAGGTTTCCCGTCACACTGCCGGGCGTGTATACGGTGACGAATACCGAGCCGTTCGAGGGCGGCTATGACGCGGAGACGGATGAGGAACTGAGAGAGCGGTACTTTGAAAAGGTGTCGCGTCCGAACGCGAGTGGGAATGTAAACGATTATATCGCATGGGCAAAAGAGATTTCAGGCGTTGGCGATGTGCAGGTGCTGCCGCTCTGGAACGGTCCCGGCACAGTAAAGGTCGTTATCACCGATTCCAACACACAGCCCGCTGATGAGGCGCTTATAGCCGAGGTTGCGGCGCATATTGAGGAAAACAGACCTATCGGCGCAAGTGTGACTGTCGTGAGTGCGGCGCAGTTGACGGTAAATGTATCGGCAGCACTTATCGTATCAAGCGGTGCGGACGTACAGGAGACAGTTGAGGAAGCGATAGAAGATTATCTTGCCGAATACGCACTTGAGAAGGAATACGTGTCGTATGCAAGGATAGGCAGTCTGATATTGTCGGTCGATGGCGTGGAGGACTATTCGCAGTTGAAGATAAACGGTGGCACGGCAAATATTGCGATACCGGACGGCTCGGTGCCCGTATTGGGGAGTGTGGTGCTGTCATGATAAATATGCTTCCCGGATATTACAGAAAGTCGCAGATAGTGAATGATCTGTATGCCGTCATAACAACGGCGCTTGAGCGGATTGGTGCGGATATATCGGAGCTTGACAGGGATCTGTTTATAGCAACGACCGCGGATTTTACAAGGCATGAGGCGGATGTTGGACTTGCGCCCGTGAGCGCCGATGCGGAGACAAAGCGAGCGAGGGTAATGTCACGTCTGCAGGGCACAAAGCTTTTGACATTGTCGGAGCTTGAGCGCATCGTTACCGATTATGATAAGACGGGCTGTACGATCGAAGAGGACTATGAGAATTACACCGTAACAATAATCTTCAGCGGCAGAAAGGGACAGCCATATAATTTTGAGCAGATACGGGCAACGATAGACGAGTTAAAGCCTGCGCACATTTTGATAAACTATGAGTTTATGAAAAATACATGGGCGGATATGCGTGATAAGCTCGGCATATGGGCAAACGCTCATCAGTTTACATGGAGCGGTATCAAGGTCTATGACGGACGGACGTGGCTGTATGTTGAGAACGGTGCGGTATATCTGCGTGAAGATGGCGCAAACGCTTACGTGGCATATGTGGATAATGTGCCGTATGCGCGGATGCTGTAAGGAAGGAGAGAATATGAGACAGAGCAAGAATTACAAGTGGGATTTGCCGGAGGACGGCGATGAGATCAATGTTGAGGATCTGAATACCGTGTTTGAAGCGGTTGATGCGAAGCTTAAGTCGCATGATACAGAGCTTAAAACGGTAACTTTGCCGGGATCATTTGAGGTTATCTCTGCGAAGGGCAGCGGCGCGTTTTATCATGGAACTACATCGGGTTTCAATTCGCTGCTTCAGTCGGTAAAGACAACATATGGTGACGCAGAGTTCGGAGCGTATCACGGATCCATCTCGGGCGCACCCGGCACGCAGATACAGCTATATATTACGTTGTATATAGACAGCTCGGGCGTTCTGCGCTGGGACGAGCATTATGGTATTTATGATACAATAGACATCAGCGGAAATATCCTTACATCGGCGGATCTGGGTATTGTGACTGTTGGAGAATATGAAGCGGGAGGTGCTACGCCGTGGAGCATATCTTATATTAATGATGAAGTGTCAGACAGCTTTGAAGAGGAAAAGGAGTACAGTCTGAGGGATGCGATAACCGAATTGGCGCTTAGGATACAAGCACTTAGAACACAGGGAGGGACTGAATAATGGCTGAGGATATACGTTTGGCAACTGCTGCGGAGTTTGACGCGCTTGCGGCGGAAGTGGAGAAAAAGGCGAACAGTGTGGACATCTTATCGGAGGGATATTTAAAAAGGCAGGTTATCGGAACACTGCCCAATGTGCCGAGGATCTTTGATTTTGAGGACTACAAAGCACAGTTTAGTGTTCCCGTAATAGGCAGCACTGTAAAGGGCATATCAGCCGTTAATGAGGAAAGCGGAAACAAGTATCAGCGTATCTGCTCCACAGGCGCGGCAGGCGCAAGTTCCACGATTGGCGCATCTTCGATAGTGTATTCGGAGCTTGATCTGTCGGACGAGCTGCGGGGCTTGACCCGGTTCAATATGAGCTTTGATGTACTGTTCGTCAACAACGGACGTATGCGTGTTTCTATAGGTGAACTAAGCACACTGCGTCAAAAGAACGGGGATACTAAATATGAGCCGGACGGGATCGCATTCGATCTATTCAGCTCAACATCAAACACGTTTTACATAAACGGCTCCGGTGGCGTCCATGAGTCGTTTTTCGGCAAATGGCTGCACTGCGATATTGAGTTTAATGCCAAAGACAGAACTCTCAGCTGCAGTGTTGCGGCAAAGGATGATCCCACCGACATCATACAAGCCGAGATAAGCTACAGGAGCGAATGCGATGTGACGGGTATTGCGCTCTACACATGGCTTGTGGACGATACTGTGTGTTTTGATAATATTAGGATAACAAACCTCTGCGATGCGGAGGAAAATATGATCTACTACGTCAAGAACGGGGACGATTTGAGCGAGTACATTTATGTGGACGGTGTACCGATTTCTGTGGGCGGAAACGCCATCAGTTCTCTGTTACAGAGAGTAGCGGCATTGGAGAATAAGGAGGCGATATGATGGACAATCCGATAACACGCGCCGAGCATGAGGAATTTCGGCGCAGGATGGAGGAGGAACACACGCGTTTAAATAAGCGCCTGGAGCTTCTCGAACACAGCGTTGAACAGCTGCATGAACTCGATACATCGATAAAGGAGCTTGCTGTCAATATGAAGCTTATGCTTGAGGAACAGAAACGGCAGGGCAAGCGGCTCAAGGCACTCGAGAACCGTGACGGCAAGAATTGGCGGTCGTTTGTAGGCACACTAATAACTGTTGCCGCCAGTGCTATGTTTGGATATTTGTTAAGCAGGATAGGAATAGGAGGATGATATTATGTTAGACTGGATAAAAGCGGCGGGAATACGGGCAATTAAAACAGTGGCGCAGACGGCTGTTGCAACCATAGGTACATCGGTTGCCTTGGGCGATGTACACTGGGCATTGGTAGCGTCTGCAGCGGCATTGGCAGGTGTGCTGTCGCTCTTAACGAGCGTTGCAGGTCTGCCGGAACTGGAGGGATGACATGAGTGCGGTTGAAAAGGTCATGTCGATTGCCGCGAGTGAGGTCGGCTATCTCGAAAAATGTGACAATACGGATTTATATGATAAGACCGCCAATGCGGGGATTGAGAACTACACAAAATACTGGGCTGAGATAAAGCCCGATTATCAAGGACAGCCATGGTGCGCCTGCTTTGTCACATGGTGTCTGGTACAGGCTTTTGGAAAGGATAAGGCTGCGCAATTGCTCGGTCACTATCCGTATGTGTATTGTCCGACAGGGCTTGCTAAGGCGAAAGCACAGGGCAGATGGTCGCAGGAGCCGTCTGTCGGTGCAGTCGTGATATTCGGTAATGCATCCGGTACGGCAAGCCACACGGGACTCGTGAGCGGTTACGACAAAATATATGTGCACACCATCGAGGGTAACACATCTGCCGGGGCAACGGTGATAGCCAACGGCGGCGCTGTGTGCCGGAAGTCGTACAAGCGCAACTACAGCAGGATATTGGGATATTGGGCACTCGATTATGCGGGTGTGGAAAGTGAGGAACTTATGAACAAGGAATATGAAGAATTAAAAGCGGAGCTATCCGGATTGAAAACAGCAGTCGATAAGCTGAACAGCAAAATGATATATAACTATATGGACGAAAATATGCCCTCATGGGCGCGACCGACTATTCAGAAAATGATGGACAAGGGATTGCTCAAGGGCAATGAACACGGCGAGCTTGGCCTTACAGACGAGCTGCTGCGGGTGTTTGTGGTCTGCGACAGAGCCGGTGTGTACGACCATCGGTGGGACGGTACGGGGGAATAAGTATTTATATGCCTGTTGATGAAAACTTCCTCTATTAGGATTTTTGGTTTGATTTGAAACAATGGAACAAAAAAATCTTGTACCTGTTCCTATTCAGTCAGACGTGGAACGAAAGCAATGGAACCTCCCATCTTCTCGTATTTTCTATTATGTTAAACTTTCCGTGACAACTGTTCCAATTATTATATATTATAAATAAATAGAAGTAACTATATGTTATATATACATTTTTAATATATAAGAAAATGTGGCACTTTCGGAACAACCGGAACACATACCGCACTGTTCTCTTTATTTTGAGAGCGGTGCGGATTTTTTTGTTTCAGGGGGTACGAATCAGACAGTTTCCTTTTGACGGAAGACCTGTAAGGGGGAGACCCTTGCAGAAAGGCGGTGATACAGATGAAACCCATAAACAAGAGTCAAAGGAAAGGAGGAATCGCAGATGAGCAGAATCAAGCTGTTACTCGCACTTGTTGAAGATATCCGTGCCATTGCAGATGACCTACAGACTATAGCTGAAGTAATGACAAGCGGTGATCCCGGCGCCGAATCTGCCGCAGAGTCAACGCAGAAAGTAGTTTCTACAGAAAAAGTACAGCCTGAGGGAACCATCCGCTTGGAAGACATCCGTGCGGTGCTTGCATCGAAAAGCCGTGATGGTTATGGGGCGCAGGTACGCGAGCTTATCGCAAAACATGGCGGCAGCAAGCTGTCTGACATTGACCCTTCAGAATACGCAACTATGCTTAAGGAAACGGAGGTATTCGGTCATGCCACCTAATACACACGCGGTTCTCTCCCCGTCAAGCGCGAACCGATGGCTTAACTGCACGAAGTCCGCAAGACTGGAGCTGGAGTTTTCCGAAAAGGAAACAGCTGCCGCCGCTGAGGGAACTGCCGCTCACGCCCTCTGTGAACACAAGGTGAAAAAGGCACTGAAGCAGAGAAGCCGCCGTCCTGTCTCCGAGTATGACAACGATGAAATGGAAGATCTTACGGATGCCTACAGGGACTATGTCATGGAGCAGCTAACACAGGAGAAGCAAACCTGTCCGGATGCACAGGTGTTCATTGAGACAAGGCTTGACCTTACAGCCTATGTCCCCAACTCTTACGGCACTTGCGACTGCCTGATCGTTTCAGACGAAAAGCTCCACATTATTGACTTCAAGTATGGTCAGGGTGTTTTAGTGGAGGCTGAGAGAAATCCCCAGATGATGCTCTATGCTCTAGGTGCTTTGGACATATATGACGGACTGTATGACTTCAAAGAGGTGGCAATGACTATATTTCAGCCAAGACGCGAAAATGTCAGCACTTGGACAGAAACTGTGGTCGAGCTTCGCAAATGGGCGGAGGAAGAACTAAAACCAAAGGCCAAGTTGGCGAATGCCGGTGATGGTGAATTTTGCAGCGGCAACTGGTGCCTGTTCTGCAAAGCGGCGGTCAAATGTCGTGCAAGGGCGCAGGCTAAGCTGGAACTTGCAAAGCAGGAATTTTCACTCCCGCCGCTGATTACGGATGAGGAGATCTAGGACATCCTGCCAAGGCTACCAGACCTAACAAAATGGGCAAACGACATCTTAGCCTATGCCACGGATGCCGCCTTAAACCACGGTAAGCAGTGGAAAGGCTTCAAGATAGTCGAAGGACGCAGTGTCCGCAAATACAGTGATGAAGATGCTGTAATAAAAGCCGCAAAGGAAGCGGGCTACACAGATATCTTCAAAACGAGCCTAATCACGCTGACGGAGATGGAAAAGCTGATGGGCAAAAAGAAATTCAAAGAAGTCCTTGGCGAGCTTGTCATTAAGCCCCGGGGCAAGCCGACTCTTGTATCAGACATAGACAAGAGACCGGCAATCACAGGAAATGATGCAAAATCGGATTTTAAGAAAATTACGGAGGTAATTTAACTATGGCAAATAATAGCAAAACTAAAGTAGTAACAGGCACGGTAAGACTCTCCTATGCAAACGTGTGGGAACCGAAATCTATCAACGGAAGCGCGGAGAAGTACAGCGTCTCCCTCATCATCCCAAAGAGCGACAAAAAAACCATTGCCGCCATCAATGCCGCTGTCGATGCGGCAATTGATGAAGGCCTGGCAAAGTTCGGCGGCAAGAAGCCGAACAAGGCGGCTATCAAGCTGCCCCTGCGTGACGGGGATACGGAGCGCGATGATGAGGCTTATGCGGACAGTTATTTCGTCAACGCCAACAGCCAGACGCCGCCTCAGATCGTGGATCAGAACGTCAACCCGATTATGGATAGGAGCGAGATATACAGCGGGGTATACGCGAGGGTATCCATCAGCTTCTACGCTTTCAACTCCAATGGCAACAAGGGTGTAGCCTGCGGTCTCGGCAATATCCAGAAAGTGCGTGACGGTCAGCCGCTCGGCAACCGCAGCAGCGCGGAGGATGATTTCACAGCCATCGAAGACGATGACGACTTTCTGTCATAAAAGGAGGCCGGACAATGACTGAAGTGTATGCGCAGGTTCTGATTACCTGCACGACTATCAATGTTCTGATTTTCCTTACCTATCTGGTTATTGGGATTGCCACAAAGGTTTATGACCATCGCAGAAAGAAAAAGGAAAAGAAATAGACCAGTAAATAATAATTATAGCGGGCGGCGGAGTTGGTTCTCTGCCGCCTTGCTTTGAATTGAGGTGAAGTCAATGAAACACATGAGTATAGATATTGAGACGTTTTCAGACGTTGACCTAAACAAGTGCGGCGTATACCGTTATACTGAGTCCCCCTCCTTTGAAATCCTGCTCTTCGGTTATTCCATAGACGATGGCAATGTATCGGTCATCGACTTGGCACAGGGAGAGACTATCCCAGAAGAGATCATTGATGCGCTAACGGACGATACCGTCACGAAGTGGGCATTCAATGCGAATTTCGAGCGTATATGCCTGTCAAGGTATCTGCGTGACCTTGGAAGGAGTCTTGATTTCTCCCAAGGCAGTCATCCGCACTCTACTAAAATAGCTATGTATCTGAATCCGTCCAGCTGGCGCTGCTCTATGGTCTGGGCGGCAACCTTGGGGCTCCCACTCTCACTTAAAGGAGTTGGCGATGTTTTAAGACTGAATGAGCAAAAAATGGACGAGGGCAAGGCTCTTTTAAAATATTTCTCCGCACCATGTACCCCGACAAAGGCAAACGGCGGCAGGACGCGAAACCTGCCCTCTGACGACCCGGAAAAGTGGGAAACCTTCAAGGCGTACAACCGCCGCGATGTGGAAGTTGAAATGGCGATACAAAGAAAATTATCAGGCTTTCCTGTATCCGATGCGGTATGGGATGAATACCGCATCGACCAGGAAATAAACGATCGCGGTGTACGCATAGATATGCAGCTCGTTGAAAACGCCATCACTATGGACGCTCAATCACGGAAAGAACTGACCGCCGCAATGCGAAAAATCACGTCTCTTGAAAATCCAAACAGCGTACAGCAGATGAAGCAATGGCTTGCCGATAACGGCGTCGAAACCGATACACTGGGCAAAAAGACGGTGGCAGCGCTTATTAAGAGTGCTCCTCCGGAGCTTACGGAGGTTCTTGAACTGAGACAGCAGCTTGCGAAGTCGTCTGTAAAGAAATATAAGGCGATGGAAAACTGCTTATGTGCTGATGGGCGGTGCCATGGGATGTTTCAATTCTACGGTGCAAACCGTACCGGCAGATGGGCAGGAAGACTGATTCAATTACAGAATCTGCCGCAAAACCATCTTTCTGACTTAAGCGCAGCACGCGCACTTGTGCGCTCAGGTGACTTTGATATGGTAAAGCTGCTTTATGAAGATGTGCCGGACACTCTTTCACAACTTATACGCACAGCGTTTATTCCAAGAGAGAACCACAAATTCTATGTGGCTGACTTCTCAGCTATCGAAGCCAGAGTGATTGCCTGGTATGCGGGCGAAAAATGGCGGCAGGAAGTGTTCGAAAATGGCGGTGACATATACTGCGCCTCCGCAAGTCAAATGTTTGGTGTTCCTGTGGAAAAGCACGGCGTCAACGGTCATCTGCGGCAGAAAGGAAAAATAGCGGAGCTAGCACTCGGCTACGGCGGCTCGGTCGGCGCTCTGAAAGCAATGGGTGCTTTGGAGATGGGATTATCCGAGGACGAGTTGCGGCCGCTTGTGTCGGCATGGCGGCAGACGAATCCTCATATTGTGAGGTTCTGGTGGGACGTAGACCGCGCTGTAACGGATGCCGTGAAATACAGACGTACATCCCGCAGCTATGGTCTGACCTTTTCCTACAAGTCCGGGATGCTGCTGATTACATTGCCGTCCGGCAGAAACCTTGTTTATGTGAAGCCTAAGATCGGCACAAATCGTTTTGGAGGTCAGTGCATTACCTACGAGGGCATAGGCGCCACGAAGAAGTGGGAACGCATCGATTCATACGGACCTAAATTCGTTGAGAACATAGTACAGGCGACTTCACGGGACATCCTCTGTCATTCAATGAAAACGCTGCGCAGCTGCTCTATCGTTATGCATGTGCACGATGAGCTTGTCATTGAAGCTACTCCCAATGTGTCGCTTGATGTACTCTGTGAGCAGATGGGCAGTGTTCCGGACTGGGCGCCAGGTCTTAAACTCCGCGCAGACGGTTATATATGCGATTTTTATATGAAGGACTAAGTTGATGGCGGTATTCGTAACCTTTTAGCGTAAAGGGTACGAATACCGCCTTTTCCCTTTGACGGAAGATGTGAAAGGAGGTCTGCTTATATGAACACTCAGCAGAAAACAGAAATCGCATATTTACGCTCACAGGGATATGGATACAGCAAAATTGCGCAGGCGCTCGGTCTTTCAAAAAATACGGTCAAATCATACTGCATGCAGAACAATCCGGCAGATGCTAAAGCCGCTGCGGCGCTTGATGGTGTGACAACAGATCGTTTCTTCACGCCGGAGCAATTCCAGAGGGACGCGGATTATTACCGTGCTCAGAGCATTGCAAAATCCATGCTGACCTTTGGACTTATTTCCTTGTCACAATTCGACAAATTAACCGCGTTAAATCGAAAATCTTTCTCTCCGTTTCTTGTAGAAATTATGCCGAAATCTGTTGATATTACAGCAGATCAGAGGTAATATGTAACACTACGAAGGGAGGTGAGACCATGAAGAAGATTACAAAAATAAACGATAATAAAACAGGAGAATATTCCAAGAAAAAACTCCGCGTGGCAGCCTACTGCCGCGTTTCCACAGATAGCGATGCACAGCTTGAAAGTCTTGAAACGCAGAAACGCCATTATGAAAATTACATCTCAAGCCGCGAGGATTGGATATTTGCGGGATTATATTTTGATGAAGGAATCACAGGCACAAAAAAAGAAAAGCGACCGGAGCTGCTTCGGATGATCGAAGACTGCCAAACCGGTAAAATTGATTTTATCATCACAAAATCCATCAGCCGTTTTTCACGAAATACTACTGACTGTTTGGAAATGGTTCGTGCACTCCTCGAAATGAATATCCCAATTTATTTTGAAAAAGAAAATCTGAATACCGGCGCTATGGAAAGTGAGCTTTTTCTCTCTATTCTCAGCAGTATGACCGAGAATGAGTCCTCTTCTATTTCCGCGAATAATAAATGGGCTATTCAGAATCGATTCAAAATACGAAGGATCTAGGAAATACAAAGTCTTCTGTTGGAAAATTCCCAACAGCGTGAAACTCTCACAAAGCTGATGGCTCAGGGTTATATCGATCAGATTTTATACAATGAAGAAAATAACACTCTTTTATCACAGGCCGAGCAATACCGCGCAGAAATTTCCGCTCTGAATCAAAGCCTTTCCGGTGATACAGCTCTGGTAAAGGCAGCTGCGGATCTGCTGCGATTTACGGATAAAGGGAAGATGTTAGATACTTTCGATGAGACTTTATTTGAAAACACGGTAACCCGCATCCGCGTACTCTCCCGACATGAGATTGCCTTAGAACTAAAGTGTGGACTTACCTTAAAAGAAAGGATGTGATAAAGTGGGACACACACCATACGGATACCGAATTGAAGACGGAATTGCCGTCATTGACCAAGAAGCGGCTAGAAAACTGAGAAGGCTTTACGAAAATTACATTTCTGGCATGAGCCTGAAGACAGCGGCGGCAAAAGCCGGAATTGAAACCTATCACGGCACTGCCAAGCGCCTGATGATGACTCGGCATTACCTTGGAGATGATTTCTATCCGGCAATTATTGATGAAGAGATTTTCCATAAAGCGCAGGAGGAGCTTACCAAAAGAGCAGCAGCTCTTTGCAGGATGAACAGAGATACACAGCAAAAGACGCTCAAAACGCCTACGCTTTTTACCATTAGGGAAATCGAAAAGCATTTTGCTAACCCGGCATCCCAAGCGGAATATATGTACAGTCTAATCGATTGTGAGGTGAGCTGATGGCAAACGTAACTATTATTCTCGCAAGAAAGCAAGTCGGGAACAACATCAAAAAAGCTGAGAAGCCAAAACTCCGAGTCGCAGCGTACTGCCGCGTCAGTACTGACAGCGATGAGCAAGCCACCAGTTATGAAGCACAGATCGAACATTACACTGAGTACATTTCCAAAAAACCGGAATGGGTGATGGCCGGTATATTTGCAGACGATGGTATCTCCGGTACCAACACCAAAAAGCGCGAAGAATTTAACCGCATGATTGACGAGTGTATGGCAGGAAACATCGACATGATCATCACTAAGTCGATCAGCCGCTTTGCCAGAAATACCTTGGACTGCCTGAAATATATCCGGCAGCTTAAAGAGAAAAACATTCCTGTTTTCTTTGAAAAAGAGTCCATCAATACAATGGATTCCAAGGGCGAGGTACTCTTAACGATTATGGCTTCCCTTGCCCAACAGGAAAGTCAGAGTCTTTCGCAGAACGTGAAGCTGGGTCTACAGTACCGTTACCAACAAGGTCATGTGCAGGTCAACCACAACCGTTTTCTCGGCTATACAAAGGATGCCAACGGGCATCTGGTTATTGATCCGGAACAGGCGGAAACTGTCCGGCGTATTTACCGCGAGTACCTGGAAGGCTACAGTATGGATAAAATTGCTGCCGGACTGGAGGCGGACGGGATTCTCACCGGTGCGGGCAAGACAAAATGGCACACTAGCACCATCAATAAGATTCTCCGTAATGAAAAATATATTGGAGATGCACTGCTGCAGAAAACCTACACTACGGACTTCTTAACCAAAACTCGCGTCAAGAACAATGGTACTGTCCCTCAATACTACGTGGAGGACGACCACGAAGCGATTATCCCGAAGGACATCTTCCTGCTGGTGCAAGAGGAGTTGGTACGCAGAAGGCGCGTCCATACCAGCAAAAACGGCGCCCGCCACTGTTACTCATGCAAGCACTGCTTTGCGCAAATGGTATTCTGCGGTGAGTGCGGTGAGTTTTATCGGCGGGTTCACTGGAACAACCGAGGCTGCAAGTCAATTGTCTGGCGCTGCTGCAGCCGCTTGGATAACACCGGTCACGCCTGCCGCAGCCGCACGGTGAAAGAAACTTTGTTGGAGCAGATAACTCTTGACGCGATCAATCAGGTACTCTGCGAAAAGGATGATTTCTTAAAAACCCTGCAGACTAACATTGCCACAGTGATTCGTCAGGGCGATACCCTCTCCCCTGAGGTCATCGATGAACGCCTACAGGAGCTGCAAAAGGAACTGTTAAAAAAAGCGAACCGGAAAGACGATTACGATGACATTGCGGATGAGATTCTCCGACTCCGGGATATGCGCCGTCAGGCGGAGGTAGACAGTGTGGTCAAGGATGAGCATGTAAAACAAATCAATGACCTGCAGGATTTTATCAAAAGTCAGCCGACCACCATCACGGAATTTGACGAGATACTGGTCAAACGGCTGATTGCAAAAATCACCGTCTTTGAGGATTACTTCGCTGTGGAATTCAAATCTGGGATAACAATTGAGATCGGAGACGCGGCGGAAAAAGTTGTGTAAAAAGTATAAAAACGAACCTCCTTGGTGAAA
>CAYNRX010000039.1:0-21432 GCA_964399965.1 uncultured Lachnospiraceae bacterium | reverse complement strand
AGAGACGAATTTGGAGAACAGTTAGCGGACTGGCTCTGGTATGAAATGCACGATGACAATCCCAAACTCACAGAGGAAGAATTTCAGGCGGCACTGGAAAAAGAGCTTGCAAGCTATGAACCGTACTGGAAAAAGGTCATAGCAATCAGAGCGGACAATTAAGTGGGGATTATTATGAAAATCAGCATAGAACGGGCGATTGAGATTTTAGACCCCAATCACAGGGAAAGATATAGCGATTTGCCCGATGGCATGGAGCGGGTGAATGAAGCCTGTCGGATGGGTATGGAGGCATTGCAGACAGCATATCCACTGGATGCAAATTCGCATGATTATGTTCCGACACATGCGGAAGTCCTTATTCAATTGCTGGCAGACGTTATTACAAACGGAGCTGACGAGGACGGATATCCGAATGTTGAGTATGAGGAAATGGTGGCGCTTACACAAAATATCGCCTGCCCTTATACTCATCAGCCATTATGTGCACTAGACGAAGAGAACAAGGATAATCCAGAGTCCTATATAGATTGCGATGCTTGCAAGGCGCACTGGTTAATGAAAAAATGGGAGGGTTGAGAACAATAACAAAAGATGATTTGTTGGTGGAATTATGTAAACTTACGGCGATGGTACCAGCCGGAGGATATTCCCCGAACATATACAGCATCCCAAAACTGTCAAGAAGATTTGGAGAGACCAAATACCGAATACGGAAACTGATAAAAGAGCTGGAAGCCGATGGAGCAGTTAAGAAAACATACGAGGGTGGTATTGATGATGATGGATACCCGGGTTGCTATCACGGGTGGAGTATTACTAAAAAGACCGCCGATAGCGATATGTTTAAGCAATGCTATAAAGAAGCTCTTGAGGATTATGAACGGTTCACACGAGAGTCTGTCGAAAAATGGGAGCGAGAGGAGTTACACAAATGAGCATACTAATATTTTTAGCCGGCGCATTCTCAGGAGCCGTTGTCGCAACGGCAGCGATTGCGCTGGTGCAGGCCGGGAAGGAGCGTAACACAGATGAAACGAACAGAGAATGAATGCGTTGACTGCGGCAAGCCCTGCATCGGAGACGCCTGCCCGTACCGGCATGTGGAACGCCACTACTGCGACAGCTGCGGCGAGGAGGACGAGCTGTACCTATACAATGACGAGGAACTGTGCTTGTTTTGCCTGCTGGACAAGCTGGAAAGGGTGAGATGATATGCTATACAAACTTACCCAAAATGCGGAGTATTTGCAGCAGCTGCTCCAGGACGGCGAGATAGACGACAAGACATTCCACGACACAATCGACGCTATGTGCGGGGAATGGAACGTTGAGCAATCGTGCAAGATGATCAAAAACCTGACGTCTGATATAGACGGGCTGGATGAGGAGATAAAGCGTCTTAAAACACGCAAAGAGGCCGCGCAAAAGGGCGTTGAGCGTCTTAAGCAGGAGCTTATGCGTTATCTTTACGCTTCCGGCACACGGAGCATGTCCGCCGGTACATTTAAGGTATCCCTGCGAAAAGCTCCGGTGTCGCTTGAGATAGAGACCGGGGCGAAGATACCGGAGGAATACCTTATCCTACAGCCGCCCAAGGTTGACAAAGGTGCGCTTAAAAAAGCAGTCGCAGGCGGGCAAACCATCAAGGGCGTATGCCTTAAGCAGAATGAATATATAAACATCAAGTAAAAGCGAGGTGTAAAAAGTGGAACTATACAAAAAGCTGGCAACGATACAGGCGGAGCTTAAGGATCCCAAATCACAGTATAACAGTTTCGGCGGATACAATTACCGCAGCTGTGAGGATATTTTATCAGCATTCAAGCCCTTGGCGCAGAAATACGGCGTTACGTTGATTTTATCGGATGATGTTGTTGACTGCGGCGGAAAGAGCTTTATCAAAGCATCGGCTACGCTTTTTAATACCGACAATAATGAGCTGATAGTAAATACAGGCTGGGCGCAGATACCTGATTCCAAAAAGGGCATGGATGCATCGCAGATAACCGGGGCGGCGTCATCATACGCGAGAAAATACGCCCTAAACGGCCTGTTTGCTATAGACGATACCAAGGACGCGGACGGCTTGCCGCCGGACAATCCTCCGCAAAGCAGGGATACTAAACATAAATGCTCCCAGTGCGGGCGCACATATGAGCAGCATGAGCTGATAAAGACGAAAAAGGGCAATATCGTATGCCGTGAATGCTACAACAAGGCGATAGAAGCAAAGAAGAACGGGGGGAAACAATGAACAAGGTAATATTGATGGGACGGCTGGTGAAAGACCCGGAGGCCAGGACAGTTGGAGACGGTATAAGCATAGCGCGGTTTACCGTAGCCGTTGACCGGCGGTTTTCCGGGAAAGACGGACAGCGGCAGACTGATTTTATCAATTGCACAGCCTGGCGCAAGACGGGAGAATTTATCTGCCGGTATTTCCATAAAGGCAACATGATAGCGGTCATAGGCGAGCTGCAAACGCGTACATGGGAGGACGATACGGGGCAGAAGCGATATGCAACAGAGGTGAACGTGTCGGAAGCGTATTTCACCGGGGAAAAACCGGGGGCGCCAAACCAGAACAACGGCTTTGATACGTTGGGGTTTGAAGATTTTGGCGAAAACGAGGACGATCTGCCTTTTTAATCATACAAAACAGGAGGCAACGCTATGACAGCGGAAGAGATAAAGACCATTGTAAGCATTTCCGACCTTGTAAGGCGGTTTGGCGTGGAGCTTAAAGGCAACAAGGCAAGATGCCCGTTTCATGAGGATAACACTCCCAGCTTTTCAGTGTCCCCGAAAAGGAAAATATTTAAATGCTTCGGCTGCGGCGTGAGCGGGGATATATTTACCTTTGTGGAGCTTGCCGAGGGCTGCTCCTTTAAACAGGCAAAACAGATAATATGCACAATGTACGGCCTGGACGGGCGCATACCGAAGGGCTACCGGGCTAAAATGCAGCGGGAAATGAAACGGCGCGAGGAGCTTAAAGCGTGGCGCAGCGGCGCGCTTGACGTGCTGTCGAACGCGCGCAAGAGAGCGGATAACATCGGGTATGAAATAGCTGAGAAGGGTTTTACAGACGATATTATATACATAATGCAAAACTCCTCGCGGCATGAAGCGATGTGGGATGCGCTTTTCGGGGCGGAGACGGATGAGGATATTAAAAAACTTTATCCCCAGATATGCGAGGAGGTGAGATTGCTTGGCAGGAAATACAATACCCGACCCGGTGCGTGACGATATACTTAATATGAGCATGGTAGAGCTTATCAGCGAAAATACTCTTGATATGATATACTCGCCGGAAAATGACATGATAAGACGCCAGGAGCTTCTTGCAGCGGTGCTGTCACGGGCAAAGGAGCTAAAATGCGCTAAGTCGTTTGATAAATTCAAAAAAACATATTTAGTGTCTCTGGCAATAAAGAACGAGGATGGCTGCAATACCACGTCATTCCCGGAACAGTCGATAGAGCTGCGCTGCGGCTCATGGATATGCGATGAGACGGGCGTTAGGCGGAATCAATTTGTCGCTGCAAACGGCGAATATGTTATGAAATACGCGTCCCCACAGCCGGTGACGATAACGGAGATATTGGAAAACGTAGACGATGGACTGGTGCGGGTGAGAGTGGAGTTTTTTACGGGCGGAGTGTGGAAAAGCGCGGTATGCGCAAGCTCCACCATTTCCAGCAACACAAAGATAATAGAGCTTGCCGACCAGGGACTGGGCGTTAATTCTATCAATGCAAAGCTACTGGTGGAATATCTGGGGGATATCATGCGGATGAACGCGGATATTATCCCCCGGAGACTCTCGGCCGGGCATCTGGGCTGGCACGGCGGCGATTTCATACCGTATACCGGGGATATCGCCTTTGACGGGGATATGGAAAGCCGGGCTTTATATGAATGCATAGAAGGACGTGGAAGCTATGAGGGCTGGGTGCGCCATACGCACGAACTGCGCAAAAACCTGTATTTGCGCCTGCAAATGGCGGCCAGCTTTGCAAGCCCGCTGCTGGAAAAGATAAGCGCGCTGCCGTTTGTGCTGAATCTTTGGGGCGGCACCGGTTCCGGTAAGACAGTAGGGCTTATGACGGCGATGTCCGTATGGGGAGACCCTGCGCCGGGGCGGCTGGTCAAGACAATGAATATGACGGTCAACGCTATGATGATGACGGCGGGATTCTTGAAAAATATCCCTTTTGCCGGGGACGAGCTGCAAACGATAAAAAACAATGTCGGATATGACAAGCTCATAATGCAGGTGACAGAGGGAGTCGGGCGCGGAAGGATGAAGTATGACGCCATACAGAAAACCGAGACCTGGAGTTGCGCGTTTTTGTTTACGGCGGAGGAACCGTGCACCGGGGACGGCTCGGGCGGCGGTGTGAAAAACCGCGTAATAGACCTGGAGTGTAAGGGCAGTGTGGTTGACAACGGGGCACGGACGGCTGATTTTCTGCGCAAAAATTACGGCCTTGCCGGGAAGAAATACATAGGGCACATAAACGGTGCGCGAAACCTGTTTGAGCGGTATCAGCGGCATTTTACCGCGCTTTTGGAGTGTGATACCACGGAAAAGCAGGCTATGGCAATGGCCTGTATGCTTTTGGGAGACGAGCTGGCGTGCGAGTGCATTTACACGGACGAGAAGCCGTTGGAAGTGGCGGACGTGGCCGGCCTTTTGCGGACAAAGAGCGAGGTGGACGTATCTGAACGCGCGTATGATTTTATCGTATCGCATATAGCGGCGAATGCGGCGCGGTTTTACGAGGACACGGGCGGCGAGCTATGGGGCAAGATAGACGAGGAAGTTGTGTTTATCAACAAGACCATCCTTGTAAGGGAGCTGTCGGCGGCCGGATTCAGTTTTGACACGGTCAAGGCAAAATGGGCGGAAACAGGGCGGATATTCCGGAATAGCCAGGGGAAGTTTGTGCACTACAGAACGGTTAATGGCGTTAGGTCACTGTTTGTAAAACTTCTTATCCCATCACAAGATGAAGAGCGAAATACGGCCGAGCCGCCGTTTTAACTAATAATTAACTAAAATTAGCTAACCTAGCTAACCTGTAGCTAACCTTTTTTTAAACTGGGTTAGCTATGAAAAATGGCTTTAGATAGGGCTATTTTATATATTAGCTAACTTAGCTAACCTAAAATATAGAATATTATATAAGGGAGAGAAAAAAGACGTTTTTTCTATAATATTCTATATAATATTCTTCTCAAAAATAGGTTAGCTGGTTAGCTTTCCAGTATCTAAGCCAAATTTAGGTTAGCTTTTGGTTAGTTATAAGTTAGCTGGGTTAGCTTTTTGAAAACAAACAGGAGGCAGAAAATGAAACCAAAAGGAGGGACACAAAAATGGAGCTGCGGCCGTATCAGCAAGAGCTGGTGGAGAAGATCCGCAATGAATTAAGGGACGGTAAAAAAGCCGTATGCGCCGTTTTAGGCTGCGGCGGCGGTAAGTCGGTCATACAGGGCTGCATCGCGCGGTCTGCCACCGATAAGGGCAACAGAGTGCTTTTCCTGGTACACCGCAGGGAGCTTTTGGAGCAGATATCAAGGACATTTAGAGAATGCGGCGTTGATATGCATCTTTGCACCGTGGGCATGGTGCAGACTATTACGCGGCGGATAAAGGCGACGGAAATGCCGGGGCTTATCATTACCGATGAATGCCATCACAGCGCGGCAAAGTCGTACATAAACATCTACGAAGCCTTCCCATGTGCGGTGCGGCTGGGGTTTACGGCTACGCCCGTGCGGCTGGGCATGGGCGGCTTGGGCGCGGTGTATGACAGCCTTGTAGAGGGCGTTTCCACGGGATGGCTTATCGATAACGGGTATTTGTCGCCGTATGAATACTACAGCGTAAAGACGGTGGATACCGAGAATTTGCGGGTAAGAGCCGGGGAATTTGTTTCGGAGGAAATATCAAAGATTTTAGAACGCGGATACGTATACGGCGAGGCAGTGAGTACATGGAAACGGATAGCAGAGGGAAAGCGGACGATCGTATACTGCTCAAGCATTAAAGCCAGCAAGGAGACGGCGGAGGAATTTTTGAAAAACGGCGTTATCGCCGCGCATCTCGACGGGACAACACCGGAGGGCTTGAGAGAGAAAACGGTGCAGCTATTCAGAGACGGGAAAATATCAGTGCTATGCAATGTGGACTTATTCGGCGAAGGCTTTGACGTGCCGGACTGTGAATGCGTGTGCCTTATGCGGCCTACGATGTCGCTTTCACTGTATATACAGCAGTCTATGCGCTCTATGAGATACCGCCGGGGCAAGACGGCTATCATTATCGACCATGTAGGCAACGTTTACCGCCACGGCCTGCCGGACGACGTCCGCGAATGGACGCTCAAGGAGAAAAAGCGCGGCGAGGCACGTCAAACGATACGTCAATGCCCGGTATGTCTCAGGTGCGTAAAGGCAAGCGTAAGCGTCTGCCCCGAATGCGGGGCGGAGCTTAAGCAGAATGAAACGGAGCGCACGAGAAAGGAAAAGGAGACTGTCGAAGCGGAGCTTGAGCGCATCAGGCGAGAGGATCTGAAGAAAAAGCCGTACAGCGCATACAAGGACATAAAGACCTTTGAGGATATGCGGAAATTCCGGCAGGCTAAGGGGTATAAATTCCCGTGGGAGATACACAAGTGTATTGAACTGAGCATAGCCATACCGCCCAAATACAACGGGATATTGTGGAGGATGAAAGAACATGCAAAAACAAAGCGAGCATGAGCTGATGGACAATATACGGCTTGCATTATCACAGCGCGGTTTTGCGGTATTCCGCGCCAATGTAGGGACATTAAGACAGGGAGACCGGTATATCAGCACGGGACTTCCCAAAGGTTTTCCCGACCTGTTCGCGGTCAGGGACGGCAGGATATATTTCATAGAGACAAAGGTGAAGCCGAGAAAGGCGACAGAGGAGCAGGAGCAATTTTTGCGGGCAATGCGTGAAAGGTACGGTGCAGCGGGCGGCGTTGCCTACAGCGTAGAGGAGGCGTTAAAGATATGTGGAGCTTAGAGGAATTGGACAAGGCAGCGTACCGGGGCGAAGACGTTCCGGGCGGTATAGGGCTGATACAGCAGATGTACTATATATCGGTGCGCGGGATCTACACGCAGTACAAAAACGGCGATCTATCGATAGACAAGGCTAAAGAGGACAAAAGGTGCGTAGAGGCGGAGTATAACGCGTATATGAAGCAGTATGGGTTTGAAGTGCAGCTTAACCGCGAGCATTTGGACAGGTTTCTTGAAACGGAAAAGCTGCGTACGGAGCTGCGCAAGCGGCTAAAGAACGGGACGGACTGTACGCCGATTTTATGGAGCTTGGTGGAGTTTTACAGCGGGGAGGTATTTGAATGACCACAAAAGACTGGCTTAAACGCGCAAGAAATCTCGATGAGGAGATCAACGAGCTTTTAAAGAAGCAGCAAAATCTGTATGAAAAAGTTACTGGCGGCGGACGTGGTGTCGGCGGCGAGAAAGTCCAGACCTCAAAGAAGAATGTAACGGAGAATGATTTCATAAAACTTGCCGAATATTCGGAGATGATAGACGAGCGTATTGATGAGCTCTGCGGCGTAAAAAAGGAGATCCTTGAAGCAATAAATATGGTGGAGGATCCCATGCTGCGGGCTGTATTGATCGCGAGGTATATAAACTGTAAGGACTGGAAAGATATCGTAGGAGAACTTTACTACAGCGAAAGACAGTTATACAGACTCCATAGCAAGGCTTTATCCAAGATAGATGTCAGTAAATGTCATTGAATGTCAGTCGCAAATGTGGTAAAATGGTATTGTAAAAAGTGCGGGGCAGAACTTGCCTGACAAGTCAGGACAATCAAGCGCGCCCCGCTACCTTATTACTCTTCATAAAGATCACATCCAAAAAACCGCTTTTGCATTTTTGCAGGGCGGTTTTTTGTTTGGGGAGGTGAGAGCATGGCAAGACCTAAGAAGATAAAAAGCGTGAAGGAGCTTGAGGAGAAAATCAGCGAATATTTTAAAGAGTGCGACAGCAGCGGCAAGCCGTACACCCTAAGCGGGCTTGCCGTGTTCATAGGCGTTGACAGGAAAACGCTTTTAAACTACAGCAAGGATGAAAGGTTTTTCCCCGCAATAAAAAAAGCAAAGGCCGCCTGCGAGGCGTATGCAGAAGAACGGCTCTACGGCAAAGGGCAGGTGGCAGGGGTAATCTTTAGCCTTAAAAATAATTTCGGCTGGACGGACAGTCAAGAGGGTGCAAGCGGCTCTGATGAAGCGGCAGCCGATAAATTGAACGAGGTGTTCGGACGTGCTGACGAAAAAACAGACTGAGGTACTACACTGCGCAGTGCGGGAAAACCCCAAAATACTCATCTGCCACGGCGCGAAGCGTTCGGGTAAGACATTTATACTGACGTACATCTTTCTCGGCCATATAGCGCGGTACAGAGGGAAAGGAGTGTCGTTCATACTGGGAGGGGCGACGCTTTCGGCTATCCGCAGAAACGTCATCGATGATATCGAAGAGATATTAGGCCATGAGCTGAGGCTTAACCGCCATAACGCGTTCGAGCTGTTCGGGAACCGCGTGTACTGCTTTGAAGGAGCAAGATCTGACGCCTGGAAAAAGGTGCGCGGATTCACGGCGGCTGGAGCGTTTTTGAACGAGGGCACGGCTCTGCACGATACGTTTGTCAAGGAAGCCATTTCGCGCTGCTCATATCCCGGAGCGCGTATCCTGATCGATACCAATCCGGAAGATCCGTCGCACCCTATCAAGCGGGAGCTTATAGACCTGGAGGAAGGCTCCGGCGTGCGGGCGTTTCACTTTTCACTTTTTGACAACACCGCTATTGACTCAGAATATGTCGACAGCATGGTAAAGACCACTCCCTCGGGAATGTTTTACGACCGGGATATTTTGGGCAAATGGGTGGCCGCTGCGGGAGTTGTGTACCCCGATTTTAAGGAGGAGCTGTATATCAAAAGCCTTGAGGGCTTTGATTTTACGGAATATTTTGCAGGCGTTGACTGGGGGTATGAGCATTTCGGGGCGGTCGTGCTTTTAGGGACGACCGACAGCGGCGAGACGGTTTTCATAGAGGAGTATGCGCAGCAGCACATGGAGATCGATCACTGGGTGCAGGTGGCAAAAAGCATAAAAGCAAGATACGGAAACATCCCCTTTTACTGCGATACGGCGCGGCCGGAGCATATAGCGCGGTTTAGGCGTGAGGGCATACGGGCAAAAAACGCCGACAAGGCGGTGCTGTCAGGCATTGAACAGGTGGCGCGCAGGTTTAAAACGGGGACGCTAAAAATATACAAAATAGACGCCAAGGACAAAGCGCGGTTTGCAGATGAGATATACCAGTACGTATGGAACGAGCGCACGGGCGAGCCGGTCAAGCTAAACGACGATGTTTTGGACGCGCTGCGTTATGCGGTGTATACACATTATGCAGCTAAAAAAGACCGCCAGGACGGCGGACAGGAGGACGATAGGGATATGGTGATAAACGAAAAAGAGCTTTCAGCAGGAGTTACACCGAAGCTGGTGTCGGAATTGGTGTCGCTGTATGAAACAAGCGACAAATACCTCGGGCTTGAAAAGCTGGGACGGTATTATCTGGGAAAACAGTCGATTCTTTTACGGAAACGGGCTGAACCGTCGGCACCGAATACGCGCGTTGTCTGCAACCACGCAAAGTATATCGTTGATATGACGGTATCGTACCTGGTGGGCAACGCCGTCGCCTATGCCGCCGCTGACGACGTTGATATATCGGCGCTGCAGCAGGCTTACATAAAGCAGGATATTGCAAGCCTTGACCAGGAGCTGGCAAAGTCTATGATGATATACGGCAGCACGTCAGAGCTTGTATATACCGATGAGGACGGCGGCATAAAAAGCGCGCTGATACCGCCGGAAAATGGTTTTATTGTGTATGACGATACGGTGGAACGCAATAGAGTGTTGGGAGTGTACTTTTACGATACGAAAACGCTTTCGGGGCAGGCCGACAGTCGGGAAATATTTGTTTACGATGCATCATACAGCTATCACTTCCGAGGCCGCACCGGGGCGCATCCAACGCTTGTGGAAACGGCGGCGCACTATTTCGGCGCGGTGCCGATGATAGAATACCACAATAATGCGGAGTGCCAGGGTGATTTTGAACAGCTGATACCGCTGATAGACGCGTACAATCTGCTGGAGAGCGACCGTGTCAACGATAAAGAACAGTTCGTGGAAAGTTTTTTGTTTTTGAAAAACATAGAGCTGGACACCGATACGGCCAAAAAGCTGCGGCGCGAAAAAATATTGATCTCCGACTTCGATCAGTCGGATGCAAAATATCTGTCAAAGGCTTTGAGTGAGACCGACGTCAAGGTGCTGCGTGATGATCTGAAGGACGATATCCACCGTTTTTCTATGGTGCCGGATCTGTCGGACGAGAGCTTCGGCAACAATCTGTCTGGCGTGGCGATAAAATACAAGCTGATGGGCTTTGAACAGCATACGAAGAATAAAGAGCGGTATTTCGCACGGTCGTTAAAGGAGAGGTTCAAGCTGTATGCGCATATGCTGAGTTTAAAGCGGCAGATGGCGGATGTACCGGTGTATGAGGTGGATCTGGTATTTACGCGGAATTTGCCTGCCAACGAACTGGAAATATCGCAGATGCTGGTAAACCTGAGCGGTATGGTGTCTAATGAAACGCTTATCGGGCAGCTGTCCTTTATCTCGGACGAGAAGGAAGAACAGCAGCTTTTGGAGGAGGAGCAAAAACGGCAGGCACAGCAAGCGGTTGACGCGGCCGAGGACGAGTACAGGACGATGAGAATATACGATGAAGAGGAATGACAGCTACTGGCAGAAAAGAGCCAAGGCCTGCGCCGCAGAAAATTTTGATGACGCCAACCAAAGGGCGCGCGCCGCAATAAGGGCTTATCAGAAAGCCATCGAGGATATTGAAAAGCGCATAAAAAATGTGCTTAAAAATGCCGAAGCTGCCGGAGCGATGCCGAATATAGGCGCATCGCCGATAAATCTTGCCCAGCGAAAAGAGCTTTTTGCGGAGCTTAACGCCCTTTTGGACGCCGCCAAAAGCCCGCAGGAAAGAAAGCGCATTTCAAGGCTGATATCATCCCTTGCTTATGAATACAGGATAACGCGGCTTGAAGAGCTTAAGGCACAGGCGGAAATGGAGATAATTAAGGCCGCCCAAAAGGTTGAGCAATTACAGACTGAGCATTATACGGAAGCCTTTGAGAGATCCTATTATACCACAATACACGATACGGCAGAACGGTTTGACAGAGGGATCAATTTTGCAGTTCTGGACAAACGCACGGTCGAGGAGGTTTTAAATGAGCCGTGGGCTGGCAGCACGTTCAGCAAACGGCTGTGGAAGCACAGCGATGGATTTGCAAGCGCGGTAAACAGCATAATCGCCGGCGGGATAGCCTCGGGAGCAAGCGTTTCGGATATGGCGAAGGAGCTTGAAAAGTATGTTAATTCCCCCGGGGATATACAGGCGGCGACGTACCGGCTCGTGCGCACGGAAACGGCGCATTTTGCAGGAGAGGCGGACAAGAAGGCGTATAAAGAGGCAGGGACGCCGGATTACAGGGTGGTAGAAACGCTTGACAGCAGGACTTGCAGCCTGTGCGGTTCTATGGACGGGAAAGTTTTCCCCGTTTCACAGGCCGCTACCGGGAAGAATTATCCGCCGTTTCACCCTAACTGCCGCGGTACAACGATAGCGGAAAGAAGCGTGCCTAAAACAAGGATTGCACGGGATCCTCAAACAGGGAAAAATTACACGGTCGACGGCAGCATGACTTATGAGGAATGGCTTGAAATCCTTACCCCCGAGCAGAAAACGGCGCTTGAGAAGAACGTGCGCATACTGCGGAACAAGTCGGCGGACAAGAAGCAGTATGAGCGGTATAAAGAGCGTCTGGGCGCGAAGAACGTGCCGAAAACGTTTGACAAGTTCCAGGATTTGAAGTATAATGATAGTGAGAAATGGAAAGAGCTGAAAGGGTTTTATCGATACAAAAAAGACAATGCGAAATCTACGATTAACGATTATCGTTGCGCTGCTGAATTACATACGCTGTTCCCTCAAGGAAGTTTCCACATTCCGCCTAAGGAAATAGATATTAAAACACTTGGTTTTGACGATGAACACGTAAATAAGGAACGCGGGCACAAAGTGACCAGGGACGAAGCCACAGAATTTGTAACCACTGCAAAAGTATCTCGTACCGTATGGAAAGGATTGTATGAGAGATATTATAGCGATAAAGGCGCGGCTTATGTTAATCTTGAGGGGAATTATATCCGTACAGCTTTTAAAGAAGAACAGTTTGAAGGCGATGTGATAAAAATCATGGAGGTGCTAAAAAAACATGGGTATTGATACAAAGTATCCCGTTAGATGTCCTATTGATGGAAATGAAATAGATATGGACGAATGTTTTGTCCGATGTAGCGCCGCTGTATGTGGGTGCCCTGAATTTGATATGCCGGGAATACGTTCGTTTGAAGAGGAAGTAAAAGTTTGTAAATCCTGCAAGTATCATGTAGACGAGTAGAGGCTGAGACAACAGAATATTGGTTTATAAGCACATCAAAAGCGATGTGCTTTTTTCATGGGAAGAGAGGCATGAGTGGCGGGTTCGACCCCCGTCCTTCCCAATGCCCTGAGCAAGGCACAAAACTGCTCTATTTTTATGCCCGAAAAGGAGGAGATCACATTGGCAGAGGAAACGACCCTTAAGGCAGAGCCGGGCGCAGAAGCCCCGAAGGAGAGCGCGCAGACGTATACCACCGAACAGTTACAAGCGGCGGTAGCCGAAAGAGAGCGCGAACTTAAGGCCGAGTTTGAACAGCAGCAGAAGCTGGCAGGGCTTGAAGGCTCAAAGCGCGATGAGGAAGAGATCAGGATCGCGCGTGAGACTCTCGAGCGCGAGAAGGAGGAGTTTGCGCATGAAAAGCTCGTTACCCATGCAAAGGCGGAGCTTGCCGCGGCAGGGCTTCCGGCGGAGCTTGCGCCAAGACTTGCAGACAAAGATGAGCGAAGCACGACAGCCGCGGTTAAAGCCTTAAAGAAAGCGTTTGATGCGGCAGTCGAGACTGCGGTCAGCGACCGGCTCCGAGGAAAGACGCCGGGGCTTGCGCCCGAAAGCGGAAAAGCGGCCGAGAGAACAGTGGATATAATCCGCAAAAACCAGAGGAGGAGATAAGATGTATCTGAAAGACGAATTATCGGGCTTTGTCCCGGTGGAACAGGCAAGAGACATAATCGGCGATGTGGCGCGCGGGTCAAGTATCCTGCGAATGTCCGCTGTCGAAAGCATGGCAAGCGATACCAAAAAATTCAACGTCCTTGCCGAGGGCAGCAGCGCGTACTGGGTAGGCGAGGGCGAAAGGATCCAGACCTCCGGGGCAACCTGGATACACCCGGAGATAAAGGCCAAAAAGCTGGCCGTCATTATCCCGGTAACGCGCGAGAAGCTGGAGGACAGCGTGATAGACGTATTCGGCGAGCTGCGCCCACTTATCGCAGAAGCGTTTTACAAGAAGATAGACGCGGCCTGCCTGTTCGGTACGGACAGCCCGTTTGCAACAAGCATTTGGGGCGCGATAGAGGACAGCGGCATGATCGTTGTTGATGATACGAACATCGATATAGCGGTATCGGACGCTATGGCTTTAGTGGAGGAAGCAGGGCTTGAACCTGACGGATTTATCGGCAGGATAGGCACGAAGAATATGCTGCGCAAGCTCCGCGATAGCGTAGGTGCTCCGGCGTATGTGAACGGCACGTCCGGCGAGGAGCTATACGGCGAGCCTATCGAGTTTGTCAGAAACGGCGCCTGGGACAGCACAAAGGCCGACCTGATAACGGGTGCATGGAATTACATCATTGTCGGTATCCGCGATGAGCTGAAATATGAGGTGCTCACCGAAGCGACGCTTCAGGGGACTTTAGATACCGATGGCAAACCGCTGTCCCTGGCAGAGCAGGACATGGTGGCAATAAAGGCAACTATGCGCCTGGGCTTTTTAGTGGTCAAGGACGACGCATTTGCGGCGTTTAAGGCGGGAACGCCGACGCTTGGGACACTTACAGTAAAATCAGAGGCGACGGAGACAGCCGGAAATACCGTGATCACCGTTGAACCGAATCCGATAGGCAGTCATAGGCTGGTGTATAAGACGGCAGCGTCCACCGCTCCGGAGGTGACCTACGATCAGGATCTGTCATCATGGACGCAGATCAACAACGGCGCGGAGATAACAGCCACAAACGGCCACAAGATAACCGTTGCCGAGGTCACGGCCGAATCTAAGGCCAGGAAAGCCGGTAACGCTACTGTAGTAAGCGGTACGTGAATAGCCGGGGGACGGCTGGGGCGTGACGTCCTCGGGGCGTTCCCCTTGAGGTAAACAGCCATGGAAGTTTTAAAAATGCTTTTAGGTATCACGGACGACAGCCAAGATACGCTGTTGGAATATCTGCTTGCAGATGCGGAGAGCCTTGTCCTGGGCTATTGCAAAATAGAGAGCGTCCCGCCGCAGCTTGAGAGCGTTATTCCTGCAATCGCCGCCGATATGTACCGGGAAAAGGGCTATGGGACGCAGGATGCGCCGGAGTATGTGAAATCGGTATCCGAGGGAGAACGCTCCGTTACGATGGAAAGGATAAATCCTGCCGATTATGATAGTTTCCTGTTTTCGTACAAGCCGCGGCTTGATAAGTTTGTGAGCCGGAAGGGACGTGTGCCGAGTGACTATGACAGTATTTGAGAAGTATTTCTACAAGGCCGAAGCCGGGATATACAGCGTCAAGAAGGACGACTACAACGGCACGGAATCACGGGAGCTGCTGGAGACGATAAAGGCCGATATACAGCCGTATTCCGGCGGGCTTGCCGATAAGGAATACGGGTTCTCAGCAGAGGTCACAGCGAGAATGTTCTGCGGCTTTTGTAGCAGCGTAAAAGCGGGAAACTATGTTTTAGCCGCCGGCAAAACATACTTGATACGCTATGTCCAGGAATGGAATATGGGAATGGAGGTGCTTTTGGATGAAGATACAAATAGACGGTATAGCGGAGCTTAACGAAAAGCTGGATGAGCTGGCCGACAATGAGCGCATGAAAAATGCTCTTACACGCTCCGGAGAGCTTGTGCGCGACAGGGCAAAAATGAACTGCCCCGTACAGACCGGACACTTATACCGCCACATAAACTATACTGTTGAAGGAGACAGCGCACTTGTGGGCACGTCTGTTAAGTACGCTCCTTATGTGGAGTTTGGTACGGGCAGCCTCGGCGATCCGTCCGTACCGCATACGGATAAAAAACAATGGACGTATTACAGCAAGACACTGAAACAGTTTGTGACCACGTCCGGACAGGAGAAGCATCCGTATCTCGTCCCGGCCTTAAAAGATAGCACGAAGGAGATAGCGGATATTTTCAAGGAGGAATTCGGGAAATGACAGACGCAAACACAGATGTGCGCGCATCGCTTGAGAAGCTCAGCGGTATAGCCGTTGTTTATCAGCACCCCAAGGATTTTACAGAGCTTCCGGCGGTGTCTTATTATACGCTTTCAGAGCGCGGGGATTTTGCGGCCGACAACAAAAGAGCCGACAAAAAATCCACTGTGCAGCTTGACTTCTGGGGAACGTATCCCAAACAGTGCGCGGATTTCGCTGCGCAGGCGTATACGATTTTAACAAACGATGGCTGGTATCACGAGTATGAAGCGGACGTGCCTAACCCGGACAAAACAATTTATCACAGGACAGCAAGATATTCGAAAACTTTTACAATTTAGGAGGTAATATTTATGGCAGACAATAGACCTATGCCGAGGATCGGCGTTGACAAGTACACAATATTTCCCATAACCGCAGAAACGGACGGAACGATAACGTACGGCACGGCGCAGCCGCTGCCCGGGGTAGTTACGATATCCCCGACCGATTCGGGCGGTACGGACGTATTTGATGCGGATAACGGCGCGTATGCAGTGACGCCGTACACGGAGAATTACGGCCATGAGCTCACAAACGCCGATATCCCGCCGGAGATAGACGCTATGATGCGCGGGCTTGAGCTTGACAACGGGCTTTTAACGGTGGGCGCGGACACAAAAACGCCGTATTTCGGCGTTGCATGGCGCATCCTCAAAAAGGACGGCACTTATCGCTATGTGCGTTATTACAAGGGCGTTTACGGCTTTGCTTCGGCTGTGGGCGGCCAGACGAAGCCGTCAAGCGGCGCACCGGAGAACCAGACCGCAACGGCTACATATACGGCTGTTCGCCGCGATTCGGATGGGGCGTATTATTCATATATCGACTCGGCCGACCTTACGGAAACAGACGTTACAACGATCGAAACAGAGTGGTTTGACGACCTGACCTGGGAGCCGACAGCAGCATAAACGGAGGAAATATATGCAGGTATTGGAACTAGAGAAGGACGGCAAAAAGATAACCTCAAAGCCGTTTGATTTTGAAGCGATGTGCCTAATAGACGATGTGCGCTACAGCGGTCAAAAAGCAGGGGTGCTGAGACTGGGGATAGAGGCCGTATCGCACCTTTTCGAGGGCACGGGTATCAGCGATAAGGATATCGAGAATTTATCCCCTGCCGAGCGCGCCGGGCTGTCAGAGACCGTCTGGAAGTGGTACACGGAGGCCTTGAGCGCACCAAAAAACGCTTAAGGTCAGGCAGTGTGAAGCGTATGCGGTCGCTGTATGCAACGTGCTTTAAACATTACCGTATGCTGCCGGACGAGGTAGGGCGGCAGCGGCCGTATATGCTGTTTACAATGCTTGACGATCTGGAAGAGGAAGCCGAATATACAGGCGGGAATGCGTATTTGGATATGTTTTATGGGAATTAGTTGTTGACATACGTGTTATTACGTGTTATAATAGTACCAGAAGGCGAGGGGATAATATGAAATACAGCGAATTAAAAAAGCTGTTGAAAAAGCACGGCTGTGAAATCAGGCACGAGGGCAAGAGACATGAAATATGGTACAGCCCCAAAACAGGGAAAGAATTTCCTGTGGGAAGGCACAATTCGCAGGACGTTGCGCCCGGAACTTTCAAAGCTATAATGAAGCAGTCGGGGATTTGTTAAATCCCCGGCGGTTTATACGAGGAGGAGATAGTATGTCAAAGTATATTTATCCCGCTATTTTTGAAAAAGAGGGGGAGCAGTATTCCATCACATTTCCGGATATAGAAAATTGTTTTACTCAAGGAGAGGATCTGCAGGACGGAGTAGAGAACGCCGAGGACGTTTTATGCTTAATGCTTTACCATATGGAGCAGAACGGCGAGAATATCCCCGCGCCCTCTGATCCTCGTGATATTAAAACAGGCGATAGCCAGTTTGTTACCCTGATAAGCTGCGATACTTTTGAATATGGGAAATTCTACAAGAAAAAGTCCGTTAAAAAGACGCTGTCCATTCCCGAATGGCTGAATGATATGGCGGTAAAGGAAAATATCAATTTTTCAAACGTTTTGCAGAACGCGCTTATGAAGGAACTGAACGTAGGCAAGTGATGTAATTGTTTTCAATAAAAATGCGTTTATCCAAGTGATAGGCGCTTTTTTTATACGCATTTTTGGGGAGGTGAGATTATGGCAGATGAAGTAGCAAGCCTTGTGGTGAAGATAACGGGCGATGCAAGCGGTCTTTCACGAACGATAAGCCAAGCGGGAAAGGAGCTTGACACGCTCGGAAAAAAGGAATCCGGCGCAACAAATAGCAGCACTCAAAAAGAGATAAACGCCCTAAATAAAGCCCTAAAACAAACAAGAAGCGAGTTTCGGCTAACCGATGCGCAGCTTAAAAACAGCGGAACGGAGCTTGACAGGCTGAATAATAAATACAGCAGCTTAAAATTACAGCTTACACAGCAGGAAGCGCTAACAAGAAAATATTCTGATGCGCTTACTCAACTTTCCAACGAGCAAAAGACTGCAAGATCGAACCTTGAGCAGGCCACTACTGCGTGGAAAAAACAGCGCGATGCAGTCAATGCTATGGAAAATCCTACAGAGGAAGCGCAAAAGGAGCTTAGTAGGCTTGCAAGCGAGGTAACAAAAGCCGAAAAAGCCGTAAGATCCGCAGACAATACATATGATAAATGGAATTCAGGGCTCATAAATAGCAGAATCGGCGAAGAAAAGCTAAAAACTGCTATAAACGAGACTACGACTGCGATAGAGAAGCAGAAGAAAAAGACAGAAGAACTCAACAATACACAGAAAAAGACAGAAGAACTCAACAATACACAGAAAAAGTCTTCCTTTACCAAAAAAATGGACGACCTTAACGCCTTTGGCGAGAAGACGAAAAGTGTCGGCGACGCCATAGACGACGTCACAAAACCGGCGCAGGTAGCGGCGGCGGCCATTCTTGCTGGCGGCGTGGCCTCGGCAAAGTTTGCGATGGACTTCGAGTCCAACATGGCGGGAGTTGCCAGGGTGTCCAACATCAGTGGCGAAGAGCTTGAACGGCTCAAAGACGGCATCATAGACATATCCCAGACCACCCCGTCCACTACTGCCGAGCTTACATCGTTTGCCGAGGCCGGAGGGCGGCTGATAAAAAACACCGACGGCCTTTTGGAGTTTTCCCGCGTCATGGCGGAGCTTGGCGTTGCTACCGATATGAGCGGCAGCCAGGCGGCCGAAAGCATGGCGCAGTTTGCAAACCTAACCGGCATGGCAGATAATGATTTCCGGCGTTTGGGAAGCACTGTAGTTGCTCTGGGCAATAACTTTGTGACTGGCGAGAGCAAAATAATGGATATGGCACAGCGGCTGGGCGCGGCAGGCAAGGCGGTTGGAATGACCGAAGCGGATATACTGGGATTGTCGGCGGCGCTGTCGTCTCTGGGCTTAGAGCCGGACGCAGGAGGCTCTGCGATATCCACCATTTTGATGGAGATAGAGACGCTTGTCGGCAAGGGCGAAGGCTTTGAAGTGTTTGCCGAAGCGGCCGAGATGAGCGCGGACAAATTCAAGGAAGCCTGGGACGAGGACGCAACGGGCACATTCCTGACCTTCTTAGAAAAGCTCGGCCAGTCGCCTAACATTGCAGGCGTTCTTTCGGAGCTTGGCATCGATGAGATACGCCAGCGCGATGCGGTGATGCGTCTTGCACAATCCTTCGGCGTTTTGGACAGCGCGATCACTACGTCTAATCAAGCGTGGCAGGAGAATGCCGCCCTGCAAAACGAGTTTACCACCCAGGCAAGCACCACCGAAGCGCAAATGCAGATCGCCAAAAACAATATTGTTGAGGCCGGACGGTCTATCGGCGAATCGCTTTTGCCGTTTGTGGAGGACGGGGCGGTCATGATAGCCGACCTTGCCGAGGGTATAGCCGATATGTCGGAGGAGAGCCGGGAAAATCTGTTCAAAGTAGGCACGGCAATTGTCGGTATCGGAGCAGCAGGTAAAGGTATATCGTCCACAGTCAAGGTCGTGGGCGATATGACAAGCGGCGTGGCCACAATAGGAAAAGCCCTGTCTAAAATACCTTTGTCGGCCGGTTTGGCTGCGGCAGGTATAACAGCTGTAGGCGTAGCGGCCGGTTTGGCGTACGACAACTATGTGCATTGGGCGGACGGAGGCTATGAGCTGGCCGAATCCCTGGAAACCAATGTTGAAAAACTCACCGAGCTTGATGGGCTGCTGAGTGAAACAAAAGAGCTTGAGCTTATTATAAAAAATCCTGACAGCTCCGAGGAGCAGATAAACAGTGCAAAATCACGGCTTGAAGAGATACGCAGCTACCTTTCGGAGGAATACGACCTTGATATAAATGTGCCGCTTGATGAGCTTGACACCGCGCTTGAGAAGCTCAACGAATTAACGTATACGGAGCTGAGAGTGGCAGGGGTAGACGCGCGGCAGTATATCGATGATAATTCGACGCGGTATAAAGAGGATAAGGCGAATATTGCTGCAGCGGAAATAAATATCCCCAAACTAAAAGAGGATAAACTTGCTCTGGCAGATTTTAAAGAAACCTATCTTGATCTTCTTGAATCGCTTAACAGCGGAGAAATTGAGCGGTCTGATTTCGTAAGCCAGATGAACGCTTTTTTCGACACCTTAAACAGGCCTGATATATATGATTTCTGGGAAATGCTGGCTCCATCCGATGCAATGTCTTACGACTGGGCAATGGATCGCCTTAACAGTGAGCTGGATGAATACACAGAAAGGTCAGAGGCCGCTACAGAACAAACAAATGAGTTTGAAGCAAACCTTGCGGCTGTCGCCGATGCAGGTATTGCCGCGATAGCTCAAGGGGATATCTCAAGCGGCATCGAAAACCTTAAGAAGGTTCTTTCTGAGCAAAAGGAAGTTTTGTCCTCAGACGAGTATTTCCAAAAAAGCGACGGCTTTGCCCAGATGGCAGCGTCTGCTATGAGCGGCGTTGAGAGCTTTTCGCAAGCGGCGGCCGCAGGCGGTGATATGCTTGATAAGTTTATCCAAAATTACGCCGCTGCCGGTGAACAGTTGGGGCTTACCGGAAATGAAATATTGATGCAGTCGGCTCTTATGAAAGAAGGGTTTACCGACATAGCAAGTGCGGCTGACGCTGGCGCCCTTTCCGAAGTGTATAGGAGCTTTTCCCAGCTGGGGCAGGAGGCCGGATATACTACCGCAGAAATCGCGCAGCTTGCTGAGGAAATGGGACTTATCCCCGAAAATATGCATGTCGTTATCGATGCGGAGGGTAACGTTGAGGTCATCGAGAACGCCAAAGAGCTGACGGAAGAGACGGACGGCACGAGAGCGACGGTATATCTTGACGCTGACGGAAAGCCCGCACAGGCCGCGATAAACGGCGTATTGTATGACCTCGGCGAATACAATAAAGAAACAGGAACAGCCACTCTGTACGGCAACAACGGAGAAGCAATCGCCGCTGTCGATGTCGCGGTCGGCCGTGTACAGTGGTTTAATACTGTAACGGGTACAGCTCTGATAAATGCCGACGACCAAACAGCGAGTGGAGTCGAAAGCGCAAAAAGCAAACTGGCGGAGGTCAAAGATAAAACAGTTACTATCACGGTAAGAACCAGAGCCGCAGATGCAGGGCTTGGCGGACCGGGTATAAGCGGCTGGGCTAAGGGAACAAAAAACGCACCCGGCGGCCTGGCGGTGATAAACGACCAGCGCGGCATCCCCGACCCGAGGGAGCTTGTCATACACAATAACAAGGGGTACATATTCGAAGGACGCGATGTTGTCGTGCCGCTTGACAAGGGCGACAAGGTCTACACGGCCGCCGAGACGAAGCGTATGCTGCCGCATCTTG
>CAYNRX010000038.1:0-21444 GCA_964399965.1 uncultured Lachnospiraceae bacterium | reverse complement strand
TAATTATATTCTACCACAGAAGGCTTTAAATTTACAGACTTTTTTTCGCAGGCTCACAAAATCAGTTTTTTTACTCAAATTCTCTTTTTTTGGCTCAACAGGTATTGCCATAATACCTTTGCCCATTTTCAAAAAAGCCTCTGGGTTTTTAAACATCTTTTCAAACTTATCTTTGTATTCAGGCTGCAACGAGGTGAAATTTTCATCACCTAATCCGCAGACAAAAAATGTTCCCGCAATAATATCAATGATGTTACCGTTATCGTCTTTTACTGCACGATTAAGTTCAGAACCGTTCATTTTTCCTTCCTCATTACAGACAACAGCGACAGGTTCATCAAAGAAATATGCAGCTTGAATATCACCTCCTACAATTTCCTGCATAGAAGAAAGACCTGCTTTGATAACGGTCATTTCAGCGAGTTGACCGGGCTTAACAAGCAGGACTTCCATCGTATTTTCCTTTTCTATTTCTTTGCTGGCAGTGTAAGCAACATCGTAAAAATCATCACTGTCTAAAATGATTTCTGAGTCTTTCCACATATCTTCAATCAACCGTTCTGCCTCCTCACGCGATTCAGCCTCAATAGAAACTGTCTTTTGGAGGGTTTCGGTTATTGTTACCTCGTACTCTTTCATCGTCCATCACCTCTCTTTCCGTCATAACAGTGAAAAACTTACAGTTTGTTCCGTTATGAAACTGTAAGTAAGGGCATACGGGACTTTTGGGATCAAGTGCATAGCTTTCTGCTCCTGTCTTGCATTTCGGACAAAGTTTAACATCCATAGCTTTACTCCTTTCACCGTTCAGGTTTCTTTTGCCTGTTTCTCATCCAAACATCTAAAAGTTTTATAATCGTATTTCGCATTTGTCTTGCTGAAAAAGAACGTGGAAAATATTTCTTTATTTCATCGCTGTCCAATACGATTTTATCCGGTTCGTTCTTCTTTTCCTCGGACATAATTTCACGCATTGCTTCTACGGTACAGTTCCCGCATTGGCTTAATTTTTTGATACGCTGAGCCTGAGAAAGGGAAGGACTGTTTTGCGAATATTCCATAGCATCTAAAAAACCCTGCTGTTCTTCTTGCGTTAAATATGCAAGTTCAACCGCAGGGGTTAGAGATATTTCTTTTTTATCTACCTTGGATAATAGCTCCGGAATAAGCTCTGCCAAACGTATATATCGTTTTACTTGCGTTGCGCTGTCTCCGACTTCAGCACCTAATTTTGCTGCCGTCCATGACTTCGGTCCAACCTGGTCCGAAGTTGATTTTTCTCTTTGCCCCTGATGTTTTAGGGCGTCCATTTTCATTTTGTATGCAAGTGCTCTTTCGCTCGGCAAGATATTTTCTCGTTGTAAATTGCTGTCCACCATAAAAATAACGGCTTCATCGTCCGTAAGATTTTTTACTATGACCGGCATTGTTTCAAGACCTATTGCTTTACAAGCGTGCAGTCTTCGATGCCCCGATATTATCTCATAACCACCTCCGGGATCGGGACGAACAACAGCGGGAGAAAGTACGCCTACCTGAGCAATGCTGTCGATTGTCTGTTGCATAAGCTCATCATCCAATACCTTAAACGGATGGTTTTGAAACGGGTGCAATTCGGAGATTTTCATTTCAACAATGGTATTTGAATCTATATTCGGCTCTTTTTTTACTGCCATGTTTTATCACCTCCGTTTCAAATCTTCATGTAAAGCAGTGTTTTCAGCCATACAGATCATTCCTTACCATGTTAGAAAGAGTAGTATCAGCTGTGGCAGGTATGTTAAACAGTGATGTAATCATATATGCTTTTGTATTGTGGATTTTTTCGTTTCGCATTGTAAAGTCAAGCAGAAATGCATCCATTTTCCTATAATCAATTTCAAGAAATCTATGTTTAACAAGCTCAGCAGGATATTGCTTTTTTTCGATGGTATAGTACGGAACATTTACAGTCATTACCTCAGCCATAACATTCACAATCTCGTCTATGACAGATTTGTCGTAATTGTATATAAGAGAATCATATTCGATATTCTTTTTAATCTGTTTGATGCTTTGTTCATATCTATCAATCGATCCTATTGATGTCTCATGATTGATAGATGGATATTTAATACAATCTTTATTTAATTCTTTTTTAATTGTTTTATCTTTATTTATTTGCGTTGAATTTTCCAATATAGGCTTTTCCTGTGTTGGATTTTCCAATATTGGATTTTCCAACGTAGGTTCTTCCAACATAGGGCTTTCACTTTTTACCGGAACGGTAACAGGAAATTCACGAATAATATATTCTGTATTTGTAAGTTGCCCCTTTTCATTCCGTTTTCTATGGCGTTCAATATATCCTTGTTGTTCAAGTTCGATGATAGATACCCTAATTGCATCAATCCCTTCTTTACAGATCATAGATAAGCCTTTCAATGTATAATCCCATTCATCCGGCAGACTAAGCATAAGAGAAAGTAATCCTTTGGATTTAAGAGATAGTTTCTTATTTCGTAAATGATGATTTGACATTACTGTATAATTTTTGCTTTTTTCAACTCGAAATACGGACATGGTAAACCTCCTTTCATAAATTTGGGTACAAAAAAAGCGCGTTCACATAACTCATATCGAGCAGCAAACACGCTTTTCAGTATTTATATTAAATTTTAAAATTTATGACAAAAACAATTTTATTTTGTCATATTTGTTCAAACTCTGACAAAACTGACAAAGGGAAAATTTTATCCTGAGTCAATCAAAAAATGATGAAAAAATAGCTCTAAAATTAACCCCGAATTTGTCCCCAGAAAGGTCTAAAAAAGCAAATTAACCCTTTTTTGTCCCCGAAAAATCGGTTTAAAACGGGTTAAATTCCGTCAAATTTTGTCAAAGACGACAACGATTTTTGGGCATAAGAAAACCCCGCAAACCGCATGGTTACGGGGTTTATAAGCATTTTCAAAAGAGAAATTATCTCTTGCTGAACTGCGGAGCACGACGTGCGGCTTTGAGACCGTACTTCTTTCTTTCCTTCATTCTGGAATCTCTTGTGAGGAAGCCGGCAGCTTTCAGATCGGCTCTGTAAGCCTCGCTGTCCACCTCAAGCAATGCTCTTGCTATACCGTGACGGATAGCGCCTGCCTGGCCGGTGAAACCGCCGCCCTGCACGTTTGCTATAACGTCAAATTTGTCTGTGGTTTTTGTCAGGGTCATCGGCTGCATAACGATAACCTTTAATGTATCCAAACCGAAATATTCGTCAAGAGAACGGCCGTTTACCGTTACCTTGCCGTTGCCGGGTACCAGACGTACTCTTGCCACTGAAGACTTTCTTCTGCCTGTACCGTAAAACTGTTCCTTCGCCATGCTTCAAACCCTCCTTATTTGATCTCGCCTTCCCACATGATCGGGGACTGCGCCTGATGATTGTGCTCTGTGCCCTGGTAAACTCTGAGCCTTGTCAAAGCCTTCCTGCCGAGAGTGGTGTTCGGGAGCATACCGCCTACGGCGTACATAACCGCTTTTTCGGGAGCGTTTGCCATGAGGTCGGAATACTTTATCTCCTTAAGTCCGCCTACCCAGCCGGTGTGATAAAAACGCGACTTCTGCTGAAGCTTGTTTCCTGTCAGAACGACCTTGTCAGCGTTGATGATTATAACGTGGTCTCCGCAGTCAACGTTGGGCGTAAAGGTGGGAAGATGCTTCCCTCTCAAGATAGAAGCAGCGCACGCTGCCACTCTTCCGAGAGGCTTGTCTGCCGCATCAATGATGTACCATTTTCTTTCAACATCCTGCGGCTTCTGCAAATAACTGCTGTTCATTGGAATGTCCTCCTTTTCAAATTGAACGAAATTGTCCGTTCTTCAAACTGTTATCGCTAAACCGCTCTGCGGTCAGCCTGCAAATGGTATTGTACTACTTTTGTCTCTATTTGTCAATACCTTTTTAAAAGAAAATTTACATGCGTGATGAAAACTCTTTTATTCTCCTGTATACTCTCGAATACTCCCAAATACTCCGTTTTCATTTTAATTTTTCGCAAAAAAAACCCGGAGAGTTTCCTCTCCGAGTCTTGCATTCTTCGATCAAGCGTAATCGTCTACTACGTTTCTCAAGGCGCGCAGGTCAAGGTCAACATAACCATCGTCATCATAAGCACTTGTAGCCTTGAGCATGATATCGTAATACCACTGGCCTTCCTCGAGATCGATAAAGCCGTAGGTATCAGCCGTAACCTCGGTACCATCGGCCATTTCCAGACCCATAGCATCACGCTCGATTATCATATTGTAGATCTTGCAGAACTCCGCACGGCGTATCTGCTGGTCAAGGTTGAGGTTGCCGTTTTCATCGCCCTCAACATAACCGGCGTCTACAAGGATCGCCGCATAGGATTCCTCGGGCAGGGTAGCGTCATCAGTGAAGCCGAGGGCAACAGCCATCATTTTAAAGGCTTCCGATCTGGTTATCATGCCCTCAGGATCAACCCCGGTCTCCGGTGCGTACAAGCCCAGATAAGCCATGTACTCAAGCGCACTTCTGTCCCATCTGCCTGCCAGATTGGCAAATGCCGGCGCATCATCTGCCGAATAGGTGAATCCGCCCAGCATATCATTCTGCTTAAGCAGACGGTAAAGAACAGCCGCCGCTTCGCCGCGCTTCATGCCGTCCTCGGCCTGCATCTGGGTGTCGGTTCTGCCGAAGATATAGGCAACTGCGCTTTCAAGAGTGTACGGATCATCGTAAGGCGGAACCTCGGGCTCATCTGTCGGAGTTGTTGTCGGCTCTGTCGGTGTTTCCGTCGGTTCTACCGGCTCCTCGGTCGGAGTTGTTGTCGGCTCCGGAGTCGGCTCGGAAGTGGGGACTACCAGCACGTCTACGTTAAACGGATTATCTGCCGAAAGCGTGCCGTAAACACCATTTTCATCCGCTGCGGTCACGATCTTTCCTGTATACCACTGGCCTTCAAATTCAAATGTAACGTCAATGTCGGCTGCTGTTATCTGCTGGCCTACAGTACCGGTATTGGCTTTCTGCGTTACCTGTGTCCAGGTAGAGGGGTCAGCCTCATTCTCGCCTATCCAATATGTTACCGTATAAGAGGGCTTCGGCAGGAAGATAACGTATACGATATCGCTGTCATCATCGGTCACTGTGGTAACGACCGCCTCGGGATCGGTCACCGGCATGAAATTCTCATCCACTACAAAGCCGCCGTAATATTCATCGCTGGCAATAAGCTCTGCCGTCTTATCGTTTACATTGATCTTTATCTCGCTCTGCTTTACCTCGTCGCCCGCATAAAGCTGTGTTCCGTCGTCTCTGGAATTCTGTACGACTGTTGCCAGAAGACCGGCGTCGCCGGGCTTGCCGTTGTAGAGCTTACCGTCGTAGTATTTTACGATATAGTTCGTCGGCTGGATGAGGTTAAAGCTGAGCTTGAAGTTCGACTCGCCGGCGCCTCTTTCCAGATAGAACATCTGCAATGTGTGATCGGCTTTGGTGGTGTCAAACTCAAATGACGTTGTCGCCTGGCCGCCGCCGTAGATGTTGCCGTTGGTGATAGTAGCCTCCAGTGTGCGGAAGTTGATCGTTCCCGTTACAGCACCGTGGATGCCGCCCATATCGAGAACCAGCTTGCCGTCAACGTATACCCATACGTCGTCATCGCCGGAGAAGGTGAATACCATGTCATCGCCGTTGTTCACTGTGCCGCCGTTCTTATAAACGAAGGGAAGCTCGGTGACTGCGCCGAAGTAGTAGTTGTCTTTGCCCAGCGGCATAAACTTGGGACTTTCGTTGGATCCGTAATTGCTTACCTCCAAAACGTTTGTCTAGCTGTTTGCGGTAAGCTTATTGTCCTTGCTGTCGTATTCGTACACTCCATCGCCAACGTGGTCAAAAGGCATCTGGTAGGTGCCTATCTTCTCGCCATCACGGAACAGCTTGCCGCTTTCGGTGTCGGGTACGGTGAGCTGTGAGATCTCGGTCTTTTCATCGACACGCATCGCCCAATCAGGCGGCTGCTTCGATGACCAGTCGCTCCACTGGTCGAACCAATTTTGGTAGCGGTAGAGAGTTACCTCTTTTTCTGCCAGCTCGAACTGTCCGCCCGAAAGCTCGTCTGCCGCTATCCCCTGCACTACGCGTTTGTCATCACTGCGCTCCCAAGTGTTGTAGACTGCACTGGGGCGTACATCCTGGCGGCCGAAGAGAAGATAAGAATCTCCCGATTTAACCGAAGACTGCTCATAATCGTAGAGCGTCATGCTGCCCATAACGGTATCCGCGTTGGTCTCGGCGGCCTGGACTGCGCCAAATGCAAATACGCCGGATAAAAGGGATATCGCAGTAAAGCAGCTCAATAGCTTTTTGCTAAATTTTGTTTTCATATCCATTCCTCCTTAAAACAAATATTCCGTCCATCTAATGATATACAGATTGACCCGTATGGATCGCTGATCCTCAAAGGATCATACTGCTGAGTATGGTAGCCGGCTGTCTCCTATAAGACCCGTGGCTTTGCGTCACCGCCTCGCGGCGGCTTTGCCTTTTGCATTATCAGAAGTCTGTGTAAAATATAGATGACTTCACTATAATTTTACCATAATGCCATTTAAAAGTCAATACATTTATGAGGAAAAAGCAGCTAAAAATATAATAAAAACCAGGCTCTGCAAGCCTTGGGGGATAATTTTTCGGGGAGCGGGGAGAATAAGGGGAAAATAAGCAAAAAGGACGGGGTCGCATATGCTGATACTGATGATAAGGACGCTTATCCTGTATGCGGTGGTCATATTATCGCTGAGGATAATGGGGAAGCGGCAGATCGGGGAGCTGCAGCCATCGGAGCTGGTGGTGGCGATAATGATCTCCGATATGGCCTCGGTGCCGATGCAGTCGATAGACATACCGCTTTTGTCGGGGATAGTGCCGGTTTTGACGCTGATAGTGGCGGAAGTGGCTATGTCGTATCTGAGCCTGAAATCCCGCAGCATCAGGCGTCTTATCAGTGGGGAGCCGAGTATTATCATCTATAACGGGAAAATAAACCGCCATGAGCTTGAGCGGCTCAGGTTCAATATAAACGATCTTTTGGAGGAGCTGAGGGCAAACAGCTGCTACAACATCGCCGATGTGGAGGTGGCGGTGCTGGAGACGAACGGAGCCTTGAGCGTGATACCGAAGGATCGCGCCCGTACGGCGACGGTGGCGGATCTTAAGATAAAAAATCCTGCCCGCGGCGGTCTGCCCTGCACGCTTATCACCGATGGAAAGATAGACAAAAAAGAGCTTATGCGCAGCGGCAAAACCGAAAAATGGCTTTTGGAAAGCCTTAAAAATCAGGGGATAGACAGGCCGGGGCTGGTGTTTATCGCTTCGCTCGATAATAACGGAGAGCTTTTTGTGCAGAAAAAATAGCCGGTAAAAAAAGCGCAGCGTGTGTTTTGACAGTTGACTGCGAAAAACAAGGAGGATTGCCGATGCGCAGTTTTTTGATTTCTCTTTTGATAGGGACAGTGCTGATTGCGGGAAGCGAGATCTACTTTTGGCGAATGGCAAAGGTGTCGGAGGAGCTGGCAGGGCAGAATGAGGCCGTCGTGCAATGTTTGGAAAAGGGCGATACGGAGCAGGCGGGACGGGAGCTCGAACGCCTTATAAGCATGGTGAACGAAAAGCGCGGTCTTTTAGAGGCCATGGGGGAGCATGGCAGCATAGATAAAATAGAGACGTATGCCGCCGAGGCCGGGCAGTATGCCGATATGGGGGAAAGAGCCGACGCCCTGGCTAAATGCCGTTCGCTCGATATCCTCATTACTCATATGCCGAAAAATTACCGCCTGTGCTGGGAAAATATTTTGTAAGGTTTACAAAAGGGCGATGGTATGGTATAATATGTTTTATCTAAGGAAATTTTGCCGAAGGAGGCGTTTTTATGGGCGCGTATGAAGGAATGGCAGCGGTCTACGACGGGCTTATGCGGGGCGATATCGATTATGAGCGGTACTGTGATTTTATTGAGGAGCTGTTTAAAGAACGGGGCAAATCTCCCCGCCTTGTCGCCGATCTGGCCTGCGGGACGGGGAATATCACAATACCGCTGGCAAAGCGCGGCTATGATATGACTGGAGTGGACGGTTCGGCCGAAATGCTCATGCGCGCCCGGGAAAAGGCGGAGGGGCTTGACATACTCTTCCTCGAACAGAGGTTATCCGCCCTTGACCTCTTCGGGACGATGGACGCCTTTATCTGCGCTGTGGACGGTTTCAACTACATATTGGCGCCGAAAACGCTTGAGGATATCTTCCGCCGCATACGCACTTGTTTTTTGGATCCGGAGGGAATGCTGATATTCGACGTCAGCACGGCGTATAAGCTGGAACATATCATAGGAAATGAAACGTTTGTGCACGATGAGGGCGATGTGTTCTATGTGTGGGAGAACGCCTATCATAAAAACGGCTCCCTCTCTGATATGCTCCTGACGTTTTTCGTCCGGGAAAAGGGGAAATGGAGACGGTTTGACGAGAGACACGTACAGCGCGGCTATACGCAGGCGGAGATCTGCTTGCTTTTAAAGCGGGCGGGCTTTGGAAAGGTTGCGGCCTACGATGGGCTTTCCGGCAGGCCGGCACACGAAAAAAGTCCCCGGATAGTCTTTGCCGCCGAACCTTGACGTTTCGTTTACAAATTATTCATAAAATAAACGATAATTGTTTAAATTCAATTCATACCAGGGTTATATTTATGGTTTATTATATAATCACAGCAAGAGAAAAGGATAGAAAATGAAAATAGCTTGCGATATTTCAAACTTGGAGAACGGTGAAAATAACAGGAGGCGTATTACCATGAAGAAATATCCATATACAGATACAACGGACATGATAGTATATCAGCAGAAGCCGGAGAAGAAGAAAAAGCCGAAGATCTGGCTGGCTTGTATAAGCTCCGCCGTAGCGGCATCACTTCTGACCGGAGGCGTGATGACCGGCACGATGTACTATATGCAGCAGGATTCTCAGCAGCTTACGGTAGCTCAGAGCACGCAGCCGGACAGCGGCAGTCCCTCCTCGGGAAACGCCACCACTCTGGCCAACGACAGCACCTCCAGCAGCAAGAGAGTGCTCACTACCGAAGAGATAGCCGATAAGTGCGGCCCCAGCGTTGTCGGTGTAATAAATAAGACAACGCTGCAGGTGCAAAGATACTACAATCCTTTCACCGGGCAGTATTACTACTCCCAGGATCCCTCGCTTGACGGCCAGACCGTAGAGCAGGGCTCGGGTTCGGGAATAATAATCAGCAGCGATGGTTATATAGTCACCAACCAGCATGTTATCGAGGGTGCGTCGGAGGTGTCGGTGATACTTAACACCGGCGAGGAATTTGCAGCTACGATAGTCGGTGCAGATGATACGACAGACCTGGCGGTGCTGAAGATAGACGCTGGCAGCACGCAGCTTACAGCGGCTACGCTCGGTGATTCGACGACAACAGAGGTCGGCGAGCTGGCAGTTGCGATAGGCAATCCTCTCGGTCAGGAGTTTTCCGGAACGGTCACCCAGGGTATAATAAGCGCCGTCAACCGTACAATGACGGTCGAGGGACGCCAGTATAACCTCATCCAGACCGATGCGGCTATAAACTCCGGTAATTCGGGCGGAGCGCTTATAAACAAGTACGGCGAGGTCATAGGTATCAACTCTGTAAAGCTGTCAGAGGAAGGCGTTGAGGGCATGGGCTTTGCCATAGCCATTTCCGAAGCGAAGCCGATAATTGAGTCGCTTATGTCGCAGGGCTACGTTACCAGGCCGATGGTGGGCATCACCGCAGCGTCCACGGACTATGGCCTGTTCATTGAAAGCGTAGAAGCTGGCAGCGGAGCGGCGGCAGCCGGTCTGCAAAGAGGTGATATGATACTTGCCGTTGACGGCGTAGAGGTATCGAGCGTGGCGGAGATAAACACTCTGCGGGATGCTAAGCAGCCCGGCGATACGATGAAATTTAAGATATCGAGAAACGGTACCACGATTGAAGTGGACGTTACGCTGACCGAACAGCCGGCAAGCACACAATAATGCAATTTAGTTATACTTGATATATAATCCTTTTATGTCGATGTAAATCGACACCATCCTTTTTTTTCATAATGGCACCGCTAACCACGGTGCGCCGGCGTCTTCGGGCGCCGGCTACCCCCCCTAAAGTACCGGTTTGCTTTTACAAGCGATCCGTTCCATAACCGAAAAACGGCTGCATCCCCCTGAAAAAGCAGCCGTTTTTTTTATTTGCTTTCTATGTACCGCGCCAAAAGATCGAACAGCTGGTATACCATGGTCTGAGGTGCTGACTGCGAGGGCAAGAGACCTTTGTGCAGCCGCTGGAGCTTTTTGGCATTTTCCGAAGCCCGGGGAAAATATGGCTTCAGGATCTCGTATATATGCGGCAGATTTTTATCATACCGCTTGACGCCCAGATGCTTTAAGTGTCCGGAGAGCTTGGAATAATATGCTTTGCGGGAGATATCCTCCTGAAAATACGTAAAATGCAGTAAAAACCACAGCTCTATGCACTGGTTCGACCACAGCGCGTGGTAGGTTATGCGGCCGTTGGAAAGCTCGCGGCAGCGTTTACAGGTCATGTCGAAGTTATCGGCGGGAAAATCATCCTTGTCAAATACTACCCATACGTGACGGATAGGATTGATGCTGCAGCGCACGTGGTTTTCGGCTGTTTTAAGCAGCGAAAGAGTATTCATGCCCATGCCTTTTATTTCCAGCTGTATCTTGCCCCGGTAGCGGCCGTTTTCAACGGTATCTATATCGTGCTGCAGGCCGCGGAAATAGTTAGGCTCGGTTTTGGTGCCCTCGGTGACTATTAGGTGATACTGCGGCGATACCGGGATGCCGCGGCTTTTGCGCGGGCGGAGCCAAGGTGTAGAGCTCATTTGTCATTCCTCCCAGCTGATCATCTGGCGCAGATAGGGATCGGCGCCGTAGCGGCCCTCCAGGTATTCAAGGTTGTATTCGGAATCGGCGGAGATATGGCGGTCGTCCTCGTTTTTGAGGTCGTAGAGCGAGTATATCGTGCTGGATTGGGAATTATCCTTGCTGGCAAACCATATCTCGTCGCGGCGAAATACCTCGGCGGTCATCGTTGTCAGGTCGTGGGAGGTGAACATCAGCTGCGCGCCGTTTTTATTAGCGTCGGGGTTTTTGTAAAGGCTGATAATATAGCGCAGGAGCTTGGGGTGCAGCTTGGCGTCCAGCTCATCGGCCAGCAAAAGCCTTCCCTCGGCAAGGGAGAGCGTCACTATCGGCAGACATTTGAACATTTTCTGCGTTCCCTGCGATTCCTGATCCATATTTATCTCATATGTCCCGTCGGGAGTGCTGTGCTGGGTGAACACATCGCCGGTACGGCCGTCCGTTTCCACGCGGTAGTCGGTTATCGAAATATCCATATCGCGGAAGAAATCGAGCATTTTCTTTTTTATCTGCTCATTAGAGACCACGGGTATGGAAAGCTCCGAAAGCGGCGAGGAATAGTTTATATATATGCAGCGGCGGAACCAGTCGGCCACATCGGATATTACGTCTATCCGGTAATTTATAGCCAGAAACGATAAAAAAGTCAGCTCGGGATTGACGTTTGTGTTGACGTGATTTTTCCGGAGCAGGGGAGAGAGCTTTATGTTGTCCTTCTCCCGCTGAAATACCATGGTTGTGCGCGCGCCCTTAACAGATCTTCGCCGGTAAAGCTCCTCGGAGATTATCCGCCCGGCGAGGATGGAGACCAGATAACGGTACTCGCTGTCTCCGGCTATAAAAAACACCGAAAATACGGTCGGTTCGTTTTTGGAGGTCTCGGAGAAGGCAAAGGGGCGGATCTTGTGGGTATTGAGCATCCCGAGATTTTCCGCCGGGCGGTTGGACAACTCTATGACCGGCCGCATCACCAGGGCAATGAGCGAGGACAGGGCATCGATGACGTTTGATTTTCCGCCGCCGTTGGGGCCGTATATTACAGACACAGGCAAAAGCGAGCGCGAGGCTCCGGCCGATATGAGGCTGTCGGAAAACTCCGCAAGTTTTGCCGCCTGGAAATCAAAGACGGTCTCGTCACGGTATGATTTGAAATTTTTAAATGTAAACTGGCAAAGCATGACCATCGTCCTCCCGGGAAATATTATATAGTCAATTGCGAAACTTCTTTCGCAATTGATTTCTGGCTAATGAAGAAAATAAAAGTTCCGTTGATTGGCGGTCTAAAGACCGCTGAAACTTTTATTTTCGCAATTTTTGACGCTTTTTCAGCATTTTTGCTTTGCAAAAACCGGCAGCAAGCTGCCGTCCGCGCCGTCTTGCGCGGTGCGGAGCCGTCAAAAATTGATTGAAATTCGAGGGTTTTACCCTCGAGCTCCCCAGAATAAGGGAATAATTGCAAAACGCTGTCGCGTTTTGCAATTATCTATATTTCACTGTAATTTTACCATATTTGACGCGCTCAGTCAATATATTTGGTGCATTATACACAAAAAAAGCTGTCGTTTTTAGAGCAGGCAGTATCAAGGCTATAAAGCCCTGATACTACCGGCATCTAAAATCGAGCAGCCCCGTGTGTTTTCTTAATGCAACAGCTTCATTTAAAATCGAGCAGCCCCATGCGTTTTCCTAACGCAGCAGCTCCATATGTTTTTTAGCAGCACTTTTCAGGCGGCTGGCAGCATGGCTCGCAGCAATCGTTGCGTCCTCCGCCAAAAATGTTGCCGTCACAGCAGCAAAGTACCAAAGCTACGATAATTATTACCCAGATCCAGTTGTCGTTCGATCCGGAGCAGCCTCCGAACAGACCCATAAAAATCATTCCTTTCGCCAATGTTTAATATCCCTTTTGTCAGGGTAATATATCGTATGCGCACCGCCCGCTTTTGGTGACAAATGCAATTTTTGCCGGGGATGTAATATAAATGCACTGATTTTTAATGGAAAAATTAATATTTTTTTTACAAAAAACAGTGGTAATTTACCGATAACTGTGTTATAATAAATACGTATGCAGTCTTTTGATTGTTTTATTCTAATGATTTTGAAAGGAAAAATGAAATGGGAATATTTGACAAGATATTTGGAACATATTCTGACAGAGAATTAAAGCGCATCTATCCCATAGCTCAAAAGGTCGAAGCTCTTGAGGGCGATATGCAGAAGCTGTCCGATGATGAACTGCGGGCAAAGACCGATGAGTTTAGGCAAAGATATAAAAATGGGGAAACTCTTGACGATCTTCTGCCGGAAGCATTTGCGGTAATGAGAGAGGCCAGCTGGAGAGTGCTGGGCATGAAGCATTTTTACGTGCAGATAGTCGGCGGTATCATCCTCCATCAGGGAAGGATAGCAGAGATGAAGACCGGTGAAGGTAAGACGCTGGTATCGACGCTTCCGGCATATCTTAACGCGCTCACAGGCGATGGTGTACATATCGTCACCGTCAACGATTATCTGGCAAAGCGCGACAGCGAATGGATGGGCAAGGTATACAGGTTCCTGGGACTCAGCGTAGGGCTCATAATCCATGAAAAGGACAACAATCAAAGGCGTGAGGCTTACGCCTGTGATATAACGTACGGCACCAATAATGAGCTGGGCTTTGACTACCTGCGCGATAACATGGTCGTGCATAAAAAGGACATGGTACAGCGCGGGCATAATTACGCTATAGTGGACGAGGTGGATTCCATCCTTATCGATGAAGCAAGGACGCCGCTTATCATTTCCGGTATGGGCGAGTCGGCCAATGATCTCTACCGGGTGGCCGACCAGTTCGTAAAGAAGCTCAAGAAGGTCGTTATCGCCGAGCATGACGACAAGCAGCTTGACGAGAATATCGACGCCGACTATATCGTTGATGAAAAGGCCAGGACGGCCATGCTCACCGACAGCGGCATCAAAAAAGCGGAGATGGGCTTCGGTGTGGAGAACCTGTCCGATCCCGAGAATATGCGCCTTCAGCATCATATAAACCAGGCCTTGCAGGCCAACGGCTGCATGATCAGGGATAAACAGTACCTTGTTCAGGACGGACAGGTGCTGATCGTTGACGAATTTACAGGGCGCGTTATGCCGGGCAGACGGTATTCCGACGGCCTTCATCAGGCGATAGAGGCGAAGGAGGGCGTTAAGGTCGAAAACGAAAGCAAGACGCTGGCAACGATAACTTTCCAGAACTTCTTCCGTCTTTACAATAAGCTCTCCGGTATGACCGGTACGGCTCTTACCGAGGAAGAGGAGTTTCAGCAGATATACAAGCTTGACTGCGTGGCAGTTCCCACAAACAAGCCCGTTATCCGTGAGGATATGCAGGATTCGGTGTATAAGACCGAAAAAGGCAAATTCAACGCTGTTTTGGAGCAGGTCAAGGAATGCCACGCTAAGGGACAGCCGGTATTGGTCGGCACGGTCAGCGTGGAAAAATCGGAGCAGCTCTCCTCGCTGTTCAAGAGCAACGGCATAAAGCATTCGGTGCTTAACGCCAAATTCCACGAAAGAGAAGCGCAGATAGTAGCCCAGGCCGGTAAAAAGGGCGCCGTTACGATCGCTACCAACATGGCCGGCCGTGGTACGGATATAATCCTCGGCGGTAACGCCGAGTATGCGGCCAAGCACCGTCTGGAAATGCTCCTGCGGGACGAGGAGGCCAAGCGGCTTGAGGAAGAGGCCAAAAATCCGGAGGAAACCCATGAGCCGCATCTGCCGGTGGAGGAGCTTTTGGTCGAGGCCACAGGCTTTGCCGATACCGATAACGAGGAGATAAAGCGCGCCAGAGAGCTGTTCGCCAAATTCCACGATGAGGAAAAGGAAAAGATGGCTCCCGAGCAGGAGGAAGTCAAAAAGGCCGGCGGCTTGTTCATAATCGGTACCGAGCGTCATGAATCACGCCGTATAGACAACCAGCTGCGCGGCCGTGCCGGCCGTCAGGGAGATCCCGGCTGCTCGAAGTTCTTCCTCTCCTTAGAGGACGACCTGATGAGGATATTCGGCTCCGATAAGGTGAAGAAGATGGTCGAAGCGCTGGGGCTTGAGGAGGATCAGCCGATAGAAGCGAAGATGCTCACAAGCGCTATCGAGAACGCCCAGAAAAACCTCGAGGGCAGGAATTTTGATACCAGAAAGCGCGTGCTCCAGTTTGACGAGGTAATGAACGAGCAGAGAAAGATCGTCTACGCCCAGCGTCAGGCCGTGCTTGACGGCGAGGATGTAAGCGGCACTATCCGCACGATGATGGAATCGTGCATAGACACCGCTCTTGACGACTACATCGGCGTTACCAGCGATAAGCAGCACTGGAATATCAGGGCGATAAAGGAATTTGCCGACCGGAATCTGCGGGCTAACGGCGAATTTGATGTTACGGAAGAGGAGCTTTCCTCTCTCAGCCGCGATGATATAAAAGAGAAGCTCATGGATATCGCCAACAAGCGGTACGCCGAGCAGGAAGCTGTCTTCGGTGAGAATATGCGCGAGCTGGAACGTGTGCTCTTGCTTAAGGTGGTAGATTCGCAGTGGATGGATCATCTGGACGAGATGGAGCATGTAAAGAGGGAGATCGGCTTAAGAGCGTACGGCAACCACGATCCGGTAGTTGAATACCGTACGGTCGGCAGCGAGCTTTACGAGGGTATGCTGGAGTCGATAAAGCGCGATACGGTAAGATACGTCCTCTTCGCTATGCCGAGGATCCGTATACAGCGTGAGCAGGTGGCAAAGCCGATGGCTCCCAACGAGGGTTCGCCCGTAAGACGCGCGACCGGCCGTCCGCAGCCTGCTCCCAAGGCGGCGCAGACTGCTCCCGAGACGACAGAGGAGAAAAAGACGATCGGCCGTAACGATCCCTGCCCCTGCGGCAGCGGCAAGAAGTATAAACATTGCTGCGGCAAGGATAAATAAGATAAAAACCGCAGCCGATAAAAATTCCAATAAAAGGAAGTGAATAATATGCTGGAATACGAGCAGTACCGGCTGGAGCTGGTAGGTATGGAAAAAGGCATAGAAGAACTGAGGGATTCACTTTGACATCGCAGGTGCGGAGTCAAGGGTAAAGGAACTGGAAGCGGAGAGCGCAAAGCCCGGCTTCTGGGACGATATGGAGAGCAGCCAGAAGGTGCTGCAGGAGACGAAACAGCTCAAGGATAAGGTCGACGGCTGGAAAGCCCTCAAGGCCAAATGGGAGGATACTCTCGTGCTGATAGAGCTGGCGAATGAAGAGGAGGACGCCTCGATGCTCACCGATGTGGCCGAGGCGGTGACCTCTATCAAGGAAACGACGGAGAAAATGACGCTGGAGACGCTTTTGTCCGGCCCCTATGATAAGAGCGACGCCATTCTTGATTTCCATGCCGGAGCGGGCGGCACCGAGGCTCAGGACTGGTGCGAGATGCTCATACGAATGTATCAGATGTGGGGGCAGAAGAACGGCTATACGGTGTCGGTGCTTGATATGCTGCCCGGAGATGATGCGGGCGTGAAGAGCGCGACTATCCAGATATCGGGGCTAAATGCCTACGGCTACTTGAAATCGGAAAAAGGCATCCACCGTTTGGTGCGTATATCGCCGTTTGATTCCTCGGGCAGGAGGCATACGTCGTTTGCTTCGCTTTCGGTAATGCCTGACCTTGACGATACTATCGAGGTCGATATAAGGCCGGAGGATCTGAAGGTCGATACCTACCGTTCGAGCGGAGCGGGCGGCCAGCATATCAACAAAACCGATTCGGCTGTGCGTATCACGCATATACCGACCGGGATGGTGGCTTCCTGCCAGACGCAGAGATCACAGCATCAGAACAGGGAATATGCGATGCGTATGCTCAAGGCTAAGCTGGTGGAGCTTGCCGAGCAGCAGCAGAAAGAAAAGATCTCCGACATACAGGGGGTACAAAAAGAGATAGCCTGGGGCAGCCAGATACGTTCCTACGTATTCCAGCCCTATACGATGGTCAAGGATCACCGTACCGGCTATGAGGTGGGCAATATTGGAGCGGTGATGGACGGCGATTTAAATGGGTTCATCAACGCTTACTTAAAAGCCGCCAGCCTGGGGACGCTTAAACAGTAAATAAAAACGGGAGCGCTGCATTATTGCAATGCTCCCGTTTGCTGTTTCAGAACTGGTCGTTCTTGTTCTGCTTGTTTTGCTGAGAATTTTGTTTTACGTTCTGTCTCTGATTCTGTTTTGCGTTCTGATTCTGGTTCTGCTTCATGTTGTTATTGTTCTGGTTCTGATTCTGATTGTTCATGTGACTCACATCCTTTCTACGAAACTTATACTTCCCAAAAAGGATGGTCTTTATTCATTCTTTTATAAAAACGGGGATGCCGCAGATTATTTCTATCACCTTATCCGCCTCGGCTGCTAAGGCTATATTGACCTCGGCCAGATTTTTTATGTATTCCTCTGTCTCGGGCGGATATTTTATGCCATCGGAAAAAATTTCGTTGGTGACTGCCACTAAAAGCTCCAGACGCTTATTAAGAGCAAGGATGCCGTTGGCTGTTCGTTCGGCCGCGCCGGAGAAGCCTACCTCAAACATCTCGTTGGCCAAGAGGTTAGATACATCCTCTAAAAGCGCGCAGCCCGACGCCTCGGCATGGCCGACGTCCGTGAAGCGTTCGATAGTGGAAAAGCCGCGTCCGGCGCGCTGCAAGCGGTGACGCTGTATGCGCTCATGGGCTTCCTCTCCGAAAGGGCGCATAGTCGCTATGTAGGTGGGATTTGGGCAGCGGGCGCAGATAAGATCCTCGGCATAGCGAGATTTACCGCTGGCAGCTCCGCCTGTTATCAGTATCATCATGATAGGTGTTCATACTGCTCTATCCCGGAGCTGTCAAAGGTAGCGGCGCTGTTGTACACCGAGAGAGTCATATCCAGAAGGGGCAATAACGCCACTCCGCCCGTGCCCTCTCCCAGCCGCAGCCCGGCGCGGATGGGGGCGTATTTGCCGAGGGCGGCAAGCACCTTTTCCGCCGCCGGTTCTGCCGAAACGTGGGAGGCGATCATGAAATCGAGACAGGCAGGAGTTATTTTAGAAGCAGCCAGGGCGGCAGCAGCGGAGATCACCCCATCAATGACGATAGGTACCCGGTATTTTGCACCTCCGGAGAATACCCCGGCCATAGCGGCAATGTCAAAGCCGCCTACGCGCCGTATTACCTCCGCTGCATCGTTTTTGGGCGGACGGTTCGTTTTCAACGCCCGCATAACGACCTCTGTCTTGCGGCGCAGCCCTTCGTCAGTAAGGCCGGAGCCGCGCCCGGTGATATCGGCCGGGCTTTCGCCGAGAAGGGCGCAGATGACGGCGGCGGCAGTGGTAGTGTTGCCGATGCCCATTTCGCCGGTAACTATCATCCCGATCCCTTCCTCCTTAAGACGCAGGACCAACCTTTCGGCGGCGAAAAATACGCTGTCGAACTCTGCCCGCGTCATAGCCGCTTTGCAGGCGATATTTTCCGAGCCGCGCCGCGATTTTATCGATAATAGCCCTTCGACCTCGGTATTCATGCCCGCATCGACCGGCAGCACGGCAGCCCCGGCCACTTCGGCCATCAGACACACGGAGGTGCGTCCCTGCACGAGATTGCGGGCGACCGCGGCGGTAACGTCGCTTGAGCATTGTGTCACACCCTCGCAGACCACGCCGTTGTCGGCGCAGAATACGGCCACGCACTTTTTGTCAAGGGAGAAATCCTCGCTGCCGTAGATGCCGGCCAGCTGCACGCAGATGTCCTCGAGTATGCCGAGACTGCCCAAAGGCTTTGCCACCCGATCCCATTTTTCTCTTGCGCGCTGCATTGCTTCTTTATTTAAACCTTCCATTGGCTTATTCTCCTTATAAATGAATTTGCGGCCGCAAAATTCCCCCAATAATGCAGATGGGAAAATCCGGCCAGAAGATCTCCCTGCGCAATGCCTGTGTCCCAGCATCGCGCAGAATACGGTTTTTGAGCGGAAAACGATGTTCCCGGGTCCTCGCTGTCCCAGTAGTGAAATTCGTGAGTGCGCAGCGTTTCGCCCTTTTTTGTGTAGAGATTATCCTTGCGGGCGGTAAGGGTGACGTAGCCGAAACGCGTGAGCTTCCCGGCGTTAAAAGCCTTTGATGGCAGGACGCCTGCCATCGGGATCCCGTCTATTGAGCGGTGCAGATACAAAAAACCGCCGCATTCGGCCGCCGTGGGCAGACCGGAGAGAATGGCCTCTCGTACCGAGGCGAGCATTTCCCGGTTTTGGGAAAGCTCCTCCAGATACAGCTCCGGATATCCGCCGCCCAGCAGCAGTCCCGATATCCCCTCAGGCAAACGCTTGTCGGCAAGAGGAGAGAAGAAACAAAGCTCCAGCCCGCATTTTTGGAGATATTCCAAATTGTCGCGGTAATAAAAGCAGAACGCCCGGTCGCGGGCGACCGCCAGCCTGGCGCCCTTTCCAAGATGCGGAAACTGCGGCGCGCAAGCACGGACGTCGGGGGCTTCCGCCAGTGCCATCAGCGACTTGAGGTCTATGACCGCGCTTTCGGCGATAAGCTCCAGCTGTGATCTCAGCGATGATATCTCTCCGGCTGTAACAAGTCCCAGATGACGGCTCTTTATTGTAAACCGGCTGTCACGGGGGATGTATCCCAGGGGTACGGCCCCCATCCTCCGGCATTCCTTGGCCAGACGCTCGTATACATGGGGAGAGGTGCGGTTAAAAATAACGCCGCGGATATTGCTTTGTGGCTTAAAGTCCATGAATCCCTTTAAAACGGCGGCTGCTGATATGCCCGCGCCGGAACCGTCCAATACCAGCACGGCCGGGGTGGAGGTCGCACGGGCGCAGCTGTAGGCCGAGGCTTCGTCAGTGAAGCCCGCTCCGTCATAATAGCCCATTGCACCCTCGATCATGCAGATATCTGCGGCAAGCGAGCTTTCACGCAGCAGATAATTCATGATGTTATCGTCCATGAAAAAGCCGTCCAGATTGCGGCTGTCCACGCAGGATATCTCGCTGTGAAACATAGGGTCTATGTAATCCGGCCCGCATTTTAGGGCGGCCGGACGCAGGCCGTGGTTTTTCAAAAGCTGCAAAAGTGCGCAGACAACGGTCGTTTTTCCCGCTCCGCTTGCGGGGGCGGTTATCATAAGTCTTTTCATCGCAGCCTCCTCCAGGAAAAAATGAACACCGGATTTTCCGCCGATAGAAGACTGTGCGCCCCGGCGCGGCGGATATTGGAGACCGACAGCTGGCATAGCTCCGGCTCGGGTATTTGGCAGCTGTCTGCCAGGGCCAGTATTTTGGAAACAGTCTCAAGCGTTACGGCGGTCATTACGACCGCGCGCGGCGAACGGCTGAATACGGCTTTTACGACCGCTGCTGTCTGTTTTCCGCTTCCTCCGATAAATACGCTGTCCGGGTCGGGCAGGGAGGGCATGGCGGATATAGCGTCTGCGGTAACGGCTGTTATGTTGTCTGTTGAAAAACGGCGGCTGTTCTTTTCGATAAGCTCCGTACGTGCGGGAGACATTTCCACCGCCATCACCCGGCCGCGCGGGCAGAGCCTGGCAGCCTCCACCGATACCGAGCCTGTTCCGGCGCCGATATCCCATACTGTGGAGTCGGCGGCGATATCGAGCAGGGAAATGATCGCCGTGCGCACCTGTTGTTTCGTCATTGGCGCATCCCCGCGGATAAAAGATTTGTCCGGTATGGACGAGATCGTTCCCGAAGCGTTGGGGTTTTGCACCAGCAGGGCGCAAAGCGGCGAAAAATCCTCCATAGCTCCCTTGGCGGCCGTAAGCGTCCGTATACGTTCGCTTTTCAGCGACAGATCCTCGCCGACCGAGACCGTAAGTCCGCCCAAGCCGAAGTCTGTCAGTCGGGAGCATATAGCCCTTGGCGTGTTTTTGCGGTCGGTGAGGAAGAACACATTCCGGTGAAGGCTGCACATTACTGCGGGCGCAGCCTCCCGTCCGTGCAGGGAAACGTATATCCAGTCCTCGTACGGTATCCCCAGAGCGGCGGAAAGGTAGGCGGCCGAGCTTATCCCGGGGAGGATCTCTGCCTCGGGAAAGCGCGCTTTAAGGCTTTTGGCCAGAGAGAAAAACCCGGCGTCGCCGCTTACGAGCACAGCTGCTTTTTGGGGGGAATAAAGGTTTATATACCGTTCCACCTCATCGGCGGTCACTGCCCGGTATCCGCCGTAAGCGGAAACGAGCCTTTCTGAGCCGAGTACCATGTCGGCCGCACTTATCCGCTCCTCGGCCTCGGCGGTCAATAGACGCCCGTCTCCCGGGCCGGCGGAAATGATGGTTAGCTGCATAGAAATTCTCCTTCCGAACAGCATAATAAATAATTGCGAAACGCGTCAGCGTTTTACAATTATTTCCTTATTCTGGGGAGCTCGAGGGTGAAACCCTCGAA
>CAYNRX010000037.1:0-22915 GCA_964399965.1 uncultured Lachnospiraceae bacterium | reverse complement strand
TTTATTTTCTTCATTAGCCAGAAATCAATTGCGAAAAAGTTTCGCAATTGACTAGCGTTTATAACTAATTGGAGGTGACATTATGCCCGAATACGACAGAGCGGCCGCCGTGCGTTATGCCAAACGCTGGGCCTACGGCCGCAACCCTGAGTTTTACGATTTCTCCGACCTCGGCGGCGACTGCACCAATTTCGCCTCGCAGGTCATCTACGCCGGCTGTGGCGTGATGAATTTCACGCCCACCTACGGCTGGTATTACGTAAGCCTCAACGAACGTGCTCCCGCTTGGACAGGAGTCAACGAGCTTTACCGCTTCCTCGTGACCAACCGCGGCCCCGGCCCCCGGGCTGTGGAGACCGGCCTTGAGGAGGCGGAGCCGGGGGACGTTATCCAGCTCGATTTTAACCGCGATGGCCGTTTTGACCATTCGCCGGTCGTGGTAGCCGTGCTTTCGCCGACTCCCTCGGGGATACTTTTGGCCGCGCATTCGTCCGATGCGCTCTTCCGGCCGCTTTCTACGTATAATTACCGCGCGCTGCGCTGTCTGCATATCACCGGCTGTTTTATGTCCGGGGAATAAGTTTACCGTACAGCTATATTTTATCAAAAAAGCAGCGCGATGTCAAAGAATTTTCCTGGGATATTAAATGAACTTTCTGTGAATAAAAGACCGCCTGCACGCCGTGCGCGATCTGTGCGGTATGCAGGCGGTATATCGTCATCTTATCCCCTCCAGCGGCCGCTGATGCCGCAGGGGAGGATCATCCCTTTTTTGCATTCCATCCCAAGGCCTATCTCATCGGCCTCGGCTCTGCCGCCGAATCTTTTCACCAGCGACAGCTCCAGCACGTTCCTTATAACCGTTGCCCCCAGTCCCGTAGTGTAGGAATTTAGGAGGAAAAACAGCGGTTTATCGCTCATTATCTTCATGCAATCGTGGATGAGCGGGTACAGCTCGTCCTCTATCTTCCATACCTCGCCCGAGGGTCCGCGGCCGTAGGAGGGCGGATCCATTATTATCGCATCGTACCGGTGCTGGCGGCGCGCTTCACGGGCGACAAATTTCTTCACATCGTCCACTATATACCTGACCGGAGCATCTCCCAGCCCCGAGGATATCACGTTCTCCTTCGCCCAGCTGACCATCCCCTTGGAAGCGTCCACGTGCACCACCTCCGCTCCCGCAGCCAGCGCGGCCACAGTCGCTCCGCCCGTATAGGCGAACAGGTTCAGCACCTTCACCGGCTTGGGGGCGTTTTTTATCATCTCCCCGAACCATTCCCAATTTACCGCCTGCTCCGGGAACAGACCCGTATGCTTGAAGCCCATCGGTTTTATGTTGAACGTAAGCTCCTTATAATGTATCTGCCACTTCGGGGGCAGATCTGTATAAAATTTCCATTTACCGCCGCCGGAAGAGGAGCGGAAATATTTCGCGTCCGAGGAATTCCACAGATCCTTCATCGCCCTGTCGCTCCAAACCGCCTGCGGTTCAGGGCGGCGCAGAAGGTATTTGCCCCAGTATTCAAGCTTTTCCCCCGAGGACGCATCCATGAGCCGGTATTCCTGCCAGCCATCTGCAAGCCACATAACTAAGCCTCCTATCCGGCGCCGGCTCCTGCCCGCGCCAAATTTTCTATTATATCGATTATACCACACAAACCATTGTCTGGCAATGAAAATTTTATGAATTTTCTGTTAAACGCCCTACAAAAGAAACGACCTTCCTCCCGTATCGTACTCCTCTATACACCGCCTATGCGCGGGCGAAAGGCCGTAAAGCTCCGTTATCTCCCCGTTAAGCTCCGCATAAAGCTGCTCCCTTTTTAGAGGATCCTCCTCCATCTCCTCGGTCAGGCGCGCTATCCGCCGCTGTACGTTGTTATCCGCCGCCGGTATCGGCACGGCCTCGATATGCGAACGCAAAAGCTTCACGGATGGGAATCGTTTAGCCAGGAAAAACGCTGCCGGGGCAGAGTTGAGCACCGCCATGATATAGCGGATATCAAGCCCTTCCGTCTGGGGCAGGAGGATATTGCAGCTGTTGAGCGTAAGCCTGCCGCCCGTATCGCAGGCAAACACCGGCGTACCGGCAACGAAACGGTACACAAGCTTCTGCGGCGCACGGTAGAGCTTTTCGGCGGCCGTCTGCTGGAAAAGCTCCGGCGTAAAGCGGATATATTTCTGCGGCTGCTTTATCGAAAACCGCAGGATATCCCGCCCCCTCAGCACCTGCTCCGCCCCATCCTCGGGAGCGTCCAGCAAAAACCGCTTATTATCCCCGGTCACTATCCCCAGCGCAAACCGGGCGCATCCGCCAAGACGGACCGTATTCTCCGCCTCCTCCAGAGCGGTCAGGCAGCTGTATTCCCTGTCATCGGCGGTAAAGGAAAATATTTCCCTGCGGCCGCCGTTTATCATAAAGCTGCGCCCGCCGTACGTCACCCGGCACCGCGAGATACCTCCGCCTTTTTTCGCGGTCAGTATCACCGCCGGGCACTGCACGCCGCCAAAGGCCTTTTCCAGATACGTAACGCTCTTAAACGATACCGTCTCCGCCAGAAGCTCCCGCGCGCTCCTGTGGATGGCGGAGGTGAACAGGGCTTGCGGCAGCAGGTAGGACAGGCAGCCGCCCTCCTCCAGCAGCTCCAGCCCCTTTTCCAGAAACAGCGCGCACGATTCCGCCCCGCTCTTTTTCGCCGTGCGGAAACGGCGGCAGAAATACTCCCTCTCCGCCGGGGAATAGTCGTATCCCCAGGGAGGATTGCCCAGCACGGCCGCAAACTGCCCCGAGACCGCCCCTTTCAGCGCATCGCCGCACACGATATGGGATACAAGATGCTCCCACGTCAGCGTACCGTCCAGAAGGAACATATTTATCCGTGCCAGCCACACGCTGACCTCATCGATATCGCAGCCGTAAAGACGGGACGGGCTTATTCCTCGCTGTACAAGACCCATGAGAAAGCTGCCTGTACCGCAGGAGGGATCCAGCATCGTCCCCTCCTCCGTTCCCGGGCAGGAGGATAGGCTGTCCAAAAGCATACCGGCCGCTTCGGGAGGCGTATAGTATATCCCGCCCCGTTTGCGGCGGCCAAGGTCGCGGAGCGAAATGTAAATAAATCCCAGCGTATCCTCGCCGGAGACGAACGACAGCCGGCAGTCGGGGATCTGCGGTATTTCCGCTCCGGCGCACAGCCCGCTGATCAATTTCCCGAATACGCCGCCATCGTCAAGCTGCCCATACCGCTCTCGGTAAAGCTGCACCGCAAGGGCGGCCATAAGCCCCCGCAGTCCGCTTTCCGCAAGACCCCCGTATGCTTCCAATATATATTCCGCCGCCCGGCGATTGGCCGCGCTCCGGCTGTAATTTGTGTAGACCGCCTGACCGAAGATCCGCTTTTTGTTGCGGCGTGCTTGCAGGGAGGCGGAAGCGGCCGTCTGCTCCTCGATATCCCGGCGGCAAAACCGCCCGTCCGCTCCCATCGTCAGCTTCCCCAGCCGCACCCAGTTGCGGACCGTAGGCGCGGATACCGACAAAAGCTCCGCCGCCTGCTCTATCGTCAGTCCGTCCTCCCCAGCAGCTGCGCGCATAAAAGTCACCTCCGTTTTTTATTTATTAGATAATTGCAAAACGCGACAGCGTTTTACAATTATTTCCTTGTTCTGGGGAACTCGAGGGTGACACCCTCGAATCTCAATCAATTTTTGACGACATGCGCGTCAAAAATTGCGAAAATAAAAGTTTCCAGCGGTCTTTAGACCGCCAATCTAAGGAACTTTTATTTTCTTCCTTAGCCAGAAATCAATTGCGAAAAAGTTTCGCAATTGACTATTTATTTATTATACCCCCGCGATCAACCGTTGTCAACCTCCGTCTAATCAAAGGCGCAAACGGCGGTGAACCGTGTCGCACAGACCCTTGGTATATAAAAAAACGAATACCAATTCACTGCATTTTTGCTTGATTATTCACTTTATTTATGCTATAATAACAACAAGTACAGTATATTGTTACTGAAATTTATAAAACAAGGCCGAAAATGCGGGCTGTTTTAAAAACGCCGCGCCTTTTGAGCCGAATAAACAAGGAGGGAAATATAATGACATACGCGGACGTTTTCAACAAGGTGAAAAACACCATTACGGGAAAGGATTCCTCAGGGATCGAGGATATGGCCGTCCAGGTCGAGATCACCGGCGAGGGAGAAGGAATTTTCTACATACAGGTACAAAAGGGCGCGGTCTTTGTGGAGCCTTACGACTATAAGGACAACTGCGCCGTTATCAGAATACCGTCAAGCGAGCTGTGCCGCGTATGCGACGGGGAGATAGACTTCATGACGGCCTTTACTCTCGGACGGCTGGAGATATTCGGCGATGGGAAAAAGGCCTCGCAGCTTAAAAAGCTGTTCAGAAAACAATAACCGCCGTCCGCTTCTTCGGGCAGCGGGTGTGCCGGCCTTGCGGTACACGGAAAGGTTATGAACGATATGAGCTATGAAAAATCCTGCGGAGGGATAATAATCCGCCGCGGACTCGGTGATACCGAATACCTTGTGATATACAACCAAAAACCGGGCACCGATGGCCATTGGGGCTTTCCCAAGGGGCATACGGAGGAAGGCGAAACGGAGCTGATGACGGCCAGACGGGAGATATTCGAGGAAACAGGGCTTTCGCCCGAATACGTACCGGGGTTCCGGATAGTAAGCTCCTACTCTCCGCGCGAGGGCGTGGATAAGGACGCGGTGTATTTCCTGTTCATGGACAGGGGCGAGGATGTGACTCTTCAGGCATCGGAGGTATCAAAATACGCATGGGCAGATCTTGACGCTGCCAAAAGGCTTTTGACCTTCGATGAGGGGCTTCTGCTGGCGGCGTCAAAGTTCATCAACGAGAACGAGCTGCCGCTGTAAAAAAGGGCAAGATACAACTGATATAAATACCGCCTGCATACTGCGGGGGATGTTCCCCTCTCGTATGCAGGCGGTGTTTTTATGTGCGGCAAAATTTGATGGATAGAAAAAGCCGCCCACATGGGACGGCCTTTTACTTTTATTTATGCTTTCTTGCAGCTCTCATAAAGATCTTGGCTATTTCCACGATCGGTATAACCGCGAATGCCAGACCCATGGAAATGAGGTACTCGGTGATCGAGATATGCTCAAATCTGAACAGCTCTGCCAGGGGCGGAATAAAGATTATCACCGCTGTCAATATCAGCGAGATAAGCATAGCACCCCAGAGGAATACGTTCTGCTTCTTTATCGTAAATATGGAACCGAATTTGGAACGCAGATTCATGGAATGGAATACCTCGGCGTTGGCCATCGTCAAAAAGGCCATCGTCATACCGTCTGCGCTCTGGGCAAAATGCTGCCAGAAGCTTTCGCCGGGGGCAAGCTCCATATAGTGGCCGATAAAGTAGGCCGCTATCGTCAGTATCGACACCATCAGACCCTGCCATATTACCTGCACGCCCATGCCGTTGGCGAACAAGCCTTCACGCTTGGGACGCGGCGGCTGCTCCATAACATCAGCCTCCGGCTCCTCCATGCCCAGCGCCAGGGCCGGGAAGCTGTCGGTGATAAGGTTTATCCACAGGATATGGATAGGCTGCATGATAGTAAAGCCCATCATCGTTGCTACGAATATCGATATTACCTCACTGAGGTTGGAGGACAGCAGGAACTGTATAGCCTTCTTTATGTTGTCGTAGATACGCCGTCCTTCTCCGACCGCGCTTACTATGGTAGCAAAGTTGTCATCGGCCAGCACCATGTCGGCGCAGTTCTTGGTAACGTCGGTACCGGTTATACCCATACCTACGCCTATATCGGCGTTCTTTATCGCCGGGGCATCGTTTACGCCGTCGCCGGTCATAGCTGTTACCATATCCTTTTTCTTCCAGGCCTTGACTATACGCACCTTATGCTCCGGCTGAACGCGGGCATATACGCGGTAGTTGTCTATGTTCTTCTCCAGCTCTTCATCAGACATGCTGTTCAATTCCGTACCGGTGACCGCCTGGGAAGGACTGGTAAGGATGCCCAGCTCCTTGGCGATAGCGGCGGCGGTGTCGCGGTGGTCGCCGGTGATCATTACCGGGCGGATGCCGGCCGTGCGGCAATCGTCCATAGCCTTTACAACTTCCGGACGCACGGGGTCGATCATACCCGTAAGACCGATAAATACCAGATCCTTTTCGATAGCCGGGCTGTAGGTCTCCGGCTCCTTATCCCATTCCTTATAGGCCGCCGCCAGCACGCGCAGGGCGTTGTTGGCAAATTCGCGGTTTTCGGCCAGGATCTCGTTTTCTATCTGCTTCGTCATGGGAACGACCTTGCCGTCTCTTAAAGCGTGCGAACAGACCTTTAAAAGCTCATCCGGCGCGCCCTTTGTATACTGGATTATCGAACCGTTGTGGCTGTGAACGGTGGACATCATTTTTCTTTCCGAATCGAACGGGGCTTCGCCTATACGCGGATACTCCTTCTTCAGTTCGGTCTTGGGCATACCCATATTGTTGGCATAAGCCACCAGGGCACATTCTGTCGGCTCGCCGACTATCTCGCCCTTGGAATCTATCTCCGCATCGGTACACAGAGCCATAGCCCGCGCCAGGAGCTTGGTGTCGGAGCCGTAATCCTTGGTGACGGTCATCTTATTCTGGGTGAGAGTACCGGTCTTATCGGAGCAAATCACCTGTGTACATCCCAGGGTCTCCACAGCCGTAAGACGGCGGATTATCGCGTTTCGCTTGGACATCCTCGTAACGCCGATAGACAGCACTATCGTAACGACCGCCGCCAGACCCTCGGGGATCGCGGCAACGGCCAGCGATACGGCGATCATAAAGGTAGCGATTATGGAATCGAACGAGTATTCACCGCCGCGTACCAGCGCGAACACAAACATAAATACGCAGATACCCAATACAAGCCAGGTGAGCATCTTACTAAGCTGAGCCAGCTTTATCTGCAGCGGCGTCGCCTCGTCCTGCGCCTGGGTGATGGCGTCAGCGATCTTACCCATCTCGGTATTCATACCGGTGCCGGTGATAACGGCCGCGCCGCGTCCGTAAACAACGCTGGAGCCGGTATACACCATGTTCACACGGTCGCCCAGGGGCACCTCGCCCTTGGAGTCGAGAGTGTTCACTGTCTTTTCCACCGGCACCGATTCACCGGTAAGAGCCGACTCCTCGATCTTCATCGACGCACAGTCGATTATACGTCCATCGGCAGGAACAGCGTCGCCCGCTTCCAAAAGCACCACATCTCCGGGAACCAGCTCCTCGGCCGGGATACGCATCGTTTCGCCATTTCTCACTACGCGGCATGTCTGAGCCGACATTTCCATCAGCGCGTCAATAGCCTTTTCCGCCTTGCTTTCCTGAATAACGCCCAAAACAGCGTTTAGGATAACGACAAAGAGGATGATGAACACATCGGCAAACGATTCGCCCTCATAAAGGGCGGTGATACCCGAAATGACGGCGGCTACCAACAGCACGATTATCATCGGGTCGGCAAATTGCAAAAGAAACCGCTTCCACAGGGGTGTTTTCTTCGCTTCCGCCAGCTTATTGCGGCCGTACTTTTCCAGCCGCCCGGCCGCCTCCTGCGGAGATAGGCCGTTTGGCGATGAGCCCAGCTCCTTGAACACTGACTGGGTGTCTTCTGTGTAGAAATTCATTTTTTCTTCCTTTCCTTTTATTTTTTATTTTATATATAATTGTAAAACGCAACAGCGTTTTACGATTATTTCAAAAACGTTACAGCCCCAACAGGGCTTTGAGGCCTATGAGTATAAGTATCGCTCCGCCCACTATCTGCGCCCGGCAGCCCAGATACTCTCCGGCCTTTTGGCCGATAAACACGGCCGCCAGCGAACAGACGAAGGTCACCGCAGCGATAATGGCCGCCGAGGAGAATATCTCCGTCCCCGACACCGCAAATCCCACGCCGACGGCAAACGCGTCTATGCTCGTGGCTACAGCCTGTATCAGGAGCACTTTCACCGTGAATTGCTTCTTGGGGCAGTCATCCTCCGAGGAAAAAGCTTCCTTTATCATGCCGGCGCCGATAATGCCGAGGATGATAAAGCTGATTATACCCGAATAGGCGTTTACCGCATCGGCAAAGATCCTTCCCAGAAAATATCCCGCCACCGGCATCAGCCCCTGAAAGAGGGCGAAGGCCAAGGGCATCGAGAGCTTCTGGCGGCGAGTAAGACCCCGGTATACCAGTCCTGCCGAAAGACAGACCGCAGAGGCGTCCATCGCCAGTCCCGCGCCTATTAGTATTATCTCCAGTATTGACATTGTATCACTCCAAAAGAAGGAAATTTCCTTCAAGATACGAAAAAAGACTTATGTATAGCTTCCTATACATAAGTCTCGTTCTTTAATTCAAGCCAGATCCTTAAAAGATCATCATGTTGACTTGACACGCATTTTTCTAAAAATGCGCAAACTACTCCCTTATGACGTCCGGACGGCAAAGCACTGCCGTACCGATATGTACATATAAGAAATTTTATTAAGCGGGATCACGCATTAAGAGAGGTCACATTCGCAAAAAGAGCGACCTTTCTATTATTATTAGCAGTATAGAAATACTCCTTCAGCGCTGCGATATCCTCGCTTACCTTAAATGATTTTACTTCTAAAGAGGGTTTAATATATTTTTTCATATCCCCGACGTCTCCTTTACATACAGTTTACCCAGATAATCGATAGGCAAGACTACTCCCTTGTACCGATCAATTACCCTATATAATATTTCTATGCTCCTATCATACCATTTATTTAAGGGATTGTCAAGGGGTTTTAATATAAAAAATGAATAAATTTTTAAATTTTGTGTGCATACGGGGCTTTTGACAGCATATATTTAACAAAAAAACACCCGGCGGCCTTAAAAAACGGCGGCCGGAAATGATAACGGAGGTAACTATGGGATACGATCACAGACATATGATGGACGATATACATACGCTTGAATCTACGCAGGGAACAACGGTGGAGGTCATCGGCAAAAGCGTCATGGAACGGGACATCCCCTGCCTGATCGCCGGCAGCGGGGAAAAAAGAGTCCTCTTAAACGGGGCGCATCACGGGCTTGAGTACCTGACGGCGTTGTTTTTGGTGCGCTTTTGCGGGGAGCTGGAAGAGCGGTCAAGCCGGGGACAGGACTTCCTCGGCTTCGACGCCCGGGGATTGCTGAAAAAATGCACGGTTTACATAATACCAATGGTAAATCCGGACGGCGTGGATATCGCGGTCAACGGGCTCAATATTACCGATCCCCATCACCGCCGCCTGATAAGCCTGGTCGGCATCCACAGCTTCGGCAAGGTATGGCAGGCCAACGCCCGGGGAGTTGACATAAATCATAACTACAACGCCCTCTGGAGCGCGGTCGCAGAAAAGCCCGCTCCCACGCGCTACGGCGGAGAATATCCCGAGAGCGAGCCGGAGACGCGGGCGGTGGTGCAGTTCATCCGCCGGATACAGCCGGATCTTTTGATTGCCTTCCATTCCCAGGGACGGGAGCTTTACTACGACTTTGACGGCATGACGGCCAGACGCAGCCGGGAGCTGGCGGAGAAAATGGCCGCCGAGAGCGGCTATGCCGTATGCGTGCCCACGGGCTGCGCTGCCTTCGGCGGCTGCAAGGACTGGTTTATCAAGGAATACGGCCGCGAGGGCTTTACGGTGGAGATAGGAGCGGGGAAGAATCCTCTGCCGGAGAGTATGCTTGCTGATATATACGAAGAAAACGCCCGCATGACGCTGCGGGCGATCTATGAGCTATAGTCGGCGGTAGGTACGAAACGTAAATTCCAGGCCGTTTTCAACTACCGGCTCCGATTCCTCCGCAAGCTCCCATTGGGGATCGGAATCCAGGTCGGGGAAAAAGGCGTCGGCTGCGGGAGAAGCCTTGACATAGGTCACATAGGCGGTATCGCACAGGGGCATAAAGGCACGGTAGACCCTTTCGCCGCCGATCACGAAGGCTTCGTCCCCGGCCGCAGCGGCCGCCTCTTCAACGGTTTTAAACACCTCGACGCCCTCGGGAGCAAGGGTCGAGGAGAGAAGTATCGTGCGCCTTTTAGGCAGGGGCTTGCCGCCGGGGAAGGACAGGAGAGTATTTCGTCCCACTATCACCGTTTTATCGAGCGTCATGCGGCGGAAAAATTTCATGTCCGTCGGCAGGGAAAACAGCAGCTTATTGTCCCGGCCTATGCCCCAGTTGGCGGCTACGGCAGCTATCATCTTCATATTTTTAGTCCTCCTTATATGGCCACCGGGAATTTCACATCGAAGGGATGGGGATCATAGCCCTCCAGGCGAAAATCATCGGGGGTGAAGCTGTAAAAATCATCGCGCTTTTCCATCACCAGCCTCGGCGCCGGTTTGGGAGTACGGGAAATAAGCTCCCGCACGATCGGGATATGGCGGTCGTAGATGTGGGCATCGGCTATAACGTGGACAAGCTCCCCTGCCTCAAGGCCGGAAACCATCGCCAGCATATGCACAAGCGCCGCATACTGGCATACGTTCCAATTGCTGGCCGCGAGCATATCCTGCGATCTTTGGTTTAGTATCGCGTTTAGGGTGCGGCCGGATACGTTCAGCGTCAGGCTGTAGGCGCAGGGGTAGAGATTCATCTCGTGCAGGTCAGCGTGTACATATATATTAGAAAGTATCCGCCTGCTCTGGGGATTGTGCTTCAGGTCGTAGAGTATCCTGTCCACCTGGTCAAATTCTCCCTCGGGATAGATGTGCTTTACGCCCAGCTGATAGCCGTAGGCCTTGCCGATAGAGCCGTCCGCATCCGCCCACTGATCCCAGATATGGCTCTTGAGGTCGCGGATATTATTCGATTTTTTCTGCCATATCCACAGTATCTCGTCCACCGCGCTTTTTAAATAGGTGCGCCGGAGCGTGAGGATGGGAAACTCCTCCTTGAGGTCATAGCGGTTTACTATCCCGAACAGCTTCACCGTATGCGCGGGCGCGCCGTCCTCCCAATGCGGCCTGACGTCAAGGCCTTCGTCGGAAAAGCCGCGCTGTAAGATATCGCGGCAGTTCGATATGAATATTTCATCTGCTCTGCTCATTTTGCCCTCCAAAAACGTTATTGTGATATTTAGATAATTGTGAAACGTGACAACGTTTTACAATTATTTCCTTATTCTGGGGAGCTCGAGGGTGAAACCCTCGAATTCCAATCAATTTTTGACGACATGCGCGTCAAAAATTGCGAAAATAAAAGTTTCAGCGGTCGCAGACCGCCAATCAACGGAACTTTTATTTTCTTCATTAGCCAGAAATCAATTGCGAAAAGGTTTCGCAATTGACTGGTTATTGTGATATTATTTTACACAAATGTCCGCCAAAAGTCAACAGGAATTTGCGCTCACACAAAGGCCTTGCAATCGGCGGGCGGAAATGGTAGAATATAATAGATAACTGCAAAATATTTTTGGTGATTTCCGGCTAAGGAGGAAATGCGATGATCTTATACAAATGCAGCGATTTCATACCCGGAGGGCAGGAGTTCAACGCTTTTTCCTGCGCGGAGCTGCGCGCAAAGCGCGAGCATTCGCACGAATTTTTCGAGCTGGCCTACGTGAGGAGCGGCATCGGCGGCCATTACAGCGATGGAGATATGCGGGAGGTATCGCCGGGGAATTTCGTGCTCGTATCCCCGGGCGCAAGCCACTGCTTCCTCTCCCCGGCCGCCAAGGACGCCCCCTGGCTGCGGGTGGACAACTGCCTTTTCACCCCGGCTCTGTTTGCAGAGGTGAGAGACGAATACCTATCCATCCCCGGGATATCAGATACAAGGCTTTACAGCCTTATAAAAAACGGGGAGCATTTTTGCTTTGTGCTCTCCGACAACGCCCAGGGCGAGATCCGCTCCTACACAGAAGCCTTAAGCCGCAAACGGGGAATGGAAAAGCCGGGGATTCATACGCTGGTCAAGGGGCTTTTTTGCAATGTCCTCATAGAAGCGGGCTGGATATACGAAAACCGGCCGCCAAAATCGCCGCCAAGCAGCGGGGAAGGCTCCGATATCGAGCACCTGATACGGTATATCAAGGCCAATCTTGATATCGAACTTACTCTGAGCCTATTGGCGGCGCAGATACATATGTCTCCCTCCTATCTGTCGCGCTATTTCAAGCAAAAGACCGGGCGCAACATATCGGAATTTATCGCCGGGCTGCGCATAGAAAAGGCGCGGGAACTGCTGGGCGCCACCGCCTATTCGGTGACCGATGTTTGCTTTATGTGCGGCTATTCCTCAACGCCCAATTTCCGCAAGTATTTCCGCCGTCTGACCGGCATGTCGCCGGCGGAATACAGGAAAAAAGCCCGGGAAAAGGGGACGGTATAGGGGAGGATATCCTCTGTGATGTCATTTTTTGTTTTTACAGGCTCTTTTCGGCCGTCTCTTTTTTTCCTCTTTCCCTCTTTACAAACAGAATTTTTGTGTTATAATAAATATAGACTTCTTTCGTGTTTGCTTCGGGCAATGTATTGACCCGAGATGACAAATTTTTACAGGGAGGCTTCAAATATGGGGAAGATCATCGCCGTTATAAATCAAAAGGGCGGCGTCGGCAAGACAACCACGGCGGTAAATCTGGCGGCCTGTCTTGCGTATAAAAAAAAGAAAACTCTGCTGGTCGATTCCGATCCCCAGTGCAACGCGACCAGCGGCCTCGGCGTAGAAAGGGAGGGGCTTTCGATCTACGACTGCCTGGCAGAGGCGGACAAGACAGCGTCTGCCATCGTGCCCACGAACTATTCCGGGCTTTACATACTTCCCTCCTCCTCCGACCTTTCGGGGGCGGAGATAGAGCTTGCCTATGAGGAGGAGCGGGAGTTTTTCATGAAAAAGGCTCTTTCGTCTGTCAGGGACGATTATGATTTTATCATCATCGATGCTCCCCCGGCCTTGGGGATGCTGACGATAAACATAATGACCGCCGCCGACAGCGTGATGATACCGATCCAGTGCGAATACTACGCCCTTGAAGGGCTGGGGCAGCTGATGGCGTCGATGCGTTCGATAAAAAAACGCTTGAACCCGCATCTGGAGATCGAGGGGGTTCTGGCGACGATGTACGACGGACGTACCAATCTTTCGATACAGGTGCTGGAGGAGATAAAGAAATTCTTCCCCGACAAGCTCTACAAAACGGTGATACCGCGCAACATCCGCCTGTCGGAGGCTCCCAGCTACGGCGAACCGATAATAAAATACGACGTGACCTCCAAGGGAGCCGACGCCTATTTCGCCCTGGCCAAAGAGGTCATAGACAACAACGGCGGACAAAGACGATAACCGTCAATTGCAAAGCTTTTTCGCAATTGACTAAAAAGACGATAAAAAGGAGGTCAATATCTTGAAAAGAACGGCAGGCAAGGGTCTGGGGAGAGGGCTTGACGCCCTTTTGCCGGAGGAGGAACTGCCCGAAGCGGGGAGCGTTCTGGAAATACAGCTTGAGGAAATAAAGCCGAACAAAAACCAGCCCCGGCGCGATTTTGACGAGGAAAAGCTCGAAGCCCTGACCAGCTCGATAAAAGAGCACGGCGTTATCCAGCCTATCGTGGTCACCAAAACGATATTCGGCTACGAGATAGTGGCCGGGGAAAGGCGTTTTAGAGCCGCCAAGCGCGCAGGTCTCAAGACGATACCGGCCGTTGTGCGCGATTATTCGGCCGCTCAGTCGGCGGAGATCGCTTTGGTGGAAAATCTCCAGCGCGAGGACTTAAATCCCATAGAAGAGGGCGAGGGCTATATGTCGCTTATACGCGATTTCGACATGACGCAGGAGATGGTGAGCGCAGCCGTCGGCAAGAGCCGCAGCGCTGTGGCCAACGCGGTGCGTATACTCTCGCTCCCTCCGGCGGTGAAGAAAATGGTCGAGGAACGCACGATAACCGGCGGCCACGCCAAGGCGATATTATCCGTATCGGGCGCGAAGGAGCGCACGGAATTTGCCGAGTACATAGTCTCCCACCGTTTAAGCGTGCGGCAGGCCGAATCGCTTTCCCGCGTGTGGGGCAAGCGGTACGAAGAAAAGCCGGAGCATCCCAAGAGCGACCGGGAGGTGGAGCTGGAGGCCATCGGCCGCCGGCTTTCGGAGAGGTTCGGCACCAAGGTGCATTTTTCGGGAGGAGAAAAAAAAGGAAAGATCGAGATAGAATATTACGGCTCCGATGATCTGGAGAGGATACTGTCTTTGATATCGGAATAGATAATTACGAAAAAAGTTTTGCAATTGACTAATTTCGGAATAATAGGAGGTTAAAATATGACTTTTGAACAGCTGATGCTGATAGTGGCAATAGTTATCGTTGTCTTTTTGATAATAACGTTTATAATGGCGATAGTCAATTCCTCGCGTATCAGCACGATAATGGATTACGCCGAGGACGGCAATCTGCCCGAGGCCCTTTCGGAGGCCTTCGACAAGCTCGATGCGGTCACTGCCGAATATGAATCACGTTCCCAGGACGAGCTTTCGCGCGCTATAGAGCGGCTCACCAACGAATCCCGCAGCAGCGTGAGGAAAATGTCAGCCGTGCATTTTGACGCCTATGACGACGTCTCCGGCGAGCAGAGCTTTGCGCTGGCGCTGCTTGACGCTTCAAACAACGGATTCATCATCACCTCGCTCTACGGCCACAATTCCTGCAACACCTATCTGCGTACGATAACCGGCGGCAGATGCGAAAAACACCTTCTCGACGAGGAGCAGCGCGCTCTTGCCAACGCCATCGCCAACAGGGCAGCCGAGGAGGTCGTACAATGAAAAACGGCGAGAAAAATGAACGTTCTCTCTACAAATACACCGCGCTGATATTTCTCTTTGCGCTTCTGATAATAATCGTCGCTTTTTTCGGGCAGAGCCATTTTGAAAATGTGATGACGACCGACAGCAGGGTGGAGCAGGAATCAAACGGGATCGCCGACCGGGCGGCGGCTTTGAGCGAGGAGAATCTGCGCCTGAGCAATGAAAAAGCTGCGCTTGAGGAGGAAAATGCTTCCCTTAAGACGCAGGCGGAGACGAGCGCGAACGATGCGAGCTTCCTAAACCGCAAGCTGGCCGCTTACGAGGCGGTGATGGATGCGGCCTCACTATACCTGGCGGATGATACGGCCGGGGCAGCGGCGGCCGTTTCCGCAGTGGATACTGCGCTTTTATCGCCATCGGGGCTTGCTATATACAATATGATAATCACACAGCAGTAAAGAAAGGAACACCAAAAATGCTTGACATCAGAATATTAAGGAACGAACCGGAAAGAATAACCGCCGCCTTAAAGGCGCGCAACAACGACCTTGACATAACCCCGGCCATAGAGCTGGACAAGAAACGCCGGGCGATCATTGCCGAAGTGGAAGCCAAGAAGGCTTCGCAGAACGAGATGAACAAGAAGATCCCGGCAATGAAAAAGGCCGGGGAGAATACGGATGAGCTGTTCTCGCAGCTGCGTGCCGTATCGGGGGAGATAAAGGCTCTCGACGAGCAGGTGCGCAAGATCGACGAGGAGCTTAAGGATTTCATGCTCCGCATCCCCAACATCCCCTCGGATACGGCTCCCATCGGCGCAGACGACAGCGCCAACGTGGAGGTGCGCCGTTGGGGCGAGCCCCGGGATTTCGGGTTTGAGCCTAAGGCTCACTGGGATATCGGCACTCAGCTGGGGATACTCGATTTTGAGCGGGCGGCCAAGATCGCCGGAGCGCGCTTTACGGTATACCGCGGCGCGGGCGCACGGCTTGAGCGGTCAGTCATACAGTATTTCCTAAACACCAATACCGAGGAAAGCGGCTATACGGAGATATTCCCTCCGTACATGGTAAATTCCGCTTCTATGACCGGTACCGGGCAGCTGCCGAAATTTGAAGAGGATGCGTTTAAGGTGGTGAACAACGGCTATTACCTGATACCGACGGCCGAGGTGCCGGTGACGAATCTGCACCGCGATGAGATATTGAACGGGGCGGATCTGCCGATAAAATACACGGCTTATTCGGCCTGCTTCCGTGCCGAGGCAGGCTCTGCCGGACGCGATACGCGCGGACTTATCCGCCAGCACCAGTTTAACAAGGTGGAGCTGGTGAAATTCGTCCGTCCCCAGACGAGCTATGATGAGCTGGAGAAGCTGACCAACGACGCGGAAAAGCTCCTGCAGGGACTGGGACTTCCCTACCGGGTAATGGCTCTGTCCACCGGGGACTTGGGCTTCTCATCGGCCAAGACGTACGACCTGGAGGTATGGATGCCCAGCTACGGCCGCTACGTGGAGATATCCTCCTGCTCGAATTTTGAGGATTACCAGGCCAGACGCGCGAATATCAAGTTCAAGGACGATCCCAAATCCAAGGCGCAGTTCGTGCACACATTAAACGGCTCCGGCCTGGCTGTCGGCAGAACTGTGGCGGCGATACTGGAAAATTTCCAGAACGAGGACGGTTCGGTCACTATCCCCGAGGCTCTCAAGGGATATTTCGGCGCGGATAAGATCTGAGCAGGAATAACAAATGCATATCACATAAAGCACATAGATCGTCCGATATATCAAGGCCTGCCGCCGCGATATATTGGGCGGTTTTTTGCAATCATTTTTACAGGAGGTAAAACCATGGAATGGGGATACATTGCCGACGCCGTCTTGATAGCCGTGCTGGCGTTGGGGTTCTGGCTGGGCATGAAACGCGGCCTGGCAAGGGGCATATACTCGCTGGCGGCCTTTGCCGTCGCAGCCGGGGCGGCGATATTTTTCTGCGGAGACATCACCGCCCGGATATCGGCCGGTCAGCTGGCGGGCAACCTTCATGATACGATATACCGGGCCGTATCATCAATGCTGCCTGCGGACGGGATAACGGCCGAGAGCCTGGAATTTCTGCCTGATTTTATGGCGCGGCTGGCAACAGCCGGAGCAGGCAGCGGGTCGGCCGATATGATAGCGGGAAATGTGGCTGCGATAGTGACAACGATGATATTGAAGGCGGCGGTATTTATTGGACTGTTTATTGTAGTGAGGTTTTTGATATGGGTAGTGTTCCTTATCATAGACGCGGTATTTAAGCTGCCGGTGCTCAAGCAGGCCAACAGCATAGCCGGAGGTTTCCTGGGGCTTATGAACGCGGCCCTGATGCTGTATATCGTATTGGGAGCGGCCGCGGTGGTATTCATCGGCCAGGGTGATGTGTTTGAGGATACGCTTTTGGTGAAGTGGTTCTATTCGGAAAATCTGCTTCTGCGGGCGTTGTTTGGGGGATGAGAGAGCCGGAGAGCCTGCTGGGCTGTTGGAAAGGGCGTCAACTGTTTCGGAAAACCGATGAAAACTAATTTTTTTAAAGCACAACTTCTGATAATATGAAATTATGCGAACATGCAAAAGAGGTGTTATAATTGAAATCCAACTTTCATTTTTTAAACAGATATTGGCCTGCACTGGCTCAGATAGGCGAGACAGCTGAAAACTATCTATATTCCGACCCTAATGCTTGTCTGTATAAGCTGGGTATGTTTGGCGAACGTTTAATTCTTGAAATCTATGCTTTTGAGCACATTCCTGAACCTGCTGTAGATAACACCCATTCAAATCGTATCAGACTGCTCAAGCGTGAAGGTCTGATCCCAAAGAAGATCGATGATATTCTTTATGTGTTGAGAAAAACAAGAAATAATGCTGTTCATGCAGGTGCAGATTCTGTTGACGATGCAAAAACACTTCTTCAGATGACATATAATCTTTCTGTATGGTTTATGGAAGTTTACGGCGATTGGGGATATATTGCTGACGATTTTGTAATGCCTGAAGAAAAAGTGATTCCTGATTACGAGGCTATCATTAAGCAGAAGGAAGAACAGATCGCAGCATTATCATCTCAGATCGAACAGGTTGCTACTGCTGTTTCGCATAAGACTACAAAAGAACGAATCGAGCAAGCAGAAACAGCTTCTGAAAGCATGGAGCTTTCTGAAGCTGAAACGCGCTATCTTATTGATGAGCAGTTAAGAAAATGCGGATGGGAAGCTGATACGAATAATATCCGTTATTCAAAAGGAACAAGGCCGCAAAAAGGAAAGAATCTTGCTATAGCTGAATGGCCTACTGATTCAAAAGCAGGCAAAAATGGTTATACTGATTATGCGTTGTTTGTCGGAACGAAACTAGTAGCGATTGTTGAAGCAAAAAAAGCGGCTATTGATATTCTCTCTGCCATTGATTTTCAGTGTAAGGATTATGCAAGTGGAATTAAAGCAGAACACAACGAATATGTAATAAACCAATGGGGCAAATATAAAGTCCCGTTTATATTTGCTACCAATGGCAGAAAATATCTAAAGCAATTTGAAACCAAATCAGGCATATGGTATCAGGACTTGCGTTCTTCCAATGCCCCAAAGGCGCTTCAGAACTGGATGACTCCTATGGGAATAATGGAACAGCTTGAAAAGGATATAGCTCGGGCAAATACTGTATTGCAGAATACTCCTTATGATTTGCTTCGCGACCCTGATGGACTTAACCTTCGTAAATATCAGATTTCTGCTATTGAAGCAGTTGAAAATGCTGTAATAAACGGTGCACCTACTGCACTACTCTCTATGGCAACAGGAACCGGCAAAACGAGAACGATCCTCGGTATGATTTACCGTTTTATCAAGAGCGACCGTTTTAAAAGGATCCTTTTCCTTGTTGACAGAACTGCGCTTGGAGAACAGGCTGAGGGTGTTTTCAAAGAAGTAAAAATCGAAGAACTTATGACTCTTGATTCAATCTATAATATCAAGGGACTTGATGAAAAGGAAATAGACAAGGAAACTCGCATACATATCTCAACAGTGCAGAGCCTTGTTAAGCGTATTCTTTATCCTGAGGACGGAACAGCGGTTCCCTCTGTTACCGATTATGACCTTATAGTTGTCGATGAAGCACATAGAGGCTACATTCTTGATAAAGAGATGAGCGAAACAGAAATGCTTTATCGAGATCAGGAAGATTACATCAGCAAGTACCGTACTGTGATCGAATATTTCGACGCCGTAAAGGTTGCTCTAACGGCTACTCCTGCACTTCATACCACTGAAATATTCGGTAAGCCTGTATTCAATTATTCTTATCGTGAAGCTGTTATTGACGGTTATCTTGTTGACCACGACGCTCCACACAATATTAAAACAAGGCTCAGCACCGAAGGTATCAATTATAAAAAAGGCGAACAGCTGGCAATATATGCCCCGATCACGGGTGAAGTTATGAACAGCGAAGAACTTGAAGATGATATGAAATTTGAGATCGATTCGTTCAATCGTCAGGTTATTACCGAGAAGTTCAATCGTGCTGTATTTGAGGAGATCGCTTGGGACTTCAACCCCGATGGCGAAGGAAAAACTCTAATTTATGCTGTTGATGATGAACACGCCGACCTTATAGTAAAGGTGCTGAAGGAAATCTATGCTGAGGGCGGTGTTGACAATGACGCTGTAATGAAAATTACAGGCAGCGTTGCAGGCGGCAATAAAAAGAAAATATCCGAGGCTATTAAGCGTTTCAAGAATGAAATGTATCCTAAAGTTGTTGTAACGGTTGATCTGCTTACGACAGGCATTGACGTTCCCGAAATTACTACGCTTGTATTTATGCGCCGTGTCAAGTCCCGTATTCTCTTTGAACAGATGCTCGGACGTGCTACAAGGCTTTGCCCTGCGATTAACAAAACGCATTTTGAGATATACGACCCTGTAGGCGTGTATGAAACGTTATCTGATGTAAACACAATGAAACCTGTTGTCATAAACCCTTCAACTTCTTTTGAGGATTTGATAAAGGGACTTGAAACTGTACCAACAGACGAACAGAGAGCCTATCAGATTGATCTGATCGTTGCAAAGCTTCAGCGTAAGCGCAGACATATAAGCGAAAAGGCACTTGAACAGTTTATTTATCTTACCAATGGCAAGGATTTAAGCGGATATGCCGAGCATATCCATAATAGCTCCATCAGCAATGCTGTTCAGGATATTCTCGCAAACAAAGAGGCTTTTCTTACGCTTGACGAGGACAAGGTCCATCGCAGGAATTCTAAGATCATCGATCATCACGATGATGAAGTTATCAGTCATACCCGTGATTACGGCAAGGGCGAAAAGCCTGAGGATTATCTTGAAGCGTTCAAGGAATTTATCAATAATAACATCAATAAAATTGCCGCTTTGAAAACAGTCTGCACAAAACCTGCGGAGCTTACCCGCGAAGCGCTAAAGAGTCTTCGGCTTGAGCTTGACCGTCATGAATTTACGGAAAAACAGCTTAATACTGCTTGGAATCAGATGACCAATCAGGATATTACAGCGGATATTATTGCATTCATTCGTCAGCAGGCTCTCGGAACAACACTTATCAGCCACGAAACCCGTGTTAAAAATGCTTTTTCAAGATTAAAGCAGGAACATAAATTTAACAACACCGAGCTTCAGTGGCTTGCGCGAATTGAAAAAACTATGCTTGAAGAGCTTGTTCTTGATAAACAGATTTTTGAAATGGGTGCATATAAAAATCAAGGTGGATTTGCTATGATAGACCGCAGATTTGGCGGCAAATTAAATGAAATAATTGCAGAGATAAATCAGTATCTCTATGATGATGGAGGAATGACAGCATGAATAATCAGGAGATCGTTGCAAAGCTTTGGAATTTATGTAATGTACTGCGTGATGATGGTATTACATATCAGCAGTATGTTACCGAGCTTACATATATTCTCTTTCTTAAAATGTGCAAGGAAACAGGCTCGGAAGCTTCTATCCCCGGAGAATATCGTTGGGATAAGCTGATAAGTAAACAGGGCATTGAGCTCAAGAGGTTCTACAAGGAGCTTCTTGAACATCTGGGCGAAAACTGCATGGGTCGTGTGCGTGAAATATACCAGGGAGCACAGACCAACATTGACGAGCCGAAAAACCTTGAAAAAATCATAACAACTATTGACCAGTTTGACTGGTACAGCGCAAAGGAAGAGGGTTTGGGAAACCTTTACGAAGGACTGCTTGAAAAGAACGCTACCGAAAAGAAATCGGGAGCAGGGCAGTATTTTACCCCTCGTGTGCTTATCAATATTATGACTCGGCTTGTTGCGCCACAGGCAGGCGAACTCTGTAATGACCCGGCATGTGGAACTTTTGGATTTATGATCGCCGCTGACCAATATATCAAGAAAAATACAGATGATTTATTTTCACTTTCTGTTGATGAGCAGGAGTTTCAGCGAACAAAGGCGTTTTCAGGTTGTGAGCTTGTGCACGACACACACCGCCTTGCGCTCATGAATGCTATGCTTCATGATATAAATGGTCCGATTTATCTCGGAGATACGCTTTCAAATTTCGGAAAGCAGATGAAGGGCTATGATGTGGTATTGACAAATCCGCCTTTTGGTACAAAGAAGGGCGGAGAGCGTGCTACCCGTGATGACTTTACTTTCCCTACAAGCAATAAACAACTGAATTTCTTACAGCACATCTACCGCAGTCTTAAAACAACAGGCAATGCCCGTGCAGCGGTCGTTCTTCCTGATAACGTGCTTTTTGCTGACGGCGATGGAGAAAAAATTCGTCGGGACTTAATGGAAAAGTGTAATCTTCACACAATTCTTCGTCTGCCTACAGGCATTTTCTACGCTCAGGGCGTAAAGACAAACGTACTTTTCTTTACAAGAGGAACTTCTGATAAGGGCAATACAAAGGAAGTATGGATTTATGACCTGCGTTCCGATATGCCTTCATTCGGCAAGACAAATCCACTGAAAGAAAGCCATTTTGATGAATTTGTAGAGTGCTACAAAGGCGGAGATATTTCTGCTCGTACCGAAACTTACAGCGAAGAAAACCCAAACGGCAGATGGCGTAAATTCAGCTATGAGGATATTCTTGCCCGTGATAAGACAAGCCTTGATATCAGCTGGATAAAATCCGATAGTGATACCGATAATTATACTTTATCTGAGCTGCTTGATATGATCAAAGAGAAGTCTGCAAATATTGCAACAGCTGTTGCTGCGCTGGAAAGACTAATTGGCGAGGTAGATGAATAATGAATATAAAAGCATTAAGACAAAAAATACTTGATCTTGCTATCAGAGGCAAGCTTGTTCCGCAAGACCCCAATGATGAGCCGGCATCCGTTCTGCTGGAGCGTATCCGTGCCGAAAAACAGCAAATGGTAAAGGACGGAAAGCTGAAAGCAAAGGCTATCAAGAATGATACTGTCATCTATAAAGGTGATGACAATTTACATTATGAGAAGTTTGCTGACGGAAGCGTAAAATGTATCGAGAATGAGATTCCTTTTGAGCTGCCGCAGGGGTGGGAGTGGTGTAGGCTCAAGGAAATATTTGCTATACATTCAAGCAAAAGAGTATTACAATCGGATTGGAAAAATGAAGGAATACCATTTTATCGTGCAAGAGAAATTGTTAAATTATCCGAACACGGAAATGTTAATAACGAACTCTTTATTTCGATTGAACATTATAACGAATTAAAAGCAAAATATGGTGTACCACAAACCGATGATTTAATGGTATCAGGTGTAGGCACAATCGGAAAGGTGTATATTGTAAAAGAAAATGATAGATTCTATTACAAAGATGCAAGTGTACTTTGTTTTCAAAATGCAAAAAAAGTAATTTATTCTCCATTTGCAAAATATATACTGGAATCTGAATTTATGCAAAATCAAATGCACTCATATTCAAAAGGAACAACTGTAGATACAATTACTATATCCACAGCGATGGATTATCTATGTCGACGCGGCGGAAAAAGTTGTGTAAAAAGTATAAAAACGAACCTCCTTGGTGAA
>CAYNRX010000036.1:0-23639 GCA_964399965.1 uncultured Lachnospiraceae bacterium | reverse complement strand
GACCGCTGAAACTTTTATTTTCGCAATTTTTGACGCGTTTTCAGCATTTTTGCTTTGCAAAAATCGGCAGCAAGCTGCCGACCGCGCCTTCTTGCGCGGTGCGGAGTCGTCAAAAATTGATTGAAATTCGAGGGTTTCACCCTCGAGCTCCCCAGAATAAGGAAATAATTGTAAAACGCTATCGCGTTTTGCAATTATCTATTTTACTTTATTATAGAACAGTTTTCTTATGAAATCGTTTATAAAATTCTTAAGGTTTTCTTAATTTTTCGCACAAAGACCGCCCCTTCCGAGCCTTTAAGCCTGTGTAAGGGACGGTCACAATTTATAATATGCTATAAAGCATCAGCAAAAGGATGCTGCCTGTCGAAAACAACACGAACAATGCAAACACCGCCAATACTTTAAACAGCAGATACAGCGGTTCGGCATTATCATAGATGGTCACGCGTTCACCGTAGATGGTGATACCGTCATAATTGCGGCGGCTGTCCACGATATCATTGAGCGTAACCGCTCTGGCGTCTGCCACCATAGCTTTCTGCCGTTCAAGCTCTCGCTCCCGCGTACGCCTTTCATTTATCCGGTGCCTTATCCCCAGCTGTATCGTTATCGCCCACAGCGTCACTGTGCCGCCAACGATACCGGCCAGAGTTCGTCTCACCATTTCAGCAGTATGCGCTGTGCCCGCATCCTCGAAGATTGCATCTGCCGTCCAAACACGGCAGAGAATATACACAAACGCTGCCACTATCACGCCGCATACAATTGCAACTAAAACGCAGCGCAGCCAAAACAAGAGTTTTTTCTTCACGATATTATTCCCCTTTCTACACTATCGTACTGAGCATCACAAGTAATATTCCGCCGGCAAACACCGCCACCAAGGTTACTATGCCGGATACAGCCTTAAATACCGCATAGACGGCGCTTGAGGAACCGGCCGTTACCTTTTCCAAATAACTTGAATACGTCTGCCGCTCCCGCTCATTGTTGACGTAACCGAAACCAGCGGCTTTTATAACATCGCCCGATGCGGCGGCCGCCTTTTTATCCTGCATTTTATAGGAAGCCTGTTCTCTTTTATGTTCGCTCCTCTTTAAAAGCAGCGTCATACTCCACGAGAACACCGTTGCTCCCGCAAGTATACTAAGCGTTATCCGCACCTGCTCCGCCAATCCTTTTGCATGTTCCTCAAGCTCCGCCGCCTCAGCTGTCCATAACCGGCACAGTGCATATACTATAACCGCAGCCGCCAATGCAGGCAACAAAGATAGCAACGTGCATTTTATCCAAAATTTTCTTTGCGGTCTCACGTTTATCTCTCCTATTTTTTGCGCTTTTCCATAGAAAGACGCAGCGCTCTGGCAAAATCGCTTTCCTCCGGCTCCTCCCGGCGCTTATTCTGGTTACGCAAATACTGCCGGGTGAAATTCTTCGAAGCGGCGTTTTTTGACCCCCGCGTCCGTTTTATGAACGATTCCTCGCTCTCACGATAGCCGCAGGCGCAAACGAACGATTTCTTGTCACCGGAGCCGAACATCTCCATGCGCTTATGGCAGTTGGGGCATCGGGCGTTTGTGATCATGCTCACATTCTCCCGATAGCCGCATTCTCTGTCTTGACATACCAACATTTTCCCTCGTTTGCCATTCACCGACAGCATGAACTTACCGCAGTTGGGGCATACCTTTTTCGTAAGGTTGTCATGCTTATATTCGGCATCGGAAGCGATCACGCTGGAAACAAGCCTGGAGGAATATCTTTTTATCTCATTTATGAATTTCTCCTTATCCTCCCTCCCCTTGGCGATAGCATCAAGGCGCATTTCCCACTCGGCTGTTAAAAGCGGCTTCCTCAAGTCCTCAGGAGCCAGCTTTATTACCTGCTCTCCTTTGGACGTCGGTATTATCTCCTTTCCCCGACGCTCAATGTAAAACGAGGAAAAGAGCTTTTCGATAATATCGGCTCTGGTGGCCGGAGTGCCCAGTCCGCCGCCCAGATATTCGCGCATTTTTTTATCATCAACGAACCTTGAGGGATTTTCCATCGCCGACAAAAGCGTTGCTTCAGTGTAACGCGCGGGCGGCTTAGTGTGAGAGGTCTTAAGCTGCGTGTTTTTGCAGATGTAGCTTTTGCCCTTTTCTATCCCGGAAAGATTCTGCACGGGCTCTGCTTCCTCATCCTCCTCCTCGAAATCATCGCCATATACACGCTTCCAGCCCTTATCGACAAGCTCTGTGCCGTTGGCGGAAAATTTTTCTCCCAGGCATTCCAGCTCCGCCTTTATGCTGTTGTATTCATACTGTGGATAGAAACAGGCTAAAAACCGCCTTACTACCAGCATATATATACGCTTCTCATCGTTTGAAAGACTGTTTAAGTCGGTACGCTCCTCAGTAGGGATTATCGCATGATGATCGGACACTTTGTCATCGTTTATGCAAGCCTTGGCGATCTGCCTGCTGTTTTCGTTTATATCCCGCACAATAGATGCAAAATCACCGACGCTTACGGCCTTTAGCCGTTCCTTCAAAGTAGGCACGATATCGGCAGTCAAATATCGTGAGTCCGTTCGCGGATACGTTAAGAGCTTGTATCGTTCATAAAGCGCCTGCATTATAGAAAGCGTTTGCTTGGCCGAGAAGCCATATTTTTTGTTGGCGTCGCGCTGAAGCTCTGTAAGGTCATATAGCATTGGCACGCCAACTTTTTTCAGCGTGGTGGATACCGATACTACCTTGAACTCACGTCCCTGTACTTTCCGCTCCAGCTCTAATGCCCGTTCCTTATCAAACATTGCCGTCTGCCCTGCCGCATCGTGATACGTGACGAAAAACCGTCCCAGGTCGGCGCGTATGTTGTAATATTCACGCGGAGAAAACTTCCTTATCTCCTCCTCGCGGCGGACTATTAAAGCCAGTGTCGGCGTCTGTACACGACCTGCCGAAAGCTGGGCGTTAAACTTGCAGGTAAGGGCTCTCGTTACGTTTAGGCCTACCAGCCAATCGGCTTCCGCTCTTGCCTGGGCGCTCATATAGAGGTTATCGTAATCATGCCCATTCTTGAGGTTGGCAAAGCCCTCTTTTATCGCTTTATCGGTCTGGGACGATATCCACAGCCGCTTTATCGGTTTATGACAATTAGCCTTAGCCAATATCCACCGGGCAACCAGCTCGCCTTCACGTCCAGCATCGGTAGCTATTACAATCTGCCCTATCTCTTTATCACCCAAAAGCGATTTTACCGTCCTGTACTGCTTCATTGTCTGTGGGATCACTTCCAGATCCATCTTCTCCGGCAGCATGGGCAGCGTTTGCAGCTCCCACTTCTCATACTGCTTATCGTAATGCTCGGGATCGGCCAGCGTCACCAAATGCCCCAAAGCCCAGGTGACAATATACTCTTCCCCGGCAATAAAGCCGTTACCTTTTCTGTGACAGCCCAGCACCCTAGCCAATTCGCGTGCTACTGACGGCTTTTCCGCCAGGACTAAGGTCTTTGCCATTATACTACCTCCGCCCCGCTTTGTATATCCTTCATTGTCGTAAGCGCTGTGAGCTGATCCTCAAACTCCGCCGACAATATCATGCCGTTCGACTCCAGCCCCATTATTTTCCTCGGCTTGAGATTGGCGATAAAAAGCACATTTTTGCCGATAAGCTCCTCCGGCTCATGATACTGGGAAATGCCGGAAAGGATCTGCCTCTTTTCGCTGCCCACCTCAAGCAAAAAGCGCAGGAGCTTCTTTGATTTCTTAACTTTTTCGCACTCTATGACCTTGCCCACACGGATGTCGAGCTTTTCAAAATCCTCAAATTCTATATAGTCCTTGAACGGCGCTATCTCCACTGCTGTCTCTTCCTCGTGTTCCGCTGCCAATTCCTCCAGCTTTTTCTCTATGTCTATACGAGCAAACAGCGGCTTGGCCTCGCCAACTTTTGTGCCCACCTTGGTAATGCCGAATTTATCGGCCGAAGCGCAGCTTATGTCCTCCGCTCCTATCTGCTTGCGTATATTCTCCGCCGTATCCGGCATGAACGGCGACAGCAAAGAGGATATGATCCTTATTGTTTCCGTAAGGTTGTAAAGAACAGTCGCCAGCCGCTGCCTGTTATTCTCGTCCTTAGCCAATACCCAGGGCGCAGTCTCGTCTATATATTTATTGGCCCTGTTTACGACCTTCCATATCTCATCAAGAGAATCGGTCACGTGCAGCGTTTTCATCTTCTCGTCCACACGCGCCAGCGCACCTTGAGCCACAGCCTTTAAATCATCATCAAATTCCCCGGCCGCCGAGTCTGACACCAGTTCTCCGTCAAAATACTTATTGACCATCGAAACCGTCCTATTAACAAGATTTCCCAGCGTGTTGGCCAGATCGGAATTGTAACGGCTCATGAACACCTCGTAGGTAATGCTGCCGTCCTGTGCAAACGGCATTTCATGCAGCGAATAATAACGCACTGCATCCACGCCGAAATGGCGTACAAGGCCATCGGCATAGATAACGTTGCCGCGAGATTTGGACATTTTTTCCTCGCCGAAAAGCATCCATGGGTGGCCGAATACCTGCTTAGGCAGCGGTTCGCCCAGAGCCATCAGCATGATCGGCCAATATATGGTATGAAACCGCAGGATATCCTTACCGATTATATGCACATCTGCCGGCCAGTATTTTTCGTACAGCTCGCCTTTTTTGTCGGGATCATAGCCCAGGGCGGTGATGTAGTTTGAAAGGGCGTCTATCCAAACGTAAATAACGTGTCCCTCGTCAAACGGTACCGGTATACCCCAGCTAAAACTGCTTCTCGATACACACAGATCCTGCAATCCCGGTTTTAAGAAATTGTTTACCATTTCCTTTTTACGGCTTTCAGGCTGAATAAACTCCGGATGCTCCTCGATATGTTTCATCAGCCTGTCCTGATACTTGCTCATTTTGAAGAAGTATGCTTCTTCCTTAGTTTTATGCACCTCTCTGCCGCAGTCCGGGCATTTGCCATCCTTAAGCTGTGTATCAGTCCAGAACGATTCACATGGCGTACAGTACCAGCCCTCGTACTCGCTTTTATATATATCGCCTTGATCGTAAAGACGCTTAAATATCTTCTGCACGGTCTGCATATGCTGTTTGTCGGTCGTACGGATGAAACCGTCATAGCTTATATTGAGCATATCGGCGATGGAACGTATTTCTCCTGCTATCCTGTCCACATGCTCCTGCGGGGTTATCCCTTCGGCCTCGGCTATCTCCTGTATCTTCTGTCCGTGTTCATCTGTCCCGGTGAGAAAATACACATCATCACCGATATAGCGGTGATAACGCGCGATAGCGTCGGTGAGGATTATTTCGTAGGTATTTCCTATATGCGGCGTCTTTGAGGTATAGGCTATCGCCGTTGTTATATAATATTTGCTCATTCGTTTTTTCCTCCTATTGTTTGTAAATACTGCTTTAAAACGTTCAGCTGCTTCTTCAAAAAATCTCTGATCTTATGCAGAAGTTCGATCAACCCGTCAAATACCCCTGCCTTGTAAAGGCTCATTACCAAAAGCATTATGATCGGACCTAATATCATACCGCCAACAGACAGAAGCCTATAGCCGATATACATCGACATCAGCGTCAAAAGCGGATTCGTACCCAGCTTGGAGCTTACTATCTTCGGTTCCACCAGCTGCCTTACGACTGCTACACAGATATATATCAGTACCAAGCCAACGCCTGTTTTTATATTGCCGTTTATAAATGATATCAATGCCCACGGCCATAGCACCGCTCCGCTGCCGAAAAACGGCAGGGCGTCAAGAAAAGCTATCGCCAGCGCTATCAGCAGCGCATAATCCACACCCAGGATCGTCAACCCCAGCATAATTATCACAAAGGCGATACACATGAGTATTCCCTGCGCCCTGATATATCCGCCCAGATAAAGCTTTATCTCCTCGGCTAGCTTATGCGTCTTTTCCAAAAACCGGGCGCTGAATACACGGCTGATGAAATTAGATACCGGACGGGGATTTGATACCATAAAATACGAAGACAGTATAAATACCACTATCCCGATGAATACCCCCGGCAAAGCCTTGGCAAAGTCGCCCGCTTTCAATACCATAGGCGTCGATTTCGTATTTATAAGCTCCGCCACCCAATCGGATATACTCTGGCTCACACTCTGTATTGCCACCTGGATATTTCCCGGCAGCCTCTGGAAGACTCCCGAAAGGCTTATCCTGACGTTTTCTATGCTCTGCCCTATGGAATCCACTATCTGCGGCAGTTGGTCGCTGACATTTCGCACCTCAACAATGACCTTCCACACCGCAAAGCTCAAGCCTCCGCCTATCACTCCTATTATCACCACTATCACCAATATCGCCGCCAGCCCCCTGGGAAGTTTCAGCCGTTTTTGGAAATGATCCGCCAGCGGCCTTACCAGCAGGGAAAATATATACCCCAGTATAAACGGCAGAAACAGGCTTATTATACCTTTAAAAAGTCTCCATATATACGGCAGTGCAAAATACACGCCAATGCACACGAGTACAAGCACTATAACTATCGCCGCTATCCTCCATGTGCCGGACTTGAATTTCATACGCATCTACCTCCTATGACAGGAACCTGTTTATAAGCGTACAGCCCTCATCTATATAAAGGCCGGTCTGACGCCCATTCTCCTCGGTGTAACTCTTACCGGAGCCGGCTTTGTCCTCCCTGCTGTCATATATAACGAACGGAACCGGGTCAGATACGTGCGTCTTTAGCTTTATTGGTGTCGGGTGATCGGGCATTATCAGCATCTTGTAATCTATATTCTTCTTTGAAAGCTGCTCCCGAAGATAACCCACTACCTTGTCATCTATCAATTCAACGGAGAGCTTTTTATTGGCCGGATCTCCCTGATGGCCGCATTCATCCGGAGCCTCCATATGGATATAGACAAAATCTGCCCCGTCCTCAAGCGCTTTCAACGCCGCCTCGGCCTTGCCGCTGAAGTTGGTATCCACATTACCCGTAGCTCCCTCAACGTCTATAGATTTCATACCGGCGCATATAGCTATGCCCTTTATAAGATCAACCGCCGATATTACGGCGCCTTCAATGCCGAATTTTTCCTTAAAATTGTCAAGCATAGGCTTCCTGCCTTCGCCCCATATCCAGATAGAGGTGGCAGGATTTTTCCCCTCGGCTATGCGCTTTTTATTGACCGGATGATCCTTTAATATCTTTTCGCTCTTCTTCATCAGTGCCAATATCTCCTCCGCATGGTCGCCCTTGGGGAGATATTCTTTTATCTTTCTGTCAGATATGTCATGCGGCGGTGTGAGCTCCACATTTGTTGAACCGTTGTCCCATATCATCAAATGCCGGTAGCTCACTCCGCTGTAAAATTTTACGATATCGTTATTTAACCCTTCAGCGACTGCCTTCATCAGCTCCCGCGCCTCTTCGGTCGATATCTCTCCGGCCGAATAATCAAGCATAGTCTTGTCCTCGTAATTCTCCTCATCGGAAAGCGTCACTATATTACAGCGGAACGTAACGTCGGTATCCTTCATATCCACGCCGATAGATGCAGCCTCCAAGGGAGATCTGCCCGAATAATATTTTCTCGTATCATAACCCATAACTGAAAGATTTGCCACATCGCTCCCGGGCTTCATGCCTTCCTGCACGGTTTTTACCATACCCAATTCGCCGTGAGCGCACATATAGTCCATGTTCGGTTTATATGATGCCTCCAGCACAGTCTTTCCGCCAAATTCATCCACCGGATAGTCGGCCATTCCATCGCCTAAAATAACAATATACTTCATTCTTCTTTTCCTCCATGCACTCTGAAAATCACCGCCGCAGCTCCTGGTCCTGTATGGGTCCCCACTACCGGACCAAACTCACCGAACAGTAAAACATCGTCTATTTCAAATTCCTCCGCTAGCTTGCGGCGAAGCTCTTCGCCCTTTTCCGCATCAGAATGAACTATCATAAATTCCTTATGCCCCTCGTCAAAATCGGGGTATTCCCGTATTTTTTCTATCAGCTTATCAAAAAGCCGCTTCTTGCCCCGCAGCTTATCATCGGCCTCCACAAGACCGTTTCTTATCGTCAGTACCGGCTTAATATCCAAAAGCGTACCTAATATAGCCTCGGCCTTGTTTATGCGTCCTCCCTTTTCCAGATATTTGAGCGTATCTACCAAAAGAAAAGCGTGCCACGTCTTTATATACTCGGTACAAAAGCTGACTATCTCATCAGCCGTTTTTCCTTCCTCGGCCATTTCGGCTGCCTTTAGCGCAGTCACGGCAATATATAAAGAATAGCTCATAGTATCTACTATCCTTATATCTGCCCCGGGATTGTCCTCCTCTAATATCGTACTGCGTATAAGGGATGCCGTCTGATACTGGCCGCTTCCCTTGGACGATATAGTAAAATATATTACACTGTCGTACTCCCTGCTCATCTTTAGCAGATAGTCGTACATGTCTTGATACGGCGTCTGTGACGTCGTTGGTATATTCTTCGCCTCTGTGAGCATTTTATAAAACTCTGCATTGGTTATGTCTACACCTGTGACGTATGACTTTCCGTCAAAGATACTCAAAAACGACAACAAGCCGATATCGTGCTTCTTTCTCAATTCCTCCGGCATATCGGCGGCAGTGTCCACGATTATTTTTATTTTTGCCATAGTTTTTCCTCCAAATAGATCTTACCAGCTGAACTTTGTCAGCTCACCGCTTGTCTTAAGCCCCTCAAACCCCAGCTGCCGCAAAGCCTCATAGGCGATCACCGCCACCGAATTGGACAGATTCAGGCTTCTGGCTTCACTTATCATGGGGATCCTTATACATTCATCCGGATGCTCGTGCAAAAGCTCCTCCGGCAGCCCCTTTGTCTCCTTGCCGAACAGCAGGAAATCACCGTCATGGAAATCGGCGTCTGAATATATCTTCTTCGCTTTCGTCGAAGCCAGCCACATCCTCTTATCCCCATGCTCCTGCAAAAAAACCTCCAGGCTGTCATAATACACCACTCCCAAAAGATGCCAGTAATCAAGACCTGCTCGCTTTAATTTCTTGTCATCTATCGTAAACCCCATTGGTTTTACGATATGTAGCTTTGCCCCGGTCGCAGCACAGGTGCGGGCGATATTGCCAGTATTTTGCGGGATCTCCGGTTCCACAAGCACGATATTTATCATTTCATCCTCCGTTGTTATCTTAATATTTTTAGCATGGCTCTATTGAACCATGAACGCTTTATCTTTATTGTTTTCTGCGGACACAATTCCTGACAGCAGAAGCATTTTATGCATTTGTCCTCATTGATGACCGGCCGCCTGCTTACCATTTCTATCGCCTTCGGCGGACAATCTCTGAAACACTCCCCGCATCCTATACAGCCATCATAATCTATCATCGGCTTGGCCGCAAACCTCTTTATCACCCAGCTGTTTACCGATGGCGGCAGTGATAGGAGCCGGAGCAAATTGAAATGGCTCTCGGGTTTTTTATAGTCCTTTACCACCAGCTTACGCATATCCTCTCCAAGTATTTCCAGCTCCACGGCGCTTTTCGGTATAAGGCCGCGCTCATAGGCTTCTTTGACGGTATCCACCTCATCAGGCGTATAGTCTATTATATAGCAGGCGGCAAGATCTACCGCATGGGCGTTCATTCCGGCCAGGATAATATCAAGCTCCCGGTTTTCACCGCTCGTGGGGCCGTTGCCCTCCATGCCTACTATGCCGTCCATTATCGACAATACCGGTGTACGGTTTACGCAGCAGTACAGATCTACCAGCATTGAGCAGAACGCTCGCCGGTCATCAAGCCTGAAATGCAGCTCTGCCTTATGTGTCCCTGGGATAGTGCCAAACATATTTTTGACCGCGCCGGTAAAGCTGGTCATAGCATGAGTTTTGAGCTTCGGCAACGATATTATCAAATCCGCGTCCAGTATCGGGTCTATTATTGGGAAGCTTTTTACCGTCTTTCCCTCATGGCAGCTCACTTCGGTAAAGGAACAGTCGTAATTTAGCTTGGCCTTCGTCCCTTCAACGGCCGCCGTTATCCCGCAGCCGCCATATACGCCGGCCAGCACAGCCGCATTGTAAGCCCCTCCCGGGCTTTCAGCAATAAGCGCCGATGCTCCCCGGCTCGTCACCGCCTCTATCACTGCCCGCAAGACTGCCGGGTGCGTAGTGGCTGCTTCTTCAGGCTTTTTCCGGGAGACAAGATTCGGTTTTATCACGACCCTCATGCCCGGTTTGATGAATTTATCCCAGCCGCCTAAAAGTCCAACGGCCTTGTCTATCCCTTCTGCGGCTTTATCGTATGTGAAACATTTTACAATAGAAACCTTGTTATCCACTTTTTTCTCCTTGCAGAATAATATATTTTATTATATAATATTTTTGGAAAAAGTACAATACGCAGCAGCGAAATTTTTTATAAATTTTTCAAGGAGCATTGCCGATATGGAAATTTTGATCGTTGAATACCAGAAATTTGCCGCCCGCATCATTGCGCACAAAATAAAAAACACGGCAGAATGCCGCAAGGCAGTCGCCGCGTCCCTTTCCGCCGCTCTAAAACTAGCAAGCAGCGATACCGCACTTATCATCTGCGATCTGTCACTGCCTGACGCCGACGGGCTGGAGGCAATAATGCGTCTTAGAGCGGCCTTGCCCGCAGCAAAGATAGCTGCTATGACCTCTGCCGAGCTGCCTTATAAGAAAGAGGACATAATACTGGCGGGAGCAGATAGGGTCTTCACCAAACCGTTCCGTTCCGCCGCCCTTATCCAATATATAAATGAATTGGGGCTTATTCCGAATACTCCCTGACGCGGAACTTCACTCCGCATTCTAAAGCTATCCGGCGGCATTCCTCTATATCTTCCTCCGGCAGCACGTCCACGACCGATAACACGACCTCCGGGACATAATTTGCCGCCTTCTTGGCAAATTCCAGCATCTCGTAAAACCCGTCCTCGCCGAACTGACAGACACATATCTCGTTATATTCGGCGGCATTTTTAGCATTGAGGCTGATGGAAATGACGTCAACCAGCCCCCGAAGCTCCGGTGTGACATCGCGCCCGGCAACACGGCTGGCATGACCGTTGGTGTTTATGCGTATCTTCGCTTTGCTGTGTTCCTTGATATAACGGCAAACCTCCATCGCCGTTTCAAACCGCATCAGCGGTTCACCGTAGCCGCAGATAACTACCTCCGGATATGACGTAAAATCATTCTCTTCAAGGGCTGCCGTAACCTCGTCAACTGTCGGTTCCCTCTCCAGCCATAAATCTATGCCGTCAACTCCTGAGGGCGTATATCGTATACAGAATTTACAGCGGTTTGTGCAGCGGTTTGTAAGGTTTACATACAGCTTGCCCTGATAGCGGTAGACTATATTCATAGCTGCCATTTCTTATCACTCCCCGATATTAAAGCATTTTTTCGCATTTTCAAACGTCACCCTTTCGACCTCCTCCACCTCAATACCCTTTATCTGCGCGATCCTCTCCGCCACCAGGTGGATATATAGCGACGAGTTGCGTTTTCCTCTGTACGGCGTGGGAGTGAGATATGGGCTGTCGGTCTCTATCAGCATCATATCAAGAGGAACATAGGCGGCAACTTCAGCCGGCCGCCTGGCATTCTTAAACGTGAGCGAGCCTCCGAATGCTATATACATCCCCCAGTCCAGTATCTCCCGCGCCATTTCCACTCCGCCTGCATAGCAGTGAAACTCTCCGCCACAGTCCCTGATATCTATACCGCGCAGGATATCCATCGTATCCTTATGCGCATCACGATCATGTATAACTATCGGTACATCAAGCTCCTTAGCTAACTCCGCCTGAGCAGCAAAGGCTTTTTTCTGCACCTCTCGCGGCGAAAGGTCATAATAATAGTCAAGGCCTATCTCTCCTATCGCCTTTATCTTGGGGTGCCTAAGATATCTCTTTATCTCCTCCAGGGAGCCGTCAGTCAGTTTATCGGCCGAATGCGGGTGTATACCGACAGTTGCGTACATAAACGGATATTTTTCTATAAGAGGAACTATCCTCTCCATATCGGAAAGCTCCGAACAGGAGTTTACTATCCCTCCGACATTATTTTCCATCATCGACGAAAGCAGCTCATCACGATCCTCGTCAAATCTTTCATCGTCATAATGCGCATGAGAATCAAACAGCATTTTATCTCCTCCTTGCTACGATCTATTGGCGGATGGCGCGTATCTATTCTGCGGATATTCCTCGACAGGCGGGATTTCCCAACCGAATGGATATCTTTCATCATACGGGATATTTTCCTCGGGATACTCGTACGTAAAATACGTGTCGCTGTTTTGATAGATGTTATAGGCCGCCGTCACAGTGCCTATCCCCACAAATATGGCAATAAATATCACCATTGCCGCCGAAAGCTTATGCGAAAAATTATTCCTCCATACAAGCCCTCTCCACCAGCGGCTGCTCCCGCGGCAGATATACATAGCCAGCAAAAACAACACCGGCGCAAACATTGACGCCAAAAACAACAGCAATATCCCGGAAAGATCACTGATATTGTCGGCATAAAGATATATCAGCAAGCTCAAAAGATTGTTCGACCCGTGCATAAGCACCGCCGTCCATATCGAGCCGCTCACGTATTTCACCAGCGCAAATATCATTCCCAGCAAAAATACCATCACAAAGGATGTCGGATCCAAGTGCATCAACGCAAATATCAATGACGAGTAGAGAACCGCTCTTAACAGCCCATACCGCTCCAAGAGCTTCATTATCACACCCCGGAACATAAACTCCTCTATAAGCGGTGCCAACACCACGCTTGACAAAAGCGTAAGCGCTATCTCCTCCGCCCCCATATATTCCTGATAACCGGGATCGTAAGAGCCAAACAGCCCTGATATCAACGAATCAAGCGGCGTCAATATCACGCCGAAAAACTGTTGCGCACAGTACGGCAGAAAAAACAATATCGGCACCAATACGATCTTGAATTTATGCACGCTCAAGCTGTCGGCGAGCGATACCCGCGGGTATGTCTTTTTTAATACTATAAACCCAACAGCGCAGGGCAGCAGCATGAACAGCTGGCATATAATATTGAACCATCCATCGGAAACACTCTGAGGAATGAGCCTTCCCAGCAAAAGCTGCGAAAAAAACATCACCGCCAAAAACAAGAGTCCCAGCCACCAGGCGTTTTCAAAGCCGCGAAACCGCTTTTCCACACCGGATCACCGCCCTTTCCGTTACTATGCAGTCCACATTTTCATCCCAAGGATCAGTCTCCGCCTTTTCCACCAGCTGCAGTTCATAGCAAAGAGCCGCCTTTACGGCATTGGTCTTTCTCAAAAAGCGGTCATAATAGCCAGCTCCGTAGCCTATCCTGCCGCCGCTCTCATCAAACACCAATCCGGGGATCAATATCACATCCAGCTCTTGCGGAGCCAAAGATGTATTTCCGCCCGGCTCCGCCACTCCGTAGGCTCCGCGTTTTAGGTCTGCCTGGTTTTCCACCCTCACCGCCGTCATATGGCAGGTCTTGGGATCTGTAACAGGGGCATATACGCTCTTACCGCTTTTTAAAAGCTCCTCCAATATCCGGAATGTATCGACTTCACTGCCAAAGGAAAGGTATATCATCACCGAACGCGCCTTTTGTATCTCCGGCATTGACATGAGATTGTTAAAGATCTCCCTGTCTTTTTCCCGCCTTTCCTCTCCTGTCAGTGCAGAGCGCAGCTTTCTGGCGCGTTCTCTCTGCTCATGCTTGCTCAAAACTGCATCGCCTTTCTCACAGCGTCAGCCGTCTCCTGCCCTTTCAGCATAGCGGCCAGCGCGAACCCAAACTCCGCAGCAGCTCCGGGGCCCTTGCCTGTTACAAAGCTGCCGTCTGTTTCAACCTTATTTCCCGTCACCTCTGCTCCGTAGAGATACTGTTCGTACCCCGGATAGCAGGTGGCGCGTTTTCCTGAAAGCATCCCCTTTTTACCTATTACAGAAGGAGCGGCGCATATAGCCGCCGTCAGACAGCCGCGTATCTGTGCTTCATTTATCAGCCCGTGCACCGTGTTTGACGCATCCAGAAGTTCATGCCCCGGACCACCCGGCAGCATAAGCACATCTCCCTCCTTTAGCTCTATATCCGCCGCCCGCATATCCGCCTCTACATTTATGCCGTGCGCTCCGCGCACCATAAGCTTCTCTCCTATCGCGGCCGTAGACACTTCCACACCGCTTCGCCTTAAAATATCCACCGGCTCTATCGCCTCTATCTCTTCAAAACCGTCAGCTAAAATTACGTATACCATATTTTTCCTTCCTTTCCCAATTCTGTATTTATTATATCATATAATTTGCATTTTTCAAGTCTTTTGCCAAAAAACGGCATCATCTTACACGATTTTAACAAAGCCCTGACTCCGTTTTGCATCGGGCAGGGCCTTGTTTTATTACTCAGGGATTGCGGGATTCTCTGTATCTGCGATACTCTCCGTTTTATCCTCGCTCTTTGCCAGAGGGATCTCCTCCATGTTTTCCTCGCGGCGCACGCGGTTTAATATATCCATAAACTCCGCGCCGGTTATCGTCTCTCGTTCTATCAGAAACTCCGCTATCTCATCAAGTGCTTTTCTGCTCGACTCCAGCAGGCTGTAGGCCTTATCATGGCAGCTCTTCAAAAGGGAAACTATTTCATTATCTATAACAGTCTTCGTCTCTTCGGAGCAATTGGAAACATTCCTTCCATCGAGGTATCGGTTCTGGATACTCTCAAGCCCTGCCATACCGAATTTGTCGGACATACCGTACTGGGCTATCATCGATCGTGCGAGATTCGTTGCCTGCTCGATATCGTTCGATGCTCCCGTTGTCTGCAACCCGAAAACCAGCTCTTCGGCCGCTCTTCCGGCCAGATAAACAGTTATCTGATCAATGATCTCTTCCTTTGTCATCAGATAACGCTCCTCTTCAGGCACCTGCAACGTATAGCCGAGGGCACCCATCGTACGAGGAACTATCGTTATCTTCTGCACCGGCTGGGTGTTTTTCTGCAAGGCGCTTGCCAGGGCATGACCCACCTCATGAAAAGCCACTATGCGCTTTTCTTTCTTGGACAGGATCCGGTCCTTTTTCTCCTTGCCGGCGATTATTATCTCCACTGCCTCCATCAGATCCTCCTGGAGCACCAGTCTGCGTCCCATGCGCACAGCCCTCAGAGCAGCTTCATTTACAATGTTAGCAAGATCTGCGCCGACAGCGCCGCTCGTTGCCAAAGCTATCTCATGCAGGTCAATGTCAGGATCCATCTTGACATTCTTGGAATGCACCTTCAGTATCTCTTCCCTGCCCTTAAGATCAGGCTTTTCCACTATTATCCTCCGGTCAAAGCGGCCCGGGCGCAAAAGCGCCTTATCGAGAACCTCCGGGCGGTTGGTGGCGGCCAGTATAACCACGCCCTTTGAAGAATCGAAACCGTCCATTTCCGCCAACAGCTGATTAAGCGTCTGCTCACGCTCATCATTGGTCGAAAGCTGGGTATCACGGCTCTTTCCTATCGCGTCTATCTCGTCTATGAATATGATACAGGGAGCCTTGTCCGCCGCCTGCTTGAACAGATCCCTGACCCTTGATGCACCGACGCCGACAAACATTTCCACAAATTCCGAACCGGACAGGGAGAAAAACGGCACCTTTGCTTCTCCGGCCACAGCCTTTGCCAGGAGCGTCTTACCGGTTCCCGGCGGCCCTACGAGCAAGGCACCCTTGGGCTGCTTAGCACCGATGGCCGTATACTTGCCGGGATTATGCAGGAAATCGACTATCTCATTGAGCGATTCCTTGGCCTCCTCCTGTCCCGCTACATCCTGGAAGGTAACGCCGGTCTTTGATTCCATATAAACCTTTGCGTTCGATTTGCCGACGCCGCCCATCATGCCGCCGCCCATCTTTTTCGACAGCATACGCATGATAAGGAAGAATATCAGATACATTATACCCAGCGGCAGTATCCAGGTCACAAAAAATTCCATCAGCGGACTGGTCTGCGAATACGGCGTATAATATTCTACATCGTACGTATCAAGCTTTTCCAAAAGCCTCTCATCATAGATGTATCCTGTGTAATAAACAGTCTCTCCGTTCATCTTCGATACCACATCGCCATACATATTGAGCACGGACATGGCAGCCGACATTGTCGGCTCCGGCTGCTCGGACGGCTCCGCCGTGGCCTCGCCTGCGATTATATCGGCCGACTGCTCAAGCTCTCCTGCGACCTGGGTTATCGTCTTATCGGCATTCGCCTCTTCCTGCGCTTTTTGCAGCTCCTCTGCTGATTTTTTATATACAGTGATCTTATCGGAACTTAAAACCACTGTTTTCACTTCGCCATTTTCCAGCATAGTCATGAACTCGTCATATCTTATCTCCTGCTGTTTTGGCGCCGTCAGTGACGTCATTGCTATATTCAAAAGCAGAGAAAACAGCACAGACGCTATGAGGATTATGAAAAAAGGGTTCTTGAAAAACGGCTGTCTTTTCGGTCCTTTATCATTTTTCATTTATCATCACTTCTCCTGTAGGTTTGCCGCAAAAAGAATCTGCGGATACTTTTATTATTTTAATATTGTAGCATAAAAAAACGATATTTTCAATCTATATCGTTAAAATTTTAAAATTTATTAACAAAAAATCCTATTCAATCTTGATAAAAGGTATAGCTTGTAGTATAATATCGTTCAGAAAGGACGTGATATCATGCTTTGCGGCCGCAAATGTTGGCAATGTTCCCGCAACAGCTGTCCTCTGCGAACGGAGCCTTCCGAGGACATTTTTGCCGAAACCTCCAGCCTTACAAACACCGAAACGGATATCCGTGCCCTCTGCATTGACGTTGGCACTACAACTATCGCCTGCCGGCTTACCGCCCCCGGCGTATCTCTTACTAAAACCGCCGTCAACCGTCAGCGCGTATTCGGCGCGGACATCATCTCCCGCATAGAACGAAGCGTGGGACTTGGCGCCCTGCAGCTTACTTCTTCGATAAGATCACAGCTGCGCGCGCTTGCAGAGGAGATCATACAGGAAAGCGACTGTAAAGGTGTTGACCTTGTCATAATTTGCGGCAATACTGCCATGGTGCATTTTCTGATAGGCTGGGATACGTCAGGGCTTGGCCAATATCCATTTTCTCCCCACTCGCTTTCGTCAGTAAAAACGGACTGCCGAACGCTCCTACAGCTTGACACGGATGCTCCGGCAGTAATACTTCCGGGTATATCCGCCTTTGTTGGCGGCGATATCGTCTCCGGACTTTTATACCTTGACTTCGACCGCCGTCAGGATTGCTGCTTGCTTATGGATCTTGGCACCAACGGTGAACTGGCCTTAAAGACGCCTGCGGGGATATTCACAGCCTCTACCGCCGCCGGCCCTTCGTTTGAAGGCGGCAATATATCCTGCGGCTGCCCTGCCATACCCGGAGCCATATCCGGCTGGGATATGGATACCGGGATTATATCTACGGTCGGCGGCGCCAAACCCTGCGGCATCTGCGGAAGTGGTATAGTGGAAGTCATAGCCGAGCTTTTAGAACACAGCATTGTTGATAGGAACGGGCTTTTGAGGGGTGAATACTTCGAGACCGGCTATCCGCTGTACGAAAACATTGTACTCACTCAAAACGATATCCGCCAATTCCAGCTGGCAAAAGCGGCCGTTCGCTCCGGAACGGATATTCTTTTACAAAAGGCCGGATTAGCATATAATGATATCTCTTGCATATATATTTCCGGAGGACTGGGTAATTACCTTAAAAAAGCCCCTGCCGTCGGTCTGATACCGCCGGGGATACCGTTTTACCCGGCAGGCAATTCTGCTCTTGGCGGCCTGCTGAAATTCGCCGCCGATCCTAAAGCCGAGACGCGCATACAACAGCTGATATCTCTTGCCAGGCCGGTGGAACTTGCTATGGAGCCGGGGTTTGAGACGGAATACCTTAAGGCAATGGAACTTTCAGATAAATAAAATATAGAGCCGCCATTTTAATAACAACATAGGACTACAGTGTTATAATCTCCTGTTTAAATTATACCCAAAAATGAGGACTTTTGCAGCTGCAATCGTCCTCATTTTTCTATTCTCCGGCTGTTTATTTTTCTACAGCCATTATTTGATTGTTATTCTTTATGACATACCTGTTGTGCCGCTATTATAAATAAATTTTAACGTATTGTTATCAGGGTTAAAATAGCTTTTATCAGATAAAACAGAGTCAAACAGCTCGGTTTCTTCTCCGGTGCTGTAATCGTATACAGGTATCATCGGTTCTCCGTACAGTGTTAATATGGGGTGGTCGGATTCGTGAAAGAAAGGCACATCCGAACCCGCCCATGCATGAGAGGACACGTGAGTTACGCATCCGTACAGCCCCGGGAAAACATCGAGAAAGTAACCATCATCTCCCGAGAAAATATATTGCCCAACAAAAGTGCGGGTGAAACCTATATATAGATCGTTATCCTCTATTCTGAATGGCTCGTCTGCCGGCAAAAACTTGTAAGCGCCGGCATCGCTTATGTGCTCGTTCCTGTATGTTTCGTTAAACAGGGAATAGAAAGGTACATACAAAATATCGTCTATTATCTGAGCGGGAGATGTCAGCTTATGGGGAGTTTCTGTTACCGGCTCATCGTAACTTGAATAAAGCATAAAATCTATATCAATATCCGTTATACCGCGCTCCATATATCCAAGCATAGCGGCTATAAGCTGCTGTTCCGATTCCTTTGATAAAAACGCATTGGGATAAAGGTTTCCATCAGCGTTTATATCGATCACGCCTATATCCAGCAAATATGCAAAATACTTCCTTGACCATTCCGGGATAGATGAAGCATCCGCTGCGATTATCTCATGGTAGGAACAATCACGAAGATCGGGTATATCGGATTCGGCGTGGATGATGCTATAATATTCCTCACGGAAATACTCGAATGCATCGACATAGTCAGCCGGACATCCCAAAATGCGTGATACCAGGAAGGCGGCGTCTGTCATGGTGCTGCCTCTGTACGGATGTATGGGGTCACCGTTGTAGTCATTTATGTCTATCATGCCTGCCTTGGAAAGCAGAAGAACATAAGGCTCAAGCTTTGTTCCGGAGATATCTGATATCCTCGAGGCGATGTCTTCCGTCGGTCGTGTTGCTTCCGGTTCTACGTAGTGTGTATAGAAATTGCTGCCGAAATCCATTTTTTAAGCCGGGATACGGTTACCATTAACGTACGTAGCAATGTCGGCATATGTGACCTGACCTATCACAGTACCGACCTCTTCGGCAGAGACGGAACAGACAGCGGCTGTGCATAACAGCAGGAGCATACCGGCAGCGAGAAGAGCAGATCGCATGAGTTTCATTTGACATCACGTCCTTTAAAATGATATATTCTATACCATATCCCATACAGCTGTCAAAGTGTATTTGACGAAATTGCAATAAAAATCACTAAATCGCCAGCGGCAGCCCGATGTTATCTCATTATCTCAAATCGATTACTCTCTTTGCCTTACCGGTCGTTCTCTCTATCGACTTCGGAGAAAGCAGCGTTACCTTTACCATAATACCAAGCACTGTATGTATCTTATGCTGTATTTCTTTCTTCAGATCCTCAAGCCCCTTATAATCCTCAAGAAGGCTGCCGTCTGCCAACTCCACCTTGACCTCCAGGTCGTCTACATAACCCTTCTTGCGCACTACCAACTGATACTGAGGACTGATGGCATTTATGCCCAGAAGCACGCCTTCTACCTGAGACGGGAATACGTTTACGCCTTTGATTATAAGCATATCGTCAGTCCTGCCCTGTATTTTATGGAGCCGGGCAGTAGTTCTTCCGCAGGGGCATTTCTCACGCATTATCCAGCTTACATCCTTGGTCCGATAGCGCAGAAGCGGTATGCCTTCCTTGCCAAGCGGCGTTATTACTACCTCGCCCTTTTCACCATCCTCCAGCACCTCGCCAGTCTCGGGATCTATTATCTCCACTATGAACATATCCTCGTTTATATGCATACCTGTATGCTCAAGACATTCACCGGCTACGCCCGGCCCCATGACCTCTGACAGGCCATAGTTCTCGGTAGCATTTATACCCCAGCGTTCCTCAAGCTCACGGCGCATTTCCTCGGTATGCCCCTCGGCTCCGAACATTCCTATCCTAAGACTTATATCGTCCTTGGTAATACCCATCTCCTGTGCGACTTCCGACATATAAAGTGCATACGAGGGTGTACTTATAAGGATCGTCGGTTTAAAATCCTGCATTATCATCAGCTGCTTTTCTGTGTTTCCCGCCGAAATGGGAATAACGGCCGCGCCGACCTTTTCCATGCCCTGATGCAAGCCGAAAGCTCCGGTGAACAGGCCATAACCGAAAGATATCTGGGTAATATCGTCCTTCGTGCCGCCGGCCATCGTGATAAGGCGCGCGATACATTCGCTCCACATGTCAAGATCCTTCTTTGTATAACCAACAACGGTCGGTTTTCCGGTAGTACCGCTAGATGCATGTATGCGGACTATCTCGCTCATGGGTACGCCAAAAAGGCCATAGGGATAATTGTCCCGCAAGTCGCTTTTGTTAGTGAACGGTATTCTCCTGATATCCTCAAGAGTCTTTATGTCCTCCGGTTTAAGGCCGATCTCGTCAAAGCGTTTTTTGTAAAACGGCACTCTGTTATACACACGCGTTACAGTCTCCTTTAGTTTTTCCAGCTGCAATGCGCGCATATCCTCCCTTGACATCGTTTCGATCTTTTCATTCCAAATCATCGGTTCCATTCCTTTCAGCTCATACTTATTATCAATTTGTAAATACTGCGTCTATATGTTTTTTATCAAATTGCTTTGTAAACAGCGATACCACCGGCACAGCTATAAGCGACACCGCCATCGCCGCAACTCCCATTTCCGGAGCAAGCGCCGATGCTGCCTCAAATCCACTCGCTGCGCTTATTACCACAGTGGGGATCAATACGGTCAAAAAACCGCATATCATTCCCGCAAAAGCGCCGGCCTTTGTTATCCTCTTTGAGAATATTCCCCAAACGTACGGCCCTATAAAGCAACCTGCGACAATGCCCCAAGAGAATGACATTATGTTCACGATAATAGATATCTTCTGTGTAGCAAAGAAATATGAGGCCGCCACAAATACCAGGCAAAGCGTCCTTGTCAAAAGCATTTCTGTGCCTTTATCATATTTTTTTACAACCACCGGCATCAGATCGACCGATATGGCAGATGCGGACGAAAGCACCACGGACGAAAGCGTTGACATTGACGCAGACAGCAGCAACAGCAATATTACCGCCAGTATTATCACCGTTACCATACCGGAGCCGAGAGCCTGCATGAGCATCGTGGGGATCACCGCATCAACGCCGCCCTCCGGCAGCTGGTTATTCAGCACCAGTCTGGAAAGCGATCCTACAAAATACGCACCGGCGCCTATTATCAGAGCGAACAGCGTCGATACCACAGTCGCGGTCTTTATCGATTTATCATCTTTTACGGCATAGTATTTGCTCACCATCTGCGGCAATCCCCAGGTGCCGAAGCTCGTAAGCAATATATTCGTACAGAGGAATTTAAAGCTAGAGCCTCCGAAAATGTTCGTAAGCTGCGCGCCCGTTATCCCATCACCGTTATCGGCCACCATCTTGAGGTTATTATAAAACTCGCCAAAACCACCGACAGCATCCGTCTTTACTACCGCTATAACCATAGCCACGACCCCAACGATCATGATGATGCCCTGAACAAAATCCGTATATGCTGCCGCAACATATCCGCCCAATATCAGATAAACAGCCGTCAGCACCGCTATTAAAAGCATCCATACATTAGTTGATACCTGTGGGAATACTGCATAAAACATATTGCCCAAGCCTGTGTATACAGCCGAAGAATACGGCACCAGGAACACAAATATGATTATCGCCGATATCACCTTCATTGCCGTTGAGCTGTAGCGGGCTTCAAAAAATTCCGGCATCGTTTTTGATTTCAGCGTATGCGTCATATGCCTTGTCCGTCTTGCTAACAGCTGCCAAGCCAAAAGACAGCCCAAAACGGCGTTCCCGATACCTATCCATATACTGCCCAGGCCAATATTCCAGCCATGTTTTCCGGCGTAACCCACAAAAATAACAGCTGAAAAATAAGACGTACCGTAAGCAAACGCCGAAACCCAGGGGCCGATATCCCTTCCGCCCATCAAAAATCCCTCGATCGTTTGTGTCTTTTTCCAGCTGTGAAATCCTATCCCTACCATCACAACGACAAACAAAACAAGCGCTATGACAGTAACTGTCTGTGCAAGCTGCAGATCCATTTTTTACTACCGTCCTTCCGTACTTCATTTTTGATAAATTTACCGGGAAGCCACGCTTCCCAAACTGTACTACCGCCGGGGATCCTCCCGGCACTATGCTACGCTTTTCATTATACTACATTTTTTACAAAAAGAAAAGACCTTTTTGTAAATTTTTTTAATTTTTTTTAAACTTTTTGTCGAATTTAGTTATCGTTATAACCAAATTCCCGTGTTTTCAAAACTTTTTTCCAATAGCTCTCCCGCGAAAGTATAAATTCATCATCCACCTTAGCATTGTAATTCTCAAGTATCGTGTACTGAAAATAATTTCGCACATGATCAATGCCCTTTTCTTCCACTATGCGCCGTAACTCTTTATTTCCTCCATGGCCATTATTTATGTAGCTTCTCCATCTGGCCAAAATCATTCCTCTTTCAGCAGTTGCCGAACCAACATAGAGCCTTCCGTTTGATTTGTCGGTGATAAGATATACACCTTTCTGGTTTTCCAGTGCCGTTATCCATTCTCTTTTTCCCATGAGGACGGAAGATAGCTGTTTATAGCTCATACAGACGTTATCATACCCCGGAAAATCCTCGCCGCTGTATACATCCGGAAGAAGCTGCTCAACCTTCATCTGGCGGTATATGCTCTCATATCTCCTCGCTATACGGCGGCTATTGTTATGAAAATTTATAACAAGCCGCCCGTAATACTTTTTGTATTCATCGAGTTCCTCGCCCTCATAGCTTATGCCTTCTTTAACATTAAGATCACGGGTCACTCTTTTTATTGTCGTCAACAGCCAACTGTCGTTGGATATCCTGACCAGGCAAATCGCAATATTCCCGGTCGTAAAATATCTGTCGCCTCTTCCTCTCCAAAACAGCCATTGAGTATTTAGGATATCCCTTCTGCTCTCATCGGCAAACAGCTCCCGCGGATCGTCATAGCCGTTATATATATTTAATTTTACTCTTATATTCCCTATTTCACTTTCATCAAAGCGCAACAGATCATTTATATATATATCCATTTGGGTCTCCGCTCCAAGCTATTCATAACCCTCCGACTGTGTATAAATATTTAGTCAATTGCGAAACCTTTTCGCAATTGATTTCTGGCTAATGAAGAAAATAAAAGTTCCGTTGATTGGCGGTCTACGACCGCTGAAACTTTTATTTTCGCAATTTTTGACGCATTTTCAGCATTTTTACTC
>CAYNRX010000035.1:0-23972 GCA_964399965.1 uncultured Lachnospiraceae bacterium | reverse complement strand
TTCGAGGGTTTCACCCTCGAGCTCCCCAGAATAAGGAAATAATTATAAAACGCTGCCGCGTTTTATAATTATCTATTATTTTCTATTCTCCATTATAATTAAACCACAAACACACATTTTTGTCAACCGCTTTGTAACATATTCCCTTCCTGCTCATATACTGTATTATCAAAAGCTTTTGAGAGGATGAGCGAAAATGAAAAAATGCTGCTTAAACTGTTTAGGCTGCAAGACAGCAGGCGCTGCATCGCTGGCGTTTTGTATCGGCGTGGTTACAGGTTTTATCCTGCCCCCTACGCTCGTTATCATACTTGAGACTGCCGTACTGATATTCCTTGGTTACTTATGTCTTTTTAAATGGTGAGGAGGAAAATATAATGAAAGTAGTTGTTATGAAAGTCCCCAAATGCTTCCGGGGGATAGTAAAGGCTATATTTAAGATGTAACCCTATACATACGATATGCGGACGGACTGCTTCCTTTAAACGAAGCAGGACCGTCTTTTTTATCTTGACATTTTATTTCATCTGCGCTATAATAATTGAGAATAATTCTCAACTAGAAAGGAATATACGTTTATGAGAGCTTACCGAATATTATCCGTTTTACTGCTGCCGCTTTTGCTGCTCAGCGGCTGCTCCACCAGCAACAATTCTCCCCAGGAAGCGGGGATAAAAGTTTATACCTCATTTTATGCAATGTACGATTTCGCACGCATAATCGGCGGAGATAAGGCCCAGATAACAAACGCCGTTCCCGCAGGCAGCGAGCCTCACGACTGGGAACCGAAAGCCAGCGATATGGCAGAAATATCGGAATGCGACCTGTTTATATATCACGGCTCCGGCATGGATGACTGGGCAAAGGATATTTCCACGCTTTCCGAATCGGCCAAGATTGTAGAAGCATCCGACGGCATACCGGAGCTGGGCGGAGATCCCCATATGTGGCTCGACCCCCAGCTGGCCATGATAGAAATAGAAAATATATGCGCCGGTTTTGAGCTGGCCGATCCGGAAAACGCCGACTACTACCGGGCAAACCTAGCAGACGCCCTGTCAAGGCTCAAAACGCTTGACTCCTCCTTCCAAACGCGACTCTCCGCCTGCCCCAAAAAAGATATCGTTGTATCTCACCAAGCCTATGGCTATCTCTGCGACGCCTACGGACTCACGCAGGTGAGCATCAGCGGCCTGCAAGGCGAAGGTGATGCATCCCCGTCGCGCATTGCCGAAATAGTGGAGCTGATGAAAACAAATAACATCGGCTATGTATTTTTTGAACCGCTTAAAAACAGCGATATAACAGCACCGATAGTCCGCGAAACGGGAGCTGAAACGCTGGAGCTTGACCCATTCGAGGGCAATACCGAGGATGAGGATTATTTTACAGTGATGGGAAGAAATCTTGACAACCTGGAGCTGGCTTTAAAATGAAGGTAATAGATGTAAAAGGCCTTTCCTTCTGCTATGGGGAAACAGATGTTCTTGATAATATCTCGTTCTCCGTTGAGGAGGGAGACTTTGTCGGCGTTATCGGCTCTAATGGAGCGGGAAAAAGCACGCTCCTAAAGCTGCTTCTGGGGCTTTTACCCTATAATTCGGGCAGCATTTCCATTCTGGGCCGCGACCGCAAAAGTTCGCGTGCGATAGATGGTCTGTGTTACGTTTCCCAAAAGGCCTCATCATTTAATAGCGCCTTCCCGGCAACGGTACGCGAAGTAGTTACGGCCAACCTATACCCAAGACTGGGGCTTTTCAAGCGTCCGAAAAAGGATGATATGGCACTTTTTGATAAAGTCATGGATCAGGTTGGATTGACCGGCTGCGAAAATCGTCTTATCGGACAGCTTTCCGGCGGACAGCAGCAGCGGGTGTTCATCGCCCGCGCCCTGATAGCTTCACCTAAGCTCCTGCTGCTTGATGAACCAACCGTAGGGATCGATGCAATGTCGGTGGAGGTAATAACAGAGCTTTTGCGGCGGTTGAACAAACAGGGGATAACCATCGTAATGACCAACCACGATACAGCTTCACTAGTGAGCCTTTCTAACAAGCTCTTGATATTGTCAGGCGAGGGAGACTGCCGCTTCCGCAAAAAATCGGAGCTGTCGCCGGGCGAGCTGCGCCGCCTTATAACCGGAGGTGTTTTTCTTGATTGAAATGTTGTCTTACTCTTTCATGCAGAGAGCCTTTTTGGTAGCTGTTCTGATAGCAGTCATATCTCCCTGCATAGGCGTTGTGATAATCCTCAAACGCCTATCGAACATAGGCGACGCCGCCTCACATTCCGCGCTTGCCGGCATCGCTTGCGGACTGGCTTTTGGCTTTAACCCCGTATTGGGAGCAGTGGTGTTTTCCATAGCCGCCGTATTCAGCATCGAGGGGCTGCGCCGGTTTTTCTCACGCTACGCAGAGATAGCAACTACTGTTGTGCTTTCGGCAGGAGTAGGACTGACGGCCATATTTTCCGACCGCATCACTTCCTCCTCAGCCAATCTCAATAGCTTCCTTTTCGGCTCTATCGTCGCCGTTTCGGATCTGGAGCTGTCACTGACAATTATCCTATGCATAGCGGCGGCCGCCGTTTCGTTCCTTTTATATAAAGAGCTTTTCTATATAACGTTCGACGAGGAAAGCGCCGCTATAGCCGGCGTGCCTGTACGCGGTATAAATTTTGTGTTCATGCTGCTGGTAGCAATAACAGTGTCCGTGGCGTCACGTACGGTGGGAACGCTTATGATATCCTCGCTGATAGTCCTCCCTGCTGCCTGTGCGATGATCCTTGCCAAAAGCTACCGTTCAATGTTTGCACTGGCGATAGGGTTTGCGGAATTTTTTACAATCGCCGGACTTACGCTTTCATACTTTCTCGACCTGCGCCCGGGCGGAACGATAATCCTTCTGGGGGTTGTAACGCTTGTTGTTATCCTGATTTTAGGCAAACGTAAACAGTGACCTGCTTCCCGCACTAAGATAAAGAATATTAAGGGAATGGGACAGAGACTAAAGGATTGGTGATACCATGGAACATATAAAAGTAATTGACTTTCAAAAAGAATTTATAGACGTGGTGTTTGACATACAGAAAAAAGCCTACAAACCGCTGTTCGATAAATATCATGATACAGATACGAGCCCATATCTTGAAAGCAAAGAAGAGGTTTTGGAGAAATATACGCGACCGGGAACAAGCGGATATGTTTTTCTCAAAGAAGGGATACCCGTGGGAGCCGTCAGGATAATTGCAAGAGGTGATATTTGCAAAGTATCAGCTTTAGCAGTTTTGCCGGAATACCAAAACAGAGGTATCGCACAAGCCGCTTTAAAGGAAATAGAAAGCATACACAGCAGCTGCAAATGCTGGATTTTAGACACTATTCTTGAGGAGAAAGGCAATTGCCATCTGTATGAAAAGTTGGGATATGTTCAAATCGGAGAACCGCAGGCTGTTAATAAGCATTTAACGCTGATAAATTACAAAAAAGAAATCGCTGCAAGTTAAAAGAGGCTGATAAATATGGTTTTCCGAGAATTTGACCGTGATGATATTTGTGGAATATGCGAACTGATAAACCGTGAATTAGGCTATAACGTAGCAGAGAAGGATTTAGCTTTAAGAATTAAACAAATGCAGGATGACAAAAATTATTGCATATTTGTGGCAGAAAATAACAACGAAGTTATTGCATTTATAGGGGTGCACATAGGTCTTGCATTTGAATATTCGGGGAAAATAGCGCGTATCATTGCATTTGCTGTGAAAAAGGAATACCAACGGCAAGGGGTCGGCACAAAATTATTGCAAACGACAGAGTCCTATCTCAACGAAAATCATGTGGAGCTGATCGCAGTAAACAGCGGTATCCACAGAGTTGAGGCGCACCGATTTTATGAGAAACAAGGTTTTTATAAAAAGGGCCACAGCTTTGCCAAAACAATATTTTCAGAGTGTCGTTTATGACATTTTGATTTATATTATTTCTTATGTTATAATAAACCTATAAAAGGCAAAAGAATTTATAAATATTTCAGGAGAATCGATATGATAAACAAACTGCATGTTGAAATGATACATCTATACAGCGGAGATGCGAAAAGGATACATCACTTTTGTAAGGTTCACAGCTATGCAAAGCTGATTGCTGAAATGGAGGATGTTGATAAGGACGTACTGTTTGTTATTGAAACGGCCGCATTGACGCATGATATCGGTATCCGTTACTGTGAAGAAAAATATGGCGAGTGTACCGGGAAGCTGCAGGAAAAAGAAGGTCCCGCTATTGCAAAAAGACTTTTGGATGATCTTCACTTTGAGAGTCAAGTATCCGACAGGGTTCAGTATCTCATCGCCCATCACCATACGTATGATGACATAGACGGCATTGACTATCAAATACTCGTAGAGGCAGATTTTCTCGTAAATTTATATGAGGATGGAGTATCAAACCAAGCTATAGAGAATGCATATAGGAAAATCTTCAGAACGGTTTCGGGAAAGAAAATATGCAGAGAAATGTTTAATTTGAATTTGGATTAAATCCCTAATCTAGAGAACTGACGAAGTACGGTCGTGATTTGACAGCAATAATCGCCGCAGATTGGCTGCTCGCCCGATGGCACGCACTTAAATATCGGGATCCCAAACGTTCGGGATCCCGATATTTTTTCACATTCTGCAATATTACTCACAGGCATTTTTCTCGGAACAGAATTTTACCTTTTTCCCTTCAAGTATCAGATTCGTAGTACGCACTGCGCACATCTTGCCACACATAGAACAGCTATGACGTTCGGTTGGAGGCGTTGATTCGTAATATCTTTGAGCTTTTTCCGGATCTATTGCCAGCTTAAACATTTCATCCCAGTCAAGAGCATGACGGGCGTTGCTCATTTTATTATCGATATCCCTGGCGCCGGGAATACCGTTAGCGATATCTGCTGCATGAGCAGCGATTTTAGCAGCAATGATGCCCTCCTTGACGTCGTCCACATCAGGCAGCCGCAGATGCTCAGCCGGCGTCACATAGCAAAGGAAATTCGCTCCGTTGGAGGCCGCTATCGCACCGCCTATAGCCGAGGTTATATGATCATAACCGGGTGCTATATCTGTCACTATCGGCCCCAGCACGTAAAACGGCGCCCCATGGCACAGCCGCTTCTGCATCCGCATATTAGCGGCTATCTCGTTTATCGCCATATGTCCCGGCCCCTCGACCATTACCTGCACATCTTTTTCCCAAGCGCGTTTTGTAAGAGCACCCAGCTCTATAAGCTCGCTTATCTGCCCGGCATCGGAGCTGTCATCGATGCAGCCCGGACGCAAGGCATCACCAAGACTTATCGTAACGTCATATTCACGCAGTATCTCCAATACCTCATCGTAATGCTCGTAAAACGGATTCTCGTTACCTGTCATCTCCATCCAAGCAAACAACAGCGAACCGCCGCGGGATACGATATTCATACGGCGTTTGTCTCTCTTCAAGCATTCCACAGCGCGCTTGTTTATCCCGGCGTGGATAGTCATAAAATCCACACCTTCTTTGGCATGGGCTTCTACGACTTTCAAGAAATCTTTAGCGGATATTTCCAGAAGATCCTTATCCAGATAACCAATGGCATCATACATCGGCACCGTGCCTATCATAGCCGGCGAATACTCTATCAGTTGACGGCGGAAAGTGTTCGTCTTGCCGTAATTGGACAGATCCATTATTGCCTCCGCCCCGAAATCTATTGCCATACGCACCTTCTTCATCTCACGTTCATAATCCACGCTGTCGCCGGATATGCCAAGATTTACGTTTATCTTTACCTTAAGTCCATCACCCAATCCCTCAGCACTGAGCGAAGTGTGATTGATATTGGCAGGAATGGCCACCCGTCCTGCTGCCACCCATTCACGCAGCAGCTCAGGCGCTATACTCTCCTTTTTGGCCACAGTCTCCATCTGCGGCGTTATTATCCCTTGCTTTGCAGCCTCCATTTGTGTCTTGTATGACAATTTCTTCACTTGCCTTTCCGTCCGCAAGTTATTCTCTCCGGCTTTTGCCGCGGACACAGCAAAAGCTCCGGGAAACAATAAAAGCGTTCCTATTACTAAAACGGGAACGCTTTTTTATCACTGCTCCCTACGATAGTCTTAACTAACAGGTTCAAAGGGTCGAGCCAAATGCTCTCTCAACCAAACGGTCCCCCTGCATTTTATATTCATCTGTCTGTAGTATATTTTATCATTTTTTCGTATACCTGTCAAGGCTTTATTGGGAAAAGATCACGGTTTTTATGGCATTCATTAATCTCCTCATTCTGTATATATAATTCTATATCACTTTTTGATCTTGACTCATTAACATTCACCAGGATGATCTCCTATTCCCGTGATATCAGCATAGCACTCTGTTCACATTGCATCTAATTTAGCAGTTCGGGCTGTTTCTTTAGGAAAACGTCCCCTCGTTTTTATCAAAAACGACCTCAACATTCTCTCCGCCGCCCGGGTTATACAGAGTAAATTCAAGCACCGCTTTCCTGTCGTCGCTTGTCACCAGCTGCAATTGGCCTATCTGCGTCCTTATAGCGGTGTCCATGCTTATTTCCTCGCCGGTGATATAGTTGTATGCGATCAATCTGTCATGCGGCGATGCATTGCTCTGATAATAACTTGCGTAATACACATAATCGCCGTCAAATATCACATTTCCGCCGGCAGTGGCGTTTATTTCAGCAACCTCCTCACCGTCCTGGCTGTCGGCATCATTGCTAAATGCAAGACGCATTATCTTTACCGGATCGTTATACATATTAGCTACATTGCTTTGTCTGCGGGCGAAGTATATTTCTGTATCGGTAACGCGCACCGAATCTCCGGCTATGTAGTACACACGTTCGTTGCCGCGCGTTACGTCCCGCACTCCCAGAAAATGATCGTACCGTATGCTGCCGGAGCTTATCAGTTCTCTTGTCTTGAACGTATAATACTCCCATACGTTCCCGTTTTTGTCAGCCATTTCCGCAACGACCCGTTCCTCCTCGGGATAAGAAGTGAAAGCGGCGGTCATAGAATCCCCGTTCCAATATACCTTTTTGTCGAAAAGCTCACCTAATTTACGCACAGGCAAATATGTTGTGCCCTCGTAAAGTATGCTCCCCGGCACGCTGTCCCCGTTTGCAAGCGTATATTCCTCATCCCACTGTATGCAGTCTATACCATCAGCATTTATACGCACCCTGTTAAGTACAGCGTCAATATTTTCGGCGACGGCCGGGATGTTGAAGATCACCGCTCCAGCCGCCAGCCCCGTTGCCAGTCCGGCTATGTATCGTTTCATGGCTATTCTCCTATTTCTTTTTCAAAATATATCATATCGACCAGCTGTCTGCCGCCCTCGAATATCGGGTGGTCATAATTATCGGTGAAAAAGTTTTTCACCGCAAACGACCGTCTGAAACCGCATTTCTCATAAAATCCCGTTGTAAGCGGACTGTCGCCCGTTCCTGCGCGAATAACCGAAAACCGTCCCCGGTATTCGCTTTCCAAGTATTCTATGAATCTTCTCCCATATCCCTGCTTCTGATACCGTTCTGCCACAGCTATATTCTTTATCTCCAGCACGCCGCCGCCCTCGCCGGTCACGGCGCAGACCCCGGCTGCCTCGCTACCATCAAACATCACATACAATTTTGCGCGATCCAGATAGCGGGCGATCATACTTTCCTGTTCGTCTCCCAGAAGCAGAAGTTCCATATATTCCTTTTTATCAGCTGTTATCTCTTTTATCTCCATCTGTCTTTCCTCATGCAAAAACCGCGCAGGAACACCTGCACGGTTCGTTTTTACCGCAAAAATGCGTCAATTATCACACCCTCGGCTTCTTCCTCTGTCATGCCGAGCGTCCTGAGCTTCATGACCTGTTCGTCATTTATCCTGCCGATGGCTGCTTCATGTATAATTGCCGCGTCCACATGATTGGCTCCTATCTCAGGTATGGAACGCACCTGGGCAGTATCCATCAATATGGAATCACACTGTATATGTGCGTGGCACTTTGCGTTGCCGACAGCACAGGGATGGAACACCTGCACCGACGTCCCCTTGGCTACTGACCGCGATATTATCTGTGCCGAGCTGCCGCTGCCGTTTAGCTCCACAACAATATCGGAATCCGCCCGCTGACTGCCGTGCGTCATCAGCCTTTCGGTGACGTAGAGCTTTGAGCCGGCCTTCATGTATACCTCAGTCTTGCGCACTGTCGAATCAACGCCCTTTATCTGGGCAGTATCAAGTGTAAACACAGCATCCTCTTCCAGGAATATCTTTGTTACAGGATTGAGTACCTTCGATCCCGTGCCTTCGCCCATGCCGTAATGCTTTTCCTCATAGCGCACATTGGCGCCCTTTCCCACGTGAAATGAATGTATGCCATCATGGCGGCTCTCATTACAGCCGCTGTTATGGATGCCGCAGCCGGCTATTATCGTCACTTCCGAACCGTCCTCTATATAAAAATCATTATATACGATATCAAGCATTCCCGAAGCGTCTACCACTACCGGGATATGCACCTCTTCGCCGCCGGCGTCCTTATCGATATACACATCTATGCCCTGCTTATCGCTCTTTCTCTTTATCTTGATATGCGCGCTGTCACCGTGGCAAAGTGCCGTGCCATTATAGCGCAGATTATACGCGCCGGTCTGCGAAAAACCTTTATCGTCGATCACCGTGAGCAGTTCTTTAGTTATCTGATCAAGTTCTGTCATATCCCTGCCTCCTTACGACATATATTTACAGGCGGTATCGCTCTTTAAAAGCGTTGGCAATATCTCGTCTCTCGTGCCGAAACCGCTTATACGGCCGCCGTCGATTACCATTATCTTATCTGCCATGCGGATTATCCGCTCCTGATGCGAAATGAGGATAATACTCCTATCACGCTTTTTATTAAGCTCCTCAAATTCCTTTATCAGCATGGAAAAGCTCCACAGATCAATGCCTGCTTCCGGCTCGTCAAAAATGCACACCTTATGCTTTTTCGCCAGAACCGTCGCTATTTCCAGCCTTTTCATCTCTCCGCCGGAGAGCGTAGAGTCTATTTCCCGGTCAAGATACTCCTTGGCACAAAGTCCTACCTTCGCCAGTATCCCGCAGCATTCGTCCTCATTCATCTCCCGTCCGGCGGATAGCTCTATCAGCCTGGACACAGTCATTCCCTTAAACCGCGGAGGCTGCTGAAAGGCATATCCTATTCCCTTCCTTGCCCTCTCGTCTATCGAACATTCTGTTATATCCTCACCGTCAAGAATAATACTGCCGGCTGCGGACGGTTCAAGTCCCATCAGCACCTTGGCAAGCGTCGATTTGCCGCTGCCGTTGGGGCCGGTGATGATGAGCGTCTCTCCGCTTTCCACTCTAAAACTGACATGGTCGAGGATGTATCGTTCCTTGTCGTTTTCCTGTACCTTAAATGCAAGATTTTTTACATCGAGCATGTTATCATCTCCTTCTATATGCCTGGCCAAAATCGCCTGTATAGTCCGTATAAACATATACTTTATCTATATAATAACCCGCGCCTACTATATTATATACGTTTTTTTCCTATTCGTCAAGAGTATTATTGTAAAAACATAGGATTTTTGTAGGAAATTATTTCGGTACTTTCGACCCACGGCATACGGCGCATTGATTTATTTTGTTTACTTCCCGCAATGCACTTCCACATTTCTGACCACCACATTTCGCACTGCATCCTCGCTAAATCCGTCCTTTTCCGCTTTTATATCCAAATTTTCAAACGTGAAATCCGACAAAATATACTGACTCTCATCAGCCTTGACATCAAAATAAGTATCACATTCAAACCTGCAATTTTTGATCGTAATATGCTCCGCATACGACAGCGGCCGGTCGCTGCGGTCTTTAAGATCATAAAACTGCGTCCATGGATTTATGTTTATAAAGCTCTCTACCTTCCCTTCTACGTCCTCAACTGTTATATACTCATAAAGCTGTGGAGTATCAGGACGCATTTTGAGCCATAAAAAATTTCTGCTTTCCCGCACTGTGCACCGCCTGAAGATAATATTCCTGTTATGGACAGATTCCGAGCCGCAGGTCAGGCAGCCGTGGCAAAAGCCATAGGTGCAGTCTTCGATGATTATCCTTTCATTGGAGCCGTTTTCCGCCGCCTTATCCGCCCACGGGCCCTTGCCGCCTTTTAATACCACCGAATCATCGTTTACCTCCATGTAACAATTTTTTATGAGCACATCTGTACATGCATCTATATCGATAGCGTCTGTACTCGGAGCATTTACAGGAAAAGCGGGAGAGAATATCCGGCAGTTGAGATACTTTACATGATCGCACTTATAAATATGCGTTGTCCAGTAATGCGAATTTTGCAGGTTTAACCCGGCAATGATCACATTTTTACAATTGGAGATATACACCAGCCGCGGCCGCTGTTCATCCTTATTTGTACAATCGGGATTCCATTGCCGCCGCAGCCAGAACGCTTTCCATGCCCGCAGTCCGTTTCCGTCAACAGCGCCCCTGCCGCAGATTGTAAAGCCGTCGATCCCATCAGCATTTATAAGCGCCGAAAAATACGGGCAGTTTTCGCCTTCCATTCTTGTCTGTTTTATAGGATAATCCCCGATATCATCGCTGCCCTTGAGCACTCCGCCTTCGGCTATATAAAGGTTTACTCCCGGGCGGAAAAACAATGCACCAGTGCAGTACACCCCTGCCGGGACTACGATAACGCCCCCGCCCTCCCCGGCCGCTTTGTCTATGAGCGACTGTATCTCCTCCGTATGTATCTTCCCGTCATCAAATATGCCGTGCTGCGTAAGTACATACTGCCTGCCCAGCTCTGAAAGCTTCGGGATGTTTGTATTGTAAAACCAATCGTCTATAAATGTTCCGTCAGGAAATGTTTCTTTTTTATTCACAGCTTATCCTCCTAAAATGAAAATATTCTAATAATTGCAAAACGCAATAGCGTTTTGCAATTATTTCCTTATTCTGGGGAGCTCGAGGGTGGAACCCTCGAATTTTAATCAATTTTTGACGACTACGCACCGCGCAAGATGGCGCGGCCGGCAGCTCGCTGCCGGTTTTTGCGGAGTAAAAATGCTGAAAATGCGTCAAAAATTGCGAAAATAAAAGTTTCAGCGGTCTTTAGACCGCCAATCAACGGAACTTTTATTTTCTTCCTTAGCCAGAGATCAAATGCGAAAAAAGTTTCGCAATTGACTATAAAAATGTTCCGGCGGGAAACCCGGCTTTTGCACATACGCAAAATACTCCGGATAGTTTTCCCCCACCGGAGCATATGCGCTAAATCCCTGTCATGCACCACACTGTTGTCAGCTCCCCATAAAAGCCGCGCGTATCCCCTTGAATATTATCTTTTTCGCAGCCAGCGCCTCTTCCTTTGAAAGCGGCGGAGTGTCGGCAAGGGGATATTCTATCCCTAACTGCTCATACTTGACCTTTCCCATATCATGATAAGCAAGCACGTCCACGGCCTTAACATTTTCAAACCGTCCTATAAATTCTCCCAGCTCATAAAGGTATTCCTTATCCTGCGTGATGCCGGCGACGACCACGTGACGTATCCACACCGGGATCCCTTTATCATTGAGGTATTCCAGGAACTGCAAGATATTCCTGTTGGAATGTCCGGTGAGCTTTTTATGCTCATCATCGTTTATATGCTTGATATCAAGCATTACCAGATCGCACACCTGCATCAGCCGGTCAAACTTTGCTGTGTCATCTGCGCGGAATGTAACGCCGGAGGTATCAAGACAGGTGTGTATATGGAGCTTTTTTGCCTTTTCAAACAGCTCTGTCACAAAATCGATCTGTACTAACGGTTCGCCGCCCGTCACCGTCAGTCCGCCTTTTTTCAAAAACGGCTCATACCGCTTATAATCCTCAAGTATCTCATCAGCCGTTTTCTCCTCGGCTCCCTCCTGCGACCAGGTATCGGGATTATGACAGTACAGGCACCTCATCGGACATCCCTTTAAAAACACGACATACCTTATTCCCGGCCCGTCTACCGTGCCGAACGTTTCTGTAGAATGGATCTTTCCCGTCATGGCGTGCACTTCCTTTGCTATTATATAACGTCAAAGACTGCCCGCAGCGCGGGCAGCCCTTGGATCTATTCAGATAGACTGATGGAACGTTCTGGATATAACGTCATCCTGCTGTTCCTTAGTCAACTTTATAAAGTTTACGGCATAGCCGGATACCCTTACCGTAAGCTGGGGGTACTTTTCGGGATGCTTCTGTGCATCAAGGAGCGTTTCCTTAGTGAAAACGTTTACGTTAAGGTGATGTCCTCCCTTTTCCACATAACCGTCAAGCAATGATACCAAATTTTCAACCTGCTGTGTAGCCATTTTATTTGCCTCCTCTACTATTTTAAATGTCCTCTGTTTCCTTCTGCAATTTCGGATCGCAGCAGCAATTCTTGCGGAGCTTGTCTATATCAAGCTCGCCGGAAAATACCATGTCGTCCTTACCCAAAGCGTCCGGCACTATCGAGAAGGTGTTTGATATGCCGTCCTGCGCATGGCGGAAGGGCAGCTTTGCCACTGACGACAGCGATGCGGCAGCCCCATGAGTATCGCGCCCGTGCATCGGGTTTGCTCCGGGGGCCAGAGGCTCGCCCATCTTTCTTCCGTCAGGCGTATTGCCGGTCTTCTTACCGTATACGACATTCGAGGTTATCGTAAGGATAGACATCGTAGGAACGCTGTCACGATAGGTGTAGTGTTTTCTTATCTTATACATGAAGTTTCTTACAACTTCCACAGCGATATCGTCCACGCGGTCATCGTTGTTGCCGTACTTGGGGAAATCGCCCTCGGTCTGGTAATCGACAACGATACCGTTCTCATCGCGTATCGCCTTTACCTTAGCGTACTTTATCGCACTTAGAGAATCGGCCACTACTGACAGTCCGGCGATACCGGTAGCAAAATACCTCTTTACCTCTCTGTCATGAAGAGCCATCTGCAGCTTTTCGTAGCAGTATTTATCATGCATATAATGGATAACGTTCAGGGTGTTTACATAAAGCCCTGCCAGCCATTCCATCATATCGTCAAATTTACTCATTACGTCATCGTAATCGAGATAATCGCCCTCTACCGACCTATATTTCGGCCCTACCTGCACTTTCATACGCTCGTCAACACCGCCGTTTATCGCATAGAGCAGGCACTTGGCAAGATTTGCCCGGGCGCCGAAGAACTGCATTTCCTTGCCGACGCGCATCGAGGATACGCAGCAGGCTATCGCATAATCGTCACCGTGCACCTCCCGCATCATGTCGTCATTCTCGTACTGGATAGACGAGGTCTTTATCGACATTTTCGCGCAGTATTCTTTGAATTTCTGCGGCAGATTCACCGACCACAGAACCGTCATGTTCGGCTCGGGAGCGGTGCCGAGATTATCAAGCGTATGCAGATAACGCATAGAAGTCTTTGTTACCAACGGCCGTCCGTCAATGCCAACGCCGCCGATAGATTCTGTCACCCAGGTAGGATCTCCCGAGAACAGCTCATTGTATTCGGGCGTTCTGGCGAATTTCACCAAGCGCAGTTTCATAATGAAGTGGTCGATATATTCCTGCGCCTCTTCCTCTGTGATAAGGCCTTTATCAAGGTCTCTCTGTATATAAATATCAACAAAGGTAGAGGTTCTTCCCAGACTCATCGCAGCGCCGTTCTGCTCCTTCACCGCAGCCAGGTATCCGAAATAGAGCCACTGTATGGCTTCTTTCGCATTGGCCGCAGGCTGGGAAATGTCAAATCCATATATCTCGCCCAGCTTTTTCAGCTCGTCAAGCGCTCTGAGCTGCTCGGCCAGTTCCTCACGCAGGCGGATATTGTCCGGCGTCATTCTTACCAGCGATGTATCAAGCTGATGCTGCTTATCCCTGATCAGATAGTCCACTCCATAAAGAGCAACTCTTCTGTAATCTCCGATAATCCTTCCTCTTCCGTAAGCATCAGGTAACCCGGTGATAATAGCCGACTTTCTCGCCAAACGCATCTCCGGGGTATAGGCGTCAAATACACCCTGATTATGGGTTTTTCTATATTCGGTAAATATTTTTACTACTTCAGGATCGACCTCATAGCCATATTCGCGGCAGGCGTTCTGCGCCATTCTGATGCCGCCGAAGGGCTGGAGCGATCTTTTAAATGGTTTATCGGTCTGGAAACCTACTATTTTTTCCAGATCCTTGTCGAGGTATCCGGCTCCGTGCGAAGTGATCGTAGATACTACCTTAGTATCCATATCCAGTACGCCGCCCGCTTCTCTTTCCTGTTTCGCCAGATCCATGACCTGCTGCCAGAGCTTTTTTGTAGCCTCCGTAGCAGGAGCCAGGAATTCCTCTCCGCCATCATACGGCGTGTAATTGTGCTGTATGAAATTCCTAACATTCACGGTGCCATTGCACCAGCGGCCTTTTTCAAAGCCTTCCCATTGTGTATAAAACTCTTGCTTCATTCTTCTCCTCCTTTGATCGGTGTGACCATAAGATACTTTACCAAACGTATCCTTGTGGGATCTCTTTGGTGTGTTATTATTATAACATACACCTTCGCCGTTGTCAACAAAATAATCGTCAAACCACAACATATTGTATACCATTACAAATTCCGGGCAAAAATATCCACAAGATTACTGCATTTTGGATGTTGTTTAACCAGACGGTATATACTATGCTTTTCCGACCGTAAGGATATTATGCATAATGCGCGGCATTTGACAGCAAAAAGCCCGGCCGCCTTTTTTGTTGACCTCTGCAAAGTAAAGCAGTATCCGTCTTTTACGCATTCCGTATGGCTTCTGTTACCCTGTCGTAGACTGCCGTTATTCTCTCCATCATATCAGCCGCTTCCTCCCAACGATCCTCGCGCATCAGCGATACCTGCCCGGAAAACAGCTCGTACAGCTCATCAAGCGATAGATTCCCGCAAACACCTTTGAGCGTATGTGATGCTTCCAGTGCTGCCGTATGATCGCCCTCGTCAACAGCCCTTTGCAGCCGTTCAAAATTTTTATCCTCCAGAAATTTTTTAAGAAATCTCTCAAGCAGCGCCTTGTTTCCCATAAATCGCCCCAAAGCTGTATCCGTATCTATGCCCGCATTTTTCAGCAGCTCATAATTCATAAGATCTCCTCCCTTTTTTAGTAGTTTTCATCCTATTTGTCAGACTGATACCATACTATTTTTTGCAAATTTTGCCGAAAATGTTACGATTTTGTTACATTTTCGACCGTTCTATTGACTTTAGTTACTTTTTATGTTAAAGTATAATTGTTCTCAATACACGAGAATAAAACCGTAAAATGTATAGGATAACGAAACAGGGTCGCGCTTTTGGGTAGAATTTGCAGCCCTGTTTCTCCTTTTTGGGGCGTTACCGCCTTTTTTGCTTTTTCAATCCCGCTTTAAATATTTGCTTCATTAAGTCACTCGCATATCTATCCACCAGCTGTCTTTATTCTATCATATTATACGACAAAAATCAATCTGAAAATAAACTCTTGTACAAATACTATTTGACAAATATTACGGAATATGATATATTATATTTAATAGCGGCAGCGGCGCAGTATCCTAGTCATTTCTGTTTATCCGTAAGACGGGGCTAAAAATCCGTTAAATGGCACATCGATGAAGTTCCTGGTGTTTTGCTTTGAACGCCCAGTTCGGGGCTGATGCTGGGAGTTAAGGTTTAGGGGCAGCTTCCAACGGCATGGAAACTCTGACCCCTTTTCCGTGGAGGCCTGCGACTGTGGCAGCCCCTGACGTCCCCTAAGGACGCAAGCTGCTACGGCTCAGGGGAAAACCTGCTTCGCGGTTAGTACGCCTTTTTCTCACAAGGGAAACGGCCGAATGCTGTGTGCAGCGTAGCCAGCCTTGAGTGGTCATGGCGGATGAGCGGTTCAGCCCCGCAGTTCCCGGCCAGGACACGCGGGGTATTGCGTTCTGAAACCATGTCTGCAAAAGAGGATAAGGATATTCTCGAAATGCCGGGGAAAACCCCTAGGCTGATGCTAACGCTGGCGAGTACGGGATTGCAGTGCGGACTAAGTGGCACTCCGGTCATCATCTGATAGAGGTCTTTAATGGGGAACCGCTTTTTTGGCGACGATAAAGCAGACCTTTGGGAAAGCCAACCGGACCTAAGCCGCAAAATTTACCGTGCCCGCCGCCCTGCCGTTTTACTTTGTATTTTATATAGAGGTGTATATCTGTTTTGGATAAATCTGTAAAACCGAAAAAGAGCTTTCGGGTATCCAAGCCTGCCCATCAGGTCAATGTCAGCAATACTTGGACGATCGTTGTTATCGGCTTGTCCTTTATATTATCGGTCGCTTTTTCCGCGATAACTTCAACGGCGCTTGAGGCCCTTAATATTTTCTGGGCTTTCATAGTTCTTTTGGCAATAATCTTTATCAACGTTCTGTTCGATATAGTAGGGACAGCCGTTGCCACAGCCGAGGAAACGCCGTTTCACTCACTGGCTGCCAGAAAGGTCCCGGGCGCAAAGGAAAGTATCGTCATAATCCGCCATGCGCCGCAGGTATCGAACCTGTGCAACGATGTTATAGGCGATATCGCCGGCATCATTTCCGGCGCCGCAACGGCTCTGATAGTCGCAAGCCTCACCGCCCTTTTTGGCCTTAGCGGAATGCTCCCCAGCCTGCTTCTTACAGGAGCCGTCAGCTCTATGACCATAGGAGGAAAGGCATTTGGCAAAGGTTTTTCTATGCGCAGATGCAATAATATAATCTTCTTCCTGGGAAAACTTTTCTACCATATAAAACACATAAAAAACATACGAAGGAAATGACCTTAAATGATATACTCTGTTCTCAACAGAATAAATTGTCCCGGCGATGTAAAGGAGCTTACGCCGGAGGAAAAGACGATGCTTTGCAGTGAGCTGCGCAGCTTCATCATTGAAAACGTCTCCCAAAGCGGTGGACATTTAGCCTCAAACCTGGGCGCAGTGGAGCTGACCATTGCGCTTTATTCTGTTTTTGACCTGCCGAAGGACAAAATAATTTTTGACGTTGGGCATCAGTCATACGTCCACAAAATACTTACCGGGCGGCGCGAACAATTTTCCACACTGCGGCAGTTTGGCGGACTATCCGGGTTTCCCAAACGTTCGGAGAGCCAGTTCGATTGCTTTGATACCGGCCACAGCTCAACCTCTATCTCCGCTGCCGCCGGAATGGCCAGAGCCAGAGATCTGGAGGGAGCAGACCGCAATATTGTCGCAGTATTCGGCGATGGCGCCCTAACGGGCGGCATGATGTACGAGGCCATATGTGATATCGGCCACACTAAAACGCCGGTGATCCTTATATTAAACGATAACACCATTTCCATAGAAAAGAATGTGGGCGCATTGGCCAAATACCTGCGCAGTCTGCGGTTACAGCCGTCTTATTTCCGTTCAAAAAAACGCGTGGAGAGCTTTTTGAGCAAGCTACCGCTGGGCGGAGGCTTCACATCTAAGTTTTTAAAAGGAACAAAACGCTGGATACGCTCCATGACTCTGCCGCCACCCATTTTTGACGATCTGGGCATAGAATATATGGGACCAGTGGACGGCCATGATATAGACAAAATGATCACAGCCTTCAAAAGCGCAGCCGCCGCCAATGCTCCCGTACTCGTGCACGTACGCACAACAAAGGGCAAGGGATATCCCCCGGCGGAAGAAGCTCCCTCCAAATACCATGGAGTGGGCAAATTCGATATCGTTACCGGCAAAATACAGGGATCTGCCCGTGATTATTCATCTGTTTTCGGCGATAAGCTCCTTTCATTGGCAGATAGAAACGAAAAAATAATCGCCATAACCGGCGCAATGCCCGCAGGTACCGGACTTACAAAATTTGCTGCGGAATTTCCCAAACGGTTCTTTGACGTCGGCATCGCCGAACAACACGCAGTCACAATGGCGGCCGGCTTTGCCGCCTCCGGCTTTACCCCGGTCGTACCGTTGTATTCGTCATTTTTACAACGCGCCTACGACCAGACGCTGCACGATGTCTGCCTGCAAAATCTGCACGTGGTGCTGCCCGTAGACCGTGCGGGCATAGTAGGCGCGGACGGCGAAACGCATCAGGGCATATACGACGTCGCTTATCTTAGCCATATGCCGAATATGTCAATACTCTCGCCCTCCAATTTCAGCGCGCTTGAAGAAATGCTTGAGTATGCCATAGAGCGGCACACAGGCCCCATAGCCATACGCTATCCGCGCGGGAATACTCGCTCAGAGCACAATAGCGCTCCCTTTGTCTATGGCCGGGCGCAAACGCTTCGCAACGGCGCCGATATAACTCTTATCGCCACCGGCAGAATGGTGATGCGTGCCTGGGAGGTCTGCGATATCCTTTCTTCTGCGGGAATAAGCTGTGAGATACTTGAGCTTCCAACGATTAAGCCGCTTGATAAAGAAGCGGTGTTGACCTCGACAAATAAGACCGGAGCGGCAGCCGTGTTTGAGGACGGCGTACGCACGGGCGGCCTGGGATCAGCTATCGCCGAGCTGCTCTTGGAAAACGGCAGCCGGGTGAAATTTGCCCATTTCGCATTTCCCGACCGGCCGATAGTTCACGGCACTGTTGACCAACTGGACAAATTATACGGGCTTGATGCTGAAAGCGCGGCTGAAAATATCAAGAAACTGCTTTTTAGAAACGGAGAACCTCATGAAGATTAGATTGGATGTTTTGCTGACGCAAAAGGGTCTGGCTCCCAGCCGCGAACGGGCAAGGTCGCTGATAATGGCCGGTCAGGTCTATATAAATGAACAAAAATGCGACAAGGCCGGGCTTATGGTCGAGGAGGATACCGTGCCCGAGATCCGCGGAGAAACGCTCCGCTATGTGAGCCGCGGCGGACTTAAGCTGGAAAAGGCGATGGCCGCATTCCCCATATCGCTCGAGGGAAAGACTTCGATGGATATTGGCGCTTCCACCGGCGGCTTTACCGACTGTATGCTACAAAACGGCGCTAAGAAGGTATACGCCGTAGACGTCGGCTACGGACAGTTCGCCTGGAAACTGCGCACCGATCCGCGGGTGGTGAACATGGAGCGGACAAACATCCGTTATGTTACCCCTGAACAGATAGGCGAAAAACTGGACTTTGCATCGATAGATGTTTCATTCATATCGCTCCGCCTCGTCCTTCCTGTAGCATACAGCCTGTTAAAAGAAGGCGGAGAGATCGTTGCCCTTATCAAGCCCCAGTTTGAGGCCGGGCGCGGGCAGGTCGGCAAAAAGGGCGTAGTCCGCGACCCTGCTATACATCTTGAGGTCATAAGGAACGTGCTCTCGTTTGCGCGTGAGACCGGCTTTTCGGTATGCGGCCTTTCCTTTTCGCCGATCAAAGGTCCGGAGGGCAATATAGAATATCTTGTATATCTGAAAAAAGGCAAATACGAAGATAACATCACTGATGAAACAGCGGCGGCTGTTGTTGACGAGTCGCATCGCAGTCTGTAAACCTTAGTCAATTGCGAAACCTTTTCGCAATTGATTTCTGGTTAAGGAAGAAAATAAAAGTTCCGTTGATTGGCGGTCTAAAGACCGCTGAAACTTTTATTTTCGCAATTTTTGACGCGCATGTCGTCAAAAATTGATTGAAATTCGAGGGTTTCACCCTCGAGCTCCCCAGAATAAGGAAATAATTGTAAAACGCTGTCGCGTTTCGCAATTATCTAAGTCTGTAAACCTTGAAAGGAGGCCGGCTCATGTCGATCATATCGGATATGATAATTTCCGGGAACAGGGTCATAGCCCGTTCATACGCCAAAATAAACCTGACGCTTGATGTTCTGTCCAAGCGCTCCGATGGCTATCACGATGTAGAAATGATAATGCAGACCATTTCCCTGTTTGACCTTATTGTTGCGGACAAAACCGCCGATCAAATACGCATAAGCACAAATTTGCGTTATCTTCCTTGCAACGAAAGAAACATCGCCTATAAGGCAGCAGCACTGTTTTTCACCGAGACCGGTATCAAGGGCGGCGTCAAGCTGCTGATACACAAAAATATCCCCGTGGCCGCCGGTCTTGCCGGAGGGAGCGGAAATGCGGCCGCTACCCTGTGCGCGCTTAACGCCCTTTATAATGCCGGTCTTTCCGAAGAGGAGCTGTGCCGCATGGGTGCTAAGCTGGGCGCGGACGTTCCTTTCTGCATAAGCGGCGGAACGATGCTCGCCTCCGGGATAGGGGACGTATTGCTCCCGCTGCCGCCCATGCCTCACGCTTATGTGCTGATAGTAAAACCGCAGATAAATATCTCTACGGCAGCTATTTATGAGAAAATAGATAACGCTCCCATAAATCACCGCCCAGATACCGTTTCCATGATCCGCGCCCTTAATGAGGGCGACCTGTACGGCGTTGCCAACGGATTGTGCAACGTGATGGAAGCGGTCACCGAGACCATGCACCCAATAATCGCCGGTATCAAGAAGAAGATGATCAAGAACGGCGCCATGGGCGCACTTATGAGTGGAAGCGGCTCGGCGGTATTCGGCCTTTTCGATTCTTTCGATAAAGCAAAAGCCTCCGCTGACAGCTTCTTTTACCAGTTTGCGGACGTATACCTATGCCGCACGATATAGACGACGAATACAAAAACACCGTTTGGGCATTGCTGTTTTAGTCTAATACATAGCAACGATACTCTACGGTGTTATTTTTCTTTTGCGCCTTATTTTTTATAAAAATGATCTTTGCACGATTGACACATCTCGCAGCAGTATGATATAATGATTTTGTAGAATCAGGCTATTTAACGGAGGGATCATATGCTGAAAAAAAATATTATCCTTGTAGTTGATGATGTAGAGATAAACCGTGCCGTACTTTGCGCACAGTTCGAGGGGCAATATGAGATAGCAGAGGCCGACAATGGGGTCGATGCACTGGAGTATATCCATGCGCATTCCGATAAGCTGGCCGCCATCCTCTTGGATGTTGTTATGCCGGTAATGAACGGGTTCGCGGTCTTAGAAGCCCTTCACAAACAAGGACTGACCGAAAGGATCCCGGTTTTTCTTATCACCGCCTACGATTCTGCCAAAAGCATGGAAACAGGCTACGAGCTGGGGGCAATGGATATAATAATCAAGCCGATAACGCCGCATTTCGTGCAGAAACGTGTAAACAGCATTATTGAGCTTTTCCGCACGCGGGAGAAGCTTCTCGATAAAGTCATTGCCCAGGAAAAAACTCTCAAGGAACAGTCACAGGAGATACAAGAGCTGAATTACTCCATAATAGAGACTCTGTCTACCGCGATAGAATTTCGCGACTGCGAATCGGGGGAACATGTCCAGAGCATACGCAGCATCACCCATAAGATGATGCTGGCGCTTAGGACGTTCTATCCCGAGGAATACATGTTTTCCGATGAGCAGATAGAGCACGTATCTGTCGCCTCCGTCATGCACGATGTGGGAAAGATCGCTATCCCCGACAGCATTTTAAACAAGCCCGGGCGGCTTACAGACGAGGAATTCGCAATAATGAAGACCCATACGATAAAGGGCTGTGAGTTGCTTGACAAGATACCCAAGAGCAGTAAAAATCCTATCTATGATTTTGCCTACGATATCTGCCGCCATCATCACGAACGCTGGGACGGCCATGGTTATCCGGATGGTCTTCGCGGAGACGAGATAAGCATTTACGCCCAAATAGTCTCCCTGGCCGACGTCTATGACGCGCTCACCAGCGAAAGAGTCTATAAACCTGCCTATTCCCACGAACAGGCGGTGAAAATGATCTTAAACGGCGAATGCGGGGCTTTTAACCCGGTACTTTTGGATTGCTTTGAAAAGATCAACCGCCTTTTAAAAAAGCAGTGACAACGGAAAATATTTTTACAAAATTTCATGAAAATACTTGATTTTTAAAATATGCTGTGATATAATAGCTTACAGCAAAATTGAAATCAAAGGCTGTGAAGAAATCCAGTAGGCTGCAAATTCGCCATAAGAGAGCGGGGGTCACCGGCTGTAAGCCCCGGCGGTAAGAGTGCAGCTGAACCTTCGTTTCGGAGCCATGCCGGTGAAGTGCAAATGTGTAGTCGGCATCGGGCAGCGCCGTTATACGCTTTACAACGAGTGTCCGCCATAAGGGCGGAAATATGGGTGGTACCACGGAGCAGTACAGCTTCGTCCCGTAAGTTTCGGGATGAGGCTGTTTTTGTTTTCTCCCGAAAAACACCATTTTTAAAGAAAGGATAAAGACAGATGAAAGAAAAACTTGAGCAGATCAAAAACGCAGCCGAAGCCGCTCTGGGTTCCGCTTCCGACATGGATGGTCTGGAAAAAATACGTATAGCCTACCTCGGCAAAAAGGGCGAGCTCACGGCCGTCTTGAAGGGCATGGGAAAGCTGTCGGCCGAAGAAAGGCCGGTCATTGGTGCGCTTGCCAATGAGATACGGGAGTTTCTGACAAAGGAAATAGACAATAAAAAGGCACAGCTTCTAAAAGCGGAGCGCGAAAAGAAACTGGCATCCGAGGTCATTGACGTAACACTTCCCGCCAGGATCCCCGAACGCGGCCATCTTCATCCGCTGACAAAGGTCATGAACGATATAAAGGATATCTTCATCGGTATGGGTTTTGAAATTGCCGATGGGCCGGAGGTCGAATACGATTACTACAATTTTGAGGCCTTGAATATCCCCAAAAACCACCCGGCCAGAGATACTCAAGATACGTTCTATATAGAAGATAATATTCTGTTAAGGACACAGACCTCCTCCCTGCAGGTACGTGTCATGGAAAACCAGAAGCCTCCCATACGCGTTATTGCTCCCGGCAAGGTCTATAGGAGCGATGCTCAGGACGCCACGCATTCCCCGGTATTCCATCAGATAGAAGGCCTGGTAGTTGACAAGAATGTTACGATGGCCGACCTTAAGGGGACGCTGGAGATGTTCATAAAACAGCTCTACGGCGAGAAATCACGCGTTCGCTTCCGCCCGCATCACTTCCCGTTCACAGAGCCGTCGGCGGAAATGGACGTTTCCTGCTTCGTTTGCGGCGGCGAGGGCTGCCGTGTCTGCAAGGGAGAAGGCTGGATAGAAATACTCGGCTGCGGTATGGTGCATCCAAAGGTGCTTGCTAACTGCGGTATCGACCCGGAGATATATTCCGGCTTTGCTTTCGGCGTTGGTCTGGAGAGGATAGCTATGGGCAAGTATGATATAGACGACCTGAGACTGTTCTTCGAAAACGACCTCCGGTTCCTAAACCAATTCTGATGCGAAAAATAATGATACTAGGCTTTTCCGGCTGCGGAAAATCTACGCTGGCCAGAAATCTCGGAGACATACTGGGGATAGCGCCAACTCACATGGACTCACTTTTCTGGCTCCCCGGCTGGCAAGAGGAAACTGATGAGAACTTTCGCAAAAAATTGGCTGACGTCCTCAAACGGGATTCGTGGATAATTGAGGGATCCTACCGCCGCATATTCTGGCAAGAAAGGCTTAGGGACGCCGACACCGTCATATTCCTTGATTTTAACCGATTTTTGTGTCTCTACCACGTGATAAAACGGCGCATCATCTACAACGGCAAAACACGTCCCGATATGGGCAAGGACTGCTGTGAGCGTCTCGATCTGGAATTTGTGCGCTGGGTGCTTTTTGACGGCAGGAAACACCGCAAAAATGATCTCGCCGCTCTGCAAGGCGTCAAGGGAAAGGTTTATATATTCAAGCATCAGCACGAGCTGAAAAAATTTTTATCAGATATATTAGATAATTGCGAAACGCGATAGCGTTTTACAATTATTTCCTTATTCTAGGGAGCTCGAGGGTGAAACCCTCGAATTTCAATCAATTTTTGACGACTACGCACCG
>CAYNRX010000034.1:0-24499 GCA_964399965.1 uncultured Lachnospiraceae bacterium | reverse complement strand
TTTTATTTTCTTCCTTAGCCAGAAATCAATTGCGAAAAGGTTTCGCAATTGACTAGTTAGTTATAAATATGAGACTATCTCCTGCCATATGCCGCGGGCAGGAAAATCAGGCGCAAAAAAATCCGCCTGTAAAAGCGCGGGCTTCCTCAAAAAGCCCCGTTCTACAGGCGGTAGGCCTTGGCCGCTGCGGCCGTAAGCCTTTTTTATTTCACGTTCTTCCTCTTGATCTTTTTGGAGGTAGTCTTTTCAAACTCAGTATCGCGGAACACTACCTTATTTATCCGCTTATACATCGGAAGCCCGGCGTTTACCTTGTCCACATAAGCGCGGATCGCTCCCTGGGCGTCCTCAAGACCCATGGCGGCAGCGATATCCTCGTTGGGGAACATCTCGGCCGTTATAACGCCGTTCTCATCATAGACGAGCACCTCGCCCGTTACCGGGTAGTTATGCAGCAGGTTTTCCAGCTCCTCCGCCGATACGTTCTCGCCGCTGGCGGTGATGATGAGATTCTTCTTGCGGCCTGTTATATAGACGAAATCGTCCTCGTCCACATGCCCCAGATCGCCGGTGCGCAGCCAGCCGTCCTCGGTCAGAGCCTCGGCTGTGTTTTCGGGATCCTTATAATAGCCCATCATGACGCTGGGGCTTTTTACTACGATCTCCCCGTCCTCGATACGTGCCCGGCAGCCCTTTACAAGCTGTCCCACGGACTCCTTCTTGAAATTGTAGGTGTAATTACAGGTTATCCTCGGAGCACATTCCGTCATACCGTAGCCCTGGATGAGGTTTATCCCATACTCGGCAAAAGCGTCTATCAGCGCCGGATTCAGATAAGCGCCGCCCGAATATATCGTGCGCATCGCTCCTCCCAAGGCCGCCTTGGCTATCATCGGCTTGGGCACCTCGGGCTTGGCCTTGGCCGCCGCATTTAAACGGAACAGGAGCCCCTCGATTATCATCGGCACTGCCGTCATTACGTTGGGGTGAAAGAGCGACATATTCTTGGCGATCCTCATTATGGAATCGTTTATGCAGACCGTGTTGCCCACGTCAAGAGCGACCAAGATATCGCAGGTCAGGCAGAATGCGTGGTGTATCGGCAGCACAGTAAGCATCACCGTGTCGGCAGGCTCGCGCATATCGGCGCACTGCACATTGTCCGCCAGATTGCGGTTGGAGAGCATTACGCCCTTGCTCTTGCCGGTGGTGCCGGAGGTATACATCAATGTACACAGAGCCTCCGGATCTATTTCGGTGAAATATTCGCCGCGGTTTTCCTCGGCTATCCTGTCAAAGTCCTCGTCCAGGCTTATTATCTGCTTCACGCCCGGGCACTTCTCCTTTGCCAGCTCGGCCGTCTTTTCCTGTCCATTGCCCCACAGCTCCATTGCCCCACAGCAGAGCCGAAACATCGGCGCGCTCCAAAAGCTCGCATATATCCTCCGCGCCCAGCTCTTTATCGATCGGTACCGCTACCGCTCCCGCTGTGAGCGTACCCAGATACGCCCCTATCCACTGCGGGCTTGTCGGCCCCACGACCGCTATATGGCTTTTTTCAAGGCCGGACTTTTTCAAAAATCGTGCAAACGACTGCGCCGTCTCATACATTCCGGCAAAGGAAACCTCTCCTATATCCTTGCCGTCCTTATACCTGAGATACGCTTTATCGCCAAACTTTTCCGCTGCGCTTTTCAATAGATCCCTAATAGTTAAAAACATATTTCTGCATCCTTTCCGGTCAGCTCTGCCGCCGACACTATATAGCCTCCGATCTTCTGCTGGCGGAAAACGGCCCCTGACGGATGATAAAGGACCGTCCCCTTTTCATCTATGACAAATTCCGCATTTTTCAGCCCGTATCCGATACCTCTGCCCAAGGCCTTTATATAGCTCTCCTTGAGCGTCCACAGCCCGGCAAATACCTGCTCGCCGTTTTTTAGCACCAGCTCATATTCCCGCGGCGTAAGCGCCTTTTTGGCCGCCTGGTGGCTAAAACGCCCGGCCGGCTCGGCGTCTATGCCTACCGGAGAGAGCGACAGACAGCAGGCGCAGAAGCCCTCGCAATGCGTAAGGCTCAAATGCATGGGCGAACCCTCGATATACGGTTTTCCCAGCCCGGTGCGCCGCAGCTGCGAATGATCGACGCCGCGCAGCCTCAGCATATCGTCCATCAGCTCCCAGGCCTCCCGGTGCAGAAAGCCCGCATATTCGCGGCTGGTCATACCGGGAGCCTTCTGGGGCAGGAATTTGTATCTTATATCAAGCATGATTTTAATCGTTCTTGAGCGCTTCGATATATTTCACCGCGTCCGCCACAGTCACGATGTCCTTAACGTCGCCCTCGTTTACCTCAACCTCGAACTCGTCCTCGATATCGCCTACCAGGCACATGAAATCGTAGGAATTAAAGCCCAGATCCTCAATAAACTTCGACTCCGGCGTTATCTGGTCGGCCTCAACGTATACCTGTATCATTTCGCTTAACTTTTCAAACATCTCTTTGTCCTCCCCTAAAAATTAAACCTCGTCTATTATCTCCTGCATCGTCTTTTCCGGATGCTGGGCTATGGCAAACATTATCTTACCAAGGTAGTAGTATATATACTCCAGATTCTGCTCGTTGAAATCGCCGAACTGGTACTCGAAATAGAAGTCAAGGCCGTTGTCCTGCGGATCGTGCATAACGGTCAGATACACCGCCTGAGCGGCAACGCCGTTGGGATACCAGCGGCTCTTGTAGTTGATATTGTCAAGACGCTCGTCCTTCTGCTTCATCGTCAGCGGCTGGTAGGTAAGAGTAAGGTTTTCATAGCATCCGCCCTGGCCTACATTGTATCTCTTGTTGATATCCATCAAAAGCTTTACCGGGTCGTAGTTTGCGTGACGGAATATCTTGTTCTGTATCTCCTGTATCCGCCTTAATCCCTCCATAACGCTCAGACTATTGGGCATATCCATACGGCAGGGGAAGAAATGCACCCTGGTGCCGGCGGATTTTTTATCGGTGACCGTTGCCCGGCGGGAAACGGTCGATTTTACGCTTACGTCTTCTTCGTTATCGTTGAACTTGGACAGGTACAGTCTAAGGCTCATCAGGAGCAAACATACCAGGGGCACGTTATGCTCGGAGCAGAAATCAAGCAGCTGCTCGGTCGGCTCGGTCTGCATATGGAACTTAATGTTGCTGGCCTTAAAGGTGGTAGGGATTACCGCCGCCCAACGCTGGTTGGGGTTATTGTTCTCCTCCTGCTGCTTCTTCAAAAGGCCGGAGCCCAAAAGCCCGGTGAATTTCGGCTCGGGACGGGAAAGCTCCTTCTCCCAAAAGGCCTCATCATCCTTATACTTCTTAGACTCCAGATACTCAAGGTCGGCTTTTAAGGAATCCGCATATGCGCGCAGTTTCTTCGGATACTCCATATTGTACCGCAGATGCGCGTATATCTCGATGATATCGCGCGAGAATATAACTATGCCGTAGGAGTCCATTATCATATGCTGGACGTTGAAATATGTTCCCTTATAGCCGTCCGGCATAGATATCATCACTATGCGGTAGAGCTTGGAATTATACAGCTCAAACGGCTCGGACGTCCACCGCTTCATCTCCTCCTCGGCCTCCTCCATGGTGCCCTGGGAGAAATCGTGAAATTCGACCTCGATCGGCTGTTTTTTGTTGATATACTGCTTTACCTGGCCATCGCGCGTCTTGCAAATCTGCACATGCAGGGCGTCGTTGCGCATTACCGCCTGGCGGATAGCCTCACGCAGGAGGTCAAAGTCGATATCCTCCTTTATCGTCAGGCTGGTGCCTATGTTCAAAAGCTCCATATGCGGGCAGGTGTATGAGGAAAAAAAGTGTATCTTCTGCGCCGGCGTCAGGTCATATTTCTCAGTCATTTATCGTCCCCTCCTCAACATCGTTTATGAATCTGAATACTTCCTTCTTATACAGCTCGGGCGAATGGAAAAAGCTCGCTCCGTGGCCTGCCCCGTCTACTATCAAAAGCCGCTTGGGGCATCTTGCGGCCTCGTAATTCTGGTGGCTCATTATCGCGGGGACGAAATCGTCCTCGCTGCCATGGATAAAGAGTATCGGCAGCTTCGACCGCTTTACGGTATCAAGCGTCGATATCTCATCGAACGCATATCCGGCCTTCCGCTTGCAGATCGCGCTCGATACGTTCATCAGCGGGAAAACCGGCAGGTGGTACATCTTCGGCAGAAGATGCGCAAACACATCCCACGCGCTTGTAAACGCACAGTCGGCGATGATCCCCTTAACGTTTTCCGGCAGATCGCAGCCGGAGGCCATCAGCACCGTTGCTCCGCCCATCGATACGCCGTGGAGGAAGATCTCCGCCTCCGGGTCGATGTTGTGCAGGAGGTAATCTATCCACATCGTCAGATCAAGGTGATCCAAAACGCCGAAGCCGATATATTTGCCCTCGCTCTCACCGTGAGCGCGGTTGTCAACTACCAGCACGTTCCAGCCCGCTTCATGGTACATCTTGCCGATGGATGTGGCCTCGCCCGCTCCGTTGCTCTTGTAGCCGTGGACAGATATGACCGTTTTATGCGTCTTTTCCTCCGCCGGGAAATATCTTCCCGCAAGGCGCAATCCATCGAACGTTTTCATCACATGATGCTCCGGCTCCAGGGACGCCATGTACTCGGTCATCTCTTTTATCCGCGGTATATACTCATCCCAGTTGGTGCCGGTGTCGGGCACCGGGACGTGATCCTTTCTTGCTATCGTCTGATCGAACATGTAGGCCGCTGCCGCAGTCCCGGCTCCTGCCGCCGCTGCCGCAAGTCCTGCTACTGTTCCTATGATCCCTAATTTTATCAAAGCCCTTCTTTCTTTAAAACTCGCTCTGCTGATATAGTTCTACGATTCGACCACCGGTCGATTCATTTAGATTATACCAAGTTTCCGACCGGCGGTCAAGTGTTTTTTTGTACAATATTTTGCTGTACTTTTTTTAATTGTTATGTTATAATAGCCTATATGAATACAAAAAACGCTCCTGTAAAAACAGTCCGGAGCTATTTTTCAGAAAGGAAGATGCCTATGAGCAAGCGGGATATGATATTGGACGCGATGCAGAAGCTGATGACGGACAATCAGGCCAAAAACGCCACCATCAGCGACGTCGCCCAAAAAGCCGGTATAGGAAAGGGAAGCATATACTACTATTTCAATTCCAAGGATGAGATAATCGACGCCGTGCTTGAGCGGGCATATTCCAAGGTGATAGCCGACAGCCGCCGCATTGCCGATTCCCCGGAGCTAAACGCCCTCCAAAAAATGTGCGCGATGTTCAACCTCAGCGTTTTCCCCAGCGACGGCAACCGTCAGTGGCAGCTTTTAAGGATGCTCAATCTCCAGGACGACGTTATAGTACACCAAAAATTCTGCGTTATCGCCGTGCGGGAAATGACGCCGATACTCTCCGACATCATCACCCAGGGCGAAAGAGAAGGCGTCCTCTCCTGCCGCAGCCCGCGCTACTATGCACAGTTTATCCTATCGATGCTTCTCTTATCACTCGACAGCGTGCTGATACCGGCCGATAAGGAGGAGACGCTGGAAAAGCTCAAAGCGCTCTCCCACATGCTGGAGGACAGTATGCACATGAAGGCCGGCAGCCTGGAATACTTCTACCGCCCGCCCAAGGATCCGGGCAATTCCCCCATATTCTCATGAACGGGCAGCGGACGATACTGCACTGCGACTGCAACGGCTTCTACGCCTCGGTGGAATGCGTGCTCGATCCCGAGCTTAAAAACGTACCGATGGCGGTGGCCGGAGACCCGGAAAAACGCCACGGCATAATACTGGCTAAGAACGAGCTGGCCAAGGGCTATGGGGTAACGACAGCGGAGACGATAGCCTCCGCCCGCCGCAAATGCCCCTCCCTGGTGACCGTTGCGCCCCATCATGGGATATACAAGGATTTTTCCGAGCGGATAAACGAGATATACCGCCGCTATACCGATCTGGTGGAGCCGTTTTCGATAGATGAATCATGGCTCGATGTGACCGGCAGCCGCAGGCTGTTCGGTGACGGGAAAACTATCGCCGACAAGCTCCGGCAGCTGGTGCGGGAGGAGACGGGCGTCACGATATCCGTGGGCGTATCGTGGAACAAGATATTTGCCAAGATGGGCAGCGACTATAAAAAGCCCGACGCCACGACCGTTATCACCCCTGCCAACTTCCGCCGCCTGCTTTATCCACTGCCGGCCGGGGACCTTTTTTCGGTCGGCAAAAAGACGGCCGAGACCCTGGCCTCCATGGGGATATTCACGATCGGCGATATCGCCGCCGCCAGGGAGGAGGATCTTGCCCGCCGCCTGGGGAAGGCCGGGCGTATGATAAGCCGCTACGCGCGCGGCCTTGACGATGAGCCGGTACGCTCAGTATCAGAGGAGCGGGAGGTGAAATCCATTGGCAACGGGGCGACGTTCGAGGAGGATATCCGCGGCGAAGAGGAATACCGCCGCCGTCTCCTGCCGCTGTCGCAGAGCGTTGCGCGCCGTCTCCGCAAACGGGGATTGAAATGCATGAGCTTGCAGGTGACGGTCAAGACGCCGGAATTTCGCACGATACAGCGTCAGGCGCAGCTGGAGACGCCGCTTTGCACCTCGCGCGATATCTGCGAAGCGGCGATGGCCATCCTCAAAAAGACCTGGAATATGTCCCAGCCCGCGCGTATGCTGACCGTCACGGCCGGATCGCTGGTGGCGGAAAACATGGTCTCCGAGCAGCTGTCCCTGTTCGAGGATGAGAATAAGGCGGTGAAAAAACGCGAAAAGATAGAAAAAACGGTCGATGAGCTGTATGAGCGATTCGGCGGAAATATACAGCTGGGAACGGGTAAGAAAAAGGAAAAAGAGTAATATCACAAAACTCTTTCGCCGTCATAAGGCCTGTAATAGAAAACGTCCGATACAGCCGGGTCGCCGGTATATCGGACGTTTTTTATCTGTCTAAAACAGCTTTTTCTTCTTAAATATGATGATACAAATAATGACCACGACCGCGCTCAGCCCTATCACCCAGGGATATCCATGCTCCAGCTCCGGCATATCCTGGAAATTCATACCATACCAGCCGGTTATAAGCGTCAGAGGGAAAAAGAACGTTGATACAATGGTCAAAAACTGCATATTGTTGTTCTGCTTGGCGGAGACCATCGCCTGATAGGCGTCCTTGACCTGTTGGGCGTAGTCGAGAAGGTAGGAGGATTTATCCACCAGTCTTTCGGCGCGGTCGGTCATCGTGCCGAAATATTTGAGCTGCTTTTTGGTGAAAAAGCCGTTTTCGTTATCGATGAACTCCTTGCCCACATCCGCTATCTCATCGTAGTAGCTGCGAAGAGTCAAAAGCTCCTTGCGCAGGGGCATGAGCTTTGACTGGAAATTGTCCGTCTCCTTATCCTCCATCACGGTTTCCTCCATCTCTATGATACGCTTTTCGTATCTGTCCAGAAGCTCCAGATCGCGGTTCATGAACTCCGTGACAAAATTGTAGAGGAATTTCTCCTTCGTCTCTCCCTGATGTATCTTACGGCGCATTATCCTCCGCACCAGACGCTCGGAGAAATTGTCGTTATCCACCAGCACGATGTTGGTCTGATTGATGAAAAAAAGTATCCGGTAACGGCTGCCCAGCACATCCAAAAGCTTCGGTACCGCAAGCGATCCGTAAAGGCAGTCCTGCTGCGTTTCCGCCTTGCAGACTCTCACGTCTTTCATGCTTATTTCGCCCTCGTAAAGGATCCCGGCCGCATCCAGCATCTGTCGGCATTTATCGGTAGTGGTGATATATATAGACGGCCGCTCGGCCGCCTCCTCTATGGTTATCTCCTCCAGCCTTTCGCCCATAGCATATATCATATCGATCTCCCTGCCTTTCGTTAAAATAGTCAGTTGCAAAACCGTTTTCGCAATTGCTTTGCGGATCTCGTTAAAAAAGCGGCAGGTATCCCCCTGCCGCTCTTGAAATATTCTGTTTGGACTTATTTCATCTCAAACGCTGTATCGGTGTTCTTAGCGATCGTCACATTTGTGAGGTCATAGTAATACTTTGAGCCTCTTACGTATGAGAAGCACCATGTTCTGATACCCTCAGTATTGGCGTTTGTGTAGATAAGCTCTTCACCCATGCCCAGCTGCTTTCCTTCCATGTCATAAACGCCTACCGCAAATTCCTGCAATTTGTTGTTTACGGTGATCCTTACTCTGTACCAGGTGTTAGGCTCTACGCGGCAGATCTCCTGTTCGCCGTTCAAGGTCTTAGCCTTGATTATCTCGGCATTGTCAAATACGACTGCACCGGCCAGGTTGTCATAGCCCTTTGTCGGGTCGGTGAAATCGCCGAAGTTAAGCTCCCAGGTACCGGCACGAAGCCTTACATCAAATTCGCACATGCCGTAATATTTCGTAAAGTCGGAACCTGTTACTCTCTGATACATGTACATGGAACCCGCACCATCTCCGGAGCCGGACTTGTCGCTGTTGGAGTACATGCGCACATAGTTCACGTCTCTCTCGTCATCGTGCAGGAATGTCTGGTAATGACGCTGCGCCGAACCCTTTGTCAGCCAGGGATTGCCGTCAAGCGCAATACCCGTTCCGTAGATAGGATTTTCCGCACCGCCCATTGCGCAGTCCGAAAAGTCAGAACCCTCGATAAAATGCGCAGTTTCCTCAGCGTACGCGAAAAGCGCCATCGACGATAAGGACATAATGCAGGCTGCTGCCGCTGCGACAACCCTCTTTCCTATTTTCATTGTGATCCTCTCCTTTTCTGTCTGTGGTCATACAACCTCAATTCTTATCTATATTGTACAATATTTTCCCCGTTGATTCTATAAAAAAAGCGGACAAAATTGTTTAAAATAACGTGCGATTTTCTACAGATTGCACAAAGAGATTTCCCTCTACCCACAACGGACAAATATGTCCGCTAGGTAAATTTTTCATATTTACTCTTGCAAAACAGCCGCGCTTGTGGTATAATAATCACACGCACTTAAGAATGGAAGGAATTTGATATGGTAAGTTTGTCAATAATGGAGATCCTCCGTAAATATACGGATTACGACCACCGCTTGTCGGTACGGGAGCTGACCGCAAAGCTCCGAGAGGAATACGGGCTGGAATGCTCCGAGCGGTCGATGCGGCGTTACATAAACGAGCTGCGGCAGTCGAACCCCGAGATAGTCCGCGACCGGTCGGGAGTGTACCTATCCTCGCGCGAATTTGATGACTCGGAGCTGCGGCTTTTAATTGACAGTATCATATCCTCCAAGCATATCCCCTCATACCAGGCGAAGGAGCTGATAGAAAAGCTTTCCCGGCTCTCCAACGTCTATTTCAACAACGGACTCAGCGATGTGCAGGTTTTAGACCGCACGCACAACGGCGACAACCGGCAGATATTCTATACTATAGATATGCTTTCCGAGGCCATAACCAAAGGGCGAATGGTGGAATTTACATATAACACCCACGATTCCTCCAAAAAAATGGTTCCTCGCCGTTCGGAGCCGTACCGTGTCAGCCCCTACAAGCTGGCCGCAGCCAACGGCAATTATTCCCTTATATGCAGCTATGACAAATATGAAAGCATCTCCCATTTCCGTGTGGACCGCATAACAGATGTGGCCATCCTCGAAGAGGAGGCCAAGCCGCTGGAGGAGGCTACCAACGGCAAGGGGCTGGATCTGCCGAAGCATATGGCCGAGCATTTGTACATGTTCTCTGGCGATCCGGTATTGGCGCAGCTGTCGGTGGATAAGGCCGTGATGTCGGCGCTTATCGACTGGTTCGGCAAGGATTTCGAGGTCTATAACGAGATCGCCGACCGTGTTTTCATCAAGGTAAGGGTCAATCCCGACGCCCTGGCCTGCTGGGCGATGCAGTACGGGGATTTTGTAGAGATACTTTCCCCGCGCAAGCTGCGGCGCAAAATGGCCGCCAAATCGCGGCTGCTCATGGAAAAATATTGGCAAGATCCTCTCTAAGCTCCGCCGTCATTTCCCGGACGAACAGCTCCACACGTTCAGCCGTCAAAAACCGCCGCTCCTTTATGGGCGGCTTTTCCATTGTCAGGAGCGTTTGGGCGATAAAGCGCGTCTGCTTTTTAAGCTGTCCAGTCTCATAATACGGCAAATAATCCTCCGGCCCCTCAAGCTGTGCGATCGCCGCAAGCGGCTCCAGCCCCGGATGCGCCCGCAGGTATTCGTAGTCGATATCATGCCAGTCGCGCTTTATTACGTTGAGAAAATGAGGATCACGCTCATATTCCTGGCGATAATCGCTTCTTGTGGGCATATATATTTCCCTTGACCATTTGATATCGGTCAAAAGATGCGTCCAATAGCCCATATAGAACGAAAAAGCTGCCGTATCGCGGCAGTTTTTTACGTATCGGTCAAAAAAACCTTGGCTGTCGATATCGGCCTTATTGCCGGTAGATGTCCAATGGGTAACGGTAGTGGGCGGCGTGAAGCCGGAAAAGCTGTCGCGCTCGCCCCAGCCGCAGTCCGGGGCGACGTTGCCCGCGCACCAGAGCGCAAAATCTCCCTGCGGCAAAAGCCCAAACGCCGCCTGCGCCACCCGCAGATGTGTCGTCCATGTTGCCATAGTCTCCTGTCTCCTATCCAAAATCCCGTCTGTACTGGGTCGGCTTTTTCCCCGTCAGCCGTTTAAACTGGCTGATAAAATTGCTCTCGTCCAAAAAACCTACCTCAAAGGCTATCTGCCCTACCGGCATATCGGTCGTGCGCAGCAATATCTTCCCGGCGTTTACGCGCTCCAAAAGAAGGCTGTGATACGGGGTGACGCCTGCCTCCCGCTTAAACAGCCGTATCAGGTGATATTTCGACACGTGAGCCGCCGCCGTCATATCATCTATTGTTATCTGCTCCCGGTAATGCCTTTTGATGAATGCTATCGCCAGCGCCACCGGCTCCGGCAGCTCCTGGCCGCTTTCTATCATCGCGTTTATCACCGTATGCAGCCGCAGCGATATTTCCGACACGGACGCGATCTCCGTCCTTCGGGCAAGCTCCATTATCCGCTCGATCTCCTCGTCCCGGCCCGGTATGCGGGCACAGCGGCGGCCGGCCGTATCCAAAAGCGTATAAAGCCCCGATGCGGCCGCTCCCGAAAAATGTATCCAGTAAAACCGCCAGCCCTCGGGGGCGGAGACGTACTCGTGAAACTCGCGGCAATCTATCACCACCGCTTCCCCCGGACGAAGCGCGCGCTCGAACGGAGCCTTCAAAAGCCCCATCCCCTCGGCGGTATACAAAAGCAGATACCCTTCCATGCCGTCGCGCCGCGTAAAATATCCGCTCCCGGTGATAAAGCTGCCGACCTCGGTCGCATACAGCCCGGCATATTTGGCGGCCTCGGAAGCCGTGACCGTTATCCAGCGGGAGCTTTTATCCAGATCCAACTCGTATTCGTGCATATTCAGCGGGGATCGTCGTCAAACGGGAACATTTCTTCAATAACGTCCTGCATCCTTCCCTTGGCGGAGTTCTTTATCTCCTCCGGCTTCGGTACGGATCTGCTCCTTACCTCCGCGCGGGCGGCCTTAGCGGCGGCCTTTTCCGCTTCGGGATCCGTTTTAGTCTTTATCACCGGTCTTTTGGGACGCGTCTGCGCCAACTGGGTCTCCCATTTCTCGTACATATTCTCCCCGCTCTGAGCTATCTCCTCCGGCTGGGGATCGTCAAAATATTTCTTGGCGGTATTTTTTATATCCAGCTCTTTTTCGGTGAATCCACCCACGCGTTCAGACATTTTTTCATCTATATCGCGTCTTAAGGCGCGCACTTCCGCCGACAGGCGGTTATCCTTCTTGGCAAGCCTGGCAAAGCGGTTGCCCATGGCGAAGCTTATCACCGCGCTTGCAGCGACCGCAAGCACAAACCATATTATCATGCCCCCGCGCGATACGCTCCGGGAGAAAAACCCCTCGTTCTCAGCCGGTATCGGCGTTGTATACGTGTTTTGCAGCCCGCTGTTCTCCGCTGCGGCGGACGGCGCGGCAGTGGCCTCGGAGGAGGCACTCCCTTCCTCTGTAGAAGAACCGCTCTCTTCCGCCGTATCCTGCTCCGAGGAGCTGCCGGAGGAGGTATCGGGAGCGACCCTGGGCGTAGACTGCGTCTGCGACGCCCTCTGCGTCGGCCGGGGAGTAGTCCCCGAGGCTCCGGCAGAAACTCCTAAAGCGAACACCATTACCAGCACGGCTATCACAGCCGTTATTTTTTTATTCATCGTCATCCTGTCCTTTCCCCTCTGTCTGTTCCCTGTCGTAGTATTCCTCATGCTCGGCCTTGACCGCATGGGAAAATTCACGTCTTAAGGCGCGTCTGTTGGGAACGGACGCCAGCTGACGGCGGTTGGCCAGGTAAACATGGCTGTAAACGTTTTCTTTTATCGGATCGGCGCAATTACGCCTATAGCCTATCAAAAACCAGTTCCAGAACGACGGGCACATCGTCTGGGCGTCTATTATCTCCTCCTGCCGTTCACCGGGAGAATCCATTATCTCCAGGGCCAGCTTCGGTATCAGGAAATCATACAGCGTTTTCTGCTCCTTTTTTATCTCCAGCAGCAGGCGGCGCAGCTCGGCAGCTGTGTTGTACTTTTCCGGCGGCGGCGCGTCAAGCCAGGCGTAATAAGCCAGCATGAGCCGGTCAAACAGGCTCGGCGTCGCTCCCTTGGCATACTCCTCCTCGATCTCCTGCCGCAGTGAAAGATACGTATTGCCCGTATAGGGCGTATATCCCACATCGCGCAGCCGGCGGCGCAGCGTATTAAAAAACGCTTTTTCCTCGCGCTCGGTCTTTAAGCGGGAGGTAAACTCCACTCCGTATTTTTCCCAGTTCAGGCTGCGGTCGGCAAGGATGAAATTGGCGCAGGCCGCCTTTACCGCATCAAGCTCCGTTCCCGCATGAAAATATGCTATCATCTCGCATATCTCCTGCTTTGTCCACACAGCGGGAGCGGTGAACGTCACCGGGGTGCCGTGCTGTATGACCACATCGGCCGCCATCTGTACCAGGAAGGAAAGGTTCTTCTCAGACCCGGCAAATTCCTTCCACGTCCCTGCCCATGACGACTGCTTCATCAGCGACAGGCTCCTTAAAAGCATCAGCTTGTTGGACGGCCCCAGCGTCTTCTTATATCTATCCATCACGGCAAATATATCGTTGATGCTGTTTTTTACGTATTTGCCCCTTTCGGCGGCCATATCATCGCTAAAATACGGTTCGGCGTTAAAATCGTCGCCGATGCACATCTTCTCATAGGCGGTCTTTAAAAACCGCGCGCTTATATCCCCGGCCTTATCGCCAAACAGCGTCAATCTCTCATACATACAGCAGATTATATCAAACCGTACCGCCGACAGCTCCTCTGAGCCGAGGTTATCGTAAAGCTCCAGCGCGCGGTCGCGGAACACCTCGTCGCCGCAGATGCTGTGGAGCTTCACCAGCCTTGCCCCCACGCCCGAAACACCGTCCAGGGTATCGAGGTAGGCGGCCAGCTTCTGCGCGGTATCAAATTTATATTTTGCGTATATCTCATGCAGCCGCTTTATCGGCGTATCGACCGCCAGCTGCGGCAGCGTCCCCGAAAAATCCGTGCCGGTCATATCCGCCCAGATGCAGGAGCGGTGCATCTTTATTGATTCTGCGGTGATATTGTTTTGGCCGGACACGGTAGCATGGAGGTTTATCTCCCTGTGCTTTTCCGAGGGGATATAGATATTGAACGTGGAAAATCCCGATGGTATCTCTGATGGCAGCAGCGATTTTAAGGCCATCACATAAAGCTGGGCATCGCTTACCGTGGCGGCGCAGATACAAAGGTTCTTTCCCTTCGTAAGCGCCGTCATATACCGCTCCCACAAATATGACAGCTCGTCCTTATGGCCGCTGATAAATTCCTCCACGACCGCCGAAAATTCGGGGCGTTTTCTGATACTGTCAAGCTCCGGCAGATATTTTACTATCTGGCGGTATACCTCCTTTTCAGTCAGGTACGTCCTAAAATCCGGAGAGCCGATATACTCCTCCGGCCTAAATCCTGCGGGCGGATCCTCAATGATGAACATATGGGAGAAAAAGTTGCCCCTCTGTCCCTGGTAATCGACGCCCGCAAACGACGACTGCACGATAGCCTGCTTCCCGTTTGAGAGTTTGAACGAACGGTAAACCTTGGGGAACTGTTCCGGCACTTCCGGATCGGAGGGTACCTGTGAATACTCCTTATCGGCAAGCGATTTGGGAAGCTTATAGCCGGCAAAACGCACGGCCTCGTTTATCTCCTCGCGCGTGAGCTTCTCCGAGCAGGAATATATCCTGTAGCCCGGCTGGTTCACCAGCCCCTTGCTCACATCGGAAAGCGAATAGAGCACCGAGGTGTAGATAAGCTGTTGTACCTTCATCAAAACCCTCCTTCCTGTTGTTATACTATTATTTAATGTAGTTTTTTAATGATCTTTGATACTTGTCCGCCCGTATTATCCATATATTACCACTCCGTTTTTGTCAAGCGTTGTGAATACATCCTCCAATAAGCCGAACAGGTACACCCGGCGGCTGCCGTGACGGGCAATGACCGGGCGGAGTTGCGGGTAAATTATGCTTTTACTGGCTAACCTACCGGCAAATGCGCTTCGCTGTTTGCCTGAGTTTTTTTGCGCAGCTTCGCTGCGCTTATGTGGGGACTCCGTCCCCACACCCCTGCCAACCTTTAAAAAGGCTGGACCCAAACTTTGGGGCGATGCTTCGCATCGCTTTTTTCGCTTTTGCCTAATCAAGCTCCTTGATACCCGTATACAGCTCGTAATACCGTCCCTTTAGAGCCAAAAGCTCCTCATGGGTACCGCGCTCTATTATCTCGCCCTTTTCCAGCACCATTATAGCGTCGGAATTTCTTATCGTCGAAAGGCGGTGAGCGATAACGAAGGTCGTGCGGTTTTCCATCAGCATATCCATACCCTTATTTATCTGCTGCTCGGTACGGGTATCGACAGAGCTGGTGGCCTCGTCAAGTATCAGTATCGGCGCCTTGGAAAGGGCGGCGCGGGCGATATTCAAAAGCTGCCGCTGTCCCTGGGACAGGTTGGCTCCGTCACCGTCAAGCACCGTTTCGTACCCCTGCGGCAGATGCCTGATAAACGTATGCGCGCAGGAGGTTATCGCCGCCTGCTTGACCTCGGCGTCAGTGGCGTCAAGGCGGCCGTAACGGATATTCTCCATCACCGTGCCCGTAAACAGATGGGTATCCTGGAGTACCACGGCGATATTTTCCCGCAGACTGTCCTTCTTTATGCGGTCGATATTTACGCCGTCTATCAGGATCTCTCCCCGCGTCTATTCCGTAAAAGCGCGTGATAAGATTGGTTATCGTCGTCTTACCGGCTCCGGTAGAGCCGACAAGGGCTATCTTCTGGCCGGGCTTGGCGTATATGGAAACGTCCTTTAGGATCGTCTTATCGGGGTTGTAGCCGAAGGTCACATGATCGATATCAACGTTGCCGCGTACATTCTGAAGCTCTACAGCATCGGGAACATCCTCCGGCTCCGGCTCCTCGTCCATCAGGCGGAAAACGCGCTCCGCACCGGCCAGAGCCGACATGATATTCGTCACCTGCATCGACAGCTCGTTTATCGGCCGCGAAAACTGGCGCGAATAATTCACAAACACCGTAAGTCCGCCCACGTCAAACCCGCGCAGAACGCACAATACCGCGCCGATACAGGCTGTGAGCGAATAATTAAGCTGCGACAGGTTGCCCATTACCGGCCCCATCATGCCTCCGGCAAACTGTGCCTTTATCTGCGACTTTTTCAGCTCCTCGTTAAGGGCGGCAAATTCCTTTTCGCATTCCTCCTCATGGCAGAACACCTTAACGACCTTCTGCCCGGAGACGGTCTCCTCTATGTAGCCGTTGACGTCGCCCAGAGCCTTCTGCTGGTCGCGGAAATAGCGGCGCGAATGTCCGGCTATCGTTGTCGCCACCTTTATCAAAAGCGGTATCATAACCACTGTTACCAGCGTCAGCCAGATATTGGTGTATATCATCAGCCCCAGCGTGCCGATAAGGCTGATGATCCCGGAAAACATCTGCACCAGCGTCTGATCAAGCATCATGCCTATCGTATCAACGTCGTTTGTATAGCGGCTCATAAGATCGCCGGTGTTATTGGTATCAAAAAAGCGCACCGGGAGCTTCTGCATTTTCGAAAACAGCTCGTCCCTTATTTTTTTGAGCGTTTTCTGGGAAAGGCCTATCATCAGCCGCGACTGAGCATAGGTGGCGATAACTCCTATCAGATATATGCCCGCCATCGCGCACACGCCGCCGAAAAGTCCTGCCGGATCTCCGGGAGCGCCGGTCAAGGGCTGGATGAATTTATTGATTATCGGACGCAGCATATACGAACCGGCCAGGCTGGAGCCTGCCGACAAAAGCACACAGATAAAGGCAATGGTTATCACTGCCTTGCTGTCTGACAGGTAGCCCAAAAGCCGCTTGATAGTCTTTTTCGTATCCTTGGGCTTTCCATGCCCGTGACCCCGTCCGCCAGGGCCTCCTCCCATCGGTCCGGGGCTCATGATACCGCCTCCTTTTCAGTCTGGGAATAATAGATGTCCCTGTATATCTCACACGTTTTCAAAAGCTCCTCATGGCTGCCGAGACCGACTATCTCTCCCTCGTCAAGCACAACCACCTCATCGGCCTCCATTACCGAGCTTATGCGCTGGGCAATGATTATCTTGGTCGCATCCTTAAGGCTGGTGGAAAAGGTCTTTCTTATCCTGGCCTCGGTCGCTGTGTCGACCGCGGAGGTGGAATCGTCAAGGATGAGTATCTTCGGCTTTTTCAAAAGCGCACGGGCGATACAGAGCCTTTGTTTCTGTCCGCCGGAAACGTTTACGCCGCCCTGGCCGAGCCAGGTATCATAGCCGTCGGTGAAGCCGGTGACGAACTCATCGGCCTGCGCCGCATCCGCCCAGGAGCGGATCTCCTCCTCCGAAGCATCCGCGTCTCCCCAGCGCAGGTTTTCCTCTATGGTGCCCGAAAACAGCACGTTTTTTTGCAGCACCATGCCCACGCCGTCACGCAGCTTCTTTATTGAATAATCGCGCACATTGACCCCGTCTACGAGCACCTCTCCCGCGGTCGCATCATAAAGACGCGGTATCAGCTGGACAAGGGTAGATTTGCCGGAGCCGGTCGCGCCGATAATGCCCACGGTCGTGCCGGGCATTATCGTCAGATCTATATTTTTAAGGATATATTCCTTGGCCTTATCGCTGTATTTGAAGCTCACATTCCTAAACTCCACCAGTCCGCTCTTGACCTCCAGCTCACGGGCAAGGGAGTTCTCATCGGTTATATCGGGATGGGTGTCGAGTATCTCCGACACACGCTCGGCAGAAGCCAGCGCCCTGGAAAGCATCAAAAGCACATGCGAAAGCATCATCAGCGACATCAGTATCTGCACCACGTAGGTCGTAAACGCCGTTAGGTCGCCGACCGCCATATGGCCCTCGATAACGTAATTGCCGCCGAACCACACGACTGCCAGCGTTGTAAAATTCATCGCCAGCATCATTATCGGCATCGTGAGGATAACGACCGACAGCGCGCTCATAGCCGTATCCTTAAGCTCCCCGTTGGCCTCCTCGAACCGCTTCGCCTCATAATCGCCGCGCACAAACGATTTTATAACGCGCACGTTGGTGAGATTCTCCTGTATCTTGGAGTTTAGGGCGTCAAGCTTTTTCTGCATGGAATCAAAACGGGGGAACGCCGTTTTCATTACCAAAAATATCAATATCGCCAGCACCGGTATCACGAACAGTATCACCATGGCCAGGCTGGAATTTATGCGCGAGGCCATGAACAGGGCGCCGATAAGCATTCCCGGCCCTCGCAAGAGCACTATCATGCACATGCGCATAACGTTCTGTATCTGGGTGATATCGTTTGTCATCCTGGTCACCAGAGAACCGGTGGAAAAGCTGTCGATATTCTTGAACGAGAACGTCTGTACCTTATTGAACACATCCTGCCGGAGATCGGCGGCAAACGATACCGAGGCCTTGGTGGCAAAATAGCTGCCGCCGACTCCTCCGCCCATGATAAGCAGCGATACCACGGCCATCGATACACCGATCCCGATGATAAAGCCGGTATTGCCAGCGGAAACGCCGTCGTTTATGATGAGCGACACCAAATACGGCAGGGCAACGTCGCCCACGACCTCGCTCAGCATCAAAAGCGGCCCTATTATAAAGTACGGCGTGTAAGGCTTTGCATATTTTAAGAATTTTTTCATTTTTTATACCGCCTTTGTTTCTTATATCAGACCTGCTCTTTCTGTTTCTTCAGAGCCGCCTCTATGAACGAGCGGAAAAGCGGATGGGCGCGGTTGGGACGCGACTTGAACTCGGGATGGAACTGCACGCCGATATAGAACGGATGAGTCGGCAGCTCTATCATCTCCACCAGCTTCGAGTCCGGCGACTGGCCGGATACAATAAGCCCCGCATCCTCGATCCTCTGCCGGTATTCGTTATTAAATTCGTAACGGTGGCGGTGACGCTCATATATGAGCTGGTCGCAGTATACCTTATGCGCAAGCGAACCCTCGCTTATCTTGCAGGGGTAGAGCCCCAGGCGCATCGTACCTCCCAGATCCTCTATATCCTTCTGCTCCGGCATCAGATCTATTACCGGATAGGGCGTCTGGGGATCGATCTCTGAGCTGTTTGCTCCCTCCAGCCCTGCCATATGACGGGCGTATTCTATAACGGCTATCTGCATACCAAGGCAGATACCGAAATAGGGGATGCCGTTCTCGCGGGCATAGCGGGCGGCGGCGATCTTACCCTCGATGCCGCGGTCTCCGAAGCCGCCGGGGACAAGGATACCGTCAGAGCCTGCAAGATACTCATAAGCGTTCTCATCCGTCAGCTCCTCGGAATTTACCCAACGGATATCGACATTGGTGAAATTTTCTATGCCGCCGTGCTTCAGGGCTTCCACGATACTTATGTAAGCATCATGCAGGGATACGTATTTGCCGACAAGGGATATGGTCACCTCGTCGCGTTCCGCCTCCATCAGCTCCTTGACCGTGGAGACCATCTTTGTCCAGCTCTCAAGGTCCGGTTTTCTGTCCTCAAGGCCGAGGCGTTTGCATACTATGCGCGCAAGCCCTTCCTTTTCCAGAGCCAGCGGCACCTCGTAGAGCGTGTCCAGATCAAGGTTTTGGATAACGCATTCGCCGGGGATGTTGCAGAAGAGGCCTATTTTATCACGCAGCCCTTCCTCCAGCGGCTTTTCCGTGCGGCAGACGATAACGTCCGGCTGGATGCCGAGACTCAAAAGCTCCTTGGCCGAGTGCTGGGTAGGCTTCGTTTTCTGCTCGCCGGAGGTCGATATATATGGCACCAGCGTCAGGTGGATATACATGCAGTTTTCCCTGCCCACCTCCGTTGCCACCTGGCGGATAGCCTCCAGGAAGGGAGTGCTTTCGATATCGCCTACCGTGCCGCCTATCTCTGTTATCACGATATCGGTGTTGTGGTTCTTGGCCACGCGGTAGACGCGGTTTTTTATCTCGTTGGTGATATGGGGGATGACCTGCACGGTCTTGCCCTCATAATCGCCGCGGCGTTCCTTGGTTATCACCGACCAGTATATCTTGCCGGTGGTGACGTTGGAATTTATGCTTAGGTTCTCATCTATAAATCTCTCGTAATGCCCTAGGTCAAGGTCGGTCTCCGCTCCATCATCGGTCACGAATACCTCCCCGTGCTGATAGGGGCTCATGGTACCGGGATCCATATTTATATAGGGGTCGAATTTCTGCATCGTCACCCGGTAGCCTCTGGCCTTTAAGAGCCGTCCCAAAGAGGCGGCCGTGATCCCCTTGCCCAGTCCCGACACCACTCCGCCGGTCACGAATATATATTTAACTGCCATCTTGTCCTCCTGTATATGTTTGTTTATTAGATAATTGGAAAACGCGGCAGCGTTTTTCAATTATTTCCTCAGACAGGGATCAATTGCAAAAAAGGTTTCGCAATTGACTAATTATTTATGCCTTTTAACGAAGCTCTCAATGCGCTCAAGAGCCGTCTGGATATTTTCTATCGAATACGCGTAGGAGCATCTTACAAAGCCCTCGCCGCTCTTGCCGAAGGCGCTGCCGGGAACGACAGCCACCTTTTCCTCCTCCAAAAGACGCTGGCAAAATTCATCGCTCGTCATGCCCAGCGATTTTATGCAGGGGAACACGTAAAACGCCCCCAGCGGCTCAAAACAGGAAAGCCCCATATTGCGGAACCCGTCCACTATGTAGCGGCGGCGGTAATTGTATTCCTGCCTCATTTGCTCCACCTCCTGGTCGCAGGAACGCAGAGCCTCGATAGCCGCGTACTGGCTCGTTGTCGGGGAGGACATTATCGCGTATTGATGAAGCTTTGTCATAGCGGCGATTATTGGAGCCGGCCCCAGTGCATAGCCCAAACGCCAGCCGGTCATCGCAAACGTCTTGGAAAATCCGTTTACGACCACCGTCCTCTCTCTCATGCCCTCCACGGCCGAAAACATCGTATGATGCTCATCGCCGTAGCGCAGCTCGCCGTATATTTCATCGGAGAGCACAAGGATATCCGTCCCTTCAAGCACCTCGGCTATCGCCTCCAGATCGGCCTTGGACATAACTCCGCCGGTAGGATTATTGGGATAAGGAAGTATCAGGAGCTTTGTCCTGTCGGTGATGGCGGCCTTGAGCTGCTCGGGGGTAAGGCGGAACTCATCCTCCTCGCGCGTCTCTATCGTCACCGGCACTCCCCCGGCCATTATCGTGCAGGGCTTATAACAGACGAAGCTCGGCTCGGGGATGAGCACCTCGTCACCGGGGGTTATCACCGAACGGATCATCATATCGATCGCCTCGCTGCCGCCGACCGTTACCAGTATCTCCGAACGCGGGTCGTAGCTTACGCCGAATTTGCGTTTGGTATATGTATCTATCTCCTCCCGCAGCTCCAAAAGCCCGGCGTTGGCTGTGTAATGGGTACGCCCTTTTTCCAGAGAATATATGCCCTCCTCGCGCACAGCCCAGGGCGTTACAAAATCCGGTTCGCCAACGCCCAGGGATATCGCTCCTTCCATTTCATTCACCACGTCAAAAAATTTACGTATGCCGGAGGGCGGCAGTCCCGTTACCACCGGTGAAAGCAGCTTATTATAATCCATCATAGCGTTATTACCTGTCTCGTATCCTTTTCCGTTTCCTCGAATACGATCCCTTCCTCTTTATATTTCTTCAGTACAAAATGCGTGGCCGTGCTTATGACCGAATCCATCGGCGCCAGCTTCTCCGCTACAAAAAGCGCGACCTCCTTCATCGTCCGCCCCTCGATGGTAACGCCCAGGTCGTAGGCGCCGGACATCAGGTAAAGCGACTTTACCTGCGGATATTTGTATATGCGCTCGGCGATCTTGTCAAAGCCCTCTCCGCGCTGGGGAGTGACTCTGAGATCGATAAGCGCGGTCACCACCTCGCGCTGCGTCTTGTCCCAGTTTACTATCGTCTTATAGCCGACGATCACCCCGCTTTTTTCCAGGGCGCGTATCTTTTTTTCAAGCTCCTCCTCGGACAGCCCGAGCATCTGCGCGATCTGGGCGTGCGACGCCCGCGCGTTCTTTTTTTCCAGCAATGATAGGATCTCTTCCATAATATCTCCTCCCGTCGTCCGAATACAGCCGGATAGTATAGTTAGCTACACTATATTATACAACATATCCGCGGGAAATGCTATAGTTTTTTTGAAATTTTTTTGATTTTTTTTAAACGGCGCAAAATCGCCCGCATTATGACGTTGTCGCCAGCCAGAAACGTATCCTTGACAACAGGGTAACGGTATGATATTATATTAACAGAAGCGGCTGCGGATATCCCGACGGCTGCAAAGGCGTTTTGGCCAATTGCAAGGATTTTTCGCAATTGACAATAATACTAAAATCCAAGGAGGGAACATTGATGAAACAAAGGACTCAAGGCGTTATCGCCGGGATACTTATCGGGGCGGTATGCACAGGCGGAGCGGTATTTGCCAAAAGCGGCGCCGAAACCATCGAGGCGGTATATGACAATATCAAAATATTTATAGACGGCGAACAGCTCGACCCGCGCGATGCCAACGGCCAGCCGGTGGAGCCGTTCATCTACAACGGCACTACATACCTGCCCGTGCGCGCAGTGGGCGAAGCTATCGGCAAGGACGTCAGCTGGGACGGCGTGGAAAAGGTAGTATACCTGGGCGCAAAGCCGGGCGAAGCGGAAAACTGGCTCAGCGTATGCGGCCCCTATCAGTACACGCACGGCGAAGAATACCGGCTTGCAGATAACAAATACTTCACGATGTCCGGCCAGAAATACACGGACGGCTTCGTGCTCGAACCCAACGACTGGTATGACGAAAAGGCGGAGGCTCTCTTTAATCTCAACGGCCAATACAGCTCGCTTACCTTTACCGCCGGCCATATAGACGGCTCCGGCGACAGGAACGCTACGCTCAACATCTATCTTGACGGCATTATTGCCTATACTACGGAGCTTAGCTACGATGATGTGGCCAAACCCATCACCGTACCCTTAAACAACGCCTTGCAGATGAAAATAGAAGTAGTCGGCATCGACCTTAACGTAAATATACAATCATCTGTACAGTACGGCTTCTCCGAAGGCGTATTCAGCTGATAACACAGCAAAAAACGTCCGTCACACCGCGGCCTTTTACAGCCCCGGTGCAGCGGACGTTTTATTATCTTTTATAAAACCTGCCGGATCCCCGGTCTTAAATCCTTTTTAGCGGCACACCGACACAAAATACTTAAGCAGCTCCAGGTTAGAATCATCCTGCTCATACATATATTCCGGGCTCCACTGCACACCCAGGCAGAAGGTCCCGCTGCGGGCGGCGGCCGCCTCTATCAGGCCGTCCTCCGAATAGGCCACCGCCTCCAAAAGCGGAGACAGCTCCTTTATCCCCTGATGGTGCAGGCTGTTGACCTCCATTTCCGGAACACCCATTATTTCCGCCATCAGCCCCTCAAGCCTTATCTTATGCGCGGTCACATCAAAGGGCGGCGACTGCATATGCGATACCATCGACGGCCGCTGAGAGGAAAGATCCTGATACAGCGTGCCGCCGAGCATAACATTGAATATATGCAGCCCGCGGCAGATGCCGAGGCACGGTTTGTCGCTGTCTATGCATATTTCCAAAAGCTGCTTCTCCATCTCGTCCCGTTTCTCCGAGGCCCGTCCGCACTGCGGCAGGGCAAATTCCCCGTAAATGAACGGATCCACATCCTGGCCGCCGGTGAACAAGAACCCGTCCATCATCCTCGCCAGCTCCAAAAGCTCCCGCTTGTCGGTCGTAAGCGGCAGCATCAGGGGGATGCCGCCCGCCTTCTCTATGCAGCCCATATTGCCCGGGTGCATCGTATACAGCTGCTCCTTTTCATCATACACCGGCAGTATGCCGATCTTCGGTCTCATCATTCCATGCCCCTTTCCGTGAAAATGTCCAAAAGCTCCTTGGGCGAGGATATATGGATCCCGGCTCCCGGGGCTTCGCCGAAGCCGTAGGCAGCATGGATAAAATCCACCCCGGCCGCCCCGGCCGCCGCCATATCCCCGGCCGTATCGCCTACATAGACCGGAGAGGAAAGGCCGTTGCGCTCTGCTATTAAGCGGATATTTTCTCCCTTAGACCTTCCCGTGCGTTCGGCGTATTCATAATCGAGGAAATATTCCCCCAAGCCATGGGCGGCGAAAAATGATTCGATATAGCCGTGACCGCAGTTGCTGACTATCAAAAGCTTGTACCCGCGCGCAAGCTCCCGGATGGTCTCCTCCACACCCGGGTAGAGCCTGCCGCCCTTTTCCCGCAGCGGCCCGCACTCAAAGCGCGCACAATCGCGGGCGATCCGCCCTGCCTCCTCCGGCTCCAGCTCCGGCAAAAGAAGTCGGGCTATATCGTCTATCAAAAGCCCCATCCCCCGGTAGAAATCCGCAGGGACCAGCGTTTTTCCCACACCAAGCTGCGAAAGACGGATATTCCACGCTTCGCATATAGTATCGCAGGCATTCCACAGAGTGCCGTCCAAATCAAATATAATGCTTTTCATTGTCAAATTTTCCTTTTTCTGCATAAATTATAACGGTATCCGTCCAGACAGCCGCCGGTCTTTTACGGCCATGCGGCGTTTATAACTAGATAATTGTAAAATGCGATAGCGTTTTACAATTATTTCCTTATTCTGGGGAGCTCGAGGGTAAAACCCTCGAATTTCAATCAATTTTTGACGACTTCGCACCGCGCAAGACGGCGCGGTCGGCAGCTTGCTGCCGATTTTTGCAAAGCA
>CAYNRX010000033.1:0-26466 GCA_964399965.1 uncultured Lachnospiraceae bacterium | reverse complement strand
TTATATCACAAAATCCGTGTATGGGAAGTGGCAACTTTTATTGTACTATATCAAACAGCTTCGGTGCGCGCTCGGTTTTTCTCTCTTTGGTTACTGAAACACAAACAGCCTTAGCATTATCACATGCTGACTTTAATTTTTCAGCTGCCGAGTTATCGGAAAAACGGTCGCTTACAGCCTTGATACTGCCGTCAGTGAGCTCAACGGTATAAAACTTCTCTTTCTTAAAAGTTGAAATTTTGCTCTCTCGCTCTACGATAAGTGCAAGAGTAGGAGTCTGAACACGTCCGATATTCAGTTTTTTATGATACAGCGTGGAATACAGCCGTGTTGCGTTTATCCCGACAAGCCAATCCGCCTTTGCGCGGCACACACCGCTTCTATAGAGATTGTCATACTCGTGTCCATCACGCAGGTTGTTAAATCCCTCACGTATTGCCGAGTTTTCAAGCGATGAGATCCAAAGCCGCTTGAACGGCTTTTTGCAGCCCGCCATTGCGTATACGAAACGGAATATTAGCTCGCCCTCGCGCCCTGCGTCACATGCGTTGATTATCTCGGTCACATCGTCACGGAGCATGAGGCTTTTAACGATATTGAACTGTTCCTCCTTGCCGCTGTTCAAGGCAAGCTGCCACTTCTGCGGTATTATCGGTAAGTCCTCATACCGCCACTTTGCATACTTTTCGTCATACACAGCCGCATCCGCCAGCCCTGCAAGATGACCTATGCACCATGTTACAATGTATTCGCCATTCTCGATATATCCATCGTTTCTCCCGTAAATGTTTAAAGCCCTCGAAATGGACATTGCCATTGAGTGCTTCTCTGCTATGATAAGTTTCATTTTCAAATTTTCCTCCTTAAATTTTTGCATACAAAAACAGCGCCCATGCTGATGAGTGCTGCTCTAAATGATATATTATTTAAATATCCGTTATAATAACTTCGTTGCCATGGTTTTTTATAAGCTTTATCAAATCCGTTGTTTTCATATAAACAGAAGCGGTGTTGTCATTAGGATGAATCCCTATAATACCCGGTTCCTGCATGAAGTCCTTGTCAATAAACATACGAACCATGCAGCTTTTATCATTCAGCAAACCGAACGGGGTTACTGCACCGGGAATAAGACCCATGATGTTCTCCAAATCTGTTTCTGACGCAAAACATAATGCTCTTGTATTGTATTTGCGTCTAAAGACTTTTAAATCTACCCGTTTGTCTCCTTTGACCGTGATAAGATAGTAATTCTGTTTTTTGTCATCTCGGATAAATAAATTTTGGGCCCCTGCTTCAGGAAACGGTGACGCTGTTTCTGCAGCTTCGCTCATAGTATAGACAGCCTTATGCTCTACAGAACGATACCATATGTTCATTTTATCCAAAAGTATATATATGTCTGCTTTGTCCAATTTGTTCATTCCTTTCGCTCACATTTTGGCGTACACTAATTATAACATGGCAAAGAACCATAATCAATATTTTAATTATTTAAATTTTTATCATCCCAATTATCGTCCTCGTTTATGACTTCCTCTGTGTCAGTCTCATCCTCAAAGTCGAAATCCTCAAGATCGTCAGCCTGCTCCAGCTTTCGTTTCGGGATAACTACCTTGAAATAGTAGATACCTATGCCTGCCGCGGCAAGTACAGCGAGTATCAGAATGAGCGTTGTTCCCGAAATTGGCGAGTTTTCTTTTTCGGTCGTTATTGCCTCCGTTCCCGTCTCCGGCGCCGCCGTCTCGGCTGCCGGAGTCGGTGTAGCTGTCGCTGCGGGAGTATAATCCTTTACAAGCGCGGCGAGGTCGCTCTCATCGACTGTATTCAAGAGATATACATTGTCGTTTGAATTTTGCTTGTCAATGACGATATAAAACACATTGCCGTCCTTTGCGGTGACTGTGATAAACTGCAGGTTCTCACTGTCTGTATCGTTTATGTTGTCCACTACATGACCGTTCCCCTCGGTACTTATGGTTCGGCTCGGTGTTTCCGTTGGGGACGGCGTCGGCAGGTTGTCAAGCGCGGAATAGCTTGAATAGTCCTCAGCAGTTGTTTCGCTTGAGTTGGCATAGGCGGGCGCGGCGGAGAACGCTATCACCGCCGCTGCCGCAAGCGCCGCAATTTTATTCTTCATCGGCGCCGTCCTCCGTCTCCTCGTCCGGCTCCTGCTCCGGCACAAGCTCCGCCTTGTACTCGTCAGGCAGTTCAATGTCGCCCTTTGCATAGGCTTTGAGGAATACCGTGAGTGTGGCGTTGTCCATCTTGACCGCCTTTACGAGGTTCACTATCTCCAGATTTTCTGTTTCAACTTTCAGTGTTTCAAGATTACGGAGCTTTTTCTGCAGCTCCGCGATCCTTTCCTTTGTACGTGTAATGTCCTTTTCAATTTTTGCAACTGTTGCCATAATAAAATCTCTCCTTTTAATTTAGTTTTAGTTTAATTTAAACGTCCTATAGCATAAAAGTGCTGCGTCCAATAGCTGCTGGTAATGTTTGTGTATTGGATGGGATTCCCACAATGAATCATCATGTTATCACCGACATAAATACCAACATGCGTAACAGGCTCACCTGCGTTATATGTTCCCGTGAAGAATATGATGTCGCCGGGCTTTGCGTCCTCTCTTGCGACTATTGAACATTGATTGTAAATGCCCTGCGCCGTTGTTCTTTCAAGCGGATATACACCTGAGTTCTTGAAAACCCAGCATACAAAGCCGGAACAATCAAAACTTGTCGATGGCGATGAGCCGCCCCAGACGTAAGGATACCCCAAATAGCGTTCGGCCTCGGTTATGAGCGTTCTGAACGTAGTGTCCGACAGTGCTTCGCCCGGTATCGTATACTCCGGCGGATCGACCGCATTTGAATAAATATCATCTGCAAACAGATAGTCGCGATTGCCCTTGCTTTCAAGGTATATGCCGTACAGCTCCCGCTGATCCTCTGTGAGGTTCGTGTCGGCAAGCGTATTCAGCGTCGTGTTTGTCAGCGTCACATTCAAAATATAATAGTCGTATGGATTTCCGCTATTGTCCGTCATCGTCTCAACTTCTTCTGTGAGAGTCAGTACATACTGCTGTGCAAACAGCGCATCAAGCTCCGCTTCGATCTCTGCGAAAGTGAATGTTCCATACTTTGCCGTGAGGTATGAAATGAGCTCATACGGATTGTGACCTATCTGCGCTAAGTTGTAGTTATACTCGTTGTAGCTGGGGTAATCGGTCTCGATCCTGTCTATCTCGGCTTGCAGATCTGCTTCAAGTCCGGTATAGTAGCCCTCTGCCATGTATATATCCTCGTCCTCTGCAAAGTATGAGGAGGACATAATAGAGTTTATTCCCGATACGCCCATCACGGCGCATGATGACACCGTAGATATTATCCATGCGACAAGCAGTATCAGAATAAGGACAACGGCGAACGCCTTTTTATGACGCTTGACAAACTCGACTATTCGTACAGATACGTCCTTTGTCTTTTGAGCCGATTTCTTAGCAGTTTTAGCCGTCTGCTCCGCATACTTCGCTTTCTGATACTGCTTTTTTATCTGCTGTTTCTGTCTAAACTTCTTTAATGCCGATTTCTTCAACTCAGGATCATTGGCAAGCGCCTTTTGATAAGCGGCGTTTATCTCCAAGCGCTCGGCTTTATACCGTAAACGCTGAGCCCGTTTATACGGAGCGGCTTTTCTGTTCTGTCTGATATAGCTTGCGGTCCTCACGCTGTATCGGGCAAGGTTCTCAGCTGCGCGCTCTGTCTTATGAGCTCCTTCAACCGCAGAATTATCATCCTCATTCTTGCTGACTTCGGAATGAGCTTTCCGAACGATACCCGAACCCGCTATAGACGCAACCGCTTTCGCTTTGGAACGATGGTAGGGATCGGGCGGTTTAATCTCAGTCTCAAATTTCAGCCGTGTTTTCGGTTTCTGCTTCTCCTCATCATATAGCCGCTGCCGTTTGAGCTTTCGTTTCTTCGGCAATTTCTGCTCTGCCTTATCGGCTTTGGAACGTGCTTTTTGAGCCTTAAACTCAGCCTTTTCGGCACGCTTGAATTGATAATCCTTGTTTACGTTATTATTGGCAGAGGCAGTCTGCTCTTTTGCGGTATCGGCATTTGTCACGTCTGCGGTATCATCCGTGTGCAGCCGTTGTTTCTGCTGAAGCCGTTTGTTCTTCTTTCGCTTGACGGCAGGGGCCTCGTCAGGCTCTTTGTCCGGTTTATCGGCAGCACGGTCAAATACAACGTCGGAATTGTCAGCGGCGTCCTTGATATTGTAGTCCTCGTTCGGCTCCTGATCCGTCGGCTCGTTTCGTGTATTGTGCGTATCAGATGGATTATCATGCTTTTCTTGATAAACACGCCGTTTCTTCTGGTTGCCGGGCGGTTTCGGCGCTTCATCCTGTTTTTGCTCCGCACGGTCAAAAGGCTTATCGGAATGGGTATCGTTAAAGTTGTAATCCGCTGCCTTTGCAGTCTCTGAAATGTCAAAGTCCGCATCCTTTGTTAAGTGCGGACCGTGACGATGGTAGTATTGTTTATGTGATTTTTTCTTTTGTTCCGGCTTAAAGACCGCGCTTTCCGGCTGCCGTGCGATACCGTCATCGTCATTTTCGATGAGGGCGGGGAGTGCAGTCGTATTGTCCGGTTGCTCCACATCCTCGGTATCATCCGTCCTTGCCGGTTCGGTAAAGCTGTAGTCTGCCGAATGATTTTCCTGCGTAAAGTCATAGTCGGCACTGTGTTGAGCGAACTGCGCATGCCGCTGATATGCGCGGTTCTTGTGCTGCACAGATTGCTGCACATCATTTGTTTTCGTATGCAGCGCAGGATTTGAGTCTGTATGCTGAGACTCTGTTATGCTTGACTTTTCAGCTTCGTGATAAATAGAATCGGTATAGCTATTATCCTGTTCGTAACCGGCCATACCCATTTCAGCATCGGCAGAATGCGGCGTTTCGGCATTTACCGTAACGTTTTCACTAGTCGGCTGCCGTGCCTGATATGCCTTCATTCGCCGTGAGGCTGACTGCTGCTGCGAATCGTTCTGCCTGCTGTGCCGTCCGAGCTGCATGTCGGGCGCGTCGGGCTTTGCGTAGTTCTCCTCACGGTTCACGGCTTTAAATTGTTTATCTTTCATGTTCTCGTCCTTTCTTTAATTTTTGCGTAAAAAAAGAACATTGACTTATGCAATCAATGTTCTGTGTATGTTATATTGTATTATTGTACAAACCGGAATTTAAAGTTTTCTTTGACAACAATATTATGCAGGCAGAACACCTGAATTCTTTAATAAATTAACTTGAGTAATCAAGTCATTCATAATCGAATTTTTTATTGTGTTCCATGTAACACAATGATTTTTATTGTACTCGTTTTTACAACGTATAAGACATTTTTTTAAAACTTCTCTTGTTATATTTTCAAGTTCACATAATTTCAAAACAGTAATATTAGAATCATTACCATCATGTAACGATTCGGAACGAAATCTATAAAAATCCAAGACTTTTTGGTGAATCTGTTGTACTTCATTTGATGTATTTCCCAACATAGCACTAATTCTATTAGCTAACATCTGCTTTTTCCCAGGCTGATTTTGTGGTAAAAGAGTCATTTCTAATGCTGTTATATATTGTTCAAATCCAGTTGAAACATCAATTTGTTCGATCCCCCAAGAAAACTCATCAATGCTATTTTTAAGCAATGCATATGGTGCATCACAATAATCATTAAGCCACTGATTACATGAAACCATTTCATCTTCGTTTAATGTGAATCGGGTACTTGCAATCGTATTTCGTGTTTCATTATGACTGATATCGTCTAATGTGTTTTTAATAAATCCCATTACAGTAAACGAATAATGGAAAAAAACATCTACAAATCCAATATTACCAGATTTAAAGAGCCTAAGGAGATTGATTCGTTCATTTAGGTAGTCCATTTCACTATTCATGTACTGTTCAAGTTCATTCTTACACATAAAATCTTCATCAGATATAACACGTTGGGACGTACTAAAGCTTGGACCTTCTATTTGTATAATATCATCCTTTTTTACACAAATGAAGGATACTTTCTCTTCTTCAATGATTTGTGAACTAAAATATTCCGTATTCAAATGTCCCATCCCATTAGTGATCCTATCTTTGAAAAATAGTGTATCGAGGTCACACTTCTCAATATTATATCCTCTACCTAAAACTAATCCACAAAGACTTTCATCACAGCACATTAGGATACCTGAAATAGATACATTTACATCAATCATGTTTGCCCTCCTTATTATCATCAATTAGATATGTTGTTTTAAATTTAGCATTCCTTCAAATTCCGATTTATCTTATACTTACAAATATATAATACCACAATTATACGTAATAATCAATACACATAAATTCTTTTCAGCCCAATTCCGGCTCTGTCCGCTTCTTCGCCTTATCCGGAGCTGCCTTCGCCTTATCCTTACCTTTGAGCTCATTGAGCTGACCGCGAATTGACGGCTTCTCACTGGCTTTTTCGGCTCGTTCCGCCTTTTGCTCCTGTACCATGGCCTCCGTAGTGTAGCCGGGCAGCAGCTGTCCGTACAATCTGAAAGGGGGTTCATATTCTTTCGGTAACGGCGGTGATATTTCCGTGAACAAATGCGAATATGCCTTTATACGTCCTTGCAAATACTTCTCAGCCGACTCTTTATCGGGAAACGAGCGCTCCTGACCTGCGACTTTCACATTGCAGTTATCGCGTGGACTGTTCGTGTATACATGCCAACGCACATCCCAGCGTGGTTTGCCCGTCCTGTAATTTTCGTATTCATCTATGCGTACTCTCATTTTGTATACCTTATTGCTTATCGTATCAAAATCGCCATATTTATCTTTGTCCCATTTATTTGACGTGTGCTGCACTTCGGGCATTTTGAGATATTTTATGGCCCTGTCAAGAAGTCTTGTGTCGGCTGCTTTTTCTTCCCATATGACGGCAGCTTTCCTGACAACGTTAAACGCCGCAAGTTCAAGCTTTGCACATTTTTCGCGCATATCAAGCACTTCGTCTAACGGCATTGATACCAGATCCGTCATATCCGTTTCATTTAAATATACGGTATGATGGACTTTGAGTTCACTGCCCTCGTTAAGTCTGTCACTGTCATATGAGGTATATTTATCATTTTCCACCTATCAACGCTCCTTTCATGAATTATCTGTCTCCTCCAAGCGTATGACGCTTGTTATCCTATAGCCACGGCTCTCCGCCAGTGCCTTTATATCCTCAATAAGCCGCCGCTTTTCCTCACGGCGTATTTTCTTTATCACCTCGTACGCCGTGAGGTCCTTGCAGCCCGAACCGTTCAAAAAATCCTTTTCCTTATACATTATCACATCCTCCGAATACACAATTGTTCCTGCACATGCCCGTCTCAATATCCGCAATACATTTCAATATCGGGTAAACCTGCGGCGGGCACACTGCATTGCCGAGTGTTTTCAGCCTCAGCGCGCGGTTCTCCGTTTTGCTTGTCAGACGCGGAACGCCCTCAGGCTCTCGTTTCCACAGCTGATGTCCGTCCATCCCTGCGGGAAACCCATAAGCCACTCCGTCCAGTCTGGGTTCAGCGCCGCGTCTGGGTCCATCGGCATTTCCTGCTTTATTATCTGCGCCGCAAGGTTCGCGCCGTCTTTGCTCTTTATCATCACTTTCGGCGGCAGCTTCGACCGTATCCCGTCCGAGGCTACCGGCGTCAGATAGAATACCGCCGCTGACAGCGGCAGGCTCCATATTGCGCCGTTCGGATTTATCTTTCTGAAGATCCCATTGTCCGACAGATACACGTTCATGTTCATCGCGTCCTTTAACGAGTGCTTGTCGGAGGCAAGGGGTGTGGGAAACATCAGCCGCGACGATAAAAGTTCGTGTCCGCTCATGCCATGCGCCGACACCGCAAGCCGGATATACAAATGCTTGAACAGCGTAGCCCTCACGCTCCAAGTCAAATATCGTTTTGTCGAGCCCCACATTGATAAACCCGGCAACATTCTCCCCAAGCACCCAATGGGGGTGCAGTTCGGAAATAACTCGACACATTTCAGGCCAGAGATATCGGGTATCAGCAAATCCCTTTCGCTGTCCTGCGGTTGAGAACGGCTGACACGGGAATCCGCCGGATATGAGCGTAATTGTTTCTCGTCCTGTCTTTTCAAAAAATCTCTCCTTTGTCAATGTTGTAATATCACGAAACCGCGGCACATACGGCCAGCGCTTTTCAAGAATTGCAGTCGGATAATCAGCCCATTCACACTGACAGACGGTAGTAAACCCCGCCGCTTCCGCAGCGAGGTCTATTCCGCCTATACCCGAAAATAAGCTGAGGTGTGTAAGCTCTTTATTCATGCGTGATCACCTCATTAGGACGGGTCGTCATGAGTTCATAGAGCTTTGTATCTTTCGGGAACCGGTCAACGAACGGTATAATCGTGCTGCCGTAGAACAGCAGACCTTCGCCGGCTCCCGACTGTGTGACGTATGAAAGCTGCTGCGGCGATATGCCGAGTTTCTTTGCCAATATCTCACGGTCCCCGGCTGCCTGATTGAGCATATAGATGTAATCACTGTTTTCAAAGATATTCTCTATCTCCGAACTGCCCAAAAGGTCCTTGACGTTCTGCGTAATACCTGTCGGGATACCTCCCCATTTACGGAAACGCTTCCATATCTCCACCGAATATGCCGCCGTCTGCTCGTCTTTTAAAAGCAAGTGAAATTCGTCTACATAGTATCTTGTAGCCTTATGCTCGCTTCTGTTAATTGTCACTCTGTTCCAAATTTGATCCTGAACCACGAGCATTCCTATCTTTTTCAGCTGCTTGCCGAGCTCCTTTATATCAAAGCAAACGATACGGTTCGATATATCAACGTTCGTTCTGTGATTGAATACGTTCAACGTACCCGTGACGTACATTTCAAGAGCGGTCGCTATCCTGTGCGCTTCCGCGTCGTTCTGCTCGCGGATAACACGATAGAGGTCTCCGAGTACAGGCATATTCTCCGGTCTCGGGTCTTTGAAGTACGGTTCGTAAACTTTTCCGAGCGCACGGTCGATGATACTCTTTTCGCCCGGCTCCAATCCGGTACGTCCGCCGATGATAAGTTCGCATAGAGAAAGAATGAAATCGCTCTTTAATGCCAATGGATTTTCTTCATCCGAGTAGTTGAGGTTGATGTCCATGGGATTTACGTAGTCCTTTGACGTCGGGCTGAGCCGTATCACCTGACCGCCCAGCTGATGAACGAGGGGATAATATTCTGCTTCGGGATCGCATATGAATATATCGTCCTTTGTCACAAGGAAAGCATTCGCTATCTCTCTTTTTGCGCTGAACGACTTGCCGCTGCCGGGTGTGCCGAGGATCAGCCCGTTCGGGTTCTTCAATAATTTGCGGTCTACCATTATCATATTGTTAGATAAGGCGTTAAGTCCGCAGTAAAGGGCTTCGGGACTGTCAGAGAAAAGCTCCTGAGTTGTAAATGGCACAAAAATAGCAGTTGACGATGTAGTCAAACTGCGCTGTATCTCTATCTGGTTCACGCCGATCGGCACGCTTGACATCAAGCCTGCCTCCTGCTGATAATCAAGCCGTCTTAACGGACAGTTGTTCTGCTGTGCGATACTCTGCGCCGCAAACATGATATTGTCAAGCTCACGCTTGTTATCGGCAGTCGTCATAATGAGGATCGTCACGAGGAACATTCGCTCGTTTCTTGACTGTAAGTCCTCCAGCAGTCTTTTTGCTTCGCCGCCGTAGGTCGCAAGGTCCGACGGAATAATATCCATGTCATAACCTGCGCGTACGGCTTTCTTCTGCTCCTCAATCTTCATTTTGTCTATATCTGTAAGCTTTCTCTTGATGGTCTTTATCGCTTCCGTCTGGTCTATGCTGCGTATGTGAATATTTACAGATAAGTTGTTTTGAAGGTCAAGGAAATCCACCAACATTCTATCCGTCAGCTCCGGTGCGAGTATCTGCAAAAACGACACCGCGCCTATCTTCTTTCCCATACGGAACGTTTGCCCGTCTGAAAAGTTGAATGATGTGGGCGCGATAAAGTCCTTTGTCGAAAGCCCGGTCTTATGTATCATGTTCCAGCTGAACATGAATTTATCGGGTTCACCGACATTGAAGCAGGAGTGGAGCAGTTCAAGCCTTTCTATGCCGTTCAGTGGGAACGCCTGCACTCCGAGTATCTTGAAGTTATTCAGCACATTCGCTTCTATGCGCTCAAGCTTTTGTTTCGCTGCCTGTATATTCTCTGCTTGGATACCAAATGTGATATACTTATGTTTTACAAGACCGTTATTACCTCTGGCGAGCTGGTCTTTGAGCATTTGCGTATATTCCGCTCGAATATCGTCAAATTTATCATTTTGTAAGGGTATATCTATCGTTTTCTCAAATTCCGATACATTCATGGTCTGGTTGATAAAAGACAACTGCACCGATATTGACTTGTCAAAGTAGTTGAGGAAATTACAGTAGTTCTCAAATATCGTGTTCTTGTCCTCGTTGCGCGCCAATTGATAGTTAATATCAAGAAAGCGTATGGTTTTCGTATAGAATGTATCGGTTACGCAGCATATCCCGTCCGGACGCATCTCCTTATACGGGATAGTCTGCTGCGCGCTCATGGCGATCTTGCCCTGCGATTTTGCCTTATGCACCGCTTCGGCAAGACGGTGGCGCTGCCTGCCGGTAAGCGGCTTATCCTTTGGTATTTTGATCTTATGTTTTCCTGTTTTCGTTTTGGACAATAAGTCTGACCTCCTTGTCTAATCTGACCTGCCGTTCAAGCGCGGCATACAGATTATCGGTCCTGTACGGCCGCACTTTCGGCTTTTTGAATCTGGTTATATAAAAGTTCTTCAATATCTTTTCAAGCGGCTGACCGTTCTTCTCATACATCGCAAAGAAGAAGAACGGTAGCGCAACGGCTACAAGAGCCATGACCGCGCCGGTCCCGCCGAATATACCGCGAGTGAGTAAATACGTCGGTATTCCGACAGCTGCGGCTCCGGCAAAACATATTAGCTGGCGCTTTGTAAGGTTGAACGCAACCTTTGTCTTTACTGTTGTTAGATCTTTCGTTACGGGTACATATGGCATGATTTAGTCCTCCATTTCTTTATTCGTTCTGTCCAATATCTGTTCTGTGATCTTTGCAAGATGATTTATGCCGCATTTGGCAGCGAAATATTTTGTCATATCTGTATTGTCGGAAATGTCCTCTGTTACCGTAACCGTGTCCGCCCAGACGCGGAGCTCACCGGGGAGCAGCTTGTATTTCTCCATATTATCGCGCATATGCTGTATCGTGTTGGCTAACACGTATCTCACACGGTCAAGACCGTAATGCTCTACAGCCCATTTTGCAATATGCGGGATCATATATATGCCTTTGCAGAAAATGTCCTCCGTCTGCTTGATAAAGGCGGCGCACTCGGTGTTCTCAATGTAAGAATGGATATAGCAGTCCATATGTCCATCACTGAGTTCAGCTGCTTTGTCATATGGCAGCGGATAGAGCGGAGCTATCAGCAAGTGCGGACGGTGTTCAAATATCTTTACCTCTATTTCAAAGTCATCCGGTACGAGCTGTATCTCTTTGAGCAGAGCAACAGCGCTTTCACGTGCTTCCTTTTGCGCCGATTTCAAAGCGTAAGCTATTGTTGTCCGCCTGCGTTGGCCACGATCGCGCATACGCTCCTTTACCCACTGAGGCGTCCGCCATGGTTTTAGCATACCGATAAAATCTGTCTTGACATAATTGCGGCATACCATGTCGTCCGCGATAAACTCCACCGTAAGAGGTTCGTATCTTCCGTTATCCTCTGTGCAGTATACGAGCTGATATTTCATCTGTTTGTATTCGCCGAGCAGAAATGACGGTTTCAGCACGAGTATCTTACCGAAACAATCCATATTTTCATTAAACGGCAGGCAGTCCGACACGTTCAACAGCGGTTCAGTCTGCAAAGTTTTTGAGTTCTTCATATTCATTCATTTCCTTTCAATTCAATATCACATTCTACTTCATTGCCCCATACGTCCCAGCCGAGCGTTTTCCTGCGTGCGAACAGCTCTATGCGAGGCAGATTGCCCGCAAGCTCGACTATCTTATCTCTTGTAATGTCAGGTTTCTTGCTGTGCTCCTCGATTGGAGAAATTATGAGCTGATGAACGGCTCTTGAAAATCTCTTAGGCTTACCTCTGGTCGCAAGTAGACATATTTCAGCATTTGAGCGCGTCCAGTAGCCTAAACCTGTGAACCAGTCATTGCCGGTCTTTGTGCGCTTGATCCACACAAACGCCACGGTCTTGTATTCAAAGCCCCATGCGTTTATTACGTCAAACGACTCGTACAGCTTCGGGAACGTGGTCCACAGAAACAACAGGCTGTCATCGGCCGCTATATCCTTGACTGGAAGAGCGCATATGTCCTTTAACGGCATTACGGGATAGTGGTTTTTAGCCGAGCCGCGCACTTTCCCGCCCCAGTAGTCCCAAGCAGGATCAGCATAGACTATGTTGTACTTTCCCATCATTACAGCTCCGGTTCCTGCGGTTTCTTAGGCATTTTCGCCTGTTGCTTCGGCGCTGCCGCAAGCTGTGTTTTGATAGATGGCTTTTCGGCAAGCCTTTCTTTCTCCGAAAGAAATTTCTTTGCCATATCCGGCAGATACTCCGGCTTTAACACACCGATAAAATCCTCACGGTTATACCGGACTCTTTCACCGTCCTTGACAAACTCGCCGTATACAGCCCGGCCGCTTGCCGTAGGGGAACACCCGAACCCGTCCGTACAGTAGAACAGCTGATAATCCGGGGTTTTATATTCGTCCTTTAATATTTCCGTTTTCAATACCGCGATCTTGCCCGTAAAGTCAGCGTATTTATCACAATGGTTCTTATCCCATAAATTAAGATCAGCATACATCGACCGTACTGTTCCGGCAACTATGTCGACAAGTCCACTTTCCTCGATAAGAAAATCGGCGCGGTATTTGTCTTTCGCGATAAAAAATGACCGTGCCCAATCCTTATTGTCCTGCGATATTCGTCCGTCATGATCGAAATGCTGTATGATATTCGCCAGTACGAACATGGTCCTGTCGTAGCCGTAGGTTTTTATGACGTCTTTAACAAAATCCGTATTAAGGCTGTAACCGTCAAAGTTTGCCGCGATACCCGACTTAATGTCGTTTGCGCAGGCGATGTTTTCACGGTGTGAAATCTTGTACAGCTCCGTTTCGCAGTTTCGCTTAGCTTCGTCAAAGCTGTATTTGTACAATGGTTTTATATCATCACCCTCTTTCATGAATTTTAGCTGCAAAATTATGGTCAGTGTGCGTTCAGAATCGACTTGCTTATGCTGCTTGTCTTAAACAGGGTGATACAGAGCACGACGGTATATGCTGCGACAGTGAATATTGTCGTATGCAGATTATCCGTTACAGTAAATTCGTTCACAAGAACGGCATAGATACCCACGCATACCATTATGAAAAATCCCTGCAAAGCAAGAGCGACAAGCCCTCTTAAATAGTTGCTCCCGATCTGACCCCATTCACGGTTCGCCATGGTCGCAAACGGGATAGCTCCAACGGAGCAGTACATATATATCTCTATCATCCTGCCGAATATCACGACTGTGATACACACCGACAGTACCTTCATGCACAGACTTACCAAGGCAGTTTCCAATACCAATAGGAACAGTTCGCCGATCCCCATCGCTTCAAGCGTTGTTTCTATATCGGTCAGAGCCGACGATATATCGATATTGGTGTTGCCTGAAATGACTCCGGCGCTGTTTGAGACAATATACTGTCCCAGATCGAACACCGCCATCGTTATATCAAAGGTGTGCGTGACGATATACACCGCCACGCAAGCCTTGAATATGTATTTGAAGAACATCCACGTATCAACATCATGAAGATTGTTCTTCTCAACTATCATGCTGATGAGCTCATAACAGAGTATGAACGTTATTATTAGCCCGGCTATCGGCACAATGACCGTTTCGGACAGGTTTTGCAGCAGGTTGAAAACGCTGCTGTTCCACGCCTGAGGCGTTTGTCCTACGTCTGCGGCGATAGTGCCCACCTTTGTATTTACGTCGTCGAACATTGTGTCCAGACTTCCCGTGATAAGGGAAATGAGAAATTCCTTGATAAATTCTGTGATCCTATCAAATATCGCTCCCATATATTAAAACAGCGTCGAGAGCAGTGGCACGAGCGTCGTTCCGATAAGCACGACACCCCCACCCGCCATCAGTTGCTTAATACCTTGGGACTTAGCTCCGGGGTTATCATTACCATACCCTTCCAGTAGATTAACAACACCCCACACTGCGAGACCTGCGCCGAGCGCGATCACCAGTGTCTGCAATACTGTGATTGCCTGCGAGAAAAATTGCATATATTGTTTATCCTCCTTTGTCTCCGATGTTTTTCTCCGGCTCACGAGGCAATACTATGTCATAGTAGTCGAATACCTCGTCCGGCTTTATTACTGTCTTTCTTCTTTTCATATATCGTTCCATATCAAACTTGTTCCTTTCATCATGATCGGCAAGATATTTGTATCTGGGGTGCTTTGTTATGTCGTATTTGTCCGATAAAAATGGACGCACACCCCTTAGCTGTAATATACACTTGCCTCCGTCCATTACAGCTAATTCGTCTTGTGACATCAGCTCCTTTCCGAGCTTTTGATAATTGAGCCCGTATGAATTTTGGTTGCTGCGCGTCTCAGAAGTGTTCAGAGTGTCGATAGTCTCTTTGCCGAGAGCTTCGGATACTTCCTTTAGCGTGCCTTTTTCTTTGCCGCCGAGGAATAAAGTCGTGTCGCAATTACCAATAATTGTGTCCGCATTATCCTTATATATCGACTTCAGCTGAGACTGAGCCTGCAGGATTATACTTGCGGAAATTTCACGGCTTCGTATCGTTGCTATGAGCTTATCGAACTTAGGTATCTGCCCGATATTTGCAAACTCGTCAAGCAGGAACCTAACATGGACCGGAAGTCTGCCGCCGTATTCGTCATCGGCTTTATCGCACAGCAGATTAAACAGCTGTGTATACATGATAGCGACAACAAAATTGAATGTGTCGTCGGTATCGGAAATGATAACGAATAGGGCAGTCTTGCGGTCTCCCAAGGTGTCAAGCTCCAGTTCGTCATACTCCATAAGATCGCGCAGCTCTTTTATGTCAAATGGAGCTAATCTGGCTCCACAGGAAATGAGTATGGATTTTGCCGTCTTGCCGGCCGCGAGCTTATATTTCTTATACTGCTTGACGGCAAAATGGTCCGGCTCTTTTTCTTCAAGCCGTTCAAAGAGCAGATCGACGGGACTTTTGTAATTCTCATCGTCCTCTTTGGCTTCGCTCGCGTTTATCATATCAAGCAGGGTGATAAAGTTTTTCTCCTCGTCCGGCGCTTCGTACCATATGTAGCCGATCAATGCGCAGTAGTACAGCCGTTCGGCTTTGACCCAGAAATCCTCACCGGACTTATCGCCCTCGCCTTTGGTATTGGCGATAAGTGTATTAACGAGTTTCAATATATCTTTTTCACTTCTGATATACTGAAACGGGTTGTAGTGCATACTCTTTTTGAAATTTATCGTGTTAAACGATTTTATCCTATACCCGCCGCGCTGCAGCAGCTTTCCGCACTCGATAAGAACGGTCCCTTTCGGATCGGTAACAACATAGCTGCTGTGCATCTGCATAAGCTGCGGCTTTACAAAGAACCGCGTCTTGCCCGAACCGGAACCGCCTATAACGAGAACATTTTTATTCCTTGCATACTTAGGCAGTTTCGGGCGGCTCTCCATAGTGAGCCGTTCCGTGTTTGTTAAAATGACGTTATTGTAGAAGTCTTTGTCTATATACGGCGCGATGTCCTCAGCCGTGCCCCATCGGGCAGAACCGTATTCCATGCCCTTACGGAATTTCTTTGCGTTTTTGCCTTTAAAGTAAACGATACCTTTGACCGCAAGTGCCCCGGCTATGCCTATCAGAATATCTATCGGATGGAATGAAAAAAGCGGAGCTTTGAACAACTCCGCAATTCCCTTTACAAGTCCTATGAATTTATTGCCGTCTGTGATACGGCACGTATAGCACATTTTGTCGGCTATCCAAAAGAACAGGAGATAGGGGACATTCTGAATGATAAACCTTTTATCTATTTTCATCTGTTGTGCTCCTGTTCTTTGCGCCGCGCCCTGTCTTTCGGATTGATAGACTTCGCAAGCTCTTTCATTTGTGACAGCGCTTTTCTCAGCGACGGTTTCTGCCGCAGCTGCTTTTTGCTGTATTCATTGAACGCCATATTTATAACTTCAAGGTCTTTACCCTTGAAGAATACGATATATTTAGGCGGATCCTGTGAGCTGTCTTTCTTGAGCGCATAGTCAATGCCGTATTTCTTCGCGACCTTTTCAAAGGACTTGATATTCTGATCTGTTATCTCTATATTGGACAAAGACGCGCCGGACTCCACGAGCTGCTTTATGGTCTGTTTGCCCTTAGGCTCATTCGGTCCGTCACGGCTGTTCTGCCTATGCCGCAGATACGCGCATATAGCCGACTGCAATACGCGCCCTGTCATTTTTGTCGTGCTTACTGCCAACGCGATGGTTTTGTTATCGATCTCCTCTTGTATATGCATCACACTCCTTTACTGCGATAGAGGATTTATCACATGTCCTCTATCTCCAAAACCGTTTCAGCAAACATCACAAGCTCGTCCCATATCCTTTCATAGTCGATAATACGGCCTGTTTCAAGGTCAAGCACCGCTATACTGCGGTCGGCGATCGATTTCATTTCAGTACACATGAGCTCTATGCTGCCGAACAATTGCGACTCTGACGGCACCGCGATACAGTCAACGGGGATCGTGTCGCAGTCGCTCATCATTTTCATAAACGCCGGACGGCTGTCTGTATTGGCGGCATTGTCAATGTATATCCCGCCGAGCCGGATATACGGAAAGCGCTTCGCTGTGACTTTCGCTGCGATAAGCTCAGGCGATTTCTCGCTGTTCTCTGTCCTGTCATACAGAAATACAGTGAACGGTCTCTTTTTGACAATGTTGTTTGTGTTGCACATAATAAAATACCTCATTTCATAAAAATTTTCATTAAAAAAGAGCAGCTATACTCTGCTCGTAAATTCATACCGGTAAATACCGTTTTAATAATTCTCTGTCACTGCTATAGATGAATAGATCACCGTGCAGCCATGTGTTGTGTTTCAGCATGATAAAATAGTCTGCATCCGTTGCCTGACGCCACTCCCAGCCGTTCATCGGTGAGTTAAGATACTGCCTTACTTCCTCATTTGTATCGGCATAGGCATCGGCAAGCCCGAGAATATGACCAAACTCATGACCGGATACATAAAGTATTCCGTTATAGTCATACACATGATCTATACCGGCACGCCCGTCTCCTGTGTACATCCATATGGTAGGCGGCGCTTTCTGAGCATGGCTGAAGTTATATTGTCCGGTAACAGAGTCGAATAATACTCGCACTTTTTGAACCGGAGTGTTGTCCTCGACTTCTTCTATGTGAACATTCACGCACTTACCGTCATATACTCCGCTCCAAACGTATTTTACACCTATCATAAAAGCTTCGGAGTAGGTGATAGACGTATTCGGGACATAATCGTCTTTTTCATCTCCGATAAAGCTCACAAGAGCGTAAATATCAATACTGTCCTCGTCTTGTGTAACATTCACCGCGCGTCCATCAAGATACTTAGACAGCTCCGCGGCGCTGCATACTGACTGAAATGATAGCAGCAATACCATTATGATGATAAAGATTTTCTTTCTCAATAGATAACCTCCCATTTTTTATGTTGTTTCTATCAACATCATTGCACAAAAAAAGAACGACCAATATTAGTCGTTCTTGAGTTGCATTTTGAATTATTCCTTTGTATCAGTATCAAGTTGATTTAGTATTTCTTCAGCTTTGTTGTTCCCGGATTGGAGCCACTCATCGTAATCTGACTTTGACTCCATCAATGGTTCAATTTTATCTTCCACTGTGTTCACCTGCCTTTACTAAATAAACCGGAATTTATTTAACGCGCACATTTTTAGTATGGCACATTGATAGGATGCCTTAATTAGGATTTGAAGTTTAAAATTCATATCTTGTTCCATGTGAAAGTAACAGTCCGTCCGTTAATTCCACACATAGAATTATGGTATTTTCATCATCAAAATTATTATGCCCATTATCAATCCATTCGGCAAAAACGATTTTCAGTTTCTCAGCAATTATACGATTTTCTTCTTTTCCAAAATACCCTAAATTGTTTCCCTTTCCATGTGCAGTAAACCAGTCACTCGCTATTGCAACATTTGGGTTTTTTTCTATTTGTTTTATTTTGTTAGAAAGTGCATATGTAATAATATAAAATGAACCATCCTCATAATAAGCATTTACATTCCGCACATATGGCATTTCTTGTTCCACCGTTGCTAATGCAATCACCGTGTCTTTTCCAAAACGTTCAATCATTATTTTTTCAGCTTCTGAGCTTAAATTTCTCATAAAGTTATCTCCTTTACAAATTCCGATTTGTCGTATTAACATAAAATATATTATATCACAGATCCCGCAAAAGGGCAATCAAAAAAATCCGATTGCCCCATGCGAAAATCAGAGAAATTACTCGACCCAGTTTTCAGTATCGTCAAATACCAATGCGTCATGCGTATTGGCAGCTTCCATTACGTCATAGTAAGCCCAGTAGCCTTTATCCTTAACATCAGAGAATTTAAGCAGATCGCTGATATTCTCGTCGATGAAGTCCTCATCGACATTGCGCTCCGTTACTCTGTTCACGATGGTAACGACCTCGGCACGAGTTATCTTATTATCCGCTCTGAACGTACCGTCTGCATAGCCCTTGATCCAGTCCATAGCAATGGCTGTATAGATATGCTCCGCTGCCCAATGGCTGTTATCAATGTCGATAAAGATATTCTCCTTACCGTTCTCAACGTCCGAAAACAGTGAGTATGCACGCTCTGCCATAGTGACAAACTCCGCACGAGTGATTTCGGCATCAGGTCTGAATGTGCCATCAGCATAGCCCTTGATAATACCATACTTTTCAAGGTATGATATATAGCTCGTATACCATTTGCCGCTCTCAACATCATCAAATGATGTCATTCTGCCGCTTATAGACTCGCCTTTCAGTTCTGAAATGTTGCGTGCAAATATCGCCGCGGCTTCGGCACGGGTGATATTGCCCTCCGGTCTGAATGTGCCGTCCTCATAGCCTATGATATATGAACGGTGAGTTACAGATATATTCGGCAGCATGAGCTGTCCATTTTCATCGGTAACTCCGACTTCCTCATTGCCGTCTCTGTCTTTGAGCGTAACGTCAATATCCTCAGCGGCTTTGCCCTGTCGGTCGGTCACAGTTATTGTGTAATAATTGCTTCCGTCAAGCTTGGTGCCGCTCGGCAGTGTAAGCGTTATATCGTCATTTTTGATAGACTTTGTAACGCTGACGGTCTTTCCGTCTTTGTCGGTAACAGTCACGTTATATGTGCTGCTGACAGTGCCGCCGCCACCGCCACCGCCGGAACCGCCCGATGATCCGCCTGAGCTGCCGCCGCTCGTTGTTTTAACAGGAACAGTTATCTTACCGTTGGAGTCGGTATTCTTTGTAGCTGTCTTATCATTGTTATCCGTTACGGTGACACTCATGTCCTCAACAGGCTCGCTGTCCTTTGTAACTGTAACCGTTGTCTGATTGGACGTTGTGAGCGTATGTCCATCGGGAAGCTTGACACTTATTTTGCCATCTGCAATTGTGATAAATGCGTTCTCTATCTTTGTCTTAGTATCCTCAACTGTAACGGTGTACTCATTTACAACCGCATTACCGTCTTTGTCTGTGTAGTTCTCGGAAGCAGACGGAACTACGACTTTACCGTTGGTATCGGTCGTTTCTGATCTATCGCCGCCGACAGTATCCTTGACGTTTACAGGCATATCCGCAACAGGTTTAGTGTCCCTGTCTGTGACTGTCACGGTCGTTCTGTCACTATGATCTATAACAGTACCATCGGGAAGTGTAACTGTTATCTTGCCGTCTGCCACGGAAACAACGGCATTTTCGATATTGCCCTTTGTTTCTGTCGAAACATTTACATTATATAAATTACCCTCATTATCCTTTACCTGTGCGTTGCCGCTGCCGTCCGTTATGTCCGTATTAGTCACTGGAACAACTGCGATACCCTCGCTGTTTGTAATATCGGAGGCAGTCGCGTTTGTGCTGTCAGTTACATTGATAGTTATACCCTTGATAGGTGTTTTATCATTCTCATTTATGACCTTGATATATGTCCTGTTTTCCCCATCAAGCAGTTTTGTCGCTGGTAACTCGATCTCTATATTGCCATCATCCTGCAATTTGATAAGACCGAAGTCCATGAGTGCGCCGCCGTTATCCCAGACGTAAACTCTATACTTAAAATCCTTGTTCTCAACGACAGCCCCATCTCCAATATCCGGTGTGGGTGTAGGCTCCGCTGTCGCCGCAGGTGTCGCTGTCGGCTCGCTCGGCTCTGTTGTCGCATTCGGCGTTGAACTCGGCTGTTCTGTCGGAACTGCTGTTGCACTCGGTGTTTCTGTCACAGTGGGAGTTTCCGTTGAAACAGGCTCATTCGTTACCGACGGGTTGTCGGTCACAACCGGTTCTTCTGTGGCACTCGGCTCAGTTGTCTGTTCCGGCTTTTCTGTTGCTGCCGGTGTGTCGGTTACTGTAGGAATATCAGTAGCATCAGGTTTCGGAGTTGTTTCTACACCCGGAAGCGGTGTTGCTTCTGCACCGGGATCGGGAGTAGGTGTCGGTTTGGCTATCGGCGCTTCATTTAACGGTGGAACTATTACAATGCCGTTTTTATCGGTCACTTCTGTCCTTAATCCACTGCCGTCCTTATTGTAAACAGATACATTCCAACCTTCGACAGGTGTTCCGTCATTCCTTGTCACTTTTACCGTTGTGCGATTAAAATAGTCTATGACCTTACTTTCCGGCAAACATACAAGTATGGAGTTATCATCGGCTATCAATGTAACTAAGGCATCTGGTATAAAGCCTTGCTCATCCGATACAGTCACGATATAGTCATAGATATTCTCGCCAACTATATCTCCGACTTCGGCATTGCCGTTTTCATCGGTTATGTCCGAGTTTGACATAGGCAGCGTTACCTGTCCCCGAATGTTCGTGTAACCATTCTCAACAAAATCGCCGTTGCCTATCATCTGCACGCGCAGACCGCTCACAGGTTCGCCCTTTTCGGTGACAACAGTTGTTGTTATACGGTTATCAGTGTTGAACGCCATTCCGCTCGGTAAAGTTACATTTATCGAGTAATTCTCTCCGACAGTAACATCACAGTCGGTTATGAGCTGACCGTTCTTATCTGTAACGACTACTACATAAGTGTTGTTCTCATCAGCAACCGTACCATTAGAATTGCCTGTTGAACTCTGCTTATTCGGAACAGATAACCGACCGTTTGCATCAGTTTTTCCTGTAGCTGCGTTATCTGATGTGTCAGCGATAAAGATATTCAGTCCCTCAGCAGGCTGCTGCGTGTCTTTGTACATCACAGTAATTGTCGTTATGTCCTCAGCACTTAATAATCTTCCGTCCGGAAGTATGATAGTGAGATTATCATTTGCATCAATGCTTATCTCGGAATTGAACACAGGCTTGCCGTTTTCGTCAGTGATAAGTATGCTGTAATCTCCAACAACAGAATTACCGTCCTCATCCGTGTTATCATGCTCTGTGAGCTGCGGTATTTCAACAGTTTCAAGCGTTGTTCCGCACACTGTACATTCTATATGCTTTGAGCCTGCCGCTTCGATAGTAGCATGAACGTCTATTATCCAATCCGATTTCTTGTGTCCTGCTGCTTCAATGTAGTTTATCTTATGCGTGTCTCCGCAGTTATCGCAGGTTATAGTCGTAAAGCCAAGCTCTGTACAGGTCGGATCGGTCACTATTTCACTATAGCTGTGCTCTGTAACTGCTGTTTCGTTGCCTTTATAGCTGTGTCCGCATACCTCACAAGTGAATGTGCTGTATCCGAGCTCTGTACAGGTCGGTTCCGTCACTTTCTCAATATAGCTGTGACCTTTTGCATCTGTGTAGTCGCCTGTATATGTGTCACTGCAATCCTTACAGGTGAAAACGGTGTAACCCATTTCGGTACAGGTGGGTTCAGTTACCGCCTTATCATAGTCATGCGGCAGCTTTGCCGTTTCATTACCTGTGTAGCTGTCACCGCAGCGTGAACATGTGAATGTTGAATAACCTATCTCTGTACAAGTCGGTGCTGTAACTTCTTCGATATAGTCATGCCCGAGCGGATCGGTGTAGTCGGATATGTAAGTATATCCGCAGTCATTGCAGACGTTCGTTGTATATCCCATCTCTGTACATGTTGGCTCAGTGACTGTTGATGTGTAGGTATGGGCTATAGACTCTTTCTCGTCACCGATATACTCATTTCCGCAGTCGGGACACGTATATATCGTGTAACCCTGTGACGTACAAGTCGGCTCAATGACCTGTTTCTCATAGTTATGCGGAAGTACCTCGGTATAATCCGAAACGTAACTGTCGCCGCAGTCCTCGCAAGTGTAAGTGGTGAAGCCCATTGTAGTACATGTCGCAGGCGTTACAACAGCTTTGTAGCTGTGAGGCTTCTTGTCGGTGTAATCGCTCTTGTAGCTGTCACCGCACTCGGTGCATGTGTAGGTCGTAAACCCAAGTTCCGTACAAGTTGCGGGAGTTATAACACTCTCATAATGGTGAGCTGTCATATCGGTGTAATTTCCAACATATGAGTCTCCGCAGCTGTCGCAAGTATAAGTCGTAAAGCCCATAGCCGTGCAGCTCGGCAGTGTCTCAGCTTCCGAGTAATGATGACCTGTCGGCATTTCAAGTATAGCTCCGCATGATGTACAGGTCTGCGGTTCCGTACAGGTCGCCGCAGCTCCGGGGGTGTGTCCCGTTGCCGATATAGCCTGTATCATCTTCTCGTCACAGTGCTTGCAGTAGTATTCCATAACGCCCTCACTTTCGCAAGTGGAGTTTGTTACTGTATGCCCATCATCCCATTCATGACCTGTCGGGTCGGTATAGTCGGATATATACACATCACCACATTCTGCGCAAGTATATGTCGTGAAACCTTTTGTTGTACAGCCCGGAGCAGTGACCTTTTCTCTGTAGTCATGCTTTGCAAGCGGTGTAAGGTCGGTGATATATCTATATCCGCAACTGATACAAGTATGCTCCGTATAGCCGTTCATTGTACAGGTCGCGGCTACTGTATTTGTCGTGTAACTGTGATCTGTCATGGACGTTGTTTCCGTATAGTAACTGCCGCACTTCTTACACATATGCAGCTCCAATCCGTCCTGCTGACAGCTGGCTTCGCGTATTACAACAGTATCATAATCATGACCAACTGCTGGAGTGTAGTTTGTTTTCATGAGTGCTCCGCACTCCGAACACTGGAAACGGTCATAGCCGAGCGCAGTACATGATGGAGCAATACTCTCTAAGTAACGGTAATCGTGAACATGAATGTCGTTTGTGTTATTCGATCCGCTATCTGTCGCGGCAAGCAGCCATACATAGCTCACACCGTTCTCTGTCATGCTCTCTCCGCTGCAGCTGTACTCTATCTCATAGTATACGGGATAATATCCTGCATCTGTGTAATTCGGTGCTGACGTTAAATTACAGTTATCAGCTTCCGTACCGTAGCGGATACTTGTTTTCACTCCGCTGTCTGAAAGATCGGTAACGGTAACAGTGTGAGCCTGTCCGTCCACTTCTCCGTAATAGCTCTGAACGACTGACTTCGCAGCGGCATAAGTATTCTTCGCATATCCGCAGTCCTCACATTCTCCTGTGATGTGGAACCGTTGGTTGCCCAGCTCTCCGTCAACAGTCTCGTCAAAGCTGTGCTCGTTGATCTGCTCCTCGGCTCTTGCGTGAGTTCCTTTACAAAACTGACAATACTTGCCCGCTTTGAGTACAGTGGTATGATACTCGCTGTCGTAAGGAGTATATGTTGTATTGTCGAAGTCCTGAAAAAAGTTGTAATCGCAAGAATTCAGAATGTATATGTTCTTACTGAACGCATGACTGCCTGTCCCCTCCGTTGCGTTTATCGTACCGCAGTTCTGGCACACACTCTTGCTCCAATGGTACGACGAGTAGTATGCATCAACCCCCGGTGTTCCGCTGTCTGTGTTACCTTGTGTAACTCCATCGAGACATATCCCGTCCGAGAATTTGACACCGCGGTTCAAGGCTGTTTCTCCCGACTTTGTATACTCAGGCACACGATGTATCAGCTGAGTTGTCTCCATATCGCATACCGGACAATATATCGTTTCGTAAGTTGTGGTCGCGTTAATATCAAATTCATTCGTTCGTCCGTTTGCTTCCATCCACACATCAGCCGGATCAACGTATTCATTTGACTGTGCCGCAAACGACAGGATAGGGAAAAGGCCGAGCGCCATATTGGCAGCCATGATCCCGGCAAAAAGCCTTTTAAGTCCGTTTTTTGTTTTCATTTTGGTTAAATCCTCCTTTTAAGATCTTAAAATTCGCATGAAAAAAGCACCTGTACTAAGGCGCCCGCGCATTGTATGGTGTCATATATTACCTCCTCATGCCGTTATCCCATACATATCACAATTTATTCTGTTTGCCATAGAGATCCCCGATGTGAACGGGATATTATACAAAGCTGTTCTGAGATATTTTCTCTTGCTACCGATTTTTGTCTTTAGCTGTTCAACATCAAGCAGAAATGCTTCTACGCGCTCGTATGTAATATCACGGAATACTGACTTTACAAGCCAGCCTTCAACATCTTCGCCGTTTATCTTATATGTCGGTCTGTCGCTCACATACACCTCTGCGATGTTATTCACAATATCATCGACAACACCCTTGCTGTTTGTCAATACAAGGGTCTCGTAGTCTATCTGTTCTTTTACTTGTTCTACGGCTCTTTTGTATTTATCATATCCATCTATCTCTCTGTCAGGCATTTCTGCGCTCTCGTTTGTCTCATTGCCGCCGATATGATTGATAGATAGATATTTTATATCATAAGTATTTAATTTATCAGTATTTGATAAATTAGTATTTAATTGTGTGTGTTTTTCCTGTATAGGCTCAGCCAATATTGGATTTTCCGATATAGGCTCGTCTAAAATAGGTTCGTCTGATATAGGCTCAGCTAATACAGGTTCAGCTGACACAGGCGCTGCTGATATAGGTTTATCGGATAGGGAATGCTCGTCTGCGTGTTCGGCATTTGTTTTATCCTCATCCGTTTTCTTCGTCGGCTTCGGACCGTCGGAGGGTGCAACCGGATATTCATATATAGTATAATTTGCCGCCCCGTATTGACCGTTTGGCTTACGAATGCGGCTCTTCTTGACGTAGCCCGCCTTTTCCAGCTCTTTGATTGTTGAGCGCACTGATGTTATCTTGTCATCGCTGAGGGAAGCGAGACCTTTCATTGTGAAATCCCACTCGTCCGGCAAACTGAGCATTATCGTAAGAAGTCCCTTCGCTTTTAACGACAAATTCTTATTCCTTAAATGATGGTTCGACATCACCGTAAAATCGCGAGTCTTTTCTACTCTGAATACCTGTGACATTTTATTTCCTCCTGACTTTCATTCTCTCTGTTAGCCCGTCCCGCAGCCGCGCAGGCGGACATAATAAAAGCGCCGAAGAATACTCCAACGCAGAAGCTAATTATTATTCCTATCATTTTCGTTCTCCTCTTTATACAATGGCTTAAATTCCGAGCAAGTTGAGCCCTTATAACAATGCAGATACGGACAGAATGGATTGCGATTATCTAACAAGTAAGTATCCTGTCCGGTTTTGCATTGAGGGCATAATTGGGGACTGTGTATCAAAATCATTCCTCACTTTCTGCAATAAAAAAGCTATTCTGCTGTTTTTCAGCGAATAGCCTGACAATTCGGATATTCAGTTGCCCTGTGCATTGTTTAAGCGTGAAAAGGTATTATAATTTGTATCTCCTTCTCCGCCAAATCGGAGCAGTAATTTTGATAAAAAATTACTGCTCTTTTTTTCTCCTGAAAGCCCTTAATACAAACGATTTTAAAATTTTATAAATTAGTGATTGCTGTTATGGGTACGATTTTTTGCGTTTCTTTATGCTTTTTGTAAGTGTTTTTATTTTGAGTAATGATATAGTACAATAAAAGTTGCCACTTCCCATACACGGATTTTGTGATATA
>CAYNRX010000032.1:0-26842 GCA_964399965.1 uncultured Lachnospiraceae bacterium | reverse complement strand
ATTTTCTTCATTAGCCAGAAATCAATTGCGAAAAGGTTTCGCAATTGACTAATTTTATAATAGACTGGAGAACGAACCATGATAATAACTGTCAACAAAGCGATACTACATATACTCGACGCCGCCTCCGGGGTCAGCGTGTTTTCCGAAAAGGAGCTTGACATCTCCGACGGAACGGTAAACGCCTACATAAGCGCGCATATCGAAAAGATATTCGATGATTCAGCCCTGCGCAGCGGCGAATTTAACGCCGGCAGCGGCTTTAAGTATCATCTTACGGAATACTTAAGCGGAGCGGAGGACTTTGTGAAATTTTCCTCATACAGCGCCGAACAGCTCTATGAAGCTATAAGCTCCTCAGAAAAAGTATATTCGGCAGACCTTCTGATATGCGAATGCACCATACGCGAGAGCAATTTCATCTGTATCCTGAAATTCGACAACAAAGCCGGCTTTACACATCGTGTCGTGCAGGAGGAAGGGGCGGTGCATAACGAGATAATAAACCACTACGCGATCCTACCCTCCTCCGGCCAGAGGATAAGCGACGCCGCTTTCATCGATACCGAGACTCTTTCCATTCGCTGTAAGGGCAAAAAAATAAGCGTGGACGGAGAAAAGGTGGATCTTATGGGCGAATTTCTGCTTGACGGCATCTTCGATATCTCTCCCCGGGAATCCTACCGCTCGGCCGTGAAGATAGCCCGAGATGTAGCCCGGGAATTTGGCGCTGACGAAGCCGAGGTATCCGTAAGGATGAAAGACTACATTAAGGAAGCCGTCTCTGCCGATAACGACCTGGAGCCGGAGAAGGCGGCCGAGGTAATGTTTGTAGAATCACCATCCATGCGCGATGCCTTCCGCGAAAAAGCAGCAGAAAAACAGATCCCCGAGCATGTGGAAATAACGGATGATATCGTAAAACATGCCTCCTCCAATATACGTTTGGTGACCGACAGCGGGATAGAGCTTTCACTTCCGGCGGAGTTTTACCGCGATCCCGAACGCATGAGCATAATCAACAACGACGACGGCACGCTGTCGATACAGCTCAACAACATCGGCGCTATCACAACGAAGTAAGGAGGACGCCATGCAAAAATCAGCACTTATTATCATTGATATGCAAAACGGCTTTTTAAACGAAAATTCAGCGCAGCTCATAAAAATGGCAGCCGATACCGTGCCGGCCTGCGCAAGGGCGGCGGAGGCTGCCAGAAAACGGAAGATCCCGGTCTTTTTCATCGGGCGGCATTACCGCGCGGACGGGACGGACGTTGAGCATACGCGTTTTCCCTCCTGGCTTGCGGGAGGAAGAGCCATGTCCGAGGTATGCTCCCCTCAGATAGACGACTCCTATCTGCCCGAGCTTGCGCCTAAGTACGGGGACTTCGTACTAGTAAAACCGCGGTTTTCCGCCTTTTTCATGACGCCGCTTGACCTTATGCTGCGCCGTCTGGGGATAGATGAGGTATTCCTGACCGGGACGACCACTCCCAACTGCATCCGTACCACCTGCTATGACGCCATCTCCCTCGACTACAGCGTTACTGTTATCGAGGATTGCTGTTCTTCACAAACGCCTGAAATACAACGCGCCAATATCGCTGATATGGCCAATATCGGTGCCCGCATCATCTCTTGCGAGGATTTTGTTTCAGGAAAAAGCTCCGACCGCAGCTCGCTTGATAAATGCCGGGAATTTGCCCGGCAGATACTTAAATATTAAAAGAGGATATCGCGTCAAGAAAACGCACGGGGCTGCTCGATTTTAGCGCAGATCGTATCAATGCTTTATAGCCTTGATACGATCACTACACTAAAAGCGACAGCCCCTTTTTATTACAGATCCCATTCTATTACTATATCCGTCCCCTTATTTTCCTCACTTTCAAGGAATATGCGGCCATTGTAATACTGGACGATATGGTTGACTATCGAAAGCCCCAGCCCGGTACCGCCCATCTTGCGGCTGCGCCCCTTATCTACACGGTAAAACCTCTCGAACACGCGTTCTCTTGAATCCTCGGGTATGCCAATACCGGAATCCTGTATCCTGAAATAGAACGAGCGGCTGCGCATCCCTGCCTCGATATTTATAAAGCCGCCCGGCTTGTTATACTTTACGCTGTTGCTGATAAGGTTGCTCACTATCTGCTGGATATGCTTGGGATTGGCCTGTATCATCCGGCCGCTGTATTTGACCGAGACCGAAAGCCCGTTTTCCCGTATCATCGGCTCATACGACTTGAGTACGTCGTCAATAATACTGTCGACATTGACCTCCATCAGTATCGGCGAATCCTTTTTCAGCTCCAGACGCGATATCTCCAGGATATCGTTTATGAGATTGCTCATATTATACGCCTCGGCCTTTATGCGGGAAATAAATATCTTCCGCGTCCGGGAGTCTATCTCCATATTGCCGTCCAAAAGCTCCGCATAACCCTGTATGGAGGTTATCGGCGTTTTTAATTCATGGGAAGCGTTGGCAAAAAAATCCTGGCGCATCTGCTGCGCCTGCTTTACCTCCTCGACAGCATTTTCCAGCCTTTCCGACAGCTCCTGCGCCGAATGCGTTATATCGTTGAGTTCTTCATACTCGTATTCCTTAAAGTTTAGCTCGTTATGCTTGGAAAACTCATCCGCTATCTCATTCAACGGCCGGGTGATAGACAGTGTCAGCCGCCAAGACAGCACTCCTCCCACAAGCAACGCCACAGCCACTGTGAATAAGTACACCGGCGCCAGCATACGCACGTATTCAAACGAATGATACGGTACCGAAAGCCTTATAACATATCCATCTGCATTAAGGCTTGTATAGAGCGTCTCGATCTTTGTTCGCTCAGAGACCCTCTTTGCAGAGCCGGTACCGCTTTCTATAGCTTCGGCAATCTCCTCTTTGGAAAGATAATCCTCCTTCGGGGCGTTCTCCATATAGGCCGAATCCGCCAACAGCTCTCCTTCATGGCTGACTACTATTATCCGCGATTCCTCCGTCATCGGCACCCTGTTAAGCTCCATCACCTGTTCCTGCAAGGGTTTTGAATAATCAAGGCTGTTATCGATCATCTGCAGCGTATAGATCATATCACTTGTCTGTCGGTCAAGCATGATATAATTCATCATTACGCACGACAATATCACATTGACCGCCAGAGCAGCCACTATTACCAGCAAAATATTCTTGAGGATATTTTTATACACCGTTACTTCCCTCCGGAAAATTTATATCCCACATTACGCACCGTTTTTATGGCGTGACCCATACTGCCCAGCTTCTGCCTCAGGGAGCTTATATGTATATCAAGCGTGCGTGACTCTCCAACGAAATCGTACCCCCATACCCTATCCATTATCTCGTCACGGCTCATCGCCTTTGATATATTCTTTAAAAGCAGCAGCAACAGCTCATACTCCTTATATGTCAGCTCCACCTGCTCTCCGTCCACAAATACCTCCCTGCTGTCTGTATCAACAGAAAGCCCCTCGTATGTAATACGCGTGCTGCTGGATACCGTACTGCGCCTTATAAGCGCACGGATCCGCGCTGACAGCTCCAATACGCTGAAGGGCTTCGTCATGTAATCATCGGCTCCGCAGTCAAGACCGACTACCTTGTCGATCTCGCCATCCTTGGCCGTCAGCATGAGGATCGGCAGGGCGGCAGTTTTCGAGGACGCCCTGAGCCTTTTTACCGCCTCTATCCCATCAATGCCGGGCAGCATTATATCAAATATGGCCACATCGGGAATACGCTCCGCTATTTTCTCCAAAGCATCCTCCGCCCTCTCGAAAGGCTCTACTTCATAACCGTAGGTCTCCAGCGCAAATTTTATCAATTCGCGGATATTCTCCTCATCTTCAATTACATAAACTAGCATCTTGCTGTCCTTTCCCTAACTAAAGCAATACCGCGCAGCAAAGGGCGCGGTGTTCTTTAGCTTTATATTTTTTACAGGAGCTTCGTGTTTTTGAGCGTGCCTGTTGATGAAAATTCTGCCCACTCGCAGATATTTACAGCATGGTCGCCTATACGCTCGAGATACTTTGCTATCATCAAAAGGTCGACCGCCTGCTCGCAGGATCTGTCCTGCTTGAGCATTTCTATGATGTCGCTACGAACTTTGTTGAACAGCTCATCGCGCTGATCGTCAAGCTGTATCGTCTCTTTGGCAGAGGCAACGTCCTCATTGATGAACGCTGTTACAGCCTTATCGACCATATTGATAGCGCAGGAGGCCATCTCCATTATATCATCAACGCTCTGGCAGTGCGGAAGCTCGCCCAGGCGCAGGACTATCTCGGCAATATCCGAAGACTGATCCCCGATCCTTTCTATATCCGTTACCACCTTAAGAGCTGTTGATATAACTCTCAGATCCTTAGCCACAGGCTGCTGTGTAAGCATCATCATCAGTGCTCTTGACTCTATGGATTTTTCCAGGCTGTTTATCGCCTTGTCGTTTGACATAACGTCACGGGCAAGCTCAAGATCCATCTCCTTAAGAGCCTTGACCGCCCCTGCTATAGCCTGCTCTATCAGAGAGCCCATCTGCATAAGATCGTTCTTTAAATGCTCCAGCTCGCTGAAAAATGTTGTTCTGACCATAATTCTCCTCCTATTTCTGTTTTTATTATATATATTCTTATTATATAATAAAATTCCTTGAAAATCAAGCCCGAATCATCCGAAACGTCCGGTAATATAATCTTCGGTGCGTTTATCGGACGGCATGGAGAATATTTTGCTCGTGGTATCGAACTCAACCATTTCGCCAACCAGGAAGAACGCTGTGTAATCGGCAATACGCGCCGCCTGCTGCATGTTATGCGTTACTATTATCACGGTATACTTTTCCTTGAGCGTTTCCATAAGCTCCTCGATCTTAAGCGTCGACATCGGGTCAAGCGCGGAGGTAGGTTCGTCCATCAGGAGCACCTCCGGCTCCACCGCCAGAGCGCGCGCTATGCAAAGACGCTGCTGCTGACCGCCGGAAAGACCAAGGGCGCTTTTCTTTAAACGATCCTTTACCTCGTCAAATATGGACGCGCCGCGAAGGCTCTTTTCTACGATCTCATCGAGCACCGCTCTTGACTTTATACCGTGTACTCTCGGACCGTAGGCTATGTTATCGTAAATGCTCATCGGGAACGGGTTCGGCTGCTGGAATACCATGCCGACTTTCTTCCTAAGAAGCGTGGTATTGGCTTCCTTGGCATAGATATTTTCCCCGTCCAGCTCTACTGTTCCGGTGATCTTTACGTTGGGAACGAGGTCGTTCATTCTGTTTAATGTTTTTAAGAATGTGGACTTTCCGCAGCCGGAAGGTCCTATGAATGCGGTGATGCTCTTATCCTTTATCTGCATTGAAACATCCTTTAGGGCATGATTCTCACCGTAATACAGATTGAGCTTTTCTACATTTATTTTGTTTGTCATTGTGTGCCTCCCGAACGATTTAGCTTGGAGCTTGCTACCTTTGTCAGCATGTTTATAAGAAGGACTATGATAAGCAATATCAGTGCCATACCGAAAGCATTGTCGATATTTCCCTCGGACATGTTAAGATACATCCCGACAACAAGCGAACCGCCTGTTTCGCCGATATGCCTAAATATTCCCCAGTCTGCCAGCTTCGGCAGCAGATAGCCGCTTCCTGCTGTGAACAACAGCGCCGCTGATTCGCCGGTGATTCGGCCTATTGCCAAGATCACGGCGGTAACGATACCGGAAAGACTGCTCGGCAGGATTATCGTTCTTATTATATGCCATTTCGAGGCGCCCATCCCCAGTGCGCCCTGACGGTAAGAATCCGGCACAGTCTTTAAACTCTCCTGCGTGGTACGTATGATTATCGGCAGTATCATAAGCGTCAGCGTCAATGAACCGCAGATGACCGAAAATCCCATGTGCAGAGTGTTTCCGAAGAACACCATGCCGAACAGGCCGTAAATTATCGAAGGAATACCTGATAACACCTCAGTGGTAGTTTCGATGAGGCTGACAAGCTTGCCTCGTTTTGCGTACTCATTCAGATAGATAGCGGCTCCTATTCCGATCGGTACAGCGATGATCAGGGTTAGAATGATGATATATAAAGTGTTTACCAGGTATCCTAAAATGCCGAAGGTCCCTTTAGCGGCGCTCTGCACCGTGGAAATAAAGGTCCAGTCGATAACGCCAATGCCTCTTACAGCCACGTATACGATAATGCCGATAAGCAGGGCAACTGTAAATATTCCCGAAAGATATATCAAGAACATCAGTATCCTATCCGAAACCAGGCTGGTCTTTCTCATTATCGAGGTATGCTCTTGACCATTATTCATCTCCATTCCCCGCTTTCTTCAAGGTAGTGTTGAGGATAATGTTTATTATCATTATGAATACAAACAGTACCAGACCGATCGTAAACAGCGCCTGTCTGTGCAGTCCCGACGAATATCCCATCTCTGAAACGATACCGGTGGTAAGAAAACGTACCGCCGAAAACGGAGCCGGCAGATTTACAACGTTACCTGCAACAAGCGTTATAGCCATTGCTTCGCCGATAGCACGGCCTATGCCGAGGACTATGGAGGCGATAATGCCGGAATTGGCGCAGGGGATAGTTACCTTAAATATTGTCTGCACCTTCGTCGCTCCCAGAGCAAGCGAGCTGTTTCTCAAATGCTGAGGCACTGCTCTTAAGGAGTTCTCACTCACATTGATGATCGTGGGCAGTATCATTATCGTCAGAACGATAACTGCCGAGATAAGGTTGGCGCCTCCTGTGAACTGGTGTGTGCTGTCGCCGGCATATACAAACATTTCCAGCTTGTACATGAGCGGCTTTACTATCAGTATACCCAAAAGTCCGTATACAACAGAAGGGATACCCGCCAAAAGCTCTACCGCCGGCTTTACTATTCGGTATACATGCTTATTGGCTACCTCCGAAAGAAATACCGCCGTAAACAGGGCTATTGGTACTCCGAGGATCACCGACGCCAGCGTACCTACGATAGATGTCAAGATTATATAGAGTATGCCAAACTTGGGATCGGCCGCGGTCGGCGCCCATTCGGTACCGAACAGCATATCCTTGATGCCTATCTGCATAAGCGCCGGGGCTCCGGAGATCACCATATAAATGGTGATCGCCGCAACCGCGAATATGCTTACCGCACCGCAGATAATGAATATCCACTTCATCACCTGCTCAACAACATTTTTGCTGCTGCCTTTTCCCATGATTGACTTATCCGCCGGAGCGTTTTTTGAGTAATTCAATCTCAGGGTTTTGGTTGTCATAAGGATTTCCTTTCTTATTTAGCGGAAATCAGACCTACATTTGCGATGATTTCCTGGCCCTCATCCGAGTCGATGAACTCGAAGAACTTCTGTACTGCCGCAGACTGCTCGGAGATCTCTCCCTTTGTAGCCATTACAAACGGACGTGACAGCTTGTAAATACCGCCCTTGATGTTTTCAACAGTCGGCTCTACGCCCTCCAGGCTTACTGTGTTTACAGTGTCGTTCAAAACGTCAAGCGAAATGTAGCCTATAGCATTCGGAGTGGAAGCAACCGTTGTCATAACCGTACCTGTCTGATCAAGCTCCTGAGCGTACTGGCACTGATCCTCAGCCTCCAAAAGCTCCTCGAACGCGCTTCTTGTACCGGAACCGCTTTCACGACCGATAACTACTATCTGACCGTCCTGGCCGCCTACCTCGCTCCAGTTTCTGATCTGTCCGGTGTAGATGCCCTTGAGCTGATCCATAGTCATGTTGGTAACTGTGTTTGCCTTATCAACAACTACAGCGATACCATCGATAGCAACTATATTCTCTATCAGGCCGCCTGCCTTCTCCTCATCGGTAAGAGCTCTGGAAGCGTTGCCGATATCAGCCGTGCCGGCTGTTACAGCCTCGATACCCGCGCCCGAGCCTGTGAACTGTCCCTGAGCGGTTATCGTCGGATTCTCTGCATTGAAGGTCTCGCAAAGAGCCTCAACCAGCTTCTTCATGGAGGTCGAACCATTCATATCAACCGTACCCGATACCTGCTCGTTCGACGAAGCCTCCTGGGTAGCCTGTGTGTTAGTGTTCTCTGTTGTTGATGAGCAGCCGGCAGCAGCAAGCATTGCAGCGGCAGCTATGATCGCTAAAAATTTCTTCATGATAAAAACATCTCTGTTCCTGTTTAGAATTTTGTTTTCTGTACTTCTTAGTACATTTAAGATTTTACAACTCCTCATACTCTTCTAAAACCATGCTTTTGTATTGTTTATGTAAAGTTTATGTAAAATGGCCTGTTCTATAAGCGGTGAAATTTTCCTCAATTCAATACTTTCCTATTGCTTTTTACATCTGTACGTGGTATAATATCAGTATATTTAAGGTTCGGTATTATTTCAGAAAAATCGTTACTAAACAGCCTTGGCTGTATAAAATAAAAGGAGGCATTTATATGGAACTGTTCAAAAAGGATACCGAGTTTGATATCATCGGTCTCGGCGAGGTAATGCTCAGGCTCTCGCCGCCGAACAAGGAAAAGATATCACAGAGCGAAACGTTTGAAAAGAACGCCGGCGGCTCGGAATTAAACGTGGCATCCGGAGCGGCGATGCTGGGAGCCAGATCGGCTATCATAACGAAGCTGCCCAAAAACAAAATGGGTCACTTCATCAGAAACAAGATACGCTACGGCAACGTCAGCGATGACTATCTTATCTACGACTATTCTCCCCAGCGTCGTCTTGGCATATACTATTATGAAAGCGGAGCTTATCCGCGTAAATCTTCCGTTATATACGACCGTGCGCATTCATCGATCTGTTCGCTGACACTTGACGAGATCCCCGAGGATATCTACACAAAGGCTAAGGTGTTCCATATCTCAAGCATTTCCCTGGCTCTTGATGAAAACCTGCGCAAGGTATGTCTGGAGATAATCAAACGCTTTAAGGAAGGCGGAGCCATCATTTCCTTTGACGTAAACTACCGCGCCGCGCTGTGGAGCGAAGAGGAGGCTCGCCGGACCATCGAAAAGATATTCCCCTACATCGACTTCCTTTTCGTATCGGAGGAGACCTCGCGCCGTATGCTCCAGCGTACGGGGACGTTGGAGGAGATAATGCAGGGCTATGCCAGAGATTACGGCTGCCGTCTCGTGGCCACAACCAGACGCGAGGCCGTAAGTCCCACGCATCACAACTTTAACTCCAAGATACTCTTCGAGGGCAAATTCTATGAAGAGGCTCCCTATAATAACATCGAAGTTATAGACCGTATCGGCAGCGGCGATGCGTATCTGGCAGGAGTTTTATACGGGCTGATAAAGCGCGGCGATATCCAGAGCGCACTGGAGATCGGCAACGCCCTTTCGGCGGTAAAGAACACGGTACTCGGCGATATGTCCGCCAGCTCTATAGACGAGATAGAAAGCGTTATCAAATCACATAAGGCCACCGGCCATCAGGACGAAATGGTTCGCTGAGCACATTATCTGACAAAAAACAGGCGTTTGTTACAGCAAGTGCCTGTTTTTTTAATATTTGTTCATAAAACGTTCACAAAGAAACCGCAAAAAACAGCTGTACTTTTTGGAAAAATTGTGGTATAATTAATATAGTGATACATATAATCGGGAATCCGTCAAAAAAGACACATACCCAAAAACGGATATTACGACCGCTGTTTTTACCACAGCGAGTTAAAGGAGGATACATATGCACGAAGAATTATTTAATGAAGAATTGAACAAAATGACGCAGCTATGTCTGGAAAACGACTGCATAGACCCGGAGCTCTATACGAAATATGACGTAAAGCGCGGCCTTCGCGACCTCGATGGCAACGGCGTAAGGGCAGGACTTACCAAGATATGCGATGTAAGCGCCAAAAAGATAGTAGACGGCAAGGAAGTCCCCTGCGAGGGTAAGCTGTTCTACCGCGGCTACAATGTAGACGACCTTGTCCGCGGCTTTATCCGCGATAACCGCTTCGGCTTTGAGGAAATAATATACCTGCTTCTGTTCGGCGTACTGCCGGACGCCTCCACGCTATCGTCATTCAAGGATATGCTCGGCCAATACCGCAAGATCCCTCAGAGCTTTGTGCGCGATGTTATTATGGAATCGGCAAGCCCCAATATCATGAATTCAATGGCCAAATGCGTGCTGACGCTCTATGCGCATGATAAAAAGGCCGATGATACCTCGCTGCCCAATGTTCTGCGCCAGTGCATTCAGCTTATATCGCAGTTCCCGCAGCTGGCCGTCTACAGCTATCAGGGCTACCAATATTACTACTGTGACAAGAGTTTCATCGTGCACGCGCCGATCCCGGAGCTTTCCACGGCGGAAAACATCCTGCATATGCTGCGCGCCGACTCCAAGTATACGGAGCTTGAGGCCAAGATACTCGATATCGCCCTGGTGCTCCACGCAGAGCATGGCGGAGGAAACAACTCCTCATTCACCACCCATGTAATAACCTCCACCGGTACCGATACCTATTCGGTAATAGCCGCCTCCCTCGGTTCCCTTAAGGGGCCTCTGCACGGCGGAGCCAACATCAAGGTAATACATATGTTTGAGGACATGAAAGAACAATTAGGCGGCAATTATGATGAGGATTCCATACGCGCATACCTTAACAAGCTTCTCGATAAGGAAGCCTTCGACAAAAAAGGCGTTATCTACGGTATAGGCCACGCGGTATATTCGCTGTCCGACCCCAGAGCGGTCATCTTCAAAAGTTTCGTGGAAAAGCTGGCTGCCGAAAAGGGCTACGAGGACGAATTTCGCCTGTACTCGGCCGTGGAGCGCATAGCTCCCCAAATAATCTCCGAACGCCGCCGCATCTATAAGGGCGTTAGCGCCAACGTGGATTTCTACAGCGGCTTCGTCTATAAGATGCTGGGGCTGCCGGAGGAGCTTTACACGCCGCTATTTGCGGTAGCGCGTATAGCCGGCTGGTCGGCTCACCGCATAGAAGAGCTGATAAACGCCAACAAGATAATCCGCCCCGCTTACAAGAGCATTTCCGAACATACGGATTATACGCCGATGTCAGATCGGTGATAAAAAAGAGGACTCGCACCCGGCAAGTCCTCTTTTTTTATTCATCTTTGATATCTCTCGACTGCATAATATGCAAATGCTGGATCTTTTCCGCTCCCTGCTTATATCCTCTGCACGGCCGAAACAGTTATTTTTCCGTCCTCTGCATCAGCGCAGACGGCTGCGCCCTCGGTTATCTGCCCTTCAAGAGCCAGTTTTGACAGGGGATCCTCAATAAGCGTCTGAATGGCGCGCTTGAGAGGTCTTGCCCCGTATTTTACATCATAGCCCTTTTCCAAAACGACCTCACGCGCATCGTCAGTTATCTCAAATAACGCTCCGCGCTGGGTGAGCCTTTCGCTGATATCCTTCAACAGGAGATCGATTATCCTCCTGAGCTCGTCCTTTGTCAGCTGTTTGAACGTCACTATCTCATCTATGCGGTTTAAAAACTCCGGCCTAAACTGCCTCTTGAGACTGGCGTCCACCCTATCCGAAAGCTGCTCGCCCTCATCTGCCGTGAAACCGAGCGCTGAGGTGCGTATTTCCGAACCGGCATTGGTTGTCATTATGATTATGGTATTTTCAAAATTTACTATCTTCCCGTGGCTGTCGGCTACCCGGCCGTCATCGAGTATCTGCAAAAAGAGGTTGAACACCTCCGGATGCGCCTTCTCTATCTCATCAAGCAGTATCACCGAATACGGCTTGCGGCGCACTTTTTCCGTCAGCTGACCTGCATCGTCATAGCCAACGTATCCCGGAGGAGCACCTATGAGCTTTGCTACCGAATGCTGTTCCATATACTCGGACATATCTACTCGTATCAGGGCGTCCTCAGTATCAAACATCACCTCGGCTAGAGTCTTTACCAGCTCCGTTTTACCAACTCCCGTGGGGCCGGCAAATATGAATGATACCGGACGCTTGCGCGTAGTTATGTCGGCGCGGCCGCGGCGTATCGCCCGCGCTACGGCGTTTACGGCCTCATCCTGGCCGATAACGCGCTGATGTATCCGTTCCTCCAAATGCAGGAGCTTGTGCGTCTCATCCTCGCTCAAGCGGTGTACGGGTATCTTTGTCCAGCTCTCTATCACAGACGCCAGATCGTCGAACGTGACCTCGGCCTTGGCCGCTTCCGCCCTGGCTTCATCAAGCTCTCTTTCCAATCGCAGTTCCTCGACCCGCATATTCGCATGAGCTTCATAATCGCCGTTTTCATTGGCCTCATCCATCTGTTTCTCCAGCTCTCCCAGCTCCTTTTCCAAAACCGCCGTATCATATATGCCCTTGTTGCGCAGGTTCACCCGCGAGCAGGCTTCATCGATAACGTCTATCGCCTTATCCGGCAAAAAACGCTCCGTGATATAGCGGTCGGAAAGCCTGACCGCGTCCTCTATCGCCCTATCGGATATCCTCACCTTATGGAAATCCTCGTAATAGCCGCGTATCCCCTTTAATATCTCCACACTCTCCGCCTTTGACGGTTCATCAACCAGCACCGGCTGGAACCGCCGCTCCAGCGCCGAATCCTTCTCTATATGTTTTCTGTACTCCGAAAGCGTAGTGGCGCCTATTATCTGGATCTCTCCTCTGGCAAGAGCCGGTTTTAAAATATTCGCCGCGCTCATCGCCCCCTCGGCGTCCCCGGCAGCAACGATATTGTGTATCTCATCTATCACCAGTATCACATTGCCCGCCTGCGCCGCCTCATTTAAAAGAGCCTTCAGCCTTGCCTCGAACTGGCCGCGAAACTGCGTCCCTGCCACTATAGCGGCAAAATCCAGAAGATACAGCTGGTACCCAAACAGCTTCGGGGGCACGCTCTGCTCAAATATGCGGCAGGCCAGCCCCTCAGCGATCGCCGTCTTGCCCACTCCCGGCTCACCCAACAGCACGGGATTGTTCTTGGACCGGCGGTTCAATATCTGTATCACCCTATCTATCTCTTCCGTCCTGTTTATGACCTTGTCCACCTTGCCCATGGCCGCCCTTTCAGTAAGGTTGGTACCGTAGGTGTCAAGCATACTCTTCCTGCCCTTTGCCCCGGGACGCCTGGGAGCGCCCTTTTCCTCGGGACGCTTTCTGTTCTTCTGATCCTCCTGTCCCCTGCTGCTGCCTTGCGGGTCGGAGACGCCGGAGAACATATTCCCCAGCGATCCCAAAGGAGCCGTTGCCGCGCCGCCTTCGTCCGCTGCACCGCCGCTGTATTGCTCCATGAACTTCTGCATATTCCCTCCGCCGAAAAGCTCCTGCATATTTGCCGCGCTCTCCTCCGGCGAAAGGTTTGTCATATTATCCATAAATTCCGCTATCTGGCTGTTTACATTATCAATATTCTCCTCGCTTATGCCCATAGATGAAAACATCCCTTCCGGCATTATTTTCATCTCCCTGGCACATTTTAAGCAAAGTCCCTCTCTCGATGATTCTCCATTTTCTATCTTCATAACGTATAAGACGGCCGGACGTTTACCGCATCGTTCACATAAGTTCATTATCCGTATCCTTTCTAAAATATCTCCCTGTCCTGTGTAAAACTGTATCCTCTCTTTCCAAGAGCACTGTTATATATTATACCACGATATCTGCCGTTTGAAAAGTCTTTTTGATACATAATTTACAATCTGTTCATGTAAGATAATAAATCTTAAAATTGTGCACAAAATTGTAACACATTTCGACTTTTTTCTCAATAATATTCACAAATTTTTATTAGACAAATTATTTCATTGACTTTTTCCCGATTAGGGAGTAAAATATATAGAGATATGTGTGTAAAATTTCCGCCGTGCTTTTTAATGCGGCTTTATAAAATAGATAATTGCAAAACGCGGCAGCGTTTTTCAATTATCTCCTTGTTCTGGGGAGCTCGAGGGTACTCCCTCGAATCCCAATCAATTTTTGATGACTCCGCACTGCGCAAGATGGCGCGGTCGGCAGCTTGCTGCCGATTTTTGCGAAGCAAAAATGCTGAAAATGCGTCAAAAATTGCGAAAATAAAAGTTTCAGCGGTCGCAGACCGCCAATCAATGGAACTTTTATTTTCTTCACTAGCCAGCAATCAATTGCGAAAAAAGTTTCGCAATTGACTATATATTAAAATATTGGAGGCTCTTTTTTAATGGAAACATCGCAGATCGTTCTTATGGTCATCAGCGTCATATTGCAGATATTTTCGCTTTTCATAGGTCTGTATTACGTTCTTATAGCTATATTCGGATTTATCCCGCTTAAGGATAAGAATAAGATCAAATCGGACAAGACGAACAGCTTTGCGCTGATAGTATCCGCCCACAACGAAGAGGAGGTCATTGCAAACCTTGTCGAATCCTTGAAACGTCTCGACTATCCCAAGGAAGCCTATGATATCTTTGTTATCGCCGACAACTGCACCGACGATACCGCCCGTATCGCCCGCGATGCCGGCGCGATAGTCTACGAGCGCACCAGCGAGGATAAACGCGGCAAGGGATATGCGCTTGAGTGGATGTTCGATAAATTGTATAAAATGGAACGCCAGTACGACTACATCTCCATCTTCGATGCGGACAACCTCGTAGATAAAAATTACCTCAAGGCGATGAACCGCCAGGCCAACCGCGGCTACAAGGTCGTACAGGGCTATGTGGACAGCAAGAATCCCTTTGATTCCTGGATAACCAGCTCCTATTCGGTCAGCTTCTGGAGTGTGAGCCGTATATTCCAGCTGCCGCGCTATCGGCTGTCGCTGTGCTGTCAGCTGAGCGGCACCGGTTTCATAATCGCCCTCGATACGCTTAAAAAGCACGGCTGGGGCGCGACCTGCCTTACCGAGGACATGGAGTTTACAATGAAAATGGCTTTGAGCAACGAGCAGGTAGCTTGGGCGCACGATGCTATAATTTACGATGAAAAGCCGCTAAAGCTCAAGCAGTCATGGCGGCAGAGAGTGCGTTGGATGCAGGGGCATTGGGATGTTGCTTCACGTTTTTGGGTAAAGCTGATAAAGAAGGCCTTTAAGGAAAAGGATCTTCGGGCGTTTGACTGTTCGATATATCTTTTACAGCCGGTGAGAATAATCGCCATGGGCATAATCACCCTGTTTGCTTACGCCGAGACCTTCCATCCGGGCGGCACGCTGGGCTTTATCCAGCCTTCTTCGGTAATTCCGGGCTTCATCTGGCAGGCTTTCGTCGTGATACAGTTTTTGTACACCCCGTTCGTTATTTGGTATGAGCGGCGGAAGATAAATTGGAAAATGATCCGAGCCTACATCATGTATATCCCCTATAACTTCACCTGGATACCGATCGCGATCCAGGGTATGCTCAATAAAAATAAGACCGAATGGTCGCACACAAAGCATACCAGAAGTATGTCGATAGATGAATTTGAAAATAAGATGTAAATAAAAACCGCTTGCATATCGGATGATGGGATCCCGATCTGCAAGCGGTATTTTTTAACGCGGCTGTCTTTTCCGTTTTATTCAGATACTTATACTTCCGCGGCTCAAGGCTGCTATCACAGCTGAGACCGCGCTGCTGTTATTATCCACGGTGATGTAATCGGCCGCCTCAAGCACCTCAGGCACGGCATTTTTCACCGCTACACCCACTCCGGCGTCATTTATCAGCGACAGATCGTTCTCATTATCGCCGATAGCTATCGTGCGCTCTGCGGGTATCTTCATAAGTTTTGCCAGCTCTAAAAGGCCTGCTCCCTTGGATGCGCCTTTAGGAAGCATTTCATAGTAATAGGGGCTTGACTGGATAAACTCATACCTCTCGGTAAACGGCGATGACAGAAGCGCCTGACGCACCTGCGGTACGTACTCCTCTTCCTGTATGAACAACACCTTCGTCCATGGCCGGGGAACGTCATGGTAATCACTGTTGTTGTCCGGAAAATGCTCCAATTCCTTATGCTGCTGCACTAAACGGTTCATCTTGCAGAAATATATTTCCCTTTCAGTGCATATCTCTATCCCCGAAAACGGGAATGTCTTATCCACATATTCCACTGCTTCCACAGCCGCCTCATCAAGCTCTGCCGTCCATACCAGCTGCTGCTTTTTAACGTCATATATGCCCGCTCCGTTGAAACAAACCATCGGTGCGTTAGGCTGCACCTGCTCCAGAATAGGACGCGCTCCTTTGGGCACACGGCCGGTGGCAAAGGTGAACAGTCCGCCCTCAGATTTAAAATATTCTATAGCGCGCCTGTTTTCCTCCGATACACGCTTATCATCTGTCAGGAGCGTATCGTCCAAATCGGTGCATAAAAGAAGGTTCGTAAATTTTCCCATTTTTCCTTCCCTCCAAATATTCAAATGCTGTTCCGCGCCGCCCTCGTCCGGCACGGCGAAAAAACTGTTGCCGTTTTCCGACAGCATTTTATCATATGCAGGCTAAAATTACAATATCAATATTATGTAAATTAGCCGCAACCGCTTTTTCAAATTCAATGCAATCTGCACAATATGCCAAACAGCACGTGGATCGTTCATTGTTACAGTTTTGTTACGGGTTTGTAAATTAATGCTGAAATATCTTGTAAGCTACCCGGCCGTGTGCTATAATATTACGATAGAAAAGCAGCCTTTTCGCTGCGAAGGGAGGCTCTTTTTTTGGATATAAGCGAGCAGATGATTAAAAAATCATGCTCACCGATGATATACAAACGCGGCCTGGAATATTTCAGGGAAGGACGCGTTCATATTAAAAAACGTGAAAAAAACGCCGTTACCGCCGTTGTTGACGGAAGCGAGCTCTATCATGTGCACGTTAAATTTGAGTCTGAAAAAATAACAGACTACTTCTGCACCTGCCCATATTACGAGACTATGGACTGTATGTGTAAGCATATAGTTGCAGTCTTAAAACAAAGGCAAACGGAGCTTGAGGAAGGCGAAAACTTCACTGATGAGAACGACAAGCTGGCATCAGCCCTGTGCGGCGCATATATCGCCGAAAAAGGGGTCGAGCGTATCCACCTGGGCTTTTCCCTTTATATATCAGTATCGCCCAAGCAGGAGGAGCCGGCGTTGTTCGGCATCTCTATCAGCGCCGAGGGCGAACAGATACGGGGCGTAGAAAATTTCCTGGCCGCCGTCGGCGCAGGGAAGAATTTTAGTATTTCGCGGGGACTTGCATACAAGCCCGGCATCTCTTTCCCCGGCAAGGCAGAGCAGGAAATATTAAATATCCTTGCCGAGAGCTGCCAGAACAGGTCTATAGACGATCCGCTTTACGTCAAATCAGCCTACCGGACCTCCTTCGGAGCCTTGACCGCCAAACGGCTGCTGCCGCTTTTGGCAGAGACGGAACTCAAAATTTACTTTGACGGCCTGCTTCTGCCGGAGGCAAGGATCATAAATGACGACCCGGATATAATAGTCGATGTGGAAGTTATCTCCAACGAGATAGATCTTTCGGTAAGCGAGTGCGGGATATCTCTTGCCCCTGACGGCAGCTGGTTTTTCTACGAGGAGAACATCTGGGGAACCGGCGAGGAATGGCGCGGATGGTTCATGCCCATATACCGGGCTGTGACCGCCAAAAAGCGTACTCAGCTCTCGTTCAAGGGCGAAAACACCGCCTCCTTCGCCTCCTGCGTCCTGCCGCATATACAAGACAAGCACGGAGTGGTAACAAGGGGTATCGACCGCTTGATAACGAACGAAAAACCGCGTTTTTCTGTATACCTTGACGCCCCCGGGAACAGTCTGACGGCGGTCGTGCGCGCAGACTACGGTATGATACCGCTCACGCTGCCGGCAAATGCGCCGGCCGGAGATAAAATAGTAGTCCGTGATACGGCGCGCGAAAATGCGGTGCTTGCACACTTTGCCGGTTTTTCATCCGCCGACGGCACGTTCCGCACGGATGATTCAGAGGTCATATACACCTTCCTCACTGAAGGGCTTTCAGCGGTGGAAAAGCTGGCGACCGTATATTTTTCGCAGAGCTTTGAGCGGATACGCACCTTTGCCGAAAGGCCGCTTTCCGGGCACGTCTCATACCGCTATGACATAGACCTGCTGGAAGCGGATATTGACACGGATCTGTCCTATGACGAGCTGCGCCGCATTTTCGCCGCCATCCATCTCAAAAAGAGCTTTTGCCGCCTTAACGACGGACGCTTTTTAAACCTTAAGGAGCCGGATGGGATATACCCGGTGCTGGCCGCCCTTGACTTTTCCGAGGAAGAGCTTAAAACACGGAAAAAGCAGCTGGCGCCTTATCAGGCGCTGTATTTAAACGAGCTGTCCCCTGACGTGTTCAGCCGCGACTCAAGCTTTGAGGAATATATCGAAAATATCCGCTCAGCACGGGCAACTGTGCCCCCTGCATTGGAGACGGTTCTTCGACCGTACCAGCGCGAGGGACTTGATTGGATGAAGCAGCTCTCCGTTCTTGGCTTCGGAGGGATACTGGCCGACGATATGGGACTGGGAAAAACGTTGGAGGTAATCGCCTATATATGCGGCGAGGCTCCGGAAAAGCCAGCGCTCATAATAACGCCCAGTGCTCTGGTTTACAACTGGCTGGCCGAGATACAACGGTTTGCTCCCCAGGAAAAGGCCGTCATTATTGACGGCACGAAGGAGGAGCGGAAAAACCGGCTTGATAATCTTTCCGATGAAAGATTCGTTATAACCTCCTATCCGCTTTTGCGGCGTGATATACAGCTTTACCGGGATATCGAGTTTTCCTACTGCTTTACAGATGAGGCGCAATATATCAAAAACCCTCATACCATGAGCGCCAAATGCGCAAAAAAGATACGCGCCGGACTTCGGTTCGCCCTTACCGGCACCCCGATAGAAAATTCCCTGTCGGAGCTGTGGTCTATCTTTGACTTTACGGCTCCCGGATATCTATATACAAAAAAGCGGTTCCAGGAGCTGTTTGAAGTACCCATCTCCCGCGATCCGCATGATGAGGCTGCCGATATCCTGCGCGCAAAGATACGCCCGTTCGTTCTCCGGCGCATGAAAGCGGACGTTTTGTCGGAGCTGCCGGATAAGCTTGAGAGCACGATGTTCTCAGAGCTATTGCCGGAGCAGAAGAAGCTCTATTCCGCATTTTTAGCCGCAACCAAAAAAGACGTTATCGAGCTCCTTTTTGAGGGCAGCTTTAACCGGATGCGGTTTTTAACGATATTGATGCGGCTGCGACAGATATGCTGCCACCCCAAGCTGTTCGATGATTCGTACACCGGCGGCAGCGGCAAGCTGGAGCTTTTAGAGGAGATCCTTCAAAGTGCGGTAGCCGCCGGGCACCGCATACTGATATTTTCCCAGTTCACCTCGATGCTTGCGCTGATAGAAGCGCGGCTCAAGGCCGCACGGCTCGATTACTTCTATCTTGACGGGCGCACGCCGGCCTACACCCGGTCAGAATACGCCGACCGCTTCAACGGCGGGGAACGCTCGGTGTTCCTCATATCATTAAAGGCCGGCGGCTCCGGGCTGAATCTCACGGGAGCGGATATGGTGGTGCATTACGACCCCTGGTGGAATCCGGCCGTTATGGATCAGGCCTCCGACCGCGCTTACCGCATAGGCCAGACGCGGGCCGTGCAGGTGATACGGCTGGCGGCCAAGGGTACTATCGAGGAAAAAATCCTCCTGTTGCAGGAGAAAAAACGCTCGCTTGCCGACGGCGTCATAACAGCGAACAACGTCTCACCGTCGCAGCTTACACGCGAGGATTTAATATACCTTTTTGAGGAACAATAAAAGATAAAAAACACATAGGAGTTGATATCGATGTCTCTGGAGCAGGAATATTATCCGGAGCTTGAACACCGCCGCATGGATCCGGCGTTAAGGACGCTGCTGATCTTTCTTGTGATCGGGGCTGTTTTGAATATTTTCGCTGTACACCGCGTGCACAGCAGCATCTGGATATACACCGGCGAGATGGCCCGCGACTGGGATTGCGCTGCACGTATGGCTGCAGCAAGCTCCCCGGCGGAGCTTTGGCAGACAATAGCCGCCTCAGTCGCAGACGGCACAGGACTTTCGCCATTCCTGCCGGGGATGATAATGAAGATATTTTCTTCATCAAGGCTTGTATTCGTGCTGAGCCTGGTAAACCTCTACGTACTGCCGCTCCTTATCGTGCTGTATCTTTTGGCGTCCAAGCTCCACACCGGCAAAACGGCGGCTGCGATCTCATCAATGCTTATGTTCCCGGTGATATACTACGCTGCACTTTCTGGCATTTCCGCCGTCGGCGGACTGATATTCTGCTTTTTATGCCTTTATATGCATATCGGCAAGCGAGAAAAAAGCCTCTTGCCCAAAAAGAAGCAGAAGGAGCCGCTGAGACCAAGGCTCATACTGGGGACAGGGCTTTCGCTTGCGGCGGCTTCGCTGTTCGATCCGACGTATTTGTATTTTTCCATAGGATTTTTGATAACCTTTCTCGGCGAAGGCGCTTTTATGAAAAAAAGCATCAAGAATCCTCTCTGGACATTCGCCCTGTGGATAATAACGGCTCTCCTGCCGCTTGCCAGCTGGATAGCTAAAACGCAATTGTCGGCTGATTTCCACCTCGGAAATACCGGCGGACTTATCTATATAGGCGCAGCGGTACCGGTGCTTTTGGGGATATTTTCCATAGCTGCCTTTATAAGGGAGCGCGATATGCGGCTGGTGATATTATGGATACAGCTGGCAGTCTGCTTTTCAATGTCCGCAAGCACGGCTGCCGGCGGCATACACTGTATCCTCACTTTTATCCCGTCCCTGTGCGCGCTGGCGCTTATCCTCTTTTCCGGGCTGGATGGGATACGCTCTTCTCGGCTTTCGCAGGCTGCTCCGGCCATCGTGCTGATAGCGTCGTCCCTGGTATCGGCGGCAACGCTCCTGCCTGTGGATACGTTTTATCTGCTGCCCTCGTTTTCCCTGCGACCGCTGTATATGGAAAACGTGCAGAATATCGCCGCCGTGGCTAATTATCTCAACACGACAGTAGAGCCGGGTATGACGGTAGGCATTCTCGCTGCGCCTGACGATCTCAGCTCCGATCTTTTATACCACGCCGAACCGTCTTTGGGCGGAGCTCCCGATCCGGAAAAGGATTTCTATCATCCGCTTCCGTTCTCATCAACGGAAAGCGCGGATCTTTCACCGCTTTATACTGTAAACTATATCGTCTTTGCTTCGCCTGTGCAATACAGCGGCGGCGAACAGGATATTTTGCGGGAAGCCGCCATCAGCTTTGAAAACTACGCCGATATCGCCATCGCCTATGAAGCTGCGGACGATAGGGTGTTTGATATAGGAGACGGTATCACCGCCCGCGTATTGCGCCGGGTAAGGGAACCGTCCGAACAAGAAATAATTGACTTTACACAGCGACTATATCGGGAGGAAAGTTAATATGAGGACTTGTATTTATTGCGGCAGAGAACTTAAAGACCACGAAGTGTGCCAATGCCCACAAAGCGTAAAAATGCGCGAGGAACGGGCAAAACAGCAGAAAAAGGACGAGGGCGGCTCCAACACCTACCGCACCGGTTATACGAAAAACGAAAGCCGATTCAAATACTGGACTTTCCGCCAGCGCACAAAGGCAAAGGCGAAGGTAAACAAGACGCAGTACACCGCCCGCGATATAAAAGATGGTGTAACGGGCGTTGTACGCAACATGATATTCGATCCGATCTCTGCCGTTTCCACCCCCGGCAGGATGAACGTACCGACCATCATTGTGATGTATGCTCTTTTGGGGCTGGCTTTGGCCGGGGCGTACACGCGCGGACTATATGCATTTCTGGGAAATTCGGTGACGCTTTTACTGTCAGCCTACCATTTCCCGCAGGGCGTATGGGCAATACCGGCGCTTGTATTAGGCATGTTTATCATTTTCACGCTGCTGGCAATGGGGCTTGCGGGTATACTTTATATCTTGAACCGCTTCATCGTACACCAATCCGAAAGCTATTGGGTATTTTCCGCCAGGATAGTGACCGCCTATGTGCCGCTTATTGTCGCCACCGCTATCGGCCTTGCGGTATCGTTCTTCGCCCCCTACGGTATGCTGATGTTCATAGCAGCCGGACTGGTCATGACCTTTATCCTGCTCTATGAGGGAATGCGCACACAGTGGCTCACCCTACCGGCCAGTATGGTATTTTATATGATAGGAGCGTCGGTATTCATCTATGCGGTACTTTGCTACAACATCTTCCGCTGGATACTGTAATAACAGCGAATAAGTCCGCTACGGCGGCTTTTCGATCGGGGAGAATCCCCGGATATATAAAGAAAGGATGATACAAATGGAGATCAAAACAACAAACGCACCTTCTGCCATAGGCCCTTATTCCCAGGGGATCGTTTCGGGAGGACTGCTATTTTCTTCGGGTCAGATACCGATAGACCCTGCCACCGGCAACATAGTTCCGGGCGGCTCTGCCGAGCAGGCCAGACAGGCTCTTAAGAACCTCAAGGCTGTTATCGAGGCAGGCGGCTCAGATATGTCTAAGGTGATAAAGACGGTAGTATTTATCAAGAATATGGACGATTTCGCCGCTGTCAACGAAGTATATGCGGAATTTTTCACTGAGCCGTATCCGGCTCGCTCCTGCGTAGAGGTAGCCAGGCTCCCTAAAGATGTATTGGTGGAAGTAGAGGCTATCGCAGCCGTATAAAAAATATACCGCCCGTATCCCCGGCTTGATACGCCGGGATGCAGGCGGTATTTTGTATTATCTGTAGGTTAATCACATCTGATAGCTGAAGCTTGCAGCTCCTCCCTCAGGCATTGTTCCGAACATGGCTATGCTGGCAGCCGTAACGATTATAAGCAGAATTATCGCCAGAACTACGCCTATAACCATCCAAATAAGCTGCGCTTTTGCCCAGTTCCTAGAGGTTTGATCCTTTGAGGAGTCGAGCATCCACACTATAAGCATGATGATGTTTACGATCGGTATGCACAAAAGCAACATACGCAAAAACCATCCTCCCGTGGAAACGCCCTGCGGTGTGATCGGCTGATATCCGCTCCCCGTCGGCTGCGGCGCATTGCAATTGGGACAGAATCTATCGTTGTCATTGATGTTCTGTCCGCAGTTAGCACAAATTTTCATAATGTTTCCTCCTTTAGTTTTTATGCTTAGTCAATTGCGAAACCTTTTCGCAATTGATTTCTGGCTAAGGAAGAAAATAAAAGTTCCGTTGATTGGCGGTCTAAAGACCGCTGAAACTTTTATTTTCGCAATTTTTGACGCGCATGTCGTCAAAAATTGATTGGAATTCGAGGGTTTCACCCTCGAGCTCCCCAAAATAAGGAAATAATTGTAAAACACTATCGCGTTTTACAATTATCTATTTTTATGCTGCAATTTTTTAAAAATCGCTGCTTTCGTAGATCATCATGTACTCGACCGTATCGGTAGCGCGGTTCAATGACGCCCCATCGATCAAAAATCCGGCCGAAGTGTAAAAATGGAACGCTATACGCTGATTCACCGGCACTTTAAGGTGCAGAGGATTGTATATTTTTTTTGCCTCCTTAATGAGCTGCGTCCAAATATGTATCCTCCCCGCTCCCGGTTTGGCGGCCACGGTCACTATGCGGTTTTCATTGTTGATGCATAAAAATCCCAAGACCTCCTGCGTATCGGTATCGTGATATACAAGAATATCCAGCTCCTTGATATCCGAGGGCTTTAAAAGCTCCTCCGCCGGTGTGAGCCGTGCGCCCTGCATATGCCACAGCTCGCACAGCTTATCATACTGCGATGAATTATATATACTGATAATTTTCACTGTTCACGCTCCTTACAACCGGCCCTTGAAATCCTCATAGCCGAACTCCCTGATAAGCTCCAACTGCCCGTCCTCCTTTAAAAGGCGTATAGCAGGCAGATTTATACCGTTGAACGTATTATTTTTCACTGTAGTGTATATGGCCATGTCACAGAACACTATCCTATCACCCGGCTTTAATGGATGAACGAATGAATAATCCCCTACGACATCCCCGGCCAGACAGGTTGGCGCCCCTATCCTATAGGTGTATTCCAGGACGCCTCCATCCATCGCCCCGATGACCTTCGGCCTGTATGGCATCTCCAGCACATCCGGCATATGGCAGGCGGCGCTGGCGTCAATAATTGCGATATCCATACCGTTTTTCATCACATCGAGTACCTCGCTCACCAGATACCCCGCATTAAGCGCCACAGCTTCGCCCGGCTCTATATATACCTGCACCCCGTATTTATCGCGTATACGGCAGATACACTTTTTCAGAAGCTCCACATCATAGCCCGGCCGCGTTATATGGTGGCCGCCGCCGAAGTTGACCCACTTCATTTTACCAAGATAGCAGCCGAATTTTTCCTCAACAGCATCAAGCGTCCGCCACAGCACATCGGCTCCCTGCTCGCACATCGTGTGAAAATGCAGGCCGTCTATCATATCCGCCGTCTCCGGCGGAAAGTTTGCCAATGTGGTGCCCAAACGGGAATTTTCAAAACAAGGGTTGTAAATATCGGTCTCTATCTCTGAATACTCCGGATTTATACGTATACCGCAGGACGTTCCATTCAGCCTGTTCCGAAAACGCAAAAGCTGATCCGGTGTGTTAAATACGATATGGTCGCACAGCGATACTATCTCATCAAATTCCTCATCCTTATAGGCCGGGGAAAAAATATGCGTTTCTCCCCCCATCTCTTCGCGTCCGAGCTTGGCTTCGAAAAGAGAGCTGGCCGTAGTACCGGAAATATAGCTGCCTATCAGCGGATAGAGAGCGTAATTAGAAAACGCCTTTTGTGCCAGAAGCACCCGGCAGCCGGTATCTCTTTCGACCTCTTGCAGTATCTTAAGATTTGCTTTTAGCTGTTTTTCATCTATTATATAAGAAGGCGTCGGCACCTTGGCAAATTCCAGCATATAGTCCTCCCGAAAACGTTTTATATCTATATCAAGTATACCGTATTCTTGGCAAAAAGTCAATACCGCTGCATGGAAACGCTAAATTTTTCCCCGATTTTTGTCTAAAAATTTTTGATTTTTTTCTTAAAAAACCTTGACAACCAGTCTTTTGCATGGTATAATAGTTTAGTCATTGATTTTAATGCATGGAGAGGTGGCCGAGAGGTTGAAGGCGCAGCATTGGAAATGCTGTAACGGTTTCCCCGTTCGTGGGTTCGAATCCCATCCTTTCCTCCAGAAACAAAAAGAATGGCTTGGGTTAGCCATTCTTTTTTGTTTATAAATGTTTACACACGATTGTGTCAAAAACTTTCAATGCTCTTTCTTCTTCCTGAGGATATAGGTGTGAGTAGGTGTTCCAGATTATCGCTACATTTATATGCCCTAAACGGCGGGCGATTTCTTGGATATTGATACTATTTTTTACCAAAATAGAGGTTTTTAATAGGAGGTCATAATGAAAAGAATAGCAGCATTTATTATTAGCGTATTTGTATTGTCTATGAGCATATCCGCATTAGCGGAAGCCGGTGATATTGAGGGATTTGATGAAAAATTTGAGAGCTTGTTAATGAAAAACTATTTTTCACAGGAACAGCTTGAATCAATGCATCAAGAAAGACTGGATGATTTTAATAACAGGATATGGGCACACTGGCTTGAGAATATCAGGGAAAACCCGTGGGATAAACTTACGGAAACTGAGGAAGAAGAATATGCTTTATTTTATAAGCAATATGCAGCTGACCTTGACTATAACAACGGAGCAAAGATAAACTTCATGCTGACAAATAAATACATATTTCAGTATGCAGAAGAAGGTTTGTTGAAATATTTATTATCAGATAAATACTACTGGGTAGTACGAAACTATAATTCCGGCACATATTATTATAATGAAGAAGGCGAATACCAACAAGTGATATTTGAACTTTTCGGTAATAAAAATATGTCTCAAGCTACTATATCAAAAAGCTGCCGCTATATTTTTGAAAATACAGACCCCATAAAAGAAGCGTTGAGAGATAAAGGAGAAACAGAAGTTAATGATATAAAGCTGTTTTTTGTCCCGTATCCGGCACAAATTTTGTTTTTATACATAACCACGCCGCAAAATGAGTATTTAATAAAGATGGGGACACGTGGTTACGATGAGATTGAAAATATGGAATACGGTCAGCTTTATACGATAGATGAAATGATGGAAGCATTGGCTGATACGGAATTAGCGAAAAGATATACCATAAAGTATAAAATGATTGAATTGGCAGAACAAGAAAAAACTGTATATGAAGCAGAAGCAGAAATCTTGCAGCAACAAGGACTTCTTCAGGGCAATGAAAACGGGCTTGATCTTTTGAAGCCGTTGACACGAGCAGAGGCGGTAACACTTTTGATACGCGCCATGGGGTTGGAGGACCAAACTTCAAATTATACGGTGAGTCAGTTTGCTGATATTGCGTCCGACAACTGGGCGTCTCCGTATGCAGCCTTAGCAAAAGAAAAAGGTATAACAAACGGAATAAGTGATACAGAGTTTGCTCCGGACGATCCTGTAACGGCAGACCAGTTTGCCACCTTTGCATTGCGTGCAGCAGGGGAGAGTAATTTTGATTATACACAAGGTATACAAATACTAATTGCTCGCGGCATTATAACAGAGGAAGAGTCGGAAACGATGGATCTGTTCACACGCGGAGACATGGCAAAAATTATTTATGAGGCAAGAGAAGATGGGCTATTATAGGGAAATAACTCATAATGATCGAACGGCATAATCGGTGCTGGGTCCGCGGAAAAAGATGTGTAAGCAATATCTGACAAACCTCGACAAGGTGA
>CAYNRX010000031.1:0-27700 GCA_964399965.1 uncultured Lachnospiraceae bacterium | reverse complement strand
GGCGCAAACCTATCACAGTAATGTGACAAGGCGGTGCTTCCCTACTCCACCACATTATCTTTAATGCCGTCAGTTTTGTGGACTACAAAAAATATCATTCCAACAAAAGTACATATCACTTCATCAGACGCACAAGTGACAGGCTGTGCATCGAATATGGGCTGTCGGTCATAGAACCGAGCAAAAACAAGGGAAAGAGTTATCCTGAGTATACGGCGGACAAGAACGGTCTGAGCTGGAAGTCGCAGCTGCGGTTAGCCATTGATAAGGCAATACGCCACTCCCGCGACTTTGACGATTTCCTGCTCCGTATGGAGCTTGCAGGTTATACGGTAAAGCGACAGGAGAAAAATATATCGTTCTGTAACAGTGAGCGAAACAAATTCATGCGCTCAAAAACACTCGGCAGCAATTACACTGTTGAGGCGATAAAGAAACGCATCACCGAGCAGCGCAGCAGACCGAAGCAGAAGCGCAAGGGCATCAGCCTGCTTATCGATATTCAGAACAGCATTAAGGCGCAGCAGAGCAAGGGCTATGAGCACTGGGCTAAGCTCAATAATCTTAAACAGGCATCTAAGACGATAAACTTTTTGACAGAGCATAAGATAAATTCGTATGAGGAATTGGATCAAAGAGTCGCCGGGCTGCGCAGCGGCTTTGACGATACAGCGGCCAAGCTCAAAGAGGTCGAAAAGCTTCTAAGCGACAAGAATATTCTGAGCAAACACATCCGGACATATCAGGCGCTGCGTCCCGTATATGCGGAATACAGAAAGTCAAAGAACAAGGACGAGTTTGAGAAGAAACATCGACGTGAGCTGACACTGTATAACGCTTCGCACAAGTATCTGTCAAGCGTTCAGACCGACGGCAAGCTGCCGATGCTTGATAAGGTGAATACAGAGCTTGCCGAGCTGACGGGACAAAAGAATACTTTGTATGAGAAATACAAGAAAGAGAAAAAGGCTCTTGCCGAGATCGATATTATAAAAAAGAATGTTGAAATGATACTTGATAAGCCGCAGCAGCAAGAGCAGAACAAAACACAACAGATTGAATGAATTGTGCGCCCTATACAGACGGGCACACAAATTTTCTACGCCGCAGAAAAATTTAGGGGCTGGGCGCGGCGTGCGATCCGTGATAAAATTATTATAGAAAATATTTTTGAACGGAGGGTTTCATTATGAAGCTAACAAAACTTGCAGCTATTATTTTAACAGCATTAACAGCAGCGGCAATAACGGCTCCCGCATATGCCGCGCCTATACCGAGAGAATCGGCGCCGGTCAGCGCTACGGAGGAACAAATTCAGATCACAGAAAATATCATAGGCGGCGTGCTTGACGAAGTATATAACGGAATGGGTTATGCGGCAGCGCGCGGCAAAGCCAATACTCTTGTACGCAAAGCTGTTATTGCCGATGAAACTAACGGTCACGGCTATGGTATACTGTCGCCTATAGCGCAGAACGCTATACTTGCAGTTCGTGATATTTATATGCGTCCGGAGGTGTACGCTAAAGCCGAAGCGGAATTAAAGGTATTGCTTGCAGACCTTCTTTTGGAAGTTGCAAACGGTAAAGATACTGCGGAGGCTCGAAAGGAAGCATATATCATTATATATAGGCCAAAAGATCCGAATTTTGATCCTTCCGACTACAAAGATATAGATACCTGCTATCAGCCGGACATGCCCGCTGTGGACAGAGCGTATTTTAACAGAGCAAGAAAATTGATATATGAAGCAGCTGAATAAGTAATTCTCGAGATAATGTTTTAACGGACGGCACATTCGCACCGGCTGACTTCACGACAAGAGCCGAAGCAGCGGCTGTATTTGAAAGAACGGACAGACTGCTGACAGCGGAATAATAGATACTGTTTAGCGGAGTAACAATTGAATAAAATAACGGCGGTATCAAGGATCATACGGACTTGATACCGCCGCGTTTTTTTTATTGCAGCACTACATGGGACTATCGTTTTCACTTATTCAAAAATAAGTGAACCGCCTGTAATATCAATATTGATTTTTGCTGTACCGTTTCCGACTGTGTAGTTATAATTTGAGTTAAGCATATCATACACCGACCAACCGTTTGGAACCGCAAAAGACGAGGTGGAAATCTTTGCGCTGACAGCAAAATCACTGATATTGCTCATAGACAGTGAACAGAAACTTGCGTTTCCTGTGAAATTTAAATCTTTATTATAGCCGGACGGAATATCCAATTACAAATGTTCCCGACAATTCAAACCTCTTTGAAATTTTCTTTTCAAAAACCCCCTTCACTTATATCAATCGTAAAACAGTCTATGAAAGTCAGCATTTTTTTTAAACGTCGTAAAAAAAGAACAAAATCGTTCCACTTTTTTATTGAAATATAATATTTCCGTATATATAATATTACTATAATTGAGATTTAAACAGTTAACGGTAATTCGATGGAGGACGGATATGGATCATAGATTTAAAAACTATAAAGCCCCTGAGATCATTCAAGACCATTTAAATCTTGGCGGCAAGTCTCCAAACGGCGAAAGCATCGAGATCAACAGCTTATATATTAAAAAGAACGGTGAGCCTTGGATAGGCGTTATGGGTGAATATCACTTTTGCAGATCTGACAGAAGTTCATGGAATGACGAGCTGTCGAAGATAAAAGCGGGTGGGGTCAATATTGTTTCCACGTATGTGTTCTGGATATATCACGAAGAAACAGAAGGCAGTTTTGATTTCAACGGAGATAGGGAACTAAGAGAATTTGTTAAACTGTGCCATGAGAAAGGCTTATATGTATTTTTAAGGATAGGTCCGTGGTCACATGGTGAATGCAGAAACGGCGGTTTTCCCGACTGGCTATTGAACAAGAATATTCCGCTAAGGCAAAATTCAAAAGAATATCTTGACAAGGTGCGTTTATTTTATGAGAGAATCTTTGACCAGGTCGAGGGCGAAATGTTTGAGGATGGCGGAAACATTATCGGTGTTCAGCTTGAAAATGAGCTTGGCGACAATCCCGAATATCTTCTTGCTCTGAAGAATATGGCGATAGATGTGGGCTTTAAAGTTCCGATATATACCGTTACAGGGTGGAATTGCATTGAAGGTGCGCGCATACCCGTAGATGAGGTTCTACCGGTGTTCGGAGGTTATCCTGAAGCGCCGTGGGCGCAAACAGTGGAAAAGCTGCCGTTATCGGAGCATTATTGCTTCAACACCATGAGGAATGACACGGCTATAGGCTGCGATATTTTAGAACAAACTGCAGAGGATGGCTGGCGTTTGCCGTATGAGCTGTATCCGTATGCGACCTGCGAGCTTGGCGGAGGTATGCAAGCGACGCATCATAGGCGTCCGTTTATAAAGCCAATGGATATATACGCGATGTCGCTTGTGAAGCTTGGCAGCGGGAATAATCTTATAGGCTATTATATGTATCACGGCGGAACTCACAAGATAGGAAAATATTCAACGCTGCAGGAATCACAAGCTACGGGTTATCCAAATGACTATCCCCTACTTTCATATGATTTTCAGGCGCCGATTTCGGAGTTTGGGGAAATACGCGAGCATTACGGCTTGATGAATCTTCTGCACTTGTTTGTTCAGGATTTTGGGAATATACTGGCACCCATGGTCAATGTCATGAGTGAATACGAGCCATCGGCGGATGATAAGGACAGTCTGAGGTATTGTATGCGCACGGACGGGAACAGCGGATTTATATTCGTTAATCATTATCAGCGTTTGGCGCAAATGAATGATGTAAACGGAGTTGTGTTCGATACAGGCACGGTAAAATTCCCACCGATGAATATTTGCGGCGATCTAAGCTTTATATTACCGTTCAATATTATGCTTGGTGAACACCGCTTGATATTTGCAACGGCACAGCTGATATGCAGACATAAAAACGCGTTTTTCTTTGCAGCCATTCCGGGGATCGCGCCGGAATACAGATTTGACAATATCGTATATACAGCGGACGGTGATTCGGAAAGTATTATACATATGAACGGGATCTGCATTGTAACACTGCCATGGGAATCGGCACGGTTCATAAGACGTATCGAGGATGATATATACATAGGCGAAAAATGCAATATATACAATACAGAAAACGGAATACGTACCGATACGGACATGGATTTTTCATACAAGAAATATAATGATGGAAAATTTGAAAGGTTTGAGGTCAGATCCGATGCTTCGCCTGCGGTATTGCATATCTCAAAATCAAACGCTCCTTCGTTTGAACCCGAATATTTATTTGAGCTTCATTACGGAGATCGGCGAAAGGTCGAGTGGAGCAGTATCAGCGTGAGCAGTCCATACGGATTTGTTGATATAGATTATACGGGAGATGTTGCCCAGATATATGCCGACGGCAAATTAGTCGCTGATGATTTTTTCAACGGAAGGCGTTGGAGAGTCAGCGCAGAAATTCTTTACGGGAAAACCTGCTGTCTGGCGGTGTCGGAGCTGCGCAATGACCTGTATCTGGAAATATAGAGGGGATGGTGGTAATATACAAAAACAAATCGCTGTACATTATATAATTATAATAATCACAGAAAAACAATGAGAAAGGAGTAAATCTTATGAAAAGATTACAAAAGAGAGTACTTATAGGTTTGTTGTTATCAATAACAACGCTGATAGGCGGGATCAACCTTCCCGTTCTTGCAAACTCCGCCGACGAAAACGGTGGGAATTTGATCACAGACGGCGGTTTCGATGCCACATCCGATATTACCAACGGTAACTGGTGGGAAAACGCTCCCGAAACGGGTTCATGGCAATATTCGGGTGATAATGCGGTCGTTATCGAAACAGACGGAAACACATCAAATAATTATGCAACAATCGTGGCAGACACAGGCTTAGGACAGAATACAAAAGTTGAGTTGAATACCACATATGTCCTGACCGCCAAAGTAAAGGGCGGAGCCGCCACGCTTAGCATAAACAACGGTTCGGCGCAGTGGTGCGCAGGCAATAATAACCGACTTCAATATACCGAAATTACGGCAAGCGAAGATTGGCAAACCGTTACATTGGAATATAACAATGAAAGCTATGCAAAGCTGTTTGTATATCTGTGGGTAACGGATGGAAATACCGTTTATATAGATGATGTGTCATTGACTGCTGTTATTACAATAGATGCGGACAAAACAGCACAATGGGTCGCAAATTCAGAGGACTCAACAAGTTACGATCTGCGTATCCACGGATGGGAAACATGGGAAAATGCCGCTTATATCGGCTTTGATCTGGGTGAGAAATTGAATGACTATGTCATCCAAAAAGCCGAGCTTGTTATCACAACGACAGGTGTAAAAAATGATGATAACCACAGCAATTATCCAAAGGCATGGCTTTACGGAGCAACATACAGTGCGTTTGATAATAAAGGCCAGTACCAAGGCACAGATAATGCACCTGCATATAACACAGATGCGATACTTGAGTTTGATTCTCCCACAGAAAAAGGTGCGAGCCGCTACGATGTTACAGAGTATATCAAGAGTCAGATCGAGACAGGCAATGCCGCATTCCGTATAGACGTAAAGAGCCAGAAGTCAAATAATCAGTGGACGATAGGCTCTTGTAATAACGGCGGACAGCGTCCCCAGTTAGTCATTACCGTATCAAAAAAACCGGTAATTAACGCATTTTTAAATTCGGCAGAGATTCCTGATATTACAATACCGGAAAAAGTTACAGAGATAAATAACGGAGAAGCAAATGGTACAGCAAACTGGTCGGATGTTGTTGGAAACAAAACACTTAATACCGTGCTTATAAAAATAAAAAATCCGACAGAAAATGCCGTTCCGTCCGTAAAGAGAGGCGAACAAGAATATAAACCAACAAAAACAGATATTGCAAATGAAAATAGTGATGGCAGCGTTTATTTTATATATCAATTTGCCGGTATAGACGTATCGGATGCTGAGGTATTATATCCCGGCGCGGATGCTGTTACATTAAAAAGCGATAGTGCTCAATAATCATGCTCCCTCTTTTCCGCAAGGAAAATAAAAATTCATAGGGCCGCCAATCACCACAGCGGCAAAAATAAAACCACGTTCTGTTTCGTATTGCGGAACGTGTGTTTTTATTATAGGTTGATGATTTTAAAACATTTGAAATTGCGGCGCAAAAATTAACAAATGCTTTTGTGAAACAAACAGATACAAACAGTTCTTTGCATCAACCGAAATTGAGACAACATCGATTGACGTTTCTTTTTTTCTATGGTACAATATATCTATATCATAAAAACGGAGCGTGATCGTCTTGAAAGCAATAGAGCAAACGTTGTTGAACAATATCATAATCAATACCGAAAAAAATCGTTATGTTCCGTCCTTTCCCGCGTTTCACAAGCATAACGCATACGAGATATATATTTTGACGGAAGGGACACGGTATATGTGCATAGGGCATGATGTATATGCACTCTGTGCCGGGGATGCGTCCATGCTTAAACCGGGTGTGCCCCACCGCAGCTACGGCGAGGACATATACAGCGGTATTTGTATTGAATTTTCAGATAAAACATTGGCAAATCTCATATCCAAGGAGACAACAAACAAGCTTCTGGCTTGTTTTGAAAAGCCTATAATCTCTATAGGTGCGGATCTCTTGCCCTTATTATGGGAAAAAGCGCTCACGTGTGAATTTGAAAACGGGGACAAGAAAGAGCTTATACTGAGCATCGCGGAAATATTGAAGCTTTCCGCCATAATTACCGATGTCGAAATAAAACGCTCGCTTGACTCGGATATGTCACCGATCGGTACATATTTGCAAGAAAATTTCTTGACATTTACGGGCTTGGATGAGTTGACCGAACGCTTCAGGATGACCAAAAGCCACCTATGTCATGTTTTTAAAAAGCAAACGGGAATGTCGGTGCTTCAATATGTTCACAGGTTAAAAATACAATATGCGTGCAGTCTGGTACAGGAAACGGATCTTTCAATGCGTGAAATAAGCGCTGCGTGCGGATTTGGGACTGTTCGTTATTTTGATAAATTATTTAAAGAAATTATCGGTTATACCCCGATGTATATACGTCAATATGTGAAAAAGAATAAAATATATGTTCGTGAATGGGACGAATAAAACATTATCAGAGCTTGCCCGATAAGGGCGGGATCAAAACGATAGTGTGGATCTTGCGAAAGGAGTTAATAGTGATAATATGAGAAAAACACCTGTTATGGGCTGGGCATCGTGGAATTGCTTCAGAACAAATATCGATGAGGATAAAATCAAGCGGCAGGCTGAAACGATCGTAAGCACGGGATTGGCTCAATGCGGATATGAATATATCAATATAGATGACGGATTCTTTGGCGGCAGAGATGAAAACGGAAAGATACTCCCTCATCCCGTTAGGTTTCCAAACGGCATGAAGGCTGTTGCGGATCATATACACAGCCTTGGTTTAAAGGCGGGTATATATGCCGACGGAGGCGATAACACCTGCGGTTTTTACTATGACAACGAGGGCGGAAATGGGACGAACGTAGGGTTGTACGGATACGAAAAGCAGGACCTTGAAATGTATTTCACGGACTGGGGATATGATTTTATTAAAGTAGACTGGTGCGGAGGACTTCGGCTCGGTCTTGATGAGCAGACACAATATACAAAAATCGGAAAGATAATAGATGATATAAGAAAAGCAACAGGCAAAGAGATCGTCTATAATATATGCAGGTGGCAATTCCCCGGTGCATGGGCAGCCGAGATAGCCGATTCATGGCGTACCGGCGCAGATATAGCACCGGTTTTCGGCTCGATCATCCACCAGATCGACAATATAAAGCGTCTCGCCAAATATTGCTCGCCCGGACATACAAACGATCTTGATATGATGCAGCTTGGTAATGGCATGAGCGAGGAGGAGGAAAAGACACATTTTGCTATGTGGTGTATGATGTCCGCACCGCTTATGATCGGTTGTGATCTTGAAAGGATAGAAAAATCAACGCTTGATATTTTAAAAAATACCGAGCTTATAGATATAGATCAGGATAGTGCATGTCTTCAGGCATACGTTATAAAGGAAACGGCGGATGATAACGGCAGCTTAGTCGGAGAAGTATGGATAAAAAATCTCGGACGGAATCATTCAAATAAAAAAGCCGTTGCCCTTCTGAACAGAAGCGACAGCGCTTTGCATATGAGTATTGATTTGAGAGAAGCGGGATTCGACGGTAAAATTTTAAGTATCCGTGACGTATGCTGTCACAAGGACGTGGAGTGCGTTGATGTCATAGAAAACGATGTTGCACCTCACGGAGTTTTGGTGTATGTTATTGAAAGTGAAGCGGCTCATGAGGTCATGGATATATACAAACCGCAGGAGGATTCGGACGACCGTGATATGACCGTAACGCTTGAACAGGCGGAACAGCTCGTAAAAAACGGAGCAATCCTCGTAGATGTTCGTGAACACGGCGAATACATCAAAAAGCATATGAAAAATGCAATAAACGTGCCGTATACGGATATTCACGCGACAGCGGGAGATATTCTGAAGGATAAGGATGTAAATATTGTTTTGTATTGTATGACCGGAAAACGAAGCTCGCAGGCGAAACAAAGTCTCGATTACCTGGGGTATAAAAATGTGTATCGTCTGGGCAGAGCATCCATTGCATCGGTCGGCGATTTTTTGGATGATATGGAGAATATTTCTCAAAAAAAATAAGCACAATATCGTTCCACTTTTGCATTGAAACACGCCAGCTATACTTATATAATAGTCATAGAAAAATCAATGCGAAAGGAGCAGGTCTTATGAAAAGATCACGAAAACGAGAGCTTATAGGTTTGTTGTTATCAATAACAACGCTGATAGGCGGGATCAACCTTCCCGTTCTTGCAAACTCCGCCGACGAAAACGGTGGGAATTTGATCACAGACGGCGGTTTCGATGCCACATCCGATATTACCAACGGTAACTGGTGGGAAAACGCTCCCGAAACGGGTTCATGGCAATATTCGGGTGATAATGCGGTCGTTATCGAAACAGACGAAAACACATCAAATAATTATGCAAAAATCGTGGCAAGCACAGGCTTGGGACAGAACACGGAGGTCGAGACGAATACGGAGTATGTCCTGACCGCTAAGGTAAAGGGCGGCGCCGCATCGCTTAGCATCAATGACGGTTCGGCACAGTGGTGCGCAAGCGAAATCAACTATCTTGCTTCTGCCGATATTGCGGCAAGCGATGATTGGCAAACGGTCACCTTGGAATACAGCAATGAAAGCTATACAAAGCTGTTCGTATACCTGTGGGTAACGGATGGAAATACCGTTTATATAGATGATGTATCGTTGACAAGGAAAGAGATCGACACACCCGATCCCACCCCCGATACGGATACGGACACAGTCACAATAACGGCAGACAAGACTGCGCAGTGGATAGCAAATTCCGGCGACTCAAAAAGCTATGACCTTGATATACATGGTTGGGAAACGTGGGAAACGGCGGCTTATATAGGATTCACATTGCCGGATGATTTTGTGTCATCGGAAATAGCAGATGCAAGGCTTATAGTAAACACAACGTCAGCTTCAGCCTCGGGTCCCGGACGCGCATATGCGGCATACTATGACGGTTTTGACAACGGCGGCTATTACGAGGGTGTTGACAGGCTTCCCGGATATATCAACACAGAGACGATCGCGACATTTGATACTCCCGACAAAGGCGCGACAGGTGATTTTGAGATCGATATAACAAGCTATATACGTGGGTTAGACACGGCAAAAAATGTTGCGGTGCGTCTCGATGCCGAATCGGGACAAATAAATATGCGTTGGAAAATAGGCTCCTGCACAACAGGCACGGCTCCGCGGCTTGTACTTACAAAAGGCGAATATACGGAACCGACGCCGTCTCCCACTGAAGAACCGCTGACGGAGCCGGATGCCGAGCCGACGACCGATTTTGTAAATCTTGATTTTACGGATGGTCTTGACGGATGGACCACATCACTGAAGGGCGATGCTGTAGGCAGCGTTACAGCGGGAAACGGAACTGCCGTACTCGGCAGCAGATCATCTGTATATCAGACGGCAAACGGACTTGCGCAGGGCAGCTATACAATGAATGTATGGGTCAAAGGAGATGCCAAAGGGAATACATCATATATAAGAGCCGAAGAAACAGGCGGTCCCGCGGCGGAATCTAAAGTCGATACGTTTATAAACTCATCCGATCACACTTGTATATCGCTGCGTAATGTTCTTGTATATAACGGGCAGTGTAAAATAAAAATATATTCGGGCAAAGGCTGTTCCTTGACCGTGGACAAGGTAGAATTTGTATTGGACAGCAACGATAATAACCCTGTTTTAAACTGGGGATTTGAAAATGATCTTGAAAACTGGACGACAGACGGAACGGTAAGCATAACCGACGCCGATGCCGATGCGGGAAGCAAGGCGGCGGTGCTTGCGCCGGATTCCGAGATAAGCCAGACCATAGCGGTAAAACCGAACACACGCTATATAGCAACTGTCCGCGCAAAAGTCGATACTCAGGATACATGGGAAAAGGTCGAAACATACTATTCGGACGGCGTAAACAAAGGCAAAAAATCCGGAGAATATTCTGTAACGCTTACAAACGGGGACAGGATAAACTTAGGCGTGAAAAACGCACAGGGAGTTGTGCTAAGACAAGCTCCTGCAGGCTTGGAAGGGTATTCGCTGCTCACCGTAGCGTTTACGACAGGCGAAAATGATACAAGCGTAACTTTATATGCCAACACGAAATATAATGATGATTATAAAAACAGCATAAGGGTCTTCGGCGAAGGCGCATCCGGCGATGAATGGACGGGAAATACAGGAAACGCTTACATTGATAATTTCGATGTGTTTACAAGAGAGGAAAGCATTGTACTCGGCATCGATGTTTCATATCTGCCGATCATTGAAGACAATAACGGCAAATATTACACCAACGGCGTACAGCAGGATTTCCTGACGATAATGTCTAACAGGGGTGTTACGGCAGTAAACGGCATGATATTTGTACACGGCGGTGCAAGTGCCGTTTCTCCGGGCAGCAGCACTCCGGCGCTTACGATGCCGGAAGGCTTTGATAAATATTACTGGTACGGGATAGCCGAACGAGCAAAGGCGCTTAATATGGATTTTATGGCTAATTTTATGTTCAGTGATGTTTGGATGAATGCCGTATCTGCGTACACGCCCATAGATTGGATGAGATGGAATGAAGAAAAACAGGTGTACGAAAACCTTACACTCGATGAAATGAAAACATCTCTGTATAATTATGTGCGTGACTTCCTTGAGGGGTTAAAGGCAAGAGATATAACGCCTATCGCCGTGAAACTCGGAAATGAAGAAGACGGGGGCATTTGCTGGAATGTGGGTAAATACGATAAGGACAGCTTCAATATAACGGAAGGGTTTACGGAGCTTATAAATGCGGGGTACAGCGCAGTACATGATGTATATCCCGATGTACCGGCATTTCTGCATACATATCAAGGCTATAACACAACGTATTCAAAAAAATGGTTTGAAGCTATGGACAGCGCAGGCGTGAACTATGACGGCAGAGCATACTCGCTTTACGGCATGAGCCCGACACATAATATAATCTCAATGCTCAAACAGGATGTTGAGATAGCCCCGTATCAAGATACTATGCACGTTGAAACAGGCATTCAAGCGACATATTATGAAGCTGATAATATAGGCAACGATACGAAGCATGTACAGCTTGAGTACTGGTCTGCCTCGCCCAACGGTCAATACAATTATTTGCTTGAATATATGCAGGCACTCAAAGACGTGCCTAATCCTCATTCGGTAATGCGCGGAGTTTTCTGGTGGGCCGCGGAATGGCTTGAGGTAGAAGGCGCAGGATGGATAGTAGACGACGGCTGCTCCGTCGGAGGAAGAACGCTTGTAAACAACGGCGATCCCGACATACACGAAATGGGCAGCACCGCGGACGGCAAACCCGGTGATGTATATGAAAGCACGTATGCGTATCTTTGGAGAGGAAATGCAAAGAACAAAACGGCAATATCGGCAACACCGTTGAAAGGCTTTGGTGAATATACCGTATCGGCAGACGCATCACCCTCGTCTGTAAGCATAGAGCAGCGCGAATTAACGATGACCGAAGGCGAGTCGGAAAAGCTTCATATTACACTTGAACCTAAAAATACGGTCTATAATTGGCAGGTGGAATGGACATCGAGTGATACATCCGTTGCTGTTGTAGGTGAACACGGAGTCGTGACAGCAGTCGGTGAGGGCAATGCCGTTATAACAGCAAAGACCATAGAAGGCGGTTTGGAGGCTGCGTGTGATGTGACTGTATCATCTGCTGTGAATGCTGCGGCAGAGGACATTGAAATATCACTCGAACCGTATGGTAAACTTATAGGTGATTCAACCGTGGATCTTCTTACCGACAATGCCATGAAAATAAAGATCACTCTGCCTGATTCGGTGAACAACAAGACGGTAAAGCTGACTTCAAGTGATCCGAATGTCGTTACTTTCCTCGGTGAGCATTGGCAGCCGAACGAGCGCGGAGTTCTTTATTATCGCGCAGGCGATACTCAGACGGCAGAATTGAATACGCATGGCGAAGGAACGAGCGTTGTCACCGTTACAGCGCAGGGCGGAGCCGAAAGGAGCTTTACGGTAAACGTTTCATCAGGCGAAGGTGCAGCTGCATCTGAGATAACTTTGGATAAAACAGAGCTTGAAATAGAAGCTACATTCAGCCAAACACTCAACGCTTTGATATATCCGCAGACAGCATCGGGAAGCGAGATCATATGGAGCTCCGATAATGAGGCGATCGCCTCTGTGGATAAGTATGGCAAGGTTACGGGAGTAAGCCCCGGGCAAACGATAATAAGAGCATCGGTAGGAGATCTCTTTGCGGAGTGTAATGTTACGGTAACGCCTACCGATCAGATCGCAAGAGACATTGTATTAGACGGAAACATAACGCAAGACAGTGACGGAGTTTATCGTTATCCTGCGGGCGAGGCGGCGTTAAACGCTGAGTTCATCGCCGAAAAAGGCACGGTGACAATTGAATTTGATGCACAGCTGCTAAAGGATTCGGGCAAATACTCTCAATTTACTGTTTTTGACGGCGATAATGTGCCGCTTGTTACATGGAAGTGTACCGAATACGGCGGCGGAGAGGATCTGTACTATGTCCAAGCAGGAGATTTTGAAACAACTGAACGAGAGACTGCGATAGGCAGCATTATAAACGGGACCTCCGCTGAAACGGAATATACGCATTTTAAGGTTGTAATTGATATTGACAGTAAAACCGCTGCCTTGTATATAGGCACAAATAAGGTCGCAAGCGGTACGATTACTTCCGATACCGTTTCAGGACTTGAAATATACTCCAATCACAAATGGCGTCCTATAAGCGTTAAAAATATTTCTATTATCGGCGAAAACACCGTACCTAAAGGGGCTCATATAGAGGAATTATATACCTCTTTGGATAAGAACGGAGCAATAAGTTATAGTCTGACTTATGAGGGTACTGATAAATCAACAGTATATATAGCGTTGTATAACGAAAACGACGTATTGATTAACTGCTCAACACAAGCAAACGGAAAAATGCAGCTTGACAATTTCGGAAAATATTATATGAAAGCATTTTTATGGGAGGATATGAAGCCGCTTGATAAGGCGGTAACGCGCGATATTAACTATTCTGATATGGGCGGATACCTGTTTGTGCATTTTGTAGGAAAAGAGTCGACAGCAGACGAGGAACAAATATACTTCTCAATATCGGAGGACGGTCAGAATTGGAGGACGCTCAACAACGGCAATAAATATCTTGAAAGCACCGTCGGAGAAAAAGGCGTACGCGATCCGCATATTATTCGCTCTCCGGAGGGAGATAAATTTTATATAATCGCTACTGATTTAAGTATTTACAACAGACGCGATGACGACGACCGCTGGAACACCTGTCAGCGCGAGGGCAGCAAGGGTATTGTTGTATGGGAAAGCAGCGACCTTGTTAATTGGAGCGAGCCGAGATTAGTTGATGTAATGGGTGATGATTGCGGCTGCGTATGGGCGCCCGAATGTATTTATGATAAAGAGACAGGTCAATATATGGTTTATTGGGCTTCAAGAACAAGCGCGGACAATTATAAATGGCTAAGGGCGTACAAGTGCTATACAAAAGACTTTATAACCTTTACAGAACCGGAACTTTGGATAGATAATGCAACTGCCGAACAAATGGCAAATAATACGGCGCTTCATACTTTTGATATGACTATTCTTGAACATAACGGCAAGTATTACAGATTTACCAAAACAAATACCGTAACAATGGAGGAAGCTAACTCTTTAAGCGGCGAATGGACGCCCGTGGAAAATTATGAACTGTATAAAACGGTATCCAATTATGAGGGACCCACAGTATACAAGATCAACGGCGAGGAGAAATGGTGCATGTTCCTTGATTGCCTGTCAAGCAATAATAAAGGCTATAAACCGTTTGTCACAGAAGATATTGCAAATGGTGCATTTACCGGTGCATCAAATGTAAGCTTTGATGCGGTGTACAGGCATGGCACGGTCATCCCCATAACAAAGGACGAATACAGCAGACTGACGCAGTAATTATTGCTCAGAGCTGTTAGCGGTGCAGCATAAATTTTGCTGCGCCGTTTTCTTATGCTCTGAAATGAAAATCACAAGCCGCAGAATTAGTTGCATTTCAAAAACACACATAATAAAAGGGATATAACATTGTTTTAGTTGTCTCCCTCTCGCTGTTTAACCCCACCATTTTATTGCAATTAAACCAAATTCCCGTTTTGGGAAGATGTTCATTTTCGTACCTTCGATTGATAATCCACCTTGCTCCGCTAAATAGATGAAAGTTGATCAGGTAAAAAATCAGTTTAAGACGAGTTACGTAAGCACGACTTCCTCCGCCTGTGCTTTGCAGGCATCTATCAAACTTACCCACTGCATCGGATTGGTCATTTTCAACTTCTCCATCATGCCGGATGCGCCTTCGCCGAAGACCCTTATGCTGTTTTTATAATCATCATTATATTTCGTGTTGTCATATAAAGTTACGCTTGTATCATTTTCGCCTATCGTAAACGCTACGGTGAGCAGCGAACACCATTCCAAGTCTGCCCTGTGGAGACAACTCTTATGTTGATTTCCGACCGTTGGAAAGTTTTAATCATACGGGATTTGCTTGACGGTACCAAGCGCTTCGGCGAACTCAAAAAATCTGTTGGAAATATTTCGCAAAAGGTATTGACCGCAAATTTGAGGTCAATGGAGGAGGACGGACTTTTGACAAGAAAAGTTTTCCCGGAAGTTCCGCCGAGAGTGGAATATACTCTTACTGAAACAGGTTACAGCTTAAAGCCAATACTTGACTCAATGATTGATTGGGGTATGGCATATAAAGCGAAAAACGCGTAAATTTATGGAGAAGTCTTTGTATATAGGCTTCTCTTTTTATATTTTTCAAATTCCTTTGTGGTTTCAACGTTGCCTTTACGGTCGTGTTTGTGTACTAAAATCTTTTCCACAAACTCATTTATCATTGTTATTCTTAAATCATTGAAATTTTCGTATTTATCTATTAAAGCAATAAATTTATCCGCCGATTTTGTTTTTTATCATAAGCGGTGATGTTCACTTCAAGGGTTTTGATTTCTTCGTTTAATCCTTGCTGTTTCTTTGCATACTGTCCATCAGGCATTGAATATCTTTCATCGGGCAGCTTGCCAAGCGCGTATGTCCTCATAGATTTTGATAACTCCTTTTGCTTTATTTTTTTAGATACGGCTTATTTTTGATAAACAAGTCCTTCACATTATATAACATCGGCAGCGCAGCTGTTTTTAGAAAGACTTGAGACACAATTTGGAGAAATGAGCTAAAAGATGATAAACTACTTAGGCAAACAGATGTACAATTTTTTTAAGTAATGTCTTGATAGCGAAAAACAGCCATTCCGGCTGTTTTGGCGCTTTCATAGACCAAACCTGTGGTTACAGATCTTTATATATTCAGAGTAATATCGATACACTTCCTGAGGCGGTTCATTACGATACCAACTGTCTCTCCATAGTTGCCTAAAAAGCGGAGAAAGTCTCGTTATATACGGCAGCGCAGGGAAAAGTATGCGCAATTTGCGTATATGACCTGCAAGCAGCGACATATCTTTAATATCCGTAACTTTGCCATTATCAAAATTCAGCATAACGAGGTCTTTCCAGCCAAACAGCAGGTTTATACATTGAAAGTCCTTGTTTTTCGATGTTTTTCTATAATTCTTCCCGAATATAACACTTCCCGTATATTCTAAGCGCAAGTCGACTCCGTTATAAGCATGACCGGCTTTTATATAATTCTCTGAATTTGGCACAACGCCGTTTAATACCGGCAGTTTTACAGAATGATTTTTTATGTACAGATCGCTTAAAAAGAGCATTTCATTTTTTATGATATATTTGGACGCATATTTTATTCGGGGTCTATCTATTTCTATGTGCTTATACGGAAACTCCATTATCTCTATTTTTCTCAAAGGTAATATCCCCAACGAGTTTATGTCTAATATATCGCCCGTGTATGCGATCACACTGTAATTGTCGTTTAGGAACGTTAATTCGGAATATTCATCGAGTTCATCAGTCTTATCATATTCGTATATATTATCCCGTAATTCCTTTATATGCTCTAAAAACCCCTCAAACGGTTTCGTTCTGTCGAAACACTCATTGAAATTGTATTTATGTGTGAAACTTATTATACAAGCATCTACAACACCCCAAAGAATACATACCGCGGCAGCATTGACCTTTCTCACGTTCTCTATTATGCGCCAATTATCCGTGTTTTCCAAATATCCCGCTGAGATCAGTATATCGGGTGTCCCTGTTTTATCGGGAACAAAATCATTCACTGACTGTATCAGCGTGCAGGTTATATCCTCGTAACCGCTAAAAAAATCACACAATGGGTCTGCATAATACATCAGTCTGTCAGTTACGATCAATATGTTTAAATGGTTTCCGTTGAAAGCATACATCGTTCTATCCCTTTCTTCAATATGTTGTTATTCACCTGTTTTGTTGTACGCTGTTTAGACCGGCAAATTATTATAACAGCGCATTTTAATCTGTCTATATTCACCTCAGAGTATATTAGGGCTCGCAATTCCCGCAAGGCTCATACCCCATTCTTACAGCTTCCTCACGGCTTGAAAGCGGCACTTGGTTTTTCTCCGCGGGGAGCGTGCGGCAGTCGGGACGGTGGAATTTCTTTGAGTTCTTATTCCCTATATAGCCGCTCTCCGCAGACTCCGCTGCCGTCTCATTAGTCTGTATGGTCTCGTTCTTTTCAGTCGTTATCGTTATATTTGTTCCGTCGCTCATGGCTATAACATCGCCTTGAAGGTCGGTACGGTAGACTTGTACATCAGCGTCGCGCAAACGGCTAAGGACTTCTTCTGTCGGGTGTCCGTAGGTGTTGCCCTTGCCGACGGATATAACGGCATACTGCGGCATTATCTCGCGCAGCCATACATATGATGTTGAGGAATCCGAGCCGTGGTGCCCTACTTTTAATATATCCGCCGATATATCATAGCCTGCGTTCAATATCTCCATTTCCTCGTCACGCTCTGCATCTCCGGTAAAAAGGAATGAAGTATCACCATAGGTCAGCTTCATAACGATAGACGTGTTATTAAGTTCGTCGGTATATTCGGTGATAGGTCCCACTATCTGAACATTGGCGCTACCGAGCATAAAGCTGTCTCCTGCGGACGGGTGTTGGATCGTCAATCCCTGAGCTGCCGTTTTATCCTTGAAGTTTTGATATACCTCTGTATCAGCCTCCGTATTCGGCGCAAGGACGTTTTCGACTTTGACTACCGAAAGCGCGCCTGATAGACCGCCGCAGTGATCCTCGTGAGCATGGGTACATACGAGATAATCAAGCGTTGATACATTTTCCTTTTTCAGATATGCGGCTATAAGATCACTGTCCTCAGCGTTTCCGCCATCGATGAGCATTGCTTCGCCATCGCACATAACAAGAGAGCTGTCTGCCTGCCCAACGTCTATATAATGTACCTCTAAAGAGCCGTTTACAGGTGTAGGTGTTTCTGCCGGGATAAAGGTCGGTTCGGTTTTTTCAGACTGTTCAGCTGTGGCAGTGATAATATTATCCTCCGGAACTGACGACAACCTCTCCGATCTGCTGTCTTTGTTATAACAGCCTGATAAGATAAGTACAGATGACAGGACAAGAGTTATGATACCATACATTTTTTTCATTTGATTTATCTCCATTTCCTTTAATAGATTTATTGTTTTTATACCAGAAATATATAGTATAACAACACTATTATACCATATATATTGAATGATTTAAATATATAATATTACCTAAACATAGTATTATGCTGGCTATAGCAAGTTATCAAATCAGTCATAATGTTTTATAATATTATATTATAAAGAGTTCGAGGAAGTATCCATATATGAGTAAATCAAATAAACGAAGTGAAATAAATATAAAAATCGGTGAGCGTATACGATATTACCGTACAAAAGCCAATTTGTCGCAAGAAGAATTAGCGGAGCATATAGGTCTTACACAAAAACATATATCAAGAATAGAAGGCGGCTATCATAATTCATATTTTGTGACGATACTCGGAATAGCTAAAGCCCTCAATGTCCCTATTGATGTTTTTGCAGAAGATTTAGGCGATGATCAAAACAGCGAATTGATAAATATTATACTATCGGAAATGAAAGACCTGAGCTGCCAGCAACTGCGAATGCTGCGGGATAACTTAAATGTAATTAAGAATTATAACATAAATTAAAAAAGATGGAACATTAGAACCCGTTTTTCAAGGGCAGCCATGTAATTATATTACCCTTTAAATTCTATGCTCCAAAAACTACGGTTTTATGCGAAATTCAGGATTTCTATTTTTCCACTCTACAGCCATGTAAGCGCTGGCAACAAAAAACAGGCGTGCAGACCGAATATTACAGCGGTCGCACGCCTTATGTATTTACTTTTGGTTTTGTCTGCGTTTTCTCTGGTATTCCGCATTTTGTCTGCACATGACGGTCTTTTTGTAGTAGCAGTAATTATACGCTTTTAAGCTCTTTCATACTCGGTCCTCAACGCAGCAAGCATTTCTGACAGCGCGCCGTCGAGTCCGAATGACTTGTTCTTTATATCCTCACGGATATACACCTCGCCAAGATTTATAGTCACATAGGTAGCCTGTGGCTCCTCCGCCGTCAGCTGCATGAGCGGAGCCTTAATAAGCCGGTTCCTCGGACCTATGCCAAGCTCCAATATTACGAGTTTTTTATTATGATACTTTTTCAGAAAATCCGCCGCGCGCATTTGAGCGTCAATATCTGGTATAAAGTTCCTGCCTGCCATATGGATGCTCATCGGCGCGCCGCAGCGCGGACAGCGCGGCGCCGACTCTGACGGTATACGTCCGCCTCTCTCCTCGGCAGCCAGTCTCTTTGCAAGCTCCAAGGTAGGGTAAAGAGCCGTGTGACACGCTGCGGAGCACTGCATTGATAGCCAGTTTCCCTCTATCTCATATATCCTCTCCGGGGCAAAGCCGCACAGCTCAAAATGACACTCACCGTTAGAGGTTATTATAAAATAGTCTTTATCTTTAACTATGGCTTTAAGGTCTGACATAACCTGCGTTTTTCTGTATTCGGCGCAATAATGATTTATGAGACGGCTCCAAAACGCCCACTTTTCCTCTTCGGACTGCCATTGCGCTCCCATGCCGTGGAGAATACAGCTCAATCCATACTTTCGCTTGAAGTCGCCGAACAACTCATCAAAGGCTTCATTATCAGCAAAAAGATTGAGCCCCTCCGTTATAGATAAGCCGTTGCTCGCACCGATAAGGACCGCATCCGCATCCTTGAGTTTTTCCGCGACCAGTTGTAATTCGTTGATATATCTTCCCATGCTGTGTGATCATTCCTTTCATGCGCTCTCATGTTCCGCCTGTACACTCTTGTTTGCGTCGCTTAGGACCTTGGCTATATCGCCGATGATTACCATGCCCTTGTCCTCTATCTGTTTCGGCAGAAAATCATATTTATCATTTACCGCAATATACCGCGTTTTCGGCAGATTCAGCGTAAGGTGCCAAAACGGCTCTTGTATGAACATCGGCGTCAGCCTGCCTACACCAAGCTCAAGCAAGAGCAGCTTTTTATTCTTGTTTCTGAGTATAAAATCAGAGACCTTTGTGTATTGCTCATCATACTTTTCTCCCTGCAAAAAATTGCCGTATCCGCGTACCCACGGGAAAGCCTCCGCTCCGCAGTGCGGACAGCGCGGGATAAGCTCCTCAGGCACTGCCGTGCCGCTGCCCATAGCCTTTATCATTTCCTCAACGGGTTTTACTGCATCCCATGTGTCATCGCAGCAGCAGCGTGAGCATTGAAAATATCTATGATCGCCCTGTATCTCGCTGACCTGTTCCGCAGGATATAGCTTAACAAACTGCGTGTCTTGATTAGTTGTAAGGATATGAAACTCCTTGCCCTGCAGCAGACGATCAAGATCGATATACGGTTTTCGTATCGGCGCGTGCTGAGTTGTATTTAAAAAGGTCGCCAAATAACCCCAGAATTCGCCGCGTGTATCAAAACGGTGCTGCATTCCCGCAAAAGCTCCCTTAAAACCGTATTTTTCAGCGTACTTGCCGAAATATGTTCTGTAGGACGGTGTGTCGTCGTAATAGAAATCGCCGCCTCCCGCCGCGGAAAGTCCCGATGCGCCGCCGACAAGTATGCAGTCGGCATTATTTATCTCATCAACCAGCATATTTATCTGCTCCTCATACGGCTCGTGCTGCTTATCGGAAAGTTCATAGACAGTCCTTCCGGAAGCGTATACTCTATAATACATTGAATAATTCATTTGGGTCTGTGTTACAAGATCTTCATAAAAGCTCATATCAATATCGCTCCTTGCTGTAAATTATATTTTAACATCAAATTTATTTTATCACACTGTTGCAATTTTGTCAAGATGGTGTTATAATAAAATTAACAGCGAGAAAGGCGGGATCTATATGAAATATTCAACAAAACTGAGCGATGCCGTACACATAATGGCATTTATCGCATTAAACCCTACAGGCTCCTTAAGCAGCGACAAAATAGCCGAAAGTGTAAAAACAAACCCCGGCTGTGTGCGCCAGCTTATGTCCGCACTGCGCAGATACGGACTTATCGTGAGCGTTAAAGGGCATCCGAGACCTGCTCTTGCAAGGGATCCTGATGAGATAAATCTTCTTGACATTTATAAGGCTGTAGAGGGTGAGAAACCGCTGCTGCATCTTGACACACATATAAATCCCGAATGCGGAGTGGGCGTAAATATACAATTAGCGCTGCAAGATTATTATGAGCGCATACAGCAATGCGCGGAAATGGAAATGCAACACATAAGCCTTGCGAATATACTGCGCAGCTACAATGAACGTCTTGCTCCAATGCACACGGAGCAGTGATAGAGGGAAAAGGTATCAAATTATATTATTCCTCAAATGCTATACCCCGGTGTCATTGATTTTATGCGAAATTCGAGATTTCTATTTTTCCACCATACAGCCATGTAAGCGCTGGCAACAAAAAAACAGGCGTGCAGACCGAACATTGCCGCGATCGCACGCCTTATGTATTTACTTTTGGTTTTGTCTGCGTTTTCTCTGGTATGCCGCCTTTTGTCTGCGCATGACGGTCTTTTTGCATTGTCGGCAGTATTTTGCTCTGTTAGAACGGTATATAAATTTATTGCCGCATATGACGCATTTCTTTATATTCTGAGGCTTTGTAACAGATATATACAGCTGTTCATTTTGAGGCAATACGGCGCTTTTGAACCACTTGCAAAGCACGGAGTAGGAGTGCAGCTGAGGACACGGGCAGTCGAGTATAAGGCAATATCCATCGTCATAGTTACAGCACGTTTTCTTAATTAGCGCTCTTGCACGTCGCAGCTGTTCAGGATTCATTCTCGGCAGACTCATAATTCGTGTTTCGGCGGCTCTTTCTGCGGAGGATTATCGCCGCGTTTCTCCTTTTGAAGCTGTTCAAGCTTTGCCTTGATGGACGGCTTGACGGGGATAGCCTGTATCTCGCCGTTGACCTTTACAAACATCTCAGGCTGCTTGAACTGCTCCTGTATCTTACTCATAAGCTCCGGCGGCAGTGAAGCAAAATTATCTTCGCCCAAGCCGACTACAATAAACGTTCCCGCCACTATATCATATATTTCACCCTCTGCGTCATACAGCGCGCGGTTAAGGCGCATACCCTCAAGATTTGCTTCGTCATTGCACACAATGGCGGCTTCCTCGGCAAATGGATATCCTGCCTGAATAGGTCCGCCGACTTCCTTTTGCAGAGCCTCTAATGTGTTTGGTATTTCCTTTATGTACGGCTCTTGTAGTGGCTCCACTACAAGTACAGTTATGTTGTTCTCCTTTTCGCCCGGCTCGTTGTTAATCCGCTCGTCTATCATATTGTAATTCTGTTCCGTGGACTTCTCGGCTGTTTCGAGATTGTTTTCATGCTCCCATAGGAAACCCGGCAACTGTGTAAAGCCGAAAGGATCACAGTAATATGCTGTATCGGCAGTACCAGTACAAAATACGATAACATCAGACACCGACATGCTCCGTCCGTCAAAGTCGGGCACCTTGCCGCTGTTGAATTTTTTATAGATATTCTCAAGCATGGTATCTCCGAGAAGCTTTGTATATTTCAAGTCATAGTTTTTAATGTCCACGGTCAGTCCCATTTTCTTCAGCTCCTCAGTTGAGCTGAAACGGTAGTCGCGAGTTTCGGGACCGTTCTTGACCTGAAAAAGCATATATATGTCATCCGGGTATTCTATCTCAAGCTCATTTATGCTGTCGATAAGACGGCTGCCCTCCGCTGTATTTGTCTCCATTATCATATCTTTTAGCTGAACCGTCACAAAATCCATAAGGCAGTCGGTGATATGAGCTTTCTGTTTCTCTGCATCAGGATATTTCTCAACATATGACGGGCTAACATACCGCATATAGCTGTCTATTTCCTCGGCAAGCTCTGTAGAATCGCGCAGCTTATCCTCATACAAACTGTTGCTGTGACATTCTCGGCCGTGACCGGTCACTATATATCTTAAATCTATATCATTAATATTTCCACGGTACATTTCCTTGTAATCAGCGCAGCCTGTTTCAAGATAAACGCCTTCCAGCAGCACGCCGCCCGTCTCATTGGCATAATCCCTGCCGTATTCAATGAAATCAAAGTAGTCCGCCATAATATCAAGTCCGTCCGGCGAAAGATCTATATTCTGTCTCAGAAAATATCCGCCGACATCGGTCCAGCTGTCCATATCGGGAATGACGTTGTAACATTCCGTGTTATATGTAAGATTGATAGCGTTCTTTACGGTCCTGCACTCTTCGGCTTCAAGGACCGCCTCAAACACGATCCTTTCCGATGCGTCAAGCTGCATTATGCGGTTAGCAAGATAATTCAGCTCGTCTATGTCGCTGTCTCTCGTGATAATATCGCAAATGCGGCTGTTATCGGCTCTGCTGTCATCAATAAAATAAAGGTTTGTACCGGCATTGTTCGGCAGATTTAGTTCGTTGAACAGTTTCGTAACGGTCTCGGTGTCTGCCGGAAAGCTCAGCCATGCGCCGCTTGTCTCTTTATTGCCGTTATCATACTCTTGTGAGTTGACAACGAACACCTTAAATAGATAGTCGTCCATATATCAATCCTCCGTATCCTCGTCCGTTATTGTCGGCATAAGCTCCAGTTCAGAATATTCCGTATCGGTCATACTGCCCAGCTTTCTGATCGCCGACCACATTATATCCGCAAGTTCCTTGTCCGCGACCAATTTAAAAGAGCGCCCCATCTCCTTGATAAGGCGCTCCCTGTTAGATGTGTCATAGATACATATAAGATTTACTTCGTCGGGTGTGAATGTCATAATGAAATATCCTCCCTCTTTTTTGTAGTAGATTTTTTCTGCTCATTACTGCGTTTATTCTGCGATAGCTGTTTTCGTATTGACTGCTTGCCGCGTGACAGCTTTGAAATATGACGGTCTATGACTCCTGGCTTTAACGCTTCATGGCTGCGGCGTTCGTCCGCAAGGACAGCTTTCAGCTGCTGCGGGTCGTTGGGCTTTGACTCGCAGCTTATCAAGCAGCCAAATTTCGGGTGCTGAGCGGTAGTAATAGCCTTGTCGGTAAGAACGTCAACGTTCCCGCGCTCATAATGCAATGTTCTGGTATCGGAATTGACCGCCGTATTTTCAACGTGTTTCACATGCTCCGCGTAGTCAAGCTCATAGAGATCGCCCATGACCTTGCCATTTTCCATGCCTTTGACCTTTACCGCGTAGGCAAGTATGCTGCCCTGCTGGTCACTGAAATATTGCCAAGTTACGTGCGCAAACGTTCCTTTCTTGAAAACTTCTGCCTCAGAGAAAAGATATGTGCCATGCCGGCGTGACATGAACAGTAAGTCTTTATCCTCGGCGTTATCGCTTATTGCAGCAGCGCGCAATTTCTTTTCGTCAAAGTTAAAATCGCTCTGATAATAAGCGGTATTGGTCTCTATTATCCGTCTCAGTCTGTCTATGAGATCGACGTTTTCAAATTTATTCATAGGCTCAGGTCCTCCTTTTTCTTTGCAGGCGCCGCCTTTGCGGGCTCCGATTTTCCTTTGGTCTCCGCAAGCTGCCTGCGTATAGACGGCTTTTGCTGCTTGCCGCCTATGTATTCAAGCGTAGGAGTAAGCTCGCGATAGCAGCACTTTGTCTTTCGTGATGAAAAACGGCGGTTTATCTTGAACATAGGCTTTCCGTCCCGTGTGACGGTCTTGTCATCGATCTTGATCTTGTTATCCCATAAAACACCCCGCGACTGCTCGGACATCTTGTATGTTGAGAGCATACCGTCGTTTGAATATGCGATACGCTCTTTGAGCGCGTCCATAACGGCGGCTTTTATTGTTTTCTCGTCAGCTGCAACAGTCTGTGTCTTTTCGGCTGCTGTTATGTGGTCTGTATCATCAGCTACGGTCTTTTCAATCACAGGTTTATCAACATTCTCCTGTTCAAATATTTTGGCGCCCTCGGCGGCTTCTTCCGCGCTTAACTCCGTAAAACCGTGATCGTATGTCTCTTTCTCATGCGTAACAGTCTTATCCTTTGCAAGCTCCGCAAAGTGTTCTTCAATGCCCGTTATTATCTCATCGGCGGTTTTCTGTATCGTTATAAGCGAGGCTTTCAGCTCCGGCAGCTCCTTATCGCTGCTCCATCCCGCAACATAGCCGAAAGTGTAGTCAGAGGTATCTATACCGTAACGCTGACATACGGTATACGCTATACTTTCTGCTTCGACCTCTTTGGTGTTGCGGTCAATCTGTTCCTCGGGTTTTACGTTGGTTATATCCTCTACAGCATGAAGTTTCGCGTGAGCTATCTCATGTATCAGCGTTTTCAATGTCTGGACTTCGCTCATATTTTCTTGAATCGCAATTCTTTTTTCAGCGTTGCTGTAGAATCCCTTAGCCCCGCTTTCGATATTCTCAAAGCCTATAGACACAGGCGATATTTTTTCAAGTGCGCTGTAGAAGTCAGCATACTTTTCTACACTGCCCGTGAGCTCATCGACTCCCAAGCTCGGAATAGGCTCGCCGTCGGTCTGCGATACGTCAAAGACGGTTGTTATCTTAAACGCCGGAACAGTGTATTCGACCGTATCCGTCACCGGCTTGCCGTCCCTGCTGATAATGGGGTTATTAGTGGTCTTGTCTATGCGCTCGACTTCCTTTGTTGCCTTGTACGGTGCGGGAGCGAATATCTTTATCCCATGCTCGCCCTTGCGGACCTGCCGCTTAAAATTCCTCTGCCACGAGGTATAGCCCGCGACCATAGAGGCGTCCGGCTTCTGCATGAAAATGAGTAAGCTGTTTCGGAAGCTGTAGCGGTGCAGCTTTGACATGGCGGAAAGATACTCCTTGAATTTATTGCTTGCGAACAGGTCTTTGATACCCTGCTCAAGCTTTGTTGTTATCTCCGTGATCTTTTCCTTTTGTGTCTTGCCCGACAGTTCTATCGGTGTCGCCGGGACGCTTTTGGGCGGATCCCCGGTATCGGTTTTGTAGTTTACAGCTGTTTTATCTTCCATTAAATCGCTCCTTCCGCTTATCAAATTCCAGCTTGTAATTCACATATTTGCCGCCCGTATCGGCAAGAACCACTGTCGCATCGTAGTCGTTTCCCGTCTTATCGGAATGAAAGTCTTTGACCTTAGACTTTCCCTTGCTGAGCAGGTCGGCAGCGATTTTCTTTGTGAGCTCCTTTTTCTTGTTCGTGAAAAAGCGATCGTTCTTCCACATCACAAAACCGCATTCCTTGTTTGAGCAGCAGAATTTTGCTTTGCTCTCGTATACATCCGAGCCGCACCGCGGGCATTTGCCTATGACCTCACGCGGTTCTTTGAATATATTCTTTTTATCCTCAGTGATAAAGGAATAGGTCTTTATGAGCTCAGAAACGAGATTTCCGATGCCTGCCATAAACTCTTTGTCGGAATATTCTCCGTGCGCGATCTCGGCAAGCCTGTTTTCCCATTCGGCAGTGAGCAGCGGCGAGGCAAGGAGCTCGGGCATTATGCTTGCAAGACTTATACCGTCACGGGTAGGGACAAGGCTCTTACCCTTACGCTCGATAAAGCCTGTCTGCACAAGTTTTTCGATTATGCCCGCGCGTGTCGCAGGTGTGCCGAGACCTTTGCGCTCCGCTTCGTCTGCCGTCTCTTTTGCACCTGCGGTCTCCATGGCGGATAAAAGCGTATCTTCGGTATACTGCTTCGGCGGTGAGGTATAGCCCTCGTTTACCGAAGCCGAAACAGTGAGCTCCTGTCCCTCTGCAATATCAAAAGCTGCGCTTTCTTCGGTATCGTCATTGCCGAGGTATGAACGCAACAAACACTCTATCTCTTTCCAACCGTTTGATATGATATTCTTCGTCTTTGCTTTGAACACTGTACCACCGCACTCAAATTCGGCTGTAACGGTTTCATAGATATACGGCTCATGCACGGCACAAAGGAGTTTGCACATGATAAGCTGTAATATGTACCGCTCACCGTTTGTAAGCTCATTCAGCCGGATCCCCTCGATCTGCATTGTCGGAATGATCGCGTGATGGTCCGTGACCTTATCGTTATCAAACAAATAGAAGCAGTCGGGATAGAAGTCGCCGCAGTTACTGAACGGCGGGTGCTTTGCCGACAGGTGTATTACGGCGGCTGCCGTATCGCGCATATCCTCGGTTAAGTATCTGCTGTCCGTTCTCGGATAGGTTATGAGCTTTTTCTCATAAAGGCTCTGCGCATAGTCAAGTGTCTGCTTTGCGGTGAATCCAAACAGGCAGTTCGCTTCGCGCTGTAAGGTCGTGAGGTCAAACTGATTTTGTCAATATAAGTTGGCACTTTTTTCGCACACATCTCACGCAGCGGCT
>CAYNRX010000030.1:0-28415 GCA_964399965.1 uncultured Lachnospiraceae bacterium | reverse complement strand
TTCACCAAGGAGGTTCGTTTTTATACTTTTTACACAACTTTTTCCGCCGCGTCTATTTTTCCGCTATCTCAGCGGCGTCTTCACGGTATTGGGTATCATCCACGTCATAGCTATGGTCGAAGCGCATCTCCATATTAGACTGTCCGGACAGCAGATATACGTCTCCGACGTACACGTTGTCTATCACAAGCCTTTCATCGGGCGACTCTACCGTGAGGGTATACGCCTCCATCGATGCGGGAGCATCTGTTATAACAGCCTTGAACTCCCCGTTTTCGGCTGTATCCGATGCCGTATACGTGTGTCCGTTCCCGTCGTCAAGAGTCACTGTATAAACAGTGCCGCTCTCGCCTTTACCGTAGACAGCCGAGCTGCCTTCCTGGAGCACCATGTTCTCAGTGAACATATTGGGAAGAACAAGTCCACCTCCGCTTACCAGCCTTATTTCAAGTTTGTGTACGGCAGCAAGCTCTGTGTTTACTATGCTGTACATCTCATCTGTTTTCTCTTTAACAGCATTGATATACTCATCCTTATGCGCTATGATATCATTATAATCCGACTCGTCTATATATCTGTTGAACACGAGCCACATGACCGCGCGCTGAAGCAATATTTCATATCTGCTTCTTTCGATATTCGCCGTTTGTGCCGCCTCTGCCGCCGCGCAGGCAGGATTTTCTTTATCAAACGCGATATTTACGCCCTGTCCGAGCTCATCCGCGGTATAGCTGCCCAAGACCGTTCCGTCTATCGAAAGCTCATAAACACCGTCATCTAATTCTTCTTTTACGATCCTGCTGCTGAGATCCTCGGTAAGATCCACATATTTGTCAGCCATGCCATAACCGTCAGTTTTTGCCATAGGGAGCTTTGAGAGGGTATATTCATACGATACGTAATTGATGAACACATTTTCGCTCGTTATCTCGCTGTTTTGTCCGCCTCCGCTTGACAAAACTATATCCTCATCACCTTCGCCCAATTGACGAAGAATAAGATAACCCATTATATTATTGCCGAACGCTCCTGGGTGGAAATTGTCATACCAAGCGTCCAGTATGGTCAGATTGGGATTTACTGTCTGGACTGTATTGTTTATTTCAAGCATCGCCGCGTTAAGATCTATGTATTTACAGCCTTTTTCAGCCGCAAGTTCCTTGACTGTCTCCGCGCATTCTTTAAGCCCTTCATTTGACAGATTACCGTCAGATCCTTTTCTGGTCGCGTCATAGATCGTTGGCGTCATGAGTATCACTTCGATATCTTTATCAAGAAGCTTGTCAACTATCGTTGAAAGATTCGCTTTGTACTCTTCGAGGACCGCCGCCCTTTCAGCCGCGGTGCTTTCGTACACGTCTTTTTCATACAGATCGCGGTCTATATCGTTCATGCCGAGCATTACAAACGTCTTGCTCATCTCCGGATTCTCCGACAGGTACGTGTCTATCGCACTGTATCCATTCGCGCCGGAAAGCAGCACCTCGCTGGTAGCGGAGGATACGCCGAGATTTTTCATATAAAGCTTTGTATCCGGGTAATGTGTCATTAAATAGTTATATAACACCTCGTGATAGCTCTCGAATCCCTCATCTCCGTGCGTTATGCTGTCGCCTATAAAGCCTATAACCTCGCCGTCCTTGAAGCTGAGCTTATCATCCGCTTTTTCTTCCGCATACTTTTCCATCATTCCATCCGCTTTTCGGATGTGTATATAATCTATTTCATTATTTCTGTCACCGGTATTTATGGTAAGCGCTGTGTCCTCGCTCAGGACTGCGGTGTACGAGCTTTCTCCTGTGACCTTAACGCCAAGGTCGCCGCTCAATATCACTTCGCCGTCTGCGCGGATCTCAGGCTGTGCGAACCCGGCTGTTCTTGCGCCCTTGTAGCCTATCGTTACAGAATAAGTCCCTGCAGGTATAACATCGGTCTGTGCCTCGCGTGATGAACCTTTTGTGAATCCTCCGCCGGAATATCCCGTCCACGTGTTCGATGAATCGCCGAACAGCTTTTCGGCCTCGGCAAAATAGACAGTTTCATCCGACCTTATGTATTCAACATCTGTTGTCGGCGAATCTGATGTGACCTTGACCTCATATGAAAATTCCGCCGGATCAAACGGATCCGGGCTGCCGCTCATCTCATACCATACTCCGTCATCGCCTTTTATAAGGCGCGGAACGCAAACAGAAGCTTCTGTTGTATCCGCATCGAATATCCCTTCGCTTATTACCGCTACAGTCTCACCGTCCGCAGCTGCGTTAATGCGGTACGTCATAAGATCATCATTGGGGGGTAAACATAACAGCAGTCACCTGAGCCGCATTGCCCATTATGTAATACGTTCTGCCCGCGATGACCTGTATCCCTCTTGTCTGTGTCTCAGTCTCTGACCCGTTGATAACTACGTTCTGCATAGGATCAGACGGATCGGATGTTATGCTTACATACCGCCTTGAATCCGATTTGTTCGATGCGCCCTGCACTGACAGTGTTCCGTTCTCAGGTGCTGTATATGCTATATATCCTCCCGGATAAAGATCCACTCTCGGATGCTTTGCCACCCAATACAGCGGCTGCTCTCCGTTATGGAAGGTCAGTCCCTCAAGCTCCTCGAAAGTCCCCTCGGTCACAGCAGTGTCCTGTGATAATCCGAGTGAGCCTGCGAAACCGGCGATATCATATACGATCTCCCCCGTGGCCTCATCTTTTGTGACGTAGTCTCCGGACGCGAACGCCGTCACCGTATATGGCAAGACCATCGCCGCGACAAGCATATATATTATGATATTTATGAGTCTTTTCATTGTGTTTTTCACTCCTTTACATCAAAGACGATCGCCTGCGGCTGCCGATCTTTGACAGCCGCATTGCAATCATTAGTCCAATTCAAACTTATCGATAACGGGAGCTTGCTCCGTATCCCACAAATACAGTGCTATCCTTCCGCAGTCCGGAGATATATCCGTTTCTTTCCTATCGCCGTCTTTTATGCCGTCAAACATATCGATGCTTATCAATGCCCTGCTCTTATCGTATTGAGCGGCATACATTGTAAGTTCTTTTTGGCTGTCATCGGCGGATACAAAAACCTCTATGTTTATTTGCCCCGCCGCTGCAGCATCACCGGCAGATGCGATCTCATTGCCACTGTCATCCGTCACAGCAAGACCCGTCTCAGGCTCAGGCTCCTCCTCAGCCTTTGTGTATACCGAAAGCTCCGCTATCGGCGCAAACTCATTCCCGTAAAACCTGAAATACTTATACTCATTATTCTCCAGCATATCCTGTATCTTGGCATCAAAGTCCTCTAATAAGATATAATTCCATTCACCGTTAGGCTCAACGCTTTCTATTGTATAAACGGTCGTATACTCCTCACCGTCCTGCGACACCTGGAATTCGCATCCCGGCATCCTCTCCTCATAACCGTCTCCACTCTGATACCTTATCGCCGCTATCTTCTGCGACTCATCAAATATCATACCGCAATAGCCTCCGGCCTGACCGTCATAAACAGTTGAGATGTTCCCGTCAAAGGCATTTTCCGGGGGCGATGCCGCTTCCCATTTACCGTCTGTCCTGCCGAAGACCTCATAGCCGGATATCAAGCTGTATCCATCTATAGCACTGTTCACGGTGAGTGTTACCGTATTCGAAACAGCACCGCTGCCCTTAGCCACAGCGGAAATATCCACTGATCCCGCCTTTAATGCGGTAATGGTTCCGTTATCCGAGATATCAACACTGCCGCTGCCGGATATATCCCAATCAAAGCCCGTTGCTGCCGCCGCTGCCGGAGATGCCGCTATGTTCAGCCGTATCTGCTCGCCTTCCCTCATCTCCGTGACGTCAAGCGAAATGCTTACGCTGTCAGCCGTTATCGTCGGCGAAATATATTCGTGCTGCGCAAGGAGCACTTCACCGCTAATCGCGTATCCCTCTTCATTGGCAAGGCTTCCGCCGGCGTATCTCCAAAGCTGCGTGCTACTGTTATCACTGTTCTTCAGCGTAATGCTTTCACCGTCATAGTCAAGGACCTTTCCGGACGCAAGATTTACGAGAGTAAACACATCGTTCCGCACATATTCGACATTCCACAGCTGTTCGAGCGGCTGTCCCGCCGCGGCGGTAGTCATCTGTTCTCCCGGGTCGGGGCCGGCAAGCTCTATAAAACGTCCCGTGCCGACATTTTCATATGCGCAATAGCCGCCAATATTTACCCTTATCCATTTCTGCGCGTCATTCGCCTCGTCTAAGGTGTTATATATAAGGTTTCCGGAGCTGTCCTCGAATACCTTATCACTGTCCGCCTCCCATCTGGTGTTTCCCTGTTCATGCGAGGTCGTCCATATGTACAGATAGCCGTCCTTTTCCTCTATCCGAAACTGTCTGTTTGAAGAAGATGCGGGATCCTCGTTCCACGAGCACAGCTGAGTGCCGTCTCTGCCTTTCTGATCCTGTATATCTATATATTCACCCTCATACAGCTTGTTTTCAAACGCTGTATATCCGCCATTTACTGTGTGTTCTGTCCAAAGAGTATTATCGTTCATCTCCATCTCTCTGAAGCCGGCAGACGAGCCTTCACCGACTCCGTCAGCGGTAAGCAGAAGCCCATCGCTGTTTCGGAGCTCATATGTTCCCGCATCCACATCAGCAAGGATAAATTCCGCATCCACACTCCCGCTTACCGTGATATAGCTGTCGCCCGTATCATCAGTCATCAGCTCGCCGGTCTTATCCTCACCGTTTATAAACACGCTTTTGAACGGCATCGCGCATTTGAGCTTGATCTCACCGTCTGTATCCAGCTGTGCTGTGATCTTTTCCTCGCTCCATTCGATACCTGTTATCTCATCTCCAGTCCTTGAGCGAAGACCGCTGACATTGCCTCCCGCTTCAAGCATCTCGTCCGTGAGAGACGGCGCAAGCTCAATAACGTTTTGGTCGGAATAGACCGCAGACTCGAGCAATATAGCCGGGACGGTGATAGCCGTATCGGTACAGTACGCCTGCTGTCCGGTGGTGTCATGCGAGGTCATCATCGATGCGTAATACATTTCGTTTGTAAGCACCGCAAGCAGAGCTTCGCGCACACCCTCCGCTGATTTTGCTCTCGCCATTATAAGCCCCTTATGCACCCAGCCGTGACCGGCAACGTTATCTCCCGCCGTTGGCGGCAGCACGGTATTTTTCGTCTCAATAAGCTTTTTCGCGCCTTCAAACAAGGTCTTATCCGTCTCTCCCTCGTAGCCCGGCCAAAGTCCGTACAGCTGAGACGTATGACGGTGCTCATAGTTCTCCTCATAGCACGAGAGCGCCCATTCCTTAAGCTCTCCTGTCATCTCATAAAGATACGGTGGAAGCTTTGATTCATATTCGCGCCATTTAGCTGTATTTGAGCTGTCACCGCACGATTCCGCAACGGCAGCCGCCATATTGAAGCAGTCTCTTGCCGCAGATATGTCCATTACCGAATTCATATTCATCGTCTGCGCACTGTTGAGCGGCGTGTTCTCCGGCGAATAGCTCGGTGTTATAAGATAATACTGTCCGTCTGCAAGCTCGGTTTTTCCCTCCTCATATTTAGCCTCACCGTTTTCGGTATAATATTCGGGATCAAGCAAGCCTGTCCAGAAATTTGCCGTCTTTTTGAGCAGCGGGTACAGTATGTCCTGCCTCAGATCAAAGTATCCGTTTGCTATTATCTCCTCCGCCCGCTCATCCGTAAGCTCCAGTGTGTTCCTCAAATTATATACTGTGCCGTCATCCGCGCCGTTGCCGCTTATTCCTGCCATGCTGTATGTGTTTCCCGTTTCCGAGAGCATCTCCCTTATATCATCGGTGAGCGGTATATTGCGGTCACCGTAGCAGAGCAGATACTCATAAACTGGCAGCAGCATCCAGCTTGCTCCGGCATTCCAGATGTGTCCAGGGAAGCTGTCGTCAAAATGTATTATCGGTGAACGGCTGCCGTCCGTTCGTGTTGGGCATAACAGAGCATCGTCTATCCCATAGACCTGCTTGGCGTTTATCTCCCAATCGGTCACTATGCGCAGTATGAGATTTATGAAGCCGTCAGACGCGGCAGGCATGGAACCGATATTATTCCCCGCGACCTGGAGATTGATATTGGCGTCGGTCGTGTAATCACCCGACCACTGCACCTCAAACGCACCGGTCCATATACCGCCGAGACGCGGCACCTGATACCCGCTTGCGCATATATTCGCGTATCTTCCGTTATAGAACGCGCGTTCGAGCATAGCAAGGTTCAGCTCGTTTTTCTGTGACTGCTGCTTTTTTATAAGCTCCTCGTTCGGAAGCGCGCGGTCGCTTTCATCCGCACGAAGATCAAGCTTCACCGCTCCGAACTCCTCATAGTGCTTTTCGGCATGAGGCGCAAGAGCCGCGCTGTAATCGAACACTTCGCCGCCGTATTTTTCGGCGGCAGCGGAAGTGCTGTCCGCCAATTCGTTTACGATATCATAACCGGGAGCCGCGGCGAATTCGTCATAGCTGCCCATTTCCTTATCCAAATCGGAAGCGGTTATGATGATCACCTCATCGGCGTTCTCGATACGCAAAACAGGATCGTAATCGAAAACATACCCGTTATCGCCCTCAGCTGCCGAGCCGCTTACGTTTATGACTGTTTCGTCCGGCACTCCGCCCGACTTCTGCTCCTCTGTTCTGTCATCGACCGGAGCAGAACCCGTTTCCACGGTCATCTTCGCGTTATCTCCCTTTATGATAACGCGTGACACCCCGGCATATCCTCCGTTTTTAAGCTCACTGTGCTCGTTTGACGGATAGTGGACAGCTTCGCCTATCAATACCTCGTCACCATCGAGCTTATAAAACTTTTTATAACGCATATCGTTCAAGCGTCCGCTCATTTTGTTTTCGTTCGACATATCGGATATGTCATCGACCGAAAGCTCCAGCGAAAACTCTGTGTCATTATTTAAAGAAGCGATCCTTGAAACAGTAACGTTATCCTCGCGGGATGTGAACGACTTTCTTTCCCATTCGCCCAGCTCGTCCGTCCAGACGCTGCCTATCTCCGCTGTCTCATAGTTCGTGTATCTGTAATAATTGCTCTCATCTCCGTTCTGAAGCCCGTTCATTTTCAGACGCAGCTGCATACCGGGGTGAAAGGCGTATGTGTTTTGTATCCGCCACGACGACCTCGACTGAAGCCCGTTGTCACGGCTCCAGTCTATCGCGCGGTCAAGAAGTATATCCACCGCATCGGATGACGATGGGGATATCGTATCCTCCAAAAGTGCTTGACGCGCATCGTCCATAACGCTCCCAAGCTCCGGCGTTTCACGCTGGTCTCCCGAAGGGAAGCTGAATTTCACATTCTGGAATATCATAACACCTTCCTCGGGTGCGCAGTCCTCCAAAAGTCCGTTTTCACCGTTACCCGTTACAAGCCCGTCTCGCCACGACTCATCGCCGTTCCGTGACGGCGGCTGCCATTTGGCGGGATTATATGAGTTGGAATATGAGATCTTTCCCGGCACGCTTGCCGGAACTGTCCATGAGCTGTCGGAAACACGGCTATCTTCTGTATTGCTCGCAAAAGCTGCCGGACTGCACACAGCGCACAACAGGGACGCCGCCGTTACAGCTGTGATCATTCTTTTTTTGTTCATGCGATCATTTCCTTTCAAAAAATCTTATTGCATGGCGGTATACTCGCACACCGGGAATATCGATCTTAGCGTATCCATATCCCAAAGAAAAACCTTCAGAATAATATCCGATCGCTCCTCCGGAAGAGGTATCGGTAGCTCTGTCACCTTTTCCGTCTCTACCCGCTCAATGCCTACACTGATGAGCTCGCCGCTGTTCTTATCATACAGCGCATATATAAGATCCGCGCTGCTTTCTCCGGTCCGGGCAATATCCGCTCTGAATGCAACATCTCCGCTCAATGGGATATGTGACAAGCATTCTTCACCCTGATACAGACCGTACACGTCTCCTGACGTGATATATCCGTCCTTTAAGGTCACGCTTACCGAGCTATCCGTAACTGTTATGTCGTAGCCGCCGGGCTGCAACTCAAATCTTGCCGCTTCCGCGCCGTTGTGCATCTCTATTCCGGCATATTCTACACCTTCCGCTGCCGCGGTATCTATCACGAGCCCCGACTCTGCCTGCTCCGCAGCCGGGAGATACAGAGTAGCGGTCGTGTTTGCTGGCACTGTGAAGCTGTATGACGTTTCACCGCCGTTTACCTCCCAGTTGCTTTCTATCAACCCGTATGCGGAATCGTATGAGCTGTCGGTAAATGTGATCTCGCCGGAGCTGTCCGTCAACGGCTGGAATATCGTATGCTTGAAGCCGGGCTGAGCCATATCCGGCATGATGCCCGCCATATAGCTGTACATCCACTCCGCCACAACGCCGAAAGAATAGTGGTTGAATGAATTCATGCTCACATCGCCGAATCCGTTTTCGAGCGAATACGAGTTCCATCTCTCCCAGAATGTCGTTGCGCCCTGATCCACCGTGAACAGCCATGACGGATAACCCCTCTGCAGGAGCAGCTTATATGCAACATCACCGCGTCCGAGATCGGTCAGTGTCTGGAGCAAGATCGCGGTTCCCAGAAAGCCTGTCTCCAATTTATTATCGTTGCCTTCTATCCTTTCTACCAGCGCGTCAAGATTCTTCTGTACCGAAGCTTCATCGGGCAGCAAGCCGACCTTCAATGCGTACAGGTATGCTGTCGGCTGTATGCCGATCGAGCTGTCTTGTCCCGGGATGGTCAAATTACCGTCTTCATCAACATATGTTTCGTTAAAATATTCTTTCACCTCATCATACCATCCGCGATACTTGGCGGCGTCGTCATCTTTACCTAAGATCTCAGCCATGTCCGCCATCATGAGATAATCCCATGCCATGAACGCTGTGCCGAGGTATTGCTTCAATTCCGCGGTGTTCAATTCATCATACAGCCAATCGCCGTAATCGCGCTCATTACCTCTTCCAATAGGATGGCTCTTATACAGGTACACGTCAACGTACTTCTGCATCGACTCATAATTCTCTTCTATAATGGAGCTGTCTCCGTACATTTTGTACATATTGTAAGGAACGATCACCGCCGCGTCAGCCCAGCCTACGGAACGCCATCTTGCTCCGAACCAATACGGCGCCGTTACTCCGTAATCACCCTCACTGTCGCCGTTCTGGCGCTGCTGAGCGTTCTGCATATCCTGCATCCATTTTGACATGAATCCGTACGTATCGGCATTATATGCTCCTGTAATCGAAAATACCCATGTGTCGGCTCCCCAGCCCTGTCTTTCATCGCGCTGAGGGCAGTCCGAGGGGATGCTCACATAATTGCTGTACTGTCCCCACAGCGAATTGCTGTATAAACGGTTTACCAGGGCATTGGATGTATACAACTTTCCTGTTACATTCTCGACAGAGGTAAGTACCTTTCCCGTTGCGTTATGGATAGTTATATCCTCCGAAGCCGTGACCGACAGATATCTGAAGCCGTGATAGGTATAGCTCGGATGATAGCTCTCAATGCCCTCTCCGCTCATGGTATAGATATCCGTTGCTTCCGCTCCTCTTAAATTGGCAAGATAAACGCTTCCTTCCGGGCCATCGTTTCCTCTCGATTTTAGTCCCTTTTCATCGTTGAGCATTTCTCCGTACTTCAATGTTATCTGTGTGCCCTTGGCTCCTTTTGCCTCTATTTCAGCCCAGCCCGCAAAGTTCTGACCGAAGTCTATAACAGCGGTCTGTCCCTTTTTCAGCTCAAACGGCTCGCTGCCGCTGTAAACAGCCTTTGTGTTTATAACTCCGTACTGCTGATTATCGGTGCCGACAGCTCCCTCGTAAACAGTCGCGCTTACCGCTGACAGATCAAGCTCGTCACGCACCGTAAGCCTTTGGCCGCGCTGTGCCGCAAGCTCCGGATCATGCTCATACACTGCCGCCTGTCCCCAGCCGCTGTCATCATAGCCGTTTTCCTTCCATGAGTCGTCGGCGTTGGCATCGTAATATTCACCGTTAAAGATGTCGCCGTACATTACCGATCCGCCGTACGAGGCTTTCCAGCTTGTATCGGTCGGGATGATCTCTGAGCTGCCGTCTCCGTATACGATGCACAGCTGCGCTCTGAATGAGCGTGTCTGTTCCGTGCCGCCCCATACGCTTCCATTGACCGCGTTGTTCCACCATCCGTTGGTAACAACGGCGGATACCGTATTCAGCCCGTCTGCGTTCAGTAAATGCGTGACATCGTAGCTTTGATACTGCACTCTCAGCCCCATATCCGTATAGCCGGGCTTCAGCTCGTCATAAACGGTCGTTCCGTCTTCCATAAGCTCACCGACACGTTCTCCGTTGATATATACATCGTAATTGCCCAAGGCTGTTGAGTACAGCACTGCCGACTTTATCTGCTTTTGCGCGCTGAACTCCTTACGAAATATCGGAACACCTCCGCCTTTTTCAGGAGCCGCTTCGCCGACCGAGATAAACGATGAGTGATCCCATGCATCTTCACTCATAAGCGCCGTGGTGAATTCGGCTGTGTCGGAAACAAGCACGCTGCCGTCCTTATCCCATACTCTGATCTGCTAATAATATGTTGTGGAATCGCTGAATCCCGGTCCCTCGTAGGCTATCCCGGTCGAAGCATCGCTCTCCACCTTGCCAGAATCCCATATCGGATCCGTCATATCGCTGTTTTGGGAAACCGTTATTGCATACGCAGTTTGCTTTTGACCCACGATGTTTGAACGCATATTCCAGCTGAATGCCGGCGCGGGATCATCTATACCGAAAGGATCGGTAAGATCGTTCGTTTTCATATCGGTTATTTCCGTATACTCTCCGTCGGGAACAACCGGTTCGGCGCTCAGATTCTGCATCGCTATAGTCAGATCTCTCAGCGCGTTATTTATCTCTTCCTGGCTGCTCTCATCGGATGCCGCCGTATCCTTTGCTTCGGCAAGAGCCTCGCTCAGCCTTGTAAGGCTAAGCTCCGTATAGCCGCCGCCTGCCAGTTTCTCCGCCTTATCTATCGCCTGCGTAAGTCCCTCTTTATATATTACAGCATCACTTTTTACAAGACCATTTATCGCGTCCGAAAGAGCCTGTGCCGCCGCGTCAACATCAGCCTGTCCGGCAAACTGTGTGTCCCTTACCGTCAAAGCCGTTTCCAGTGCACGCTCAAGAGCATCCCAGCTTTCCGGCGTGTAGTCGATCTCTATGTATCCACTTGCTTCGGCTATCGCCTCTATAAGAGCCGTCTTATCGGCTGCTTCCAGACCTTCGTCCGCGTAAAGCTCATAGCCGGAGGCTGTGCCATCGCTATATGTAAATGATATCGTATATGTTTCTCCGCTTGTCAGCCCGCTGAACGCGGCATTGTCAAAGATATATGTTACCGTGCTGTCAAGCCCTGCTTCCGCTGTGTAATCCGTATCCGCCTGCAACTCCTTTATAACACCGCCGTCTTTATCCAGCAGCTCGACCTTTTCCACAGACTTCTCAAACAGCACAACGTGCACGGATATAACGCCGCCAACGCCCGCGCCGGTCGTCAGATCATAATATCCCGATGATTCGATAAGATCACCGTCCACATACACTCCCACATTGTCAAAGCTCCATGCGCTCGCGCTTGTATTCAAGGTGAAATAACCGCTCTGTGCGTGTCCGCTTTCGTCTGTTATATCAAATAACGGCTGATCGCTGTTATCGGTGAATACCTTTATATTGCTGCCGACATTGACTATCCTGAGATGCCGCCATTCTCCCTCCGTTTTTGCATCGGGTGAATGCGCTCCGCCGGTCTCCTCCGCACTTTTTTCGACCATATCGGCAGCATTTCCCTTTCCGAGCTCCATCCTTCCGTCTATTCGCCAATACAGCATATAACCGGACGGATCCCTCCATGAGGTGTATTCGTCCGCTTTTCTGAATGATACTCCGACCCAATTGCTCATATCGTCATTAAGGCTTGAGCCGTCGTAGCACACATCAAATTCGTAGACCGCATCCGACCATGTTCTGCCGTCTATGACCGCGCGCATCTCATTTCTCGTGCTTGAGCTGCCTGTGTCGGTCGCCGTCTGGCTGAATACCTTATTGCCGTCATATCCCTCTGTCACGGTCCACTCTCCGAGTGCGCCTATCCAATTGCTGCTGTCTTCAAAGCTGTCGCGGAATCCCTCGTCACTGATGACCGGATCCTCCTCGGCTTCAGCATATTCGCCGTAAAGCTCTATCTCGGCGATATTGCAGAACTGCTCCGGCGGAGCCTGTATCCTTACGTATCTGAAGATAGTATTCTCGGTCTCGAATATATCTTTCCCGATCTCTATCATTTCACCGTTTCCCCATTCCGGCTCCTCCGTTACGGTATAGATACGTTCCCATACTATACCGTTAAGGCTGCCCTCAAAATAGCAGCCGACCATCCTTTCAGTCGCCCAATCCTCGCCCGCGCGATATTTGACGGAGCTTATATCGTATGTGTTTCCCATATCTATCTGCACATACTGCCCGGTCAAGCCATCAAAAAAAGTGCCTAAGTCACCGTCTACCGCGTTAAGATATGAGCTTCCCTTATAGCCCTCACCACCGGTAACATTATCCGTATCGATCTCTATCCGGTTTCCCTCGGATTCCGCGTAAACGTTTGCCGCGGGTATCACAAAATTTCCGAACGCGATAGCGGCGCTTAAAATTACAGATAAAATACTCGTTGTTTTCACATCAAGACCTCGCTTTCTGTTTTATTTTTATTATACGCTCCGCGCCCGTAAGTCCGTCCGATGCCGCGCGGAATATGATATCGTTCTCTCCGGCTCTTATGAGAACACGGCAGACACCGCCAAACGCGCGTCTTTCCGCGGTCTTCTCACTGTCCGTATCAGCCGGATCGCCGTTGCCTGTTCCTATAAGCTCCGCTCCGATGACCTCAAAGCGCAGCGCGTTACAGGCATCCGGTACTGTATTTTTATTTTCATCGGCAACATAAACACTTATTGCCGTTGTTTCACCTTTTTCAACACTGTCCTCGCATGAGACCGTAAGCAATGACGGCTTCCCTGCGGCAGGTGCTGTTTTCTCCATGACCGGCTTACCGTTTTTGTAGCCCCTTACGGTCAATCCTCCAGCGGAGCAGGACACGTTTTCCCACATGACATACCAATTTTTCTCCACAGATTTTCTTCCGAGACTGACTCCGTCCGCAAAAAGCTCCGCCTCGTCCATATTACTGTAGCAATATATGTCACTGCCGGAAAGTGCCCGTGCTCCGCCGGGGAATATGTGCAGTATGTCCCTGCCGCTCCACCAGGCGGCGTAATAATAATATCCGTCCTTGGGAATGCCGCAGTAATCCATGACCCCGAACTGCGATGATATGACCCTGCCCTTAAGCGGAGTCGGCTCGCCTCGGTAATCGAAGGCTGTCCAGATAAATTCGCCCGCTATATATTCGCGCTCCGCAACAGCTTTCCATGCCCTTTCGCCAAGCTCGTACCTGTCCGCCTTTGATCCTACACTGCACTTGCTTGCGTTCTCCTTGTCAAACGGATAATAACGCCCTGCCGCCTCGTCTGTCTCATAGCATCCGCGTGTGCTGCCGTTTGACGATTCCTCCGTGATAATGATTGGCTGATGCGGCATTCGCTTATGATAATCGTCCCATGCCGTTTGACAGTAATTAAAGCCCATAACATCGAGATGCCTTGTAACATCCACATATTTTTCGGCGCTGTCATACCGCTTTACGCCGTCCCAGCATACAACGGAGGATGTCACCGGTCTTGTGGGATCGAGCTTTTTTATCTCCGATCTCATCGTTACGGTCGTCCGCGCCGTCTCGGGGCGGTGCTGTGAGAATATCTCCTCATTGCCTATGCCCCAAAGGAATATCGACGGATGATTTCTGCTCTGACGGACCATCATCCTGAGAGCTTCTATATCCTCCGGTGCCGATGACATACGCCTTGTCTCGGCGAACACAAGTATGCCGAGACGGTCGCATATCTCAAGCAGCTCCGGAGACGGCGGATAATGTGATATCCTTACGGCGTTGGCTCCCATGTGCTTTACGCTTTTCATAAGCTCCTCTTTCAGCTTGTCTGGAACGCCTATGCCTACTCCTGCAGTATCGCCGTGGCAGCAAACGCCCTTTATCTTCATATGCCTGCCGTTTAAGAAAAATCCCTTATCTGCATCGAAGCGCATATCACGCACTCCGAACCTTACGGAGCTTACATCCATGAGCCTTCCGCCGCGGCAGAGCTTTACTGACGCTGTATATACCGCGCCGGTGTTTTCCGTATCCCACAGGCTTAGTCCGCTTGCCGGATGTGAGCATGTCACTGTCACGCTGTCCCATGCAGGTATATGAAGCTTCTGCTCTCCATTAAATATGACCTCACCGCTCGGAGCCGATATCTCGTAAAGGGCTGTCAGCTCGGCGTCCGCTTCCGATCTGTTTACAGTCTCAAACCTGATGTTAAGCTCCGCGGCACCCGTCTCGGGATCCGCCTTATCCGCATATGCGAAAAGCCCGTAAGGGGCAATGTGGAGCTCATCGGCTATCTCAAGCCGAACGTGACGGTAAATGCCGCCGCCCTCATACCACCAGCCCTCGCGGCGTTCTGTGTCAACGCGCACCGCTACCAGATTCTCGCCGTCAGGATCGACAAAATCCGTTATATCGTAATAAAACGCACCGTAGCCGCTCACGTGAGTACCAACATAGTATTGGTTCACGTAGACTGCGCTGTTCCTGTATACACCGTCAAAATGTATGTATATCCTTTTTTTGCCGCAGCCTTCGGGCAATCGGAATTTTTTCCGATACCACGCCACACCGCCTTCAAGACATCCTCCGGCATACAGCCTGCTGTCTATGCTCTCCATCTCGGGAATATCGCCCATATCGGATCCTTTGCCGCTGTCAAAGCAGTAGCTGCCCTCCGACACGAAATCGTGCGGCAGACGCAGCTCCCGCCAATCCGAATCATCGAAATCGACTGCCGCAGCACCGTTTGAATACGCCCGCGCCTTTGCGCCGCCCCATCCGTCTGCGGGATCCTGCGGCGGCAGATCTCCTCTGAAAAATCTCCAGCCGCTGTCAAGCTCAAAGATTACGCTCATTTTACATCTCCTCCGTAATTGTTGATGTTAAATAAATTATATCAATCCACTCTGTGATTTTCAATCAAAAGTGAAACTATTTTTGCATTTTTTATTGAACAAAACAACAAATTATGATACAATATACTTAAATATGCGAATGTGAAAGGAGTGCTTATTTATGGACGTTATACGGGCTAAGACCTCTGACTCTCTTTACTTCTGGCTTGAAGAGCAACCAAAGGGAAATATTATCCCGGCATACGAGGCGCACGCGGCGTATGAGATATATATCCTGTACAGCGGTGAACGGTATATGTACCTTGGAAACTCTCTCTATCATATACAGCGCGGCAGTGCTGTGATGATAAGCCCTGATATTCCCCACCGCAGCTTTGGCGAAACACCATACTCGGGGATATGCATCGAGTTTTCGGACAGATATATAGAAGACGCTTACAACAGCCGCGCCTACGCCTCTATACGCTCATGCTTTCAAAAACAGGTTCTGACGCTTGATGAAAACGCCTTGGATGCGATATATGCCAATACCGTCTGCGCAAAAAGTGACAAGCGCGAGGAAAACAGATGTCTGCTAAATATTATGGATATACTGCGCTGCTTTTCATCGTCTGCCACGGCAGATAACAGTCTGTCGGGCGGTTCGGATATGTCCAATATAGGATATTATCTGCAAATGAATTATCTTACCGTAAAAAGCCTTGACGAGCTTACCGAGCGCTTCGGGCTGTCCAAAAGCCATCTGTGCCGTGTGTTCAAGCAGCATACCGGCGTTACCATCACCCATTACATAAACGCTCTGCGTATACAGCACGCCTATAAGCTCATAAGCGAGACCAATATCCCGATCAAAGACGTATACGAAATGTGCGGCTATCGCAGCAGCCAGTATTTTGGCAGGGTGTTCAAGAAGATCTACGGCTGCTCACCGCGCACGGCAAGGAACGACGCGCGCAAAACACAAATGTGGGAGCAGGATGAATAGATCCTCCAAAAAAACCGCATATCGTTGAAAAGTACAATACAGCGTTGAAAGCTATCGCTAAATCCCCCTGGCCTCGGTGTTAAAATAAAACCATAGAAAAAAATTGTCGCGGAAAGGATATCTTTATGAGGAAAATATGAAAAAGGTATTTGTTGATCCCAAAATGCGCATATCGTATTTTGATATAGAAAACGTCGTAACTCTCTCCGTAGGCGATTACAGTGGTACAGAATATACAGGCAGTCAGAATGAATGCACGGAAAGTCATTCCATACTCTTCCTTGATTGGGTGAATGATCTTAGTGTGACGCCCTAATGATCACCGCACAAAAAAAGACTTAGCATTTTTCAGCTGAGTCTTCTTTTTGTGTCGGGGATATATGACATTATAAACTCATCCACGGAGCAGCTCTCACGCTTAAAAAACTCTTCCTCCATCTCATCGGGATCGGAAAAGCCACAGTAACTGCATATAGTCTCGCGGCGGTCGCTCGGGCGGGTTATGAGCAGACGCTTCGCTTCCTTTATGCGGCAGCTTTTAACAGTTTCATCGATCCCCATATCCAATATATCATCAAGCTCCGTTTCGCAGATAGCGGGACCCTTACAGAAATCATCGACATTTATCCCGGTCGATAGATTATGTATCACAAACTCCTCGAACGAGGAACGTATATAATCTCTGTAAGGGTGCGCTTTCACGGCGCAGCTGATACAGTGGCTGCAGAGTTTGGTTATGAATTTATATATGATGACCGTTGTGCCGCGTTTGTCCAAATGACCGGCTTCATACAGTGCGTTGAAATCATCTGTCAGCTCCGCCGGGAGCCCAGGGATAACACCTGTCATGTCGATGCGGCAGTATTCGATAAGATCGGACGCGACAGAGCCTGCAAAGCTGATAAACCTGAGCGAGAGATCGTCCGAAAGCGGGCGTACAGCCGAAAAGACGGCGGGGCCTATGTATATAAGAGTATCCGCTCTTATATCCTGTTCCTGTATTTGCTCTGTTATGATACTGCCTTTGCCGGCTGTGCACAAAATAAACAGGTGATACGGGTGGTTTTCGGTGATGAAGCTGCCACTGATATTGTTTTCCTCCTGCGTGCCGCATACATATATAGGCGGTATTTTATTTGATACCATATTCTATACCCTCCGTTCAAAATATTTTCCTCGGCACATCTATTTCGGAATGATAGCCACGGTATTCATTCGGAGTAAGTCCGGTGTACTTCTTAAATATCCTGCAAAAATAACTGCAGCTGTTAAACCCGGACATATGCGCAAGCTCCTTTAGCCGTATCGAATGATCATATTCCAGTATCCCGCGCGCATAGGATATACGTATATTGGTCAGATACGACTGCGGCGAGGTATTGTAAACCGTTTTGAATAATGAATTCATATAATTCGGTGTTATGCCCGCATTTGATGAGATCTCACTCATTGATATATCTCTGTTGAAATTATCGCGCATAAAATTCACACACGGCTCAAGCTGTGCGCGTGCCTTATCAAAAAAATAACCGTGTTCCTTTTGAATGCTGCTTCCAAGCTCCGACAATAACTCATAAAGCATACATGACAGCTGTGCGTGATCGGCTGTTCTTTGGTTGCTTAATTCGCTTATCTGGCTGAAACGAGAGTAAATACTCTCGTAAGCCTCTGCATCCTTAGAGCGAATGACGCCGCTTTTTGAGAATGAATAGTAGTCCATGATCTCATCGGCAGCATTGCCGCCGAAAAGTATATAGATCACGCGCCAGTCTCCGTGTGTCGGATAATAAGAATGAGGCTCCGCCGCGCGGAAATAGAAAACATCTCCGGGGATGACGGGATGCTGCGTCTTATTGGAATCGACAAACATACCCTCGCCGTGAAAGCACAGCGTAAGCTGCGAATAAACAGCAAATCCCGCGTCACGCTCGGTCAGCAAGCGCTCCGAATGCAGATGGGAATGATGCACATACAGCGGCAAAAGCCTTATCTCCCTTGAAGATAATATAGGATGCACACTTTCTTCACCTCTTTGGCATTTTATATAGCTTTACACTGATTATATCAATTTACCGCGGGATTTTCAATCAAAAGTGAAACTATTTTTGCATTATTTGAAAATCATAATCATTCCCTTTTTTTGCAATATAGCAAACGGCCAAAAACGCAATTAAAATACCACCGCTGCAATAGCATTTTTTCAAGGATAAAGCAAAATCCGTTATAGTGTATTGCTCTACAGGCGAAAACAAGCCTTGACCATCTCGGTTATGAAACGGTATATTCTCAACTGTACCTCATACAATAAAATCCGCTGCCTCCGTTAAAATATCCGCTACAGCTGCTCCACCCACATCATTGCCCGGTGTATACCAAACATCCACTATTTCAGCCAGCCATGTAATTACCTGCCGAAGCGTCATTGGGATCTCCCCATTGGCTTCACAATTTTCATAAAACCATTCGCTTAGGTTGCTGAATTCGGCAAAGCAATAGTCCGACAATGCAATGTCCGATTCATTAGTATAACAATCACGAATATGGCAATAAAGCTCGATATATGCTTGATATGTATCGAAATTTTTTTCATTATCCCTATAAATTTTATATTCCGTGCGTTTAAAAACAGAGGGGATATTAGGGCTGTAATGCTCGCGGGATAGCATGTATTCACGCTTTCTTGTCATAACAGCACTGTATATGTACGGCTTTATCCATGAATACATATCATCACTGTTTACCTTGCGTATCAATTCACCAAGATTTTCAAAATATGTATCTCTATTATCTTTTGCAATAAAGAAATGCTCTGCGGTTATCTTATATAAAAATCGCTGCTCATCCTTATCGTATTCAGTCGCACTGTTGTCGGGCTTGTGTTTGAGCAATGCATCAAAGCGTTTGCGCAGTATGCGTTCAGCCCGTATACGTTCATTTATATAATCAGCACATTCGCGTTGTGCCAGCCATACTCTTATTTTCTGCTCGTCATCTGTTATGTCACCAAAAAGCAGCCCGCGCTCACTTAAAAGAGATATATACAAAAATATTATATCGTCATTTCGCTCCTTTTTTAAAAGCGATACAACGTCAAAGCACACCTGTTCCATCTCTCTGCGGTTTATGCTGCAAACATTGAGCGTATCAAAAAAGCGGTTTTGAAATCCTTCCGCTGCCTGTAATGCTTTGTTAAATGTCAGTCCGTGCTGTTTGAGTATCTCTTCCAACGGCTGATATTCGTCCGCAGCTTCATCTATCAAACGATTTATCTCGTCCTCCTCTTCGCTATACATAGTTATCATCTCCCGTCCCGCTGCATCTTGTGTATATATACAAATAATATCACTTTTACAATATCAGTGTCAATACCAAACAGTTCCTAATAAAAATATTTTTTCGGTAACCGTTTGGGATTCCCTTTCGTATCAAATCATTATACAATAGAAACCTACGGAAAGGAACGATTATTATGCCAATGATAGATGAAAACACCAAAACATTCAATGATATGCTTCATAAATTTGAGATAGACGAGCTGATCTATAGCTATTACACCGGCGAGCTTGAAATATTCCTGCGCAAGGCAGGAAAGCATAGTGAAGCCGATGCAGTCGCAGCATTGAGCACGCATAACGCATTTATGCTGGTCGAGCTGTATAAAATACTTGGGCTTGACCCGGTGATGACAGATGAAGAGATCAGGAGTGCTTTTTGAGTGCCACCGTTTTTTCAACTATTTCAGCTATCAGCACTGCTTCCTCTGCATCAAGTCCGCTGAGTACATTTTTTATGCGCTCTATTGCCTCAAGATTCGTATGCTCAAGCGGCGCGTCAATATCCATAAGCTGCGGCAACGGGACCTTTAGTCCCTGCGATATTTTAAAAATCGTCTGCACGGTGGGACATTTTTCGCCTCGTTCCACGCGCCCAAGATATGCCGGATGAATTTCAGATAATAAAGCAAGCTCCTCCTGGCTCATTTTCCGCTGCTTACGAAAAGCTTGTATGCGCTGACCTATTAGGTATGATATTGTTTCACGGTCTATACTCATGAAGAACACTCCTATAGTTAGTATTTAATATAACTTTAAGGTATTTTTGCGAAGCTTTCAACGACATATAGAGCATAAATATTATAGTCCATGTAGAGTATAAATCTTATAGTCTATGTATTGACAAGTGGAGTTTAATTATGATATAATACGAATAAACAAAAATTTTGTCATATTTATTTAAAATATATCGAATCCAGTAAATGCAGGAAGAATATTTATCAACAATATGCTGGCGAGGGGAGAGTATTAATGAAGGATTATTATAAAATTTTGGAGATATCACCCAATGCGTCTTTTGATGTAATAAAGGGTGCATACAGGGCGTTGGTCAAGAAAATGCACCCTGACACACATCCGGATGAAGATGAAACCGTATGGGAAAAAACTATTGAAGAAGTCAATGAAGCCTATGAGGTTTTATCGGACGAGAAAAAGCGTGCCGCCTATGATATTGAATGGAGACTTGAATTCGGAGCAGGAGCGGAAGAATATTACGAGGACGAGTACAGCAGCGAAGAATACGAGGCTGCCGGTGAGGAGCCATTAAACGATACGCACGCCCAGAAGCCCAATCAATCGTCGCCTAATACCCAGCAAAAATTGACGATAACGATAGTATCGGCGATAGTGATCATAGCGGTAAGAATATTGGATCTGCCAACATGGATATCGGTGATAACCGCAATAATTATGATATTCTATCTTGCGGATATACTTACGCCGATCCTTATCAAAAAATTTAATACCCTAATATCATCTGAGTCGAAATGGTCAGAAGATGATAAATCTGCGCTGCAGACTTTCCTTGCTTTTGGCGGATTGCAAATCATGTATGTAATATTCGATATAGACAATTGGCTGACAACACTGTCCGCTGTGTTTCTTTTGTTGTCTTTGATCTGGGTTGCAGCCAAGGTAGTTAGGATAATGTTTAACATGAAAGATAAATAAAAGTAGTCAATTGCGAAACCTTTTCGCAATTGATTCTTGGCTAAGGAAGAAAATAAAAGTTCCGTTGATTGGCGGTCTAAAGACCGCTGAAACTTTTATTTTCGCAATTTTTGACGCGCATGTCGTCAAAAATTGATTGGAATTCGAGGGTTTCACCCTCGAGCTCCCCAGAATAAGGAAATAATTGTAAAACACTGCCGCGTTTTGCAATTATCTAGATAAATAAAAGAGTATGGAGGCAATTAATTATGGAAACAGAACACAAAACCGAGATTGCAATCAATGCAGGTAAAAACGACGGCAATACGAAAGAAGACAATGATCCAGGAACGCAACAAGTTGCCGCCGCTGCCAAAAATCAAGCTGTAAAAAACAAAAGCAAAAAAAAATATCTCTTCATTTTAGCTGTTGCTGTACTGATTATCGCAGCATTCATATTTGCTGATCCCAATAGAATGTCGTTCAAACAAAAGCATAAAGTAGATGAACTTAAAGCACAGTTGAGTGAAACAATAACGGAGGACTATCTCCCCGGTACATACGTATCTGAAGATGGGAAGGTTTTTGCCATAAGCGTAAGCGATGACTCGGTTTTTGATATTAACTTTACACTTGCAAAAATGTTTCGTGGAAACACCTCAACATTAGGAAGAGCTGTACTCCCCGATGTACAATGGACAACTGATGCGGTAGAAGTAAATGCGGCCGATCAAACCATATCGCTGCTGTACCTTGATTCGCCGGTCACATACAAATATGAGCTTGATAAAAATAGAATAATACTTACAGATTACCAGCAAGAAGAAGCAACATTTATAAAAATATCCGATGAATATAATGCTCAGATATCAACAACTCCGGAGCTTATGACTATTGACGATATACTCGGCGTATATACCGGTAACTACATGTTGTCTGTTAAACAGCACGATGATGATACGGTTGACGTATGTCTATATGATTATAATTTTGATAGGGTTCTCGGACTTGCGGAGCAGGTTCCGTACGAAGAATTTGTCGGAGGCAATTATGTATTCTTGAGAGGCGATGGCATTTATAATACCTACTATATTAAAATTTCGGGACGTGATACTTTCTCGGGAGAAGGAAGATTGGTAAGTATGGACAGACGTGAAACGGATAAAAACTTGTCAAGTGAGATAAATGAGTATAAATCACAGCATCCGGAAGTGGATTATAATTATTCGTCATTTAAAGACATTACTGTTATGGAGCCGGAAGAGGAAGATGGAAATAAATTTTCATTTGATCTGGGATGGTATAAAACGTATTATACGTTCAGAGGCGATGTTGTTGTAACAGAAAGTAAGGACGTGTATAAGTCAAAGACTGTAAAAATGGAAATAAAGGAAATAGACGATGATACGCTTCAAGTGTTAAGAATGGGCGAGCCGTATTGTACCTTTAAAAAATTTGACTATAAAGTTGAGAATGAGGGACGAATATCATATATGTGCGATAACGGCGAAAAAATATCGGTTTATTATCCGGCATCGGATCCCAATAGCAGAGATGAGGCACCGATACGTATCACGGTTGAATCGCCTGATACAGGATATATTGATGATAACAGCAACTCGAACGTTACAAGATTTGAATATATCTCGCCAAACGAAGAAGAGCATTGGTCTGTATATAACAACAGTTTCCGTAAAACAAACGGGAATGGGCGATTTAAAGTTGGTGCGGGTGAATCATCTATAGGTTTTGAATGGATTGGCGACAGAGGTGAAAATAATGGAGGTATAGGAAGTTATAGTTGGAGCTTTGATATTGAACCCACTGTGGGCCCCAACGGAGAATTGATATATAAAAGAGAGGCGGATATATTAGGCGAAAATTGGATCACTATTACCTATTATCCCGATGATCCACATATAGTTGTGGATACTGATGAGGAACTGATTAAGGGAGAATATTGGCTTGAAGATTAGGATTGAAAATTAGTATACACGGCTTGGGCGCTTTGTCCCAAGCCCGTGTTACGGGCGTGCGAAATTTCCGGAAATATCTCCAATTTTGTGTAAACTCCAAAGCGGGAAAATGCGCAGCTGCGGGCTTATCCAGAGCATGAACAGCGAAAGCGGCAGATGTCATGATAATGCGCGGTGTGAGAGTATGTGGGCAAGAATGAAAACGGAGCTGCTTTATGGGCGGTACGACTGCGAAAATATGAAGGTGGAGGAGATCAAGAGCATTGTTTGGCGGTATTTTATGGGATATTGGAACAACCGGCGGATATGTTCCGCCAACGGCGGCTTGCCGCCGCTTGTGAAGCGGCAGCGGTACTATATGTCATTAGCTGCTGCGTGAGATGTGTTCGGAAAAAGTGCCAACTTATATTGACAAAATCAGATTATCTTCAAATATGCTGATAGAACAATTAAACGTCACTTAATATTTGTGGACATTTTATATTGCAATTAAGAAACTCCAAAATTTTTTAAAAAAGATATTGACAAACTGTTAAAGATATGATATAATATTTTTCGTCAATGGCAAAAGACAACTTCGGAGAGATGTCTGAGCGGTTTAAAGAGCTGGTCTTGAAAACCAGTGATGTGCGAGCATCCGCGGGTTCGAATCCCGCTCTCTCCTCCAGTTTAATAATTTTGTTCGGAGAAGTACTCAAGTAGGCCGAAGAGGCGCCCCTGCTAAGGGTGTAGGTCGGGAAACCGGCGCGAGGGTTCAAATCCCTCCTTCTCCGCCACATCGTTAATACCATTTCAAACGAATGGTATGGTTTTGGGATATTGCTTATCTTCCACAATTAAGCAATATCCTTTTTATTTTCTTCAAGCAGGTTCTTGATGAACCTGTATTCTATATTTATTTCCTGAACCCATTCCCCGTCTACCTTTGTACGCTCTGAAACGGTTATATTGTCGATAAGATTGAATACAATATTCCGCGTGAGTTCCTTGAGATCGGCATATTGGCTTATCATATCGATCCATCGGTCTATACCGCTGGTGTTTTCCTCCACCCTTGCAAGCTCTGCCCGGAGCTCAGGCAGACGTTTTTCAATGTCCGCCTGCTCCTGATTATACTTGCCGAGCAGGTCATAGAAAATATTCTCAGGCAGTTTGCCCATGCACTTGTCCTCATACAGATTTTTGATTGTTTGACCAATGACATTAATGCGTTTTTCGCACTCCTGTACTTTCCTGTTGACCGCGCTTATTTCCTTGCTGTTTTTCTTTCTCAAAGCTGTAACAAGCTGTCCCGCAATCCTCTCCTTGTCCTCCATAGCCAAACGAGCATGAGTTCTTATGTCATTGAGCACGAATGCCGCAAGCGTATCCTCATCGACATTATGCGTCGTACAAGCCCTGCCGCCGTTGTTATTGTACCTGCTGCAGCGGTAAACTCCTTTTTCGTATGCAACGTATTTACGCCGCATATGAGCCAAAGGAGCCCCGCAGTCAGCACATCTCACTATGCCAGAAAACAGAGCGATAGATTTGTTCTTCAACGGCTTAGGCGAACTGTTTTCCAAAATTCTGGTCTGAACCTTGTCCCACGTCTCTCTGTCTATGATCGGCTCATGGGTATTTTCAACGACGATCCATTCACTGGGATCGACCACACGTCGTTTCTTCGTCTTGAAAGAAACGACCTCGCGCTTCCCTTGGACCATATTGCCTATGTACACTTGATTTTTCAGCAGCTGCATGATCGTATTGCTTCCCCAGACATTCTTTTCCTCTGAAATCGGGTTCGGACGACCTGCTTTTGCATAATGGTAAAATCTCGGCGTGTCGATATGCTCCGCGTTCAGTCTCGTTGCTATCTGACGTCCCGTATCGCCGCCGGCAAATTCAAAGAATATCTTACGCACGATCTCGGCCGCTTCCCCGTCTATGATAAGCACATGCTTATCCTCCGGAGACTTTTTGTAGCCGTAAGGCGCTTGACTTCCCATGAATTTGCCCTGCTCAGCGCTCTTTTTCTTTACCTGACGCACTTTCTTTGATACCTGCCGCGGATAAAACTCATTAAGGACATGGTGAAACGCAGCGATGTCGTTGTTGTCTTTCATTGTATCAATACCGTCATTTACAGCTATAAAACGAATATCATTCTCAACAAAATATTCGTCCGTATAATAGCCGGTCTGAACATAGTTTCTTCCCAATCTGGAAAGATCCTTTGTGATTATGCAGTCTATCCTGCCGCGTTCGGCATCGCGTATCATACGATTGAAATCGGGTCTGTCAAAATTCGTACCTGAGAATCCGTCATCCACATAGCAGTCTGTTAAAGTCCAGCCTTTCTCGCGTACATAGTCCATAAGGACCTGACGCTGATTTGAAATACTCATACTTTCAAGGTTTCCGTTATGATCGTCTCTTGAAAGACGGCAGTATATGCCGACATTATAATTGTTAAGAATTTTCATGTTCTGTATCCTCCTCTAAAGGACAACTGAAAATCCATCGACTGTCCTTTATATTATATCAAATTTTCTTTGATTTGTCTGCTGCTTTTATAAATTTTCTTTGGAATCCTCATTGTCTTTCATCAATATATCAAAGAGCAGATCAGAGATCCGTTTTGGTCCCTTGAAATGACTCTTGACAATGAACGTTGTATAACCTGACTTATATTTTGTTTCTGTTGTAATGCCGTCAGCATCATCTCTGCTGATCTGCGTACATGGTATTCTCTGTATTGTAGGGTTCATTGTTATATCTCCATTCGTAGACAAATTACTTGTCTTATTTTCGTATCATTTATTGCCGCGCCCCCTGATACAAGGCGATCATCAAACTACCGACAGCGCATCGGTATCACAGGACTTCCACCTCCGTGCGGGTCTCGCACAGCCGCCCAATGCAGTGACGCGTTCAAGACGGGAGTATCATTATGCTTTCCATGACTCTTCGCCGTATCGGGAGCTGCCCGATATTTCTTTTATGTGTTTATCGCTCGTCCGATATTCAATTACGACAGGTAGAAGTTTGACAGCATCGGCTGTTGTCCGAATGAACACCGAAGTCATGGCGCACAGTCAAATATGGCTCATACACGGAAAGAACGTATTTGATGAAAGGTATATTCAGTTGTCAATCTGCATGGCTTATCAGCCTATATAAGCGTATTCATTGAAATACGTTTATATAGAATGATAAGATTTGTAAGGAGCGCAGGAGGTGCAAAACGCGCTCCTTACTTCAAAAGTTTATCGCCTTCGGTTAAGGCTTACGAAAGGAGTCTGAATCTATGTACTATTTCCATAATAAGATTGCTTTGTATATAAGCGATCAGTTCGTAATCTATCTCTCTACGGCAGTATCCAAACTCGTCAAAATAGCTTTTTGTTGCTAATTTCTCTATATATGGATAGAAAACATCAAGAATATATTTCAATGCCTTTTCATCACTGTTTACTGCCGCCTGTATGATCTCATATGGAATCCTCGGTAAACTATCTTTCATTTTGACCTCCTGCCGTCATTGCGGCTGTTATTTTTTTCAGCGCCCTTTGACGCTTTTCCCATATTCTTTGGCGTGCAATCCCAAAGAATGAACTTATCTCATTATCCGTTAAGTCTAAGAAGTAATACATAAGCACAATATCGCAAAATTGCTGAGGCAGCTTGTTCAGCGCCGCTGCCAACGCTTCATTTTCTATGGGGACAGTTTTATGCAGGATATTGATCCTGATATTAAATTTGATACCGGTATCCCCGTTGTCAATAATATCGCAGTTTTGCACATCATCAAACGATACTGCAGCAACATTGTGTTTCCGGGCTTGTCTTTGCTGCCTAAAAAAATCAGATAAAGAATGCTTGATGACTTTACAGCAAAAACTTGCAAATTGCTTTTCGTTCAACTCTTGCTTATCCATAGGTACACCTCCTTTCGCTGAAAGTTGATGTACCGTTTTATTTCCCTCTATACTTATAACAAGCGTAAAAATGACCGTCTTTTGCACTACTTTTTCAAAAAAATTTTAAAAAATTTTTTTGAAAGTCAAATAGCGCCTTCAGCTTTACGCTGAGGCGCTCGGTTCTTATATCTTTAAAAGATGGGGATATATTTTGACAGTAGAATATAATATATTAAGACGATAATCTTTTACATTTGATTTTCTTTGATAAAACAAATCACAAAATTATAAGTAAATATCTGGATTTATAGTACATCATACAATAATATTAACAAATTTGTCGTGAAAAGTTTGTCTAAGCGAGGGAATAAAATTGCGTAATCGTAAGCCATAGATTGATAAAAGCTATCATGTTTTATCTTTATATTGCTCAATCAAAGATTTTTTGATAAAACTCGATAACGTATAATGTTGTAGTTGTGGAACATATGTAATTACGTGTCGATGAAAAAAATCATAATTTTGCGAATTATTCTATTTATACCCGTGCAAAAGCAAAGCTTTTACACGCTTGTTACTTGATATAAGGGGAAATATAGTAGAATAGCAAGCACAGCAAATGTAGCCACACTTGCGAAAAGGCAATCATCACCAACAGACGATTGCCGTTACTTGTGGGATATTCCCACACCCTTTAAAATTTCAAAACGAGGAGGTCTTGCAATGGCAAACAGGAAAAGAAAAATCGTTCTCCGCTGCCCCGTCACAGAGGAAGAACGCAGGCTCATAGAGCAGAAAATGGCGCAGATACCGACCAAACATATAGGCGCATATCTGCGTAAAATGGCTATCGACGGGCTTATCATTTACACCGACACATCCGGTATTAAGGAATTTACAAAGGAGCTGCAAGTAATTGGGCGGAATGTCAACCAAATCACAAAGCGCGTCAATTCAACAAACTCGGTCTATAAGGAAGATATTGAGGAGATCAAAGAAAGGCTCGATGAGATATGGCAGTTACAAAGACGCATCCTATTAAGTCTACACTGAGAAAAGCTCTTGACTATGTGCTTGATCCGAAAAAGACAGACGGAGCATTACTCGTTTCATCTTTCGCCTGCTCACCCGAAACTGCGGATATTGAGTTTGAATGGACACGCAAACAATCAAGCGAACGCGGGACGCATTTGGCACGGCACATGATAATATCTTTCAAGCCCGGTGAAACAACGCCTGAGCAGGCTCATGAGATAGGAATGAAACTGGCTGAGGAAGTATTGGGCGGCAAATATGAATTTGTACTGAGCACACATACGGACAAAGGTCATGTCCATAATGTACGCCCGGATAGGGCAATGAGAAAAGCAGTATAAGGTACTGCTCC
>CAYNRX010000029.1:0-29714 GCA_964399965.1 uncultured Lachnospiraceae bacterium | reverse complement strand
AAGTTTCAGCGGTCGCAAGACCGCCAATCAACGGAACTTTTATTTTCTTCATTAGTCAGAAATCAATTGCGAAAAAAGTTTCGCAATTGACTTTATTTAGAGGAGGTAATAGCTTATGGCAGTAAATTATGCAGAGAAATATTCATCGCAGATAGATGAAAAATTCGCCCTTGAATCGCTCACCACCGGTATTTCCGATGACAGCTTTGATTTTGTGGGCGTAAAGACGGTGAACGTGTATTCGGTTTCCACGGCCAAAATGAACGATTACACCAGGACGGGCAGCTCTCGCTACGGGACGCCCTCCGAGCTTGACAACACGGTGCAGGAACTGACGCTTTCCAAGGATCGCAGCTTTACGTTTACGATCGACCGCGGCAATTTTGACGAGACGATGATGGCCAACTCCGCCGGGGCGGCTCTTGACCGCCAGCTGCGCGAGGTGGTGGTGCCGGAGATCGACACCTACCGTTTAGCGGAGCTTGCCGAGGGAGCGTCGGCGACAGTTTCCGAGGTCGTGACCGCTACAAACGCCTATGACGTTTTCCTTGACGGCCAGGCCGCCCTCACCAATGCCAAGGCGCCGGTCTCGGGCAGGGTAGCTTTTGTGTCCCCTTCGTTTTACAAGGCGATAAAGCAGGATCAGTCGTTTATCAGAAACGGCGATGCTTCCCAGAAAATGCTTTTGACCGGGCAGGTGGGAGAGGTTGACGGCACAAGGCTGATACTGACGCCGGATTCCTATCTGCCGGAGGATGCGGCCTTTATCCTGGCCGCGCCGCGCTCTTTAGTGTCCCCGGTGAAGCTGGCCGACTATAAGATCCACGACAATCCCCCGGGGATAAACGGCTGGCTGGTTGAGGGCAGGGTATGCTACGACGCTTTTGTGCTTACGAATAAAAAGCCCGGCGTATACGTGCACCTTAACAAGGCCGCTTCTTGATAAGGAGGGAGGACTTTGGACGAGCTTAAGCTGATCCTGGGGATAGACGGGGACGATAAGGACGAGCTTTTGTCCTTTGTCCTCAGCCTTTCCGAAAGGCTGATACTGTCCTGGTGCCGCATAGACGAGATCCCGGAGGAGATCGGGGACACTAAAACAGCCCTGGCGGCTCGGATCTGGCGGCGCGGACGGTACGGCCAGGAATTTCCCAAAGGGGACATAAAAACCATTTCCGAGGGCGAGAGAAGCGTTAGCTATGAATCGTTTTCCGCCGGAGAGACGGAGGATATGCTGGCCGGATTTTACGCTGTTTTGGAGCCCTTCCGGAATAAAAGGGGGCGTTTACCTGATGATTTGGGATGATATGGGCGCGGAATTTGAGCTGTTCTGCGACACGGCCGTGCATACGGGCGAGCTTTTGCCCGGCTCCTACGGGCAGCGGCCGCAGTTTGTGGCCGGGGAGGAATTTGTGGCCGATGTGCAGCCGTACTCCTCCCGGCTTCTGCACAAGGAATACGGCTTGGAGGGCGAGAGCGGGCTAAGGCTGTTTTCGTCATCGGCTCCGCTGCTTTGCGTCGGGGACTGCCTGTTGATCGGCTCCACGCTGTGGCGGATACGGGAATTTTTCGGCTGGCGCAGCGGCGTTTGCGCGATACTGGAGGAGGCGAAGGAGTATGACTGTTACGGGGGACAATGAGGTATTATCCTCCCTTAGGAGCTTGGGAGAAGGGCTCGACCTTGCCCCGGCGGCAGAACTGGTAGCCGATACAGCACGCGCTCTGTGCCCGGTGGACACAGGCTATCTGCGCTCAACGATTAAGGCGGAGGTACAGGGGAATACGGCGGTGATCTCCGCCTCCGCTCCCTATGCGGCCTATGTTGAATTGGGGACACTAAAACAGTCTCCGCAGCCGTTTTTGCTGCCCGCGCTTTTGTCGTGCGAGGAAGAGATATTGCAGAGCATAAAGGAGACGGTGATGAGCAATGGTTGATGTAAACGAGGAGGTACGGGAGCTTTTAGAGCTTATCCCCGGGATAAATATCTACTTTTTAAGTCCGCCCGAAAAATCCAAGCTCCCGGCGGCGACCTATTTTGAGAGCGCGACGGCCGAGGGATTTCGCGCCGACAGCCGCGAATGGTATCAAAAAAGCGCCGCCCAGATAGACGTGTGGGCAACAACGCCCAGGGAGACGGCGGAGCTGGCGATACTGGTGAACGCCGTGATGCAGGAGGGCGGCTGGTACCGCAATATTTCCCGCGATATGGGGCGTGACGGGAAGGTATACCGCAAGAATATGCTTTTTACCAAGCATCTGGACTGTTTAAAACAATAGGGACACTAAAAAGAAAGGATGATAGATATGAGTATGACCCATCCGCTGCCGACGATCGGCGTGGACAAGTACACCTTTATGCCGCTCACGGCGGATACCGCAGAAACGCTCACCTACGGGGAGGCGCAGTCCCTGCCGGGCACCGTGCAGCTCTCGCCGACCGATTCGGGAGGGGCGGCGGTGTTTGACGCTGACAACGGCCCCTATGAGGCCACGGCCTATACCGAAAGACGCGGCCACGAGATAATCAACGCCGATATCCCCCCGGAGGTAGACGCGGCCTGGAGAGGGCTGGAGATCAAAAACGGCCTTTTGGAGATCAGCGGGGACACTAAAACTGTGTATTTCGGCGTTGCCTGGCGCATTTTGAAGGCCGACGGCTCCTACCGCTACGCGAGATTTTACAAGGGGATATACACCTTTGCCTCCAACCTCGGCGGCAAGACGAAGCCCTCGCAGGGGGCGGTGGAGAATCAGACGGCCAAGGCGGAATTCGTGGCCATGAAGCGCATCCATGACGATAAGATCTACGCCTATATCGACGAGGGCGATATCCCGGAGGATATGACGCGCGAGGCCTTTGAGGAGGAATGGTTCTCCGACCTTACCTGGGAGCCGGAGGTGTAAGATGAAGCAGACGATATCGGTAGTAAAAGAGGATAAAACGGTGGTATCGCGTCCGTTTGATTTCGAGGCCATGTGCCTGGTGGATGACGCGCACAGCACGGCCAAAAGGCCGGGGATACTGCGCATGTGCAGGCCGGCGGTCGAGTATATGTTCGATGGCACCGAGGCCGGCGGAGAGTTTATAAAAACGCTCGACCCCAAAGAGATGGCCGCCCTTTGCCTTGAGGTCTGGGATATGTACGCGGGAGCTTTTCCCGCTGCGCCGGCGCAAAAAAACTGACAGGCCCGTGCGCCGGTGAAAGCGGCAGCCTGCGGAGGCTTTACGGGGAGTTTTTCCGGCTGTTCAGGATACTCCCCGGGGAGCTTGCCCAGCAGCCGCCGCATTTGCTGCTGGCGGTATTGGGGGAGCTGGCCAAGCCCCAAAAGACGGAGATACCACCACAGCATCGGCAGTTTTACGGGCTGTAGCCGCAGACGATAAGTCCGGCTCTGCGGCGAAAATAGGTTTTGCAATTGACTAAAAACGACTATATATCAAGGAGGTGCATTTATGGAGCTTGACAACATCAGCGTTTCGATAACCGGCGACAGCTCGGGGCTGGTGCGCGCTGCCGACAGCGCGGCTTCCTCGATAGAACGGCTGAAGGCGGCCGCCTCCGGATCCATCGAGCTTACGGCCGTTGACCGGGCGTCGGCGGTCATAGATAACGTCATTTCCCGTCTAAATTCCGTCCCCCGTACGACCTCCCCGGTGATAGCCGCCGTTGACCGGGCGTCAGCCGCTGCCGAGCGCATATCGGCGGCCATCGCCCGCATCCCCTCCTACAAGACCGTTACCGTGGCCGTGCAGCAGACGGGCAGCATTCCCGCCTTTGCAAAGGGGACACAAAACGCCCCCGAGGGCTGGGCGGTCATCAACGATGAAAAGGGCGTGCCCGATCCCCGGGAGCTGGTAGTGCGCGGCGGCCGCGGTTACCTGTTCTCCGGGAGGGATGTGCCGGTGTATCTGTCGCGGCATGATAAGGTGTTCACGGCCGCGCAGACGAAGGAGCTTTTTAAAAATCTGCCGCATTACGCCTCCGGACGAAACAACGACCGCTCAGAACGCGACCTGGACGTTCTGAGATTCGACCGCGACATGGGATTTATCTCCCAGGAGGATTATATCGGCCGCCTTATCAGCTACCGCGATAATAATTTCCTGAAATGGTCGGAGGAATACCGCGAGGTCACGCTTGAGATAAAGGAGTACAACGATTCCCTGGCGGAGGAGGAGCAAAAGCTGCGCGAGGAGGCGGACGAGAGTTTGCGCGACAGCCTCGAATACCGCCTGAAAAATTACACCGAAAGCTCCGACCGCTGGCTTGAGTACCAGGTAAAGGCCAACGATATGGCTACGGACGACCAAATAGACGCTTGCTACCGCCAGATAGAAGCCTACAATGCGATGGTATCCCAGATGCAGGCCTCGGCTCTTTATTCGGCGGAGGAGATGAAAAAAATATGGGACGATTTCTACGCTTACCGCGATGAAAAAATGCTGGAGATATCAGATCTTGAGGATGAGCGGGCGCGGGAGCCCTATGAAAAGTGGCAGAAGGACGCCCAGGGATGGCTTGATATGCGCCAGATATACGGCGACTGGGAGGAGTACGGCGATTCGCTGGTGCAGTTTTATGAACGCTGCATTGAGCGGGTGGAGGAGTTCTACCGCGCGGGCGCCATCGGCTGGCAGGAGTACATGGACGAGACGGCCGCCTATGAGCTGCTTTTATATAAGGCCACCGAGGAGGAGGCCGAGCAGTCGCTCTCTTCGATGAAGGACAAAATAAGCGCGGTCAAACAGCAGCTTCAGGACGAGGTATCCGACCTGAAAGCGTCCTGGGAGGCCGAGGACAGGCAAAAAGAGATCGCTGACGTTTCCCGCCGCCTTTCCTGGTACGAGGGGGCGGTGACGGAGAAGGGTCAGGAGAAATACCGGGAGCTTTATGAGGAGCTGGTAAGCCTGGAGCGCGAGGAGGAGCTTTTTCGCCTGGAGGAGAAAAATTCCCGCATCATCACCCGTCTGGAGGAGGAATACCGCCGGGCGGAGGAGGGCAAGAGCGAGGTTTTAGCGTCCCTTTTGCAGGTAGGGGAAACGATCGCCGCCGATCTTTCGGGGCTTATCGCCGCCGCAGGGAACACCGACAATTCCGTGCATTCCACGGTATATGTGACCGCTGCCGATTCGGCGGAATTATCGTACTGGGTCAACCGCTATGCAAGCGGCAGAATGCGAGGTTTTTAAATGAACGGTTTTTATTTTAGAGGACGTCATTCCTCAGATTTCGGGGCGGTCGTAAAATCGAAGCTGCGGCCGCTGCTGCCGGAGGAAAAGTCGGTTTTAGTGTCCCCAATGGTGATGGACGGCTCCTACGACTTTTCCGCCGCCAATCCTTGGGGACGGCCGTTTTACATGGATCGGATATTTGAGCTTTCGATCGCGGTGACGGCTGCGGACGAAACTGCGCTTTCAAAGAAGGTATCCGCCCTCGGAGCCTGGCTTTCGGGTCGCGGGGAGCTTATTTTTGACGATATGCCCTCCACGGTCTGGGAGGGGGCGGTGATAGCGGGGATATCGTTTGAGCCGCGCTATAGCGGGCGCACGGCGCAGTTTACGGTCGTTGTGCGCACGAGGCCGTTTTCCTGCTGGATCTTATCGGTGCAGGAGGAGCCGACGCTGGGGGTCAGCCTGCTTTTGGGGGACAACGTGCCCCTGGCAGGCTTTTCGGGGAGGTTTTCCTCTGCGCTTGCAGCTGGGGAAAACAGCGTGGTATTTGACAACATCGGCCAAAGGCCGGCCAGGCCGAAGCTCACGTTTGATTTTTCCGCCCCGGTATCGGAGCTGGCCGTATCCTTCGGCGGCTATTCGGTATCCCTGGAGGATATCTCGGCTCAAGAAATATGCCTTGATTTTGAGCAGTGCACGGCCGAGGGCGATGGGGACGATATAACCGGCCATGTAAGCGGTGATTTTTTTGAGCTGCCGATGGGAGAAAGCGTTATATCGGTCGATGTCCCCTCAATGGGGACAGTAAAATTCGACTGGCGGCCGCAGTTTGTGTATGCTGCAAATTTTTAGCCAATTGCGAAACTTTTTCGCAATTGATTTCTGGCTAATGAAGAAAATAAAAGTTCCGTTGATTGGCGGTCTAAAGACCGCTGAAACTTTTATTTTCGCAATTTTTGACGCGCATGTCGTCAAAAATTGATTGGAATTCGAGGGTTTCACCCTCGAGCTCCCCAGAACAAAGAAATAATTGTAAAACGCTGTCGCGTTTTACAATTATCTATGCAAATTTAAAAAGGAGACAGCGTCATGATAAAAATTTTTCCACGTGAAACAATTTCCTTTGAAACCGGGCAGTCCGCCATTCTGCCCGGGGCGTATGAGGTGCAGGTGGAACGCACGGTAAACGAGGGCTCGCAGCTGTCGTTTCGCCTGGGGCCTGCGGAAGCGTCAAAGGTCGCCTCCGGGATGCTGGCCGTGGTCGGGAAAGAGGCATTCCGGGTGGTGAATGTGCGCTTGGATGAAAACGGGAGCGGAGAATTTACCTGCCGGGAGCCGTTTTTTGCCGATGGCTACAAATGCCACATACCAACGCTGCCGGACGCGATGGGCGCGGATCCCTCGGAGCTGTTCGCCGAGATACTGGAGGATACGATATTTGAGCCGTTTTCGGCGGCCGAGCTTTCCCAACGGGGACTGACGGCGTTGGGCGAGGACGGATTTTTGATGGATTTTTGGGGCTGCGACAAGACCACGCCGCCCGAGGCCGCGCTTTATATCATCGAGCAGTGCGGCCGGGGGGAGATATACACCGAGAATTTCCGGGCGGCGATAGTGGAGCGCGTAGGCTCCGACCGGGGGCTGGAGCTTACTGTGGGGCGGGACATTGACGGGGTGCTGGTCGAGGAGGACACGACCGAGCTTATAACGCGGCTCTATCCCTACGGGGAGGATGATCTGCCGATAGAGGACGTATATCTCGACTCGCCCGATATTGAGGAATACGGCCTGCTTTCGGGATATAAAAACTACGATATTTCCGACCCTGACGAGCTTTATAACCGGGCGTTGTGGGAGTTTGACGAGGATAACCCTTTTAGGATCGACCGCCCGGATGTCACTGTCAGCGGAGATTATGTGCAGCTGGAGAAGCTGGGGCTGGGGCCGGGAGCAGGGATCGGGGATACGGTGGCGGTCAGCCTGCCGGGATTTTCGGGAAAGCTAAGGGTGGCCTCGATCACCGAATATCCGTACGAGGGAAAGAGCGCCAAGCTCACGCTGGGGCGGATAAAGAAGGATCTTTTCTTTTATTTCTCCCAGATGGGGATGCTCTCGGGGAAGTATAAGCGCGTCTCCTCCATCAATGGGGACATAAAAACGAACCATCTTTCGGGCGTTTTAAACACCGAAACGAACAACATCAAAAGCGGCGCGGGCACGATGACGGTCGTTGACGATCTTATGACGGTGCGGGATTCTGCGGGGCGCGTTCGTATCCGCCTGGGAAATTCCGGCGGCAGGTTTGAGTTTGTGATATACGATGAAAACGGATCGGAGACCATCACCCTTGACGAGGAGGGCAGCGCGGAGTTTTCCGGACGGCTTACGGCCGAGGCGGTGTTTTCGGGAAGCATAAAGACCTCCAAGGACGCCGAGATCGGGCGGTATTTAAAGCTCAAGGGGATCACCGGCTCCGGCCAGACCGGCGGCATACAGTTCGTGGACGCAAGCGGCAACGTGGTGGCGGATATTCTCCTGATATCCGGCAGCAACGGAGCCTCGTACTTTGTGATCGAATCCTCCGAGCCGACGATTATAAACAATATTTCCATCGTTGACCTGGCCGAGCGCGTGGCCGCATTGGAGGGAGGTACGCAATGAAGATAACTATAAACGAAAATTACGATGACAGCACGCTTTTGTCGGATTGGTATCCGATAGTAAAGCAGAATTTCAAGAATCTTAAGACGGGGCTCGAGAGCGGAGTTATCACCTCGTCCCAGATACCGGACGGCGGTATTACCTCCGGCAAGCTGGCCAATGGCGCGGTTACCGCAGGAAAGCTTGCAGATAGTGCGGTTACATCGTCAAAGCTGGCCGATGGGGCGGTCGTACCGGCTGCGCTTCACGAAATTGTCAAGGAAACAACATATAATATCAATCAATCCAACAGCGTTGCGGGATTTGACAATGTGTCAACCTTAGGCGTATGGACAGTAGTTATGGATCCGGTCGAAAAGCCGGGCGATGATACGCAGTATATTTCCTGTCGCCTGCGTCCTACCGTAGGAGACGATGGGGGAGCCGGAGAAATACAGTTTGCGGTGCCGCTTTCGGGCGGGGATATCACGCTGTATCTTCGTGTGCGCAAATCGAACGGGACATGGAGCGCGTGGAACGCGTGGGGCGGCTCTTCCGGAAGTCTTGCCGATGGGGCTGTTACTACAGCGAAGATCGCCGATGGCGCGGTGACCGAGGAAAAGCTGTCGTCCGCATTGGCGGCGAAGCTGGAGGATTTTGAGGAGCGCATATCCGCGCTGGAATCTTCGCCCAAGGCTTTCGTCCTCGGCACAAGCAAGCTCGGCAGCGATGTTTTGTAATATAGGAGGGAATAAAATGCCACTTGAAGAAACTTTTGCAGACGGCGATATCCTGTATGCCGCCGACATGAACCAGATAACCGGGGCGATAAATGAGGTCTCAAGCCAGACGGGAACAGTTTCGGCGGAGCTTGACACGGTGTCCGCTTCTGCTGCGGCCAGCGCGGCGATCCTGGCCGAGGTCACCGAGCCCGCTTCCGGCGGCGGAGGGGGGACAGCGCTTACCCCGGTATGGACGCCGCCCAAAAACGGCAACATCACCGGCACCGCCTATTCAAACCCCGATGACAGCGCGGATCTTCGCAACTGGTGCTTGATATTTTACGACAAATTTCCCACTGAGATGCAGTTTGATGCGGTCGACCTGCCGGTGTACACCTCCGACACTGCCCATCCCGTCAAGGTGGAAGCCAACGTTGTTGACGACAGCCTAATAACGTTCAACACTCCTTATGTAAACCTGCCCCATACGTATACGGCCACTGTTAGCGGGGACGATATAAACACCTCGCAAAGCAGCAACCTGCGGGCGGAATTTTCCCAGACGATAACCGTTCCCATGGGAAAATGTCTGGTGTTCGCGGTCTATCAGGGGGAGGATCCGGCCACGCAGTCATCCATATATAAGACGCTGAATTTCCGCTACACCATCGATAACCAAGACTACACCAATACTACCGCCGATTTCGTCCTTGATGAGGCGGGCGAGCAGTACACAAAGACCGCGATACACACTACCACCGCTGACGCCTGCCTGAAAAAGCTCTGGCAGAGGGCGGATGCGACTATGAACGTATGGTCTATGACGATACTGTGGAACGAAAACGCTTATTCGCCGGGCTTTATCCTCTATAAGGAGACGGAAGTCCCGGCCGGGGATCGTATGCTTAAGTGGGAGGCCTTAAACGGCGGCCTGCCCGCGTCAAAGGTGACAGATAATTCCATTGGGGACAGTAAAATCACCGATGAGCGTCCTTCGGGATTGTATCTGCCGCCGACACTCTACGGCGTTACCGGCACGGAGCTAAACGTTTATTACGACAGCATTATCCCCGACCGCCGCTCTTCACACTATTTCTGCGTTGAAGGCGATAACGGCGTGGCCCTTGACGAATGCTGGCGGGCGGATACCACGGGAGCTGCCACGAAAACATTGCGGTTCTCGGTGTACAATCCCCGGTTCGAGCAGGAATATTCGCAGGAGGTCGCGCTTAAGGTAAAGGCAGACGCTATCAATGGGGACACTAAAACTCTGGTGGTAGGCGACAGCATCATCGCCAACGGCTCCCATAACGGCATGATAACGTACGCCTTGCAGCAGAAAAATTCCCATATCGTGACCATCGGCACCCAAGGCACGGATGGCAACCGCCATGAGGGACGCCCGGGATGGACGCTGGCCAATTTTGTCTCCGCCGGAAGCCCGTTTTATATCGGCGGCAAGGTCGATTTTGAAGCGTATATGACGAATAACGGCTTTTCCGGCTGCGCGATTGTCCTTTTTCAGCTGGGGATCAATGACGTTTTATCGCTCAACGCATATACTACGGTGGGGCAGCTGGTGCAAAATAACATCGGCTACTATGATACGCTGATCGCGTCCATCCACGAGTACGATCCCGATATCAAGGTCGGTATCTGCACCACAAGCGCGATACCAGCGTCCGAGAGCCTGTCGCTGTCGTATCCAGGCGAGGGCTTTTCAACGTGGGATTTTAAACGCCAGCTGCACGAATACGGCATTGGTATCATGGAGGAGTATGCGGGGAGAGAGGATGAGAATATTTTTATTGTCCCCTTTAGGAACAACATTGACCCCGATGATCATTTCCCGGCTGTGACCGAGGATAAGAACGCGCATTCAGACACGCAGGTGAAACGGCAGAATAATCTGCATCCGACCGATGACGGCTATTCGGCTCTGGCTGACGCGCTGTATGCGTTTGTGGTCAACAACAGCTGAGGAGGAGCAGATGGATACACCGATAACAAGAGCGGAGCACAACGAATTTGTGCGCCGCATGGAGGAGGAGCACAGCCGCACCAACAAGCGGCTGGAGCTTCTTGAGGAAAGCGGCGAGAAGCTGAACGCACTAAATACCAGCATTGAAAAGCTGGCCGTCAGCATGGAAGGGATGCTAAAGGAGCAGATCGCCCAGGGGCAGCGGCTGGAGGTTTTGGAGAGGCGCGATGGCGAAAACTGGCGGCGGCTTTTGTGGTATCTGCTGACGGCGGTACTGGGGGCGGCGGCCGGATATCTGGCGAAGGTGATAGGACTGGGAGGTTAGGATATGAAGATAAATTGGAAGGTGCGCATTAAAAATCCCGCGTTCTGGGTGCAGCTGGTGATATCGGTGTTTGCGCCGATATTCGCCTACATGGGGATAACGGCCGAGGATATGACGACCTGGCAGGGAGTGGGAGAGATGCTTTTTTCGGCGGTATCAAACCCTTACGTATTGTTTTTAGTGCTGGTGAGCGTCTATAACGCGGTAATAGATCCCACGACCTATGGCATTGGGGACAGTAAAAATGCGCTTTCGTATGAGGAGCCGCGGAAGGAGTGAGGTATATTGCAGATAAAGGAAAACCTGACAACGGTAAATTACAGCCCGCGTGACAAAAGGGACATTAAATTTATCGTTATCCATTACACGGCCAACAAAAACGATACCGCTTACAATAACACGCGCTATTTCAAGGACAGCGACCGCGGAGCGTCGGCGCATTATTTCGTGGACGGCTCCGAGACCTGGCGGTGCGTGCGCGATAGGGACGTGGCCTGGCACTGCGGGGCGAAAACGTACCGCCATCCGTCCTGCCGCAACGAAAACAGCCTGGGCATTGAGCTGTGCACGTCCTATTCGGCGGACAGGGGCTATTATATCAGCGCGGATACCGAGCAAAGAGGTCTGGAGCTTACAAGGGAGCTGATGGGGCTCTACGGCATCCCGGCGGAGAATGTTGTCCGCCATTACGATGTGACCGGCAAAAATTGCCCGGCTCCCTGGGTGGTGAATGAGAGTGAATGGAACAGGTTCAAGCAGCTTTTGGAGGAGGATATTGACATGGACAAATTGCAGCAGCTGGAGGAAGAGCTTGCATCCCTAAAGGCGGAAAATGACCGACAGAACGAGGTCATAAGCCGTATGGGCGGCGAGATACAGGAGCTAAAAAACCCGATGATTTATAACTACATCGATGACAATATGCCCGAGTGGGCGCACGAGGCCGTGGGCGGGCTTGTTGCGCTGGGGATATTAAAGGGCGATGAAAACGGCGAATTGGGGCTTACCGATGAGGGATTGCGCCTGGCGGTGATGCTTTGGCGGGCGATCGGCGAGCAATAAGACGATAAAAGCCCGGCGGACGGTATGAGGATTTTTCTGTCCCCATTGCGATGTATAAATCTTGCTGTTCTCGGTGACAATAGGCAGTAACAGCGAGGTGATATCATGAACTTACTAAAAGCGATCTTCTGCTACCGTCCGCCCCGTACCGAGGAGGAGATCAGCCTTGACAGCGAGAAAAGCCGGGTGGCCTACGATGTGCGCAGGGAGGAGGAGACGACTGAGAAGACCTACGTCTCCGGCAGCATCGACCGCGATGGGGCGTACATGAAACGCCGATTTTCCATCCCCGACAACAACGACCTGGTGTTCAGGGAGCTGACGCTTGCGGGCGGAAGGCGGGCGTTTGTGATATTTATTGATGGCATGGTGAGCACAACGGCCGTTAATTTCGCGGTCATTGCGCCGCTTTTGTCGCTGGAGCCGATAAGCGGCGAGGAGCTTATCGAGAACAAGGACGATGTAATGAAGCGGCTGGTATTCCACGACCAGGCGATGAAAAGCCGCGATATGGACGTTATCTGCGAGGAGATAAACTTCGGCGGCTGCGCGGTGTTCGTGGATGGGATCGATCAGGCGTTCTCGTTCGATGTGCGCAGCTGGGGGACGCGTTCGGTCTCCAAGCCCGAGAATGAGCAGTCGATATACGGCCCCCAGGAAGCGTTCGTGGAAATGCTGCGCACCAATTCGGCTCTTATCAGAAAGATATTAAAGACCGAAAACCTCATTGCCGAGGGCGTTAAAATAGGAAGCGTTTCCAAAACGCGCGGCGTGCTGATGTACATCTCCGGTCTTGCCGATAAGCGGCTGGTGGATGAGGCGCGGCGGCGGATAAACGGTATCGAGACGGATTATATTTTCTCGATAGAGGAAGTCTCGATGATGATAGAGGAGCATTCGCTGATGATAACGAGCCAGAGCCTGGCCACCGAACGGCCGGACAGGGCGGCCAGGGCGCTTTCGGAGGGACGGGTGGTGCTGCTTCTAAACGGCAGCCCCAAGGCACTCATCATTCCCGCCAACGCCTTCGAATTTTTGCACACCCCGGCCGACGGCTACATGCGCACGCCGTATGCGGCGGCCACGCGTCTGGTGCGGATGATGGCGATGCTTCTGTCGCTTTTGCTGCCGTCGTTATATCTGGCGATAACGCTTTATCATCAGGAGATGATACCGACATACCTGCTCTATTCGATAAGCGCCGCCAGGGAGAACGTGCCCTTTCCCACGATAGTGGAGCTTTTGATAATGGATATTTCCTTTGAGCTGATACGCGAGGCCGGGATACGGATGCCCGGCTCTATCGGCTCCACGCTTGGCATAGTGGGCGGCATAATCCTCGGACAAGCGGCGGTTTTGGCAAAGATCGTAAGCCCGATCATGATAATAATCATTGCCGTGACCGGGATCGGTTCCTTTGCCAGCTCCGATTATTCGCTGGGCTGGAGCTACAGGATACTGCGGCTGATATTTATAATGCTTGCCGCTGTCTGGGGCTTTTACGGGATCGCAGTGGGGATATTCGTCTACAGCGTTTTTATCGGTTCTAAGTCGAGCTTCGGGACGCCGTTCGTATCGCCATCGGCGGGAGGGCTTGGCCGCAGCCTTTTCGTAAGCCCGATATGGAAGAGGGAGATGCGGCCGGAGTTTTTGTCCCCGCAAAAAAAACGTCAGGAGCCGCGCATAAGCGAGAAATGGCGGATAGTGAGAAGAGGAAGATAGAAGCTGTCGCGTTAATAAACGCAAGGGGCAGCCCTATAATTTTTATCTCAGGAGGTAATAATGAAACCAAGCTTCTCCCGGCGCACCGTCGCCTCCCTTATGATAACTCTCTTTACCGCCAAAATGCTCTTCGTCTATCCCCGGTATATGCTCGTATCCGCGGGCAGCGCGGCCTGGATACAGGGGCTTATTGCCATCCTGGCCGCCTTTATTATCTTTTTTGTCACCGCTCTTTTTTACCGCCCGCGCATGAGCCTTATCGCCGCGGCCGGGGAGCTGGGCGGCGGTGCGCTGCGTATCCCCGTGGGGATTTTGGTATTTGCGGCTCTTATCTTAAATATGGCCGTCACCGTCCGCGCCTATCCGGAGTCGGTATCGTCTATCCTTCTTTCCCATAGTAATATCGAGATGATAATGGCCGTCTTTATTGCCGCCGCCGCCATCGGCGCATACCTCGGGTTGGGAGCGTTGGCGCGGATAAACGCTATCTTCCTCCCTATCGCCCTTGCCGCCGTGGGCGCGCTGTGCATTTTCCTGCCGCCGAAATTCCGTCTGGATAACCTCTTTCCCCTTCTCGGCACCGGTGCAGCGCACGTTTTCGGGGAGAGTTTCCATTTCATATCGCTCTTTTCCGACCTCATCGCCCTCGATCTGCTGCTGCCCTATTGCCGCACGGAGCGCGATGGCAAAGAGGGCGGATTTTTGGCGGTGATGATCTCGGGGCTGGTAGTGATGGCGCTGCTTTTTGCCTGCATATTCATTTTCCCCTATCCCTCGGGCACCGAGTTTGTGATGCCCGTCTATGAGCTGGCGCGCCTTATCTACGCCGGGGAATTTTTCGGCAGGCTTGAGGCCTTGTTTGAATTTATCTGGTCGATATTCGTCCTCCTTTATGCGGCGGTATATCTTTACCTCATTGCCGCAGTCTGGCGGGAAACGTTCGCTATTGGCAGCCTGCGGCCGCTGATAATCCCCATATCGGCGCTGGCGGCCTGTATTTGCTGGGTGCCGTCCTCCACTGTGGAGCTTGTGCACGCCGGATACACGGCCTTTGATGCGGCGGCGATAATTTCCTTCGGCCTGCCGCTGGTTATCGGGATCTTTTATAAGATAAAAATGCGCAAACGTTCCACGTGAAACAGTCAATTGACTATATTCCACGTGGAACAAAAAGGAGGATACGATGAAAACGCTGATGATCATGCTGTGCGTTATGCTCTTATGCGGCTGCTACCACGGACGGGAGCCGAACGACATAGCGTATATACTGGCGATGGGCTTTGACAAGGGAGAAAATGAATCGTACAAAATAACGGTGCAGTACGCCAAGCCGCGCGAGATAAGCGGCGGAGCGTCGGCCGAGGGCGGCCAGGGCGGCAGCACCATCGGCAATATCGTTGTGGAAGCACCGACCTTTTTCGAGGGCGTAAACACGGCCAACCAGATACTGAGCAAGGAATTTTCCCTGGCGCACGCCAAGGTATTTGTATTTTCAAACGAAATAGCGTCCGAGGGGATAGCGGAATTGATGCAGGTGATGGCCAGGAGCGAGGAGATACGCCCCGATGTATACCTGGCCGTATCGCGCTGCCCGGCAGAGGAATTTCTCTCCCAGGTAAAGCCATCGATGGAGGTAAATCCGGCCAAGTATTACCAGCTGATATTTGAATCGAACGATACTATCCCTGCCACCAGCGCGGTGGAATTTTACTCCTACCATTCCTCTGCGGAGCGCGACTGCGCCTTGCCCCTGGCAGGGGTAAGCGGCGGAGGTGAGGAGAGCGGCGGCAAAGAGAGATCTCAAACGGAGAGCGAGCCGGCCGAGGGCGACAGCGAAAATCCTGCCCAAAAAGAAGCCGCCGTCAACGAGGGCACCTATCAGCACGGAGTCCGCAATTACCTGGCGGGCGAGACGGCGGTGAAAAATACCAATAAAGCGGAGATCGTGGGATCGGCGGTTTTCAGAGGAGACCGGCTCTGCGGAGAGCTGGGGAGCATTGAAACGGAGCTTTTGAATATGATATGCGGGGATTTTCACGAGAGCTACGCTGTATTTGACGTTGACGGACAGAATGTCGGCGTGCGGCTTATGGAGGGTAAGAGACCGCGTATCGAGGTGGATACGGCGGGCGAAACGCCGAGGATAAAGGTGAAGATAAGTTTAAAAGGCGATTTTACGAGCTTGCCCAACGGCTATATCGGCGAAGAGGACATACCGAGATTTGAGGAAACGGCCGAGAAAGCCATCGAGGAAGGGCTGTCGTCGCTGTTTTGGCGGCTGTCGCGGGAGCTGGGGGCGGACGCCGCCGGATTCGGCACTGCCGCCAAGCGGAATTTTAAAGATTGGCAGTCGTTTTACGATTACGGCTGGGAGGAGAGATTTCGCCGGGCAGAGTTTTCGGCCGAGGTATCGGTAAAGGTAAGCCATACGGGGCTGACGATGAAGAACGGCTAGGAGGAAGGATATGCGCGCGTTTATGATAGCGGTAGGAGCGGCATTGGCGGTGAGGTATATCGGGTATCTGCGCTGGAGCCTGCAAAAGGAAAAAAAGACGGCGTTTGTGGGGAATCTGCTGCTTTTGGCGGTGACTGCGGCAGCGGTAGGGATAACGGCAGCGCGGCTGTGAGGGCTGATACTAAAATCGGGCGGTAAGCCCTTTTTTAGTATCAGCCCTTAATTAGCCAATAGGGATAAAACGCTATCGTATTTTGCCATTATCTAATGAGCGGCAACACCGGGGAAAGCGTCCCGGAGAAGCACGTCCGGCAAAGCTCCGCCGCCGCGCCTTATTCTGTGCGAACGGCCTCCTCGATTGCCGCCAAAAGCCGCTCCGCTCCCGGCTGGGGGCATTTGACCGCTGCCTCTATCCCCCGTGCTTCCAACGCCCGGATGGCCGATTCGCCCATGGCCGCCGCCTTATCGTGTATCCGGCCGCCGCCCTCGAAATATGACCGTACCCCGGCGGCGCTGGCAAACACCGTGAACTCCGCCTCCAGCGTTACCGGGTTGGAGGGCGTTACATCATAGAACTTCACTTCCTCGAAGTCCACTCCTCCCTCCTCCAGTATGCGGCATATCTCCGGCGAAGGATGCTTCGCCCGCGGCAGGAGCACCCTTTCGCCCTTTTTCACTCTCTTGACCAGCTCCGCCGCCAGGCCTGCGCCGCTTGCTTTCTCCGGCACCAGATCCGGCTCGATAAAATACCGCCGCACCATCTGTGCGGTAGCTGATCCTACTGCGGCAAACCTCTTCCCGGCAAGATTCCGCCAATCGCCGCCGGTTTTCTTAAAATGAGCAAAGAAGGAATCGGCCCCGTTGGGACTGGTAAAGGCTATCCAGCTAAACGGCCCTATATCGACCCGGGGATCAAGCCGCCTTGTCCATAATATACAGCCCGCGCCGACCTGTGCCCCTCTCTCCTCCGCCAGGGCGCGGAACCTTTCCATAAAGGAGGACGAGGAAACAACGCTTATCTTCACTCCTTCTAAGGGACGGTCGGAGCGGGAGCGGATATCCTCCGCCGCTGTTTTTCCGACCACTATCACCGCCGGAGCGGACATTTTTTGGGCTTCGCGGCCGAGGGCGGCAAGGGTCGTGCGCACCTCCGATTGCGAGGGCAGGGAGCCGTTTGATATCACGGCCGCCGGGGTATCGGGGGACATTCCTCCCTCCATCAGCCCCCGGGCGATATCCTCAGCTGATGAAAGACCCATCAAAAATACCAGCGTCCCCGAAAGCTTGGCCAAAAGCGGCAGCTCCTCGCCGATACCGCCGTCCTTCGTATGGCCGGTGACGATATGCACCGCGCTTGACGATTCGCGGTCGGTGAGCGGTATCCCTGCCGCCAGGGGAGCCGCCGAGGCACTAGAGACCCCGGGTATGATCTCATATTCGATCCCGGCCTCTTTCAGGGCGGCCGCCTCCTCGCATACGCGGGAGAATATCGCCGTATCGCCGCCCTTTAGGCGCACGGTGGTCTTGCCCGCGCGTGAAAGCTCTATGAGCTTTTTGTTTATTTCCTCCTGCGGCGTGGAGCTGCCGCCGCCCGTTTTCCCGGCAAAAATCAGCTCCGCTTCCGGCGGAGCCAGCTCCAAAAGCTCTTCCGAGACCAGATTGTCATAGACGACCGCCCCGCACTCCGACAAAAGCCGCGCGCCCTTTAGCGTTATAAGCTCGCTGTCTCCGGGGCCTGCGCCTACCAAATATACAGGTGCACTCATTTTTCTGATACCTTCCCTTCTATTTTCTCGCCCATTGCTACCACCGGCGTGCCCGGAGGATAAGCGAATATATTTTCGGGGGAATACCCCTCCTCATGCCAATATCCCCTGCGGGGATAGATCTTGACCGCTTTATCGGGCGGATCAAAAAACCTGGGCGAATATCGTCCCGGTATCGCCCGCAGCTTTTTAAGAGCCGTCTCCAGAGCTTGAAAATCCTCCTCGGTATTTTCCGGCGTCGCTATAAAAACCACGTTCGTCTCATCGGCCATCTCCGCGTCTATCCCCCGTTTTTCAAGCTCCGAGAGCGCCCGGTGGCCGGAAATGTTTTCAAAATGCAAAACCAGCCGCGTGACGTCATCGTTTTCCATTACCTCCGGCTCCCGTCTGAGACGCAGGCAGCGGCGCACCACCCAATCCCACTTATCCCCCGGCTGCTGCCAGGCAAGCTCCGCCGAGGCCAATATCGGGTAGGAAGGGCTGGTGGTCTGTACCATCGTAAGAGCCTTTGCAAAACGTTCGTTCGGCTCCCTCATATGGGCATAGGCCGCCCCGGTAAGGGCGGAGAGCGTCTTGTGGGCGCTCATCACCGAGAAATCCGCTCCCAGCTCCATCGCCGTTTGGGGGAAAAAGCTCCCGGCGGCAAAATGCGCCCCGTGCGCCTCGTCCACGAACAGGGGTACGCCGCGCTCGCGGCATTGGGCGGCTATGGAGGCGATATCGGCGCACTGGCCGTAGTAGTCGGGAGAGGTCAAAAACACTCCCGCTATCTCCGGGAACTCGTCAAAGGGTATATGGCCGGGAGAGCGCATGATATGCTGAGGAGAGCGGATCTCCCCCGGCAAAAGCACGATATCCACTCCCAAGAGGGCGCAGATGTTTATAAGCGATATATGGCAGTTGCGCCCGGCGGCTATGGTATCGCCGCTCTTGAAAAAGGCCGCGGCCCAAGCGTGGATGGCCGCCGTGCTGCCGCCGGTCAGGTAGCGGCTTTGGCCGCTTTTGTAAAACCGGGAGAGCATCTCCTCCGACTCTGATACCTCCGGCGAACGGTGGTGCAGGTCGACTGTCGTCCCCAGCTCCGTCACATCAAGGCCTAAAAGATCCGGACGCAGTCCCCGGCCGTTCTTGTGCCCCGGCATGGCAAAGGGGATGCGCCCCGACCGGCTGTATCGGAGCAGCCGCTCGTATATGGGCGCCCTCATGAGAGTGTCTCCGCGATAGCCTCCCGCATGGAGCGGGCGGTATAGGCGATATCCGCATCCGTATGGGCGGCGGAGATGAACATCGCTTCAAACTGCGAGGGAGCCGTATATATCCCCCGTCCTATCAGGTTCCAGAAATATTTCTTGTACTGTTCCCGGTCGCAGGTCTCGGCCGTTTTTAGGTCGCGCACCTTCTCGGGCGTGAAAAATACGCTCATCAAGGAGCCGACGCGGTTGACGCAGATCCCCTCGATGCCCTTGACGGCCTCCTCAAGCCGGGCGGTCTTTTCCTCAAGCTCCATGTATATCTCCTGATGCTCCAGAAGATAGGAGACAGTGGCGATACCGGCGGCCATAGCCACGGGATTTCCCGAGAGGGTCCCTGCCTGGTATACGGGGCCTAAGGGAGCGATATTTTTCATTATATCCCTGCGGCCGCCGTAGACGCCCACCGGCATACCGCCGCCGACTATCTTGCCCATGGCCGTAAGGTCGGGGGTGATGTGGAAATATTCCTGCGCTCCGCCCGGAGCCAGGCGAAATCCCGTTATCACCTCATCAAAGATGAGCAGGGCGGAATTTTGGGCGGTGATATCGCGCAGAAATTCCAAAAAGCCCTCCTCCGGCGGAACTACGCCCATGTTGGCTCCTACAGGTTCCACGATAACGGCGGCTATCTTGTCCGGGTATTGGCTAAATAAGCGGCTGACGCTTTGGCGGTCGTTGAAATCGGCCAGGAGCGTATCGCGCGTGAGGTCGGCGGGCACTCCGGCGGAATTGGGCACCGACTGCGTGAGAGCACCGGAGCCGGCCTTTACCAGCAGGCAGTCGCTGTGGCCGTGGTAGCAGCCGCTGAATTTGATTATCATATCGCGGCCGGTGAAGCCGCGGGCGGCGCGGATGGCGCTCATTGTCGCTTCTGTGCCGGAGCTTACCATGCGCAGCATTTCCATCGAGGGCACGGCCTTTTGGATAAGCTCCGCCATTATCACCTCTTTTTCGGTGGGCGCGCCGAAGGTAAGCCCGTTTTCCGCCGCCTCCTGTACGGCCTTTATAACGGGGCCGAAGCCGTGGCCGAGGATCCCCGGCCCCCAGGAGCAGACGTAGTCGAGGTAGCTTGTCCCGTCAGCGTCTGTTATATGCGCGCCCTTGGCACTGCGGATAAAGATCGGCGTTCCGCCGACTGCCCCGAAAGCGCGCACAGGGCTGTTCACTCCGCCCGGCATAAGCTCCCGGGCGCGGCGGAAGAGTTCATCAGATCTGTTTGGCATATGTTTTGTCTCCATTTCCAATATGATTAGATAGCTGCAAAACGCAAACGACCCGACAGCCGCATCGATAAAAGAAGCGTGTCGGGTACTGTTAGATATATTATATGATACCGGTGGTATTTTGTCAATAGCGTAATTGCGATTTTTATACCGAAAAAAGCCGCCGTGCAAATAAAGCACAGCGGCCTCTTTCCTCTTGCCTTAGGCAAGCTCGGAGAAATACTTTATAGTCCTTACCATCTGGCTGGTGTAGGAGTTCTCGTTGTCGTACCAGGATACTACCTGTACCTCGTACAGGCCATCGCCTATCGGAGCTACCATTGTCTGAGTAGCGTCGAAGAGCGAGCCGTATCTCATGCCTACGATATCGGATGAAACGATCTCATCGGTGTTGTAGCCGAAGGACTCGTTTGCAGCAGCCTTCATAGCCGCATTGATGCCATCAACCGTGATATCGTCGCCCTTTACAACGGCTGTAAGTATCGTAGTCGAACCGGTCGGTGTGGGAACTCTCTGGGCAGAGCCGATCAGCTTGCCGTTAAGCTCCGGGATAACCAGGCCGATAGCCTTGGCAGCGCCGGTGGAATTGGGAACGATGTTTACAGCAGCCGCTCTTGAACGTCTCAAGTCGCCCTTTCTCTGCGGGCCGTCAAGAGTCATCTGATCGCCTGTGTAAGCGTGGATCGTGCACATGATACCCGACTGGATCGGAGCGTACTTGTTAAGAGCGTCCGCCATCGGCGCCAGGCAGTTCGTTGTGCAGGAAGCAGCCGAAATGATGGTATCGTCAGCCTTCAATGTTTCGTGGTTTACGTTGTAAACGATAGTGGGCAGATCGTTTCCGGCCGGAGCGGAGATAACGACCTTTCTTGCGCCGGCGTTGATGTGAGCCTGCGCCTTGGCCTTTGACGTATAGAAACCGGAGCACTCCAGTACAACGTCAACGCCCAGCTCGCCCCAGGGGCAGTTGTTGGCGTCCGGGAATGCGTAGATCTTTATTTCCTTGCCGCATACCGTGATCGAATCCTCAGACGATGTAACCTCGTCGGCATACTGATACTTACCCTGTGATGAGTCGTACTTTAAAAGATGAGCCAGCATCTTGGGGCTTGTGAGGTCGTTTATCGCTACTACCTCGTAGCCTTCTGCACCGAACATCTGACGGAAAGCAAGTCTGCCTATCCTACCGAAGCCGTTAATAGCAACTTTAACTGCCATGATGTAATTCCTCCTGTTTGTTATAAATTAACTTTTGTCCGAAAACAGCAGCTGCTGTTTCCTCCCCTATATTTTACCTCAAATTATCTGAATATACAAGAGGAATTTGTTAAAAAAGTATCCTTTTTTCGGTTTTATCTGTTTTGCACAAAAAACATTATATATTATGTAGTAAATTTTTATATATATAAGGGATACAATTGAGGCTGTTTTATGATATAATTAGATAATAACGTCTGGTAACAGGAGAGATGTTCATGAACAAGATATTTTCCAGGATATTCCTTGTGCTTACTGTCGGCTGCGTGCTGCTCATCTTCACAAATTCGCTCATGTCCAGCGAGACCTCCGATAAGATAAGTAACTTTTTTGCCGAGAAGAGCGCGTTTTTCCTGCGCAGGATCTCCGGCAGCATCGAGCAGGGCGAGGTATCGACCGAGCCTGTCATGGCCTCCGTTCCTGCGGCCACGCCTGTGGCGCAGGCGGCGGACGAGGAGGATGAGCCGTGGATCACTCAGCGCATCAAGGAGATCACCAACGGATATTTCTCACTGTTTTATACAGAAACTGCCGGTGACGCCAACGCCACCATGCGCAAGATGGCGCATTTTTCGGAGTTTTTGGCGCTTTCGGTATTTTTCTCCCTGTTCTGCATAACGGGCTTAAGGCAAAAATTCCGTTATTGTATCATATACGTACTGTTTTTTACGCTCCTAACGGCGGTGACCGATGAGTTTTTGCAGACCTTCGCCGACAGCCGCGGGACGAGGGTGGCGGACGCTCTTATCGACCTTTCGGGAGCGGCGATCGGGCTTTTGGCCGTGTGCGGGCTGCGGCTTCTGTTTATGGGGGCGGCGGCTGTGCACAAGCGTTTTTCGGGAGGCGGCGCATGAAAAAATACACACGCTTTATATACCTGGGACTGGCCGTTTTATGGCTTGCGTTCATCTTTTCCAATTCCTTAAAAAGCGGCGACGATTCCACCCGCGACAGCCAGTTCTTCGCCAACATCTTAAACGGCCTTTTATCCCTTGTGGGCGTAAGCCCCGGGGATGGGGTGATGACCGTTGTCCGCAAGGGAGCGCACGTGACGGAGTTTTTCCTCCTGGGGATATTCTCCGGCGGATTTTTCACGCGGTCGTTCAAGAAGATACCGGGGTATTGGTATAAAATGGTATATATCCTTTTTACGGTGCTGTTTGCGGCCTGTATAGATGAGTTTATCCAGATGCGCATCCCCGAAAGATCATCGCAGATAACGGACGTATTCATCGATTTTTCCGGAGGGATCATAGCGGCTGCGGTATGGTACTTTTTATACCGGCGTAGAGAAAAGAGGGAGATCGGATGATAGAATTTTACCGGGATATTATCGCCCCCATACTGGCCAACAAGATAGTGCAGTCGATTATAATAGGGATCATGGCCTGGGTGCTGTGCCGTTTTTTGCGGGGGCGGATAGGAAAGATAGTAAAAAAGCGCGACGATCAGAGGATAAGCACGCTTTTTGGCGTATTGTCAAAGGCGGTCTCGGCCGCGGTGTATTTCATCGCCGCCCTGTTCATCCTGCAGATACTCTTCGGCATATCGCCCTCCTCGGTGATCGCGGCCACCGGTATCGTAAGCGTGGCTTTGGGCTTGGGGGCGCAGAGTTTGGTGAAGGATTCGATAAACGGCTTTTTTGTGCTTTTGGAAAACCAATACGCAGTCGGCGATATGGTGACGATAGGCGATTTCTGCGGCACAGTGGCCGATATCACGCTGAGGATGACTTGCGTGGAGAATTTCCAGGGCGATAGGCTCTATATACCGAACGGGACCATCGACCGGGTGATAAACCATTCCCAGGCCGACCGTTCGGTGGTCATAGACGTGGGGGTATCGTATGATGAGGATATCGAAAAGGCCAGGGCGGCCATGGAGGAGATACTGGAGGAGGCTTTTTCGGAGCTTTCCTACCTGACGAAAAAGCCCCAGATCCTGGGAGTTACGATGCTGGGAGCCTCGGCGGTCAATATCCGCGCTCTCGCCTTCTGCGCCCCGGGCGACCAGTTCATGACCGAGCGGGAGCTTTTGGAGCGGGTGCGCGAGGGCTTGAGAGAACGGGGGATCCAGATACCGTATAACCATCTGGTAGTGGTGGAGGAAAAGGGGAAACAGGAATAAACCAACACGGAGGTAACATACCACATGATCAAAACAAAGGACTTAACATACGCCTACACCCGTGAGGACGACGAGGGCAGGACTTATGACGACCAGGTCCTTTACGGGATAGACCTCGAGATCGCCGATGGGTCGTTCACGGCCGTCCTCGGCCACAACGGCAGCGGAAAATCAACGCTTGCCAAGCACTTTAACGCCATCCTCCTGCCTGCGGGAGGAACGGTCTGGGTCAAGGGCATGGACACCAGGGACAAAAAGCATCTGTTCGATATCCGCTCCACTGCCGGCATGGTATTCCAGAACCCGGACAACCAGATGGTGGCGGCGATGGTCGAGGACGAGGTGGCGTTTGCGCCCGAGAATCTGGGCGTAGAGCCCGAGGAGATACGCCGGAGGGTGGACGAATGCTTGAAGCTCGTGGGCATGACCAAATATGCCCAGACTGCGCCCTCGCGCCTTTCAGGCGGGCAGAAGCAGCGGGTGGCGATAGCGGCGGCGCTGGCGATGGAGCCGGAGTGCATAGTGCTTGACGAGCCGACAGCGATGCTTGATCCCCATGGAAGGGCGGAGGTCATACGCACGATAAGAGAGCTTAACTGCACCCGCAATATGACCGTAGTCCTCATAACTCACTACATGGACGAGGCCGTGCAGGCCGACCGGGTAGTGGTAATGGACGATGGGAGAGTGGTTATGGACGGGACGCCGAAACAGGTGTTCGCCCATGTGCCCGAGCTGCGCAGGCTGGGGCTTGACGTGCCGCAGGTGACGCAGCTTTGCTGGGAATTAAAGGAGGCCGGCGTGGATATCCCGGCCGATGTCCTGGGCGTAGAGGAATGCGCCGAGCTGCTGATAAATCTGCTCAAAAGGAGGAGAGGCCAATGATCAAGGCTGAGCATGTAAACTACATATACCAGCCGGGGATGCCGTTTGAGAGCCAGGCGCTTTTCGATATCAATCTGGAGGTGCCGGACGGAGCGTTTGCGGCGATAATCGGCCATACGGGCAGCGGCAAATCAACGCTGATCCAGCATTTCAACGCCCTCATACGCCCTACCTCCGGCAGGATCATAATAGACGGGCTGGATGTGGCCGATCCCAAGACGGATCTGAGGGAGATAAGGAAAAATGTCGGCCTGGTGTTCCAGTATCCGGAATACCAGCTGTTCGAGGAGACGGTGGCCAAGGATATCGCCTTCGGCCCCCGTAATATGGGGCTTGAGGAATCGGAGATAAGCCGCCGGGTAAGGGCCTCGGCGGAGCTTGTGGGGCTTTCGGAAAAGTATCTGGGCAAATCGCCGTTCGAGCTTTCGGGCGGGCAGAAAAGACGGGCGGCCATTGCCGGGGTGCTGGCGATGGAGCCGCGGGTGCTGATACTTGACGAGCCGACAGCCGGCCTTGACCCCAGGGGCCGCGACGATATCCTCGATATGCTGAAGGCTCTGCACAGGGAGCGCAGGGAAATGACGATACTCTTCGTCTCCCATTCGATGGAGGACGTGGCAAGAGTCGCCGATTACGTATACGTTATGAACTCAGGCCGCCTGGCGATGGAGGGCACGGTGGCCGAGGTGTTCACACGGGGGAAGGAGCTTCGGCAGATGGGTCTGGAAACGCCGCAGATAACGAGGCTTTGCGATATCCTCAGAGAGGCGGGCGTGGCGGTCGATGATGAGGTCTATACGGTGGGCTATGCCCGCGATATGCTCCTAAAGCTCCTGAAGGGCGGTGACGGATGTGTTTCGTAATATCATAATCGGCCAGTACGTGCCGGGGGATTCGGTGCTCCATAGGATGGACGCCAAGACGAAGCTCGTGCTGACGCTTCTGTTTATAATTTTGCTGTTTTGCATCAATTCGCCGCTTTCGTACCTTATAGTAACGGTGATGGTGCTTGCCCTTACCGCATCAAGCGGAGTGCCCTGGAAATTTATTGCCCGGGGAATGAAACCGATGGTGATACTTTTGGCGGTGACGGTGGTCTTGAATATGTTCATGACCCCGGGGGATTACCTGTGGTCGGTGGATATAGGCACGTTCACCCTGGGCATAACGCGCCAGGGCGTGGCAACGGCGTTTTTCATGTTTTTGCGCTTGGTGTACCTGGTGATGGGGACCTCGCTTTTGACGCTTACGACAACGCCCCTGATGCTTACGGACGGGATAGAGAAAATATTAAAGCCGTTCGAACGCATAAAGGTGCCCGCGCATGAGATAGCGATGATGATGACGATAGCGATCCGATTCATCCCCACGCTGGCCGAGGAGACCGATAAGATAATGAAGGCGCAGACGGCCAGGGGAGCGGATTTCGAAAGCGGGAATATCCTGCGGCGGGCAAAGGCGATGCTGCCGCTTTTGGTGCCGCTTTTTGTCAGCGCATTCAGGCGGGCGGACGAGCTGGCGACGGCGATGGAGGCAAGATGCTACAGCGGCGGCAGGAACCGCACCAAGATGAAGCAGACCCGTGCGGGAAGGCTCGATTACACGGCCGCCGGGGTATTTGCCGCCGTTGCGGCGGTGATAGCGGTCATTGAGATAGTGATGTAAACTACCGTTAAAATTTTTCTCAAAAACCTATTGACAACGGCCGCCGTTTTATGTATAATATAAATGCACAGCTCCTATTTTGGGAGCCGGTGCGAAAGCAGCAGTGAAAGGATTGACCGTTATGAAACGCTCATTTAACACAACTCTCCTTCTACTAGTAACAGACTGAACCGGCAATGAGGCTTCAGTTTTGCTTTCGCGCCCTTAAAAAAAGGACGGGAATATCAGCTGAGTCGCATTGCGGCTCAGTTTTTTTATTACCAAAACAACCAAGCCAAAGAAAGGATGAACCGCTATGAACTGTCACAAATACAAGAAAATGTATCATAAGGTGCCCATAGAAAACCGCACCTGGCCGGATAACGAGATAACAAAGGCTCCCGTGTGGTGCAGCGTCGATCTGCGCGATGGCAACCAGGCTCTTTATTCGCCGATGACGACCGAGGAGAAGCTGGAGTTTTTCGACTACCTGGTAAAGCTGGGCTTCAAGGAGATAGAGGTCGGCTTCCCGGCGGCTTCCAATACCGAATTTGAGTTTATACGCCGCCTGATCGATGAAAACCGCATCCCCGATGATGTGACTATACAGGTGCTGACCCAGGCGCGCGACCATATCATAAAGCGCACGGTCGAGGCTATCGATGGGGCGAAGAACGCTATAATCCACCTCTATAACTCCACCTCCACGCTCCAGCGGAGAGTGGTGTTTAAGAAGGATAAGGAGGAGATAAAGAAGCTGGCCGTTGACGGGGCGAAGCTTTTGGTGAGCCTGGTCGAGGGCAAGGTCAGCGGCAATATCCGCTATGAATACTCCCCCGAGAGCTTTACCTGCACGGAAATGGACTATGCGGCCGAGGTCGTAAACGATGTTTTGGAGGTCTTAAATCCCACTCCCGACAGGAAGGTGATAATAAACCTCCCTTCAACGATAGAGGTGGCAACGGTAAACGTCTATGCAGACCAGATAGAGTATATGTGCCAGCATATCAAAAACCGTGAGAACGTGGTGATAAGCGTCCATGCCCACAACGACCGCGGCACCGGCGTGGCCTCCTCCGAGGTGGCTCTTTTGGCCGGGGCGGACAGGATCGAGGGCACGCTGTTCGGCAACGGCGAACGCACCGGCAACGCCGATATCGTGACGATCGCCCTCAATATGTTCTGCCAGGGCATCGACCCTAAGCTCAACCTCGACAATATAGACGAGGTCATATCGGTATACGAGCGGTTCAACCGCCTGCCGATACATCCGCGTCATCCCTATGCCGGGGAGATGGCCTTTGTCGCCTTCTCCGGCTCCCATCAGGATGCGATAAAGAAGGCCATGGACGTCTATGACGCTTCCGGCCATACCTCCTGGGAGAATCCGTATCTTACGATAGATCCCACGGATCTGGGCAGAAAATACGAGCCGATACAGATAAACAGCCAGTCCGGCAAGGGCGGCCTCAGCTATATCATGGAAAATAAGTACGGCTACCACCTGCCGAAGAAGATGCTTGTGCAGTTCTCCTCCATTATTACCGATATGTCGGACGCAAAACATACGGTCATGGAAAACGAGGAGATACTCGAGGCCTTCAAGAACGAATACATGAATAAGACCTCCCCCATAAAGCTCCTGTTCTACAGCTCCTCGGTGAGCCAGGGCAGGACGACGCTTTCGGCAACTGTCGACTACGCGGGCGAGGTGCGCACGCTGGAGGCCGGGGGCAACGGCCCGCTTGACGCTCTGACCAACGCCTTAAGGGAGCTTACCGGCCGCAGCTTCGAGATAATGATCTACAACGAGCACGCTCTGGAACGCTCCTCATCATCCATTGCCGTAAGCTATATATCCGTTAAGGAGGGCGACGGCATATGCTACTGGGGCGCGGGCACGGACAGCAACATCAATACCTCCTCGATGTATGCCCTGGTAAGCGCAGTCAACAAGCTGCTCAATGCGGATAAATGATATACCAGACCGGGCTTGACTGCCGGGGAAAGCTGGAGCTGTTTTCCTCGATGTATTTCGGCCGCCGGGCGGAGGATATCCTCCTGATACATTCGCGGTTTGAGGAGGATGAGGAGGAAATGCGCGCCTATACGGAGATATTGTACGGCCAGTCCTCCTCCTCGGCCGAGACGGTGATCCCCAAGGACAGAAGGCTGTTTTCACCCAAGACGGCGCGGGAGAGCGCGGCTATACGCTCCCTGTGCACGGCGGCGGAGAAATTCCGCCGTATCCCTCTTCCCTGGGGAACGCTGTGCGGCGTGCGCCCGGCCAAGCTGGCGCGGCAGATGCTGGAGGAAGGGTTCTTTGCGGAGGAGATACGCTCCCAGCTGGAGGACGTGTACTTTGTGGAACCGGAAAAGGCCAGGCTTGCGGCCGAGGTGGCGGAGAATGAGCGGCCGCTCATAGATAGGGCGACTGCGGACAGCGTCTGCGTCTATGTGGGGATACCGTTCTGCCCCAGCCGCTGTTCCTATTGCTCGTTCGTCAGCCGCGATATGCGCACGGCCGGGAAATATCTGGAGGAATTTCTGCGCCTTTTGGCGGTGGAGATATCGGAGGGGGCAAAGCTGTTGCGCAGCCGTGGCATAAGCTGCATGAGCGTCTATATCGGCGGCGGCACTCCGGCGGTGATGACTCCTGAGCAGACAGCCGCCCTGTGCTCGCATATCCGGCGGGAATTTGACCTTGGCGATGAGGTGGAATTTACCATTGAAGCCGGAAGGGCGGACGTCCTCACGGCGGAGAAGCTCAAAGCGGCTAAGGATAGCGGCGCGAACCGCATAAGCGTCAATCCCCAGTCGATGAACGATCTCACTCTCCGGCGCATAAACCGCCGTCATACGGCGGCCGAGGTGGTACGGGCGTTCGGCCTGGCGCGGGAGGCCGGCTTTGACAATATCAATATGGATCTTATCGCCGGGCTGCCGGGAGAGCGGGCGGAGGATTTTGCGCGCTCCGTGCGGGAGGTGACAGCACTCGACCCCGAAAGCGTGACGATACACACGCTCTATAAAAAGCGGGCGGCCGATATGGCGATGCGGGAGGTGTCCTCCGCCGATGTGCGCGAGGTGGGCAAAATGCTCACCGCCGGATATAGCGCGCTTTATGAGCATGGCTATGCTCCCTACTATATGTACCGCCAGAAGAATACGATCGGCAATCTGGAAAATACCGGCTGGGCGAAGAAGGGATACGAGAGCTTCTACAATATCGCCATCATGGAGGAGATAAGCTCCATTGCCGCCTTCGGAGGAGGCGGCAGCAGCAAGGCCGTTCTGGGCGAAGGAAAGGTGGAGCGGGTATTCAATTTCAAGGAGCCGGATGAATATATAAAAAGGTTTGCGGAGATACTCGAAAGAAAACGGGCATTGGTAAAACTTTTTAAATAATTGTAAAACGCGACGGCGTTTTACAATTATTTCCTTATTCTGGGGAGCTCGAGGGTGAAACCCTCGAATT